>JAUIBR010000015.1 GCA_030427705.1 bacterium | reverse complement strand
TGTGAAAAAGGGACGTAAGATCTCGAAAAACAGCCGGTTATCGGCTTCATACAAACGTATTGCTGATCGGTCACGGCTGGACGGCTCGGGGGCTAGCGGCTCGCGGCCTAGGGGCTAGCGGCTCGCGGCCTAGGGGGCTAGCGGCTAGGGGGCTAGGGGGCTAGGGGTTGGCGCCTTGCAATGCTATAGGAAGTCTGCGTCTGAGTTATCAGTACACGAAGAGATGCTATGCACATGCCCCGAATCGGCGATCGCCAACTGTTCCCGGACCTCAAACCGGACATCTATCTCAACCACGCGGCGATTTCTCCAATATCCGATCCGGTCAAAACCGCGATTGGTGAGGTCGCAACGGCCTACGCCGAGGAAGGCGTCGGGTGTGTCATGCGCTGGATTGAACAGCGTGAGCGTCTTCGCGAAAAACTCGCAGAATTCATCGGAAGCAGTCACGAGCGGATCGGACTCATACAGAACACGACCACCGGTGTCGTCGACATCGCCAATTCTTTGATCTGGCAAGCTGGCGACAAGGTCGTGCTCTTCACGAACGAATTCCCGGCAAACGTCACGCCTTGGTTGCAAGCTGCGAAGACCTTCGACCTTCAGATTGAGTTCGTGGATGTCGTCGAAACCGTCGAGAGCGGCGGCGAAAACCTCGACGTTTTGGATGGTGCGAGGCTCGTCGCCGCCTCCGCAGTTCAGTTTCAAACAGGTTGGGCCATGCCTCTCAAGGCGATTGGCGAGCGATGCAAGGAGAACGGCTGCCTGTTCTTTGTCGACGGCGTGCAAGCCGTGGGCGCAGTGGATATTGATGTCGCAACCCTAGGAATCGACTTTCTGGCGGTTGGCGGTCACAAATGGATGATGAGCGTCGAGGGGGCGGGCTTTCTGTACGTGTCAGAGCGCGGCCAGTCCGCGCTCACGCCGCGTCTAGTCGGTTGGCTAAGCCAAGAGGATTCACTGAGTTTCCTGTTCGAAGGCGCTGGGCTGCTCGATTACGACAAGCCTTACAAGCAGTCACCCGAGCTCTTTGAGTTCGGCGCAGTTAGCGCGCTTGGTTATGCAGCGATGGAGGCGTCACTCGATTTGCTCATGGCGCTAGGCGTTTCCAACATCGAGGCGCATATCACTGCGTACCTGACGCAGCTCGACGAAGGATTTCGTGAGATCGGCTGGGAAACGACCCGCAAAACCGACCGCTCTGGAATCCTCTCCGTGCCGATTCCGAACGGAGACGCCCTGAACGCCGCCGCCAAACACTTTGCTGACCACTCAATCGCAGTCTCGACGCCTGACGGCCACCTGCGTTTCGCACCGCACTGGCCGAACGCAATCTCCGAAATCGACCAAATCCTCTCGGCGGCCCAAGGCGTGAGCCGCTAGCCCGCTAGCCTCGAGCCCCTAGCCCCCTAGCCCCAATCAAAATTCCTGCGTTTCATAGCGAAACACCTGCAGATCGGAAGGCCATTCACCGGGCATCAGGCCGGCTTTTCGCCAGAGCAATTGGAGGAAGTGGTCGGTGCCGTCGGTCTTCTCCCAAACGGCCGGAAGGAATGTGCCGCGGCGAACGCCAGCCTTCAGCAGGAGGCCATCTCGACCAGGTCGGACCTTCGCCTTCAGGTCTTCGAGGTCTTTCACATCCAGACGTTCAAGCGGGGTCAGCACACTGATATGCACATCGAGGTTCTCGAGCTCATCCTCACGCACAGGCAGGAACCGCTGGTCGAACTGCGCCGCGCGATAGGCGTTTCTGGCAACGTCCTCGCCAACTTCGTTGATGGGCTCAAGGGTACCCAGACACCCGCGCAGTGCGCCGTCCACATAGACGGTTACAAAGGTTGCGCGGTGATGATGCAGCTCATCCGCATCGTCTAGATTCGCGTCCTGAACCGTCAACGGTCCCTTCCCCATCGCGGCGTTTTCGACGGCTTGCAGTGCGAGTTTGCGCAACTGCGTTGTCGTCGATTCACCCAGAAATGCTTCATTATCGGAAGACATAGGCTCCATACCCTACCACTCGGTCTTTACCACCCGCCGTATCACCGGAGTTTCGAAGATCCACGATCTCGACGCCCAAGTTACTTGAGGCCGCGGTATGCAGATACCCCCGAATGGCCGCGGCCCCGCATGCACCCTTCCCATCAATATCATCAGGCCGTTTCTCTTGGATGGCTTGGCTTGTTTGCGCATCCAATCGTCGAGCGGTTTCGTAGTCGTGAAAGTGGCTCAGATCAGAGCTGATGATAACGAACGTGGTCTCGTCGATGATTGCGTCCAATCCCGCTGCCAACTGGTCGTCATCAACCTGTCCAACGACCAGCGGCACCAGCTTCGCGGTCGCCTTTGCGACGCGTTGGATAAACGGGAGGTGGACCTCCAAGCCGTGCTCCAGAGCATGTGCATCTTCTCGCACCGTGAAGCCGGGCATATCCTTCAGAATGTCATACGCTTCTTGGTCGATTTCCAAGGCACCAATTGGCGATTCAAACCACCGATAGCCGCTCAAGGCGACGCCGTGAAAGCCAACTCGATGCGAGGGTCCGATCAACACGATTCGTTCCGCCTGTTCGATCGCACTTCGCGCACTATTATAGGCCGATCCGGCGATTGGCCCTGAATACACAAGGCCTGCGTGCGGGCCGATGATCGCAACGGCATCTTGGCGATCCTCAACCTCGGCACCAAAATACTCATCGAGCAGACGATTCAGTTGCTGGGGATCATTGGGATAAAACGTGCCTGCGACGGCCATCGGTCGTGTAAGTGCTTCAGATCTCATGATCACTCGTTCGATTCAGGTTCGCACACATAGTAAACTAACCACATGAGCGAGAATGAACAGCCTTGGATTGTCCCCACTGAACACTGGCAAACGCTGGAAGACGGCCGTGTACAGTGCGATATCTGCCCTCGCGAATGCCGACTTCGTGAAGGCCAAAGGGGATTTTGCTTCGTCCGCCAGAATCTAGGCGGCGAGGTTGTGCTGACGACCTATGGGCGAAGCAGCGGGTTCTGTATCGACCCCATCGAAAAAAAGCCGCTGAACCACTTTTACCCAGGCACACCGGTGCTTTCGTTCGGCACGGCTGGATGCAATCTGGGCTGCAAGTTCTGTCAGAACTGGGACATCAGCAAGTCTCGCGAATTCGATACGCTCGCCGACCAAGCTAGCCCGGAGGCAATCGCAAAGGCTGCTGCGGACAGTGGATGCACGAGCGTCGCGTTCACATACAACGACCCCGTCATCTTCATGGAGTATGCAATCGACTGCATCGATGCGTGCAAGGAGATGGGCATCAAAACCGTGGCGGTCACGGCCGGATATATTAAGGACGCACCTCGACGCCAATTCTATTCGAAGCTAGATGCGGCGAACGTCGACCTGAAGGCGTTCACAGATGACTTCTACCGGAAGATCACGTTCAGTGAGCTTCAACCTGTGTTGGATAGCCTGCTGTACTTGAAACATGAAACCGACGTCTGGTTTGAGCTCACAACGCTTGTCATCCCCGACGAAAACGACTCGACCGAAGAAGTTGAGCAAATGTCGCAATGGGTGGTCGAGAATCTTGGTCCAGATGTGCCGATGCATTTCTCGGCGTTCCATCCCGACTTCAAGATGCGCGATAAACCACGGACCTCTCCGGAAACTCTGAAACGCGTGCGTGAGATCGCCATGAAGAATGGCGTGCGATACGCGTATTTGGGCAATATTCATGACGCAGACGGCGACACGACCTTTTGCCCAGGCTGTAACGCACCGGTGATCATCCGCGATTGGTACGAGCTAAACGGATACGCCCTGCACAACGGTCGCTGCCTGAAATGCGACACGCAGATCGCCGGCCGATTCGGCGAAGGCCCCGGAGACTGGGGCCGAAAGAGGCAGCGGGTCGACATGCGCACCTACTAGGTGACTTGCCAAACCAGAGTCCGCTTGCAATTCTCCTGTCGCCCATTCCTAAGCAGCAGGCGAACCGATGAGAAGCGATGTCGAACGATGGTTAGCGCGTGACCCGGATCCACAGACGAAATCCGAGCTTCAAGCCCTTGTAGATGCCAACGACACAGACGAACTTGAGGACCGATTTTCGGGACGCCTTGCCTTTGGTACCGCCGGTTTGCGAGGCATCATCGGTGCCGGACCGAATCGCATCAACACGCTAGTCGTTCTGGAGACGACGGCGGGATTGGCGGACTACTTGCTCGCAACCGTGGGCGAAAACGCCTCTGTCGTCATCGGATACGATGGGCGAATCGGCTCTTCGGAGTTTGCGGCCGCTGCAACGGACGTCCTCACATCAAAGGGCATTCGAGTTTACGTGGCCGACCACGTGGTTCCGACGCCGGTTGCTGCCTTCGCGGTGACTCATTTTGGGGCATCAGCAGGCATCATGCTGACCGCAAGCCACAATCCGCCGCAATACAACGGATACAAGGTCTATTGGGGGAATGGCGCCCAGATCATCCCTCCGCATGACGGAGGTATTGCCAAGGCGATCGAAAACGTAGCCTCCAACGGCCTGCCGAACTTCGAACGCGATGCGTCGCTGGTCGAAGAATACGGCGAAGCCCTGATTGCGACTTATCTTTCGAAGGTGCAGGAGCTTTCGTTTCTGCCAGACCGCGGCAATCGGGCGGAATTCGCCATCGCGTACACGCCGTTGCATGGCGTTGGTGCTGAGTGCACCGAACGTGCGCTCGCCGATGCTGGATTCGGCAAGGTGTTCACGGCGCCGAGTCAACGCGAGCCCGATGGAAACTTCCCGACTGTGAACTTCCCAAATCCTGAAGAACCAGGCGCAATGGATGCGGTTCTGGAACTCGCCGAAGCCGAAGGAGCGGCGATTGCGATTGCCAACGATCCCGACGCGGACCGTTTGGCGGTCGCTGCACGCAATGACGCTGGCGAGTATCAAATGCTACGAGGCGACCAGATTGGCGCGCTCTTGGGACACGCGCTTTTGCAGCACGATTCGAACGTGGCTGTGGCGACGACCATCGTTTCCTCGCAGTTGTTGGGCACGATGGCAGAGGCGAAGGGCGCGACGTACTTCGAGACTTTGACCGGGTTTAAATGGATTGCGAACGGCGCGATGGACCGGCCAAACCTCAAGTTTGCGTTCGGCTACGAAGAGGCCCTTGGCTACACGGTTGGCGAGCTAGTGCGGGACAAGGACGGCGTTTCGGCAGCCCGGACTTTCTGTGAGCTTGCTGCCGATTTGGCTGCCGACGGGAAGACGGTCTTCGACCAACTCGAGGCCATCTACCGCGAGTTTGGACTCTTCGTGACGGCCCAAAAGAGCATCTGGTTCACGGACGATAATCCACATATGCACAACCTCTGCGACCGGCTGCGAAAGGCAGCACCAACGACCATTTCCGGTCGAAAAATTCGGGCGCAAGCTGACCTTTTGGAGGGCGTGCGGATTGAGGGAGCGAGTCGTTCCAAGGTCGACCTCCCAAAGAGTGATGTCCTGATCTACTGGCTTGAAGACGGCTCTCGCGTCATCGTTCGGCCTTCGGGTACCGAGCCAAAAGTGAAGTGCTACTATGAACTCAAGGGCAATGTCGGCGACGAAGCGTTCGACAATGCCCTTCAACGCGCACAGGCAGCGCTCGGCGAGTTGGTCGCTGCCCACCAGGAAGAGATTCAACCGTGACCAATGCACTGACCGTCGTCGCCACTGAACAACGCTCCCCGCACAATCGTGTGGTGGCGTTCGTGCTCGCCCTCTTCTTTGGCTATCTCGGCATTCACCGATTCTACGTGGGCAAGGTCTGGACAGGCTTGTTCTTCTTTTTCACCGGTGGTGGTTTCGGAATTTGGTGGCTAATCGACATTATCTTGCTGGCCATCGGCAGATTCAAAGACGGCGAGGGTCGGGTACTTGGACCTCCGCAGTATGTGCCGAAGCTCGATAGACCGGCGCCGAAGAAGCAACTCCCCGCTCCTATTCAACATGCGCCCGAGCCAGACCCATACGAGGAAGAGGCGATGCGCGATCCGCTCCAGGACAAGTTCGACGCGCTCGAAGACGAACTGAAAAAGCGTTGACAGTAAAACACTGAACACTTATACAGTGTTCGGATTGGGACGACAAACGAGGGAAACATGTCTGAATTTGAGGGGTTCAAGCCGTCGCTGTTTACGTTCTTGCATGAGCTTGAGGCAAACAACGAGCGCGAGTGGTTCAACGAAAACAAGCAACGCTACGAAGACAACGTGCGTGAGCCGACGCTCGCTTTCATTCGTGCGATGGAGCCAACGATTAAGGGGATTTCTGAGCACTTTATCGTGGATGATCGTAAGTCGGGTGGTTCAATGATGCGGCCGTATCGAGACACCCGATTCTCTAAAGATAAGACTCCCTACAAGACCAACGTCGGCGTTCAGTTTCGTCACGAAGAAGGCAAGGATGTCCACGCGCCAGGCTTTTACCTGCATATCGAAGATGGCGATTGTTGGTTCGGGATTGGGCTGTGGCGACCTCAGACCGATGTGTTGACGCAGATTCGTCAGAAGATTGTGGATGAGTCAGATCGTTGGACTCAGCTGATCACCGACTCTTCGCATGCCAAGTACCACGAGGAAGGTGGCGAGAGCTTGAAGCGCGCACCAAAAGGCTTCGACAACGACCACCCGATGATTGAGCAATTGAAACGCAAGTCATTCATCGCGAGCTCGAAGTTCGACCAAGAGAAGATGTTTTCCCCGGACTTCTTGGATTTCGTCGGTGAGCGTTTCGGAGCGTCGTCAGGTTATATTGAATTTCTGTGCGAAGCTGTTGGCATTGATTTCTGACGATCTGCGGTCGGGAATCTGCATTCGCCGCATGACCGAGGTCGCGACCCGTGTGCCTCCGATAGCGGTGGCCAGGGTAGATTGCCCAGGGAAGACGCTGTCGCCAACGAGGTAGAGATCGGGCGCGTGCGGGCGCGGCACTAATGACAAATAGTGGTGTAACCCAGCAACTCTTGGAACGCCCCCAACGTATCCGTTGCCGCGACGTGTGAATCGCTCAAACGTACGTGGACTGCCGGTCATCACCAGTTCAGCCCGTTCCAACCATCCTGGAAGGTATTGGTTCAACGTGTCCTTCATCGTGGTTTGAGTCGCGTCGATGTAACTCGCCTGTGACTCTGGCGTGCCGTTGACATAAGGCGCCATTGGCACGTGGGTCGAGACTGTGACGGTGCGCATACCGTCGGGACCTCTGTCTTCATTCGTGCCCGAAATCGATACAAACACGTGGTTTCCAGACAAGAAGGGCTTGTCGCTGTCTGCAATGAGTTGCCAATGGTGGGCATCCGCGCGGTCGCATATGTCGGCAGGAACAGCCAGGTACAACATGCATGCACCCCACCCGTCCTCGACACGTTTTTGCAAGCCGTGGTCTCGCATCGGGATTCCGCTAACCAGTTGCTGGGTCGTGCTTGGCAACAAATTCGACACGACCGACCGTGCACGGGTGTCGCCCTTGCGTGTGCGAATCAGCCACGAACCGTCGTCGTAGATCAATGCGCGGACGCCATCGCCATATCTAACGTCGCCACCGAGGTCTTCGATGGTGTTCGAGATCGCCCACGCAAGATGCCCGATACCCCCTTTGACGTGACCCGTGCCACGAAAGAAATAGTCCATCGCGCCCAACGCAAACGGGGTCTCAGCCTCAGCAGCCGAGCACTGGATCGTGATTTGGCAGACTGCATCCAAAAACGCCCGCAGCGGTTCGAATTCGGTGAGTCCAAACCTGTTCAAGGCAGCCTGAAGTGGTTGGCCAATCCAAGGCAGTAGCGGAAGGTACTTCGGGCTTCGGCGAATATGCGAAAGTAGGCTTGAGGCTTTGAACGGTGGGAGCAGTTCTGGTTCGTCGAACAGTTCCCAAAGCGTGTCCGCAATCCGCTTCTGCAGCGCATAGAACTCGCGGATACCTTCGGTGGGCGCTCCAGGCATCGCGCACCAACGTTCAATAAACTCGTCACGGTCCCTCGACACCTGAAACGTGAACTCGGGGGTCCGAAACTCAATGATGGGTTCGAGTGGTTCAAACACAACAGGCATGTCGTATTCGTCCATCCACCGCCGAAAAAGCTGGCCGTCTCCAAATCCGGAAAAGAGTGTGGCCCCCGATTCAAATTTGAAACCACGTCGTTTGAAGGTACTGGCGCATCCGCCCGGATAAACAAGGTTCTCGAACGCGACCACGTCGGCACCTTGCCGCGCGAATTCTAACGTTGAACCTAAGCCACCAAACCCAAGCCCGACTACGGCTACATCGTGGATGTGGGACATCGTACTAACTCGAAGTCGAAGTATCTCCGTTGTTTGTGATGCGCAAACGCGCGAATAAATTCACGTGATCTCATGGGTTGCCATTCGGCCAGCAATCGCGCACATTATCGCCGGTCATCACGTGTGAATTTTTGAGGTTGATCATGCGCTACAACACACTTGGAAAAACGGGATTAGCGGTCTCAGAGCTTTGCTTTGGAACCATGTCTTTTGGCGATATCGCGGATGAAAACGCATCGGCCGAGATGTTTCATGCGTGTATGGACGCTGGAATCAACATCTACGACACGGCGGACGTCTACGCAGGCGGCGAGTCGGAACGCATCTTGGGGCGGCTCATCAAGGGCGTCCGAGATGAGTTGGTGATCGCGTCGAAGGCGTATTTTCCGACTGGAAACGGCGTGAACGACCGTGGTTCGTCTCGCTACCACCTGATTCAAGCTGTGGAAGCAAGCTTGAAACGACTTCAAACCGATCGAATCGACCTCTTCTATCTGCATCGTTTCGACGAGTACACGCCCTTAGAAGAGACGCTTCGTGCGCTTGATGACCTGGTGCGGCAGGGGAAGATTCTCTACGTCGCTGTCAGCAACTTCAGCGCGTGGCAAACCATGAAGGCAATTGGGCTCGCCAATCAGAATGGATGGATTGCTCCTGTTGCGATTCAACCGATGTACAACCTGGTGAAACGGGCTGCTGAAATCGAACTTCTTCCGATGGCCGAATCCGAAGGCATTGGTGTGTTCCCGTACAGCCCGCTCGGTGGCGGTGTGCTCACCGGCAAGTACAGCAAGAAAGCCGAGAAACCTGCTTCGGGCAGAATGGTTGATAACCCAATCTACACCATCCGATACGCACACGACCAATTGTTGGCGATCGCGGATGGCATGGTTGAGATTGCCAATGAACAAGGCGTTCATCCGGCGACACTGGCGGTGTCATGGGTCGCTAGCCATCCCGCCGTCACCGGCTCAATTATTGGTGCGCGGCATGCAGAGCAGCTCAAGCCATCATTGGCAGCCGGCGAGTTTGAGATGAGCGAAGAGCTGCGTGCCCGAATCACAGCGCTTTCGCCCGAGCCACCGCCAGCTACCGACAGAAATGAAGAGAGCACTGACGTCACTTATGGTGTACGTAAGCTATAGGTCCAAGAGGTAAGGACAATGAAACATACAATCGAACATCCACTCCCGATCGATACCGCGAAAAAGGCGTGCGAGAAGGCGTTTGAGTCTTACGCTGAGCGCTTTTCGAAGTACAACCCGACGGCGGATTGGGTCACTGATCACCGCGCCGAGGTGGGCTTCGAAGCCAAGGGAGCCAAGCTTGGTGGGACGTTAGAGCTCAAAGAAAAGGCCATCACGCTCGAGATGGACGTGCCGTTCCTCTTCAAGCCATTTCGCAACAAAGCGATGGAAGTGATTGAGCGCGAGATTCGCGAGTGGATCGGTAAAGCCGAAAACGGCGAGCTGGACGACTAGAACGCTTCGGACATTCCGAAGTAGATGCCGTAGTCGTCGGCATTTACACCAAAGTCCAACCGAAGGTTGACGCGTTCGGCTTCCTTAAGCAAGACGCGCAACCCAGCCCCGCCGGCCCACTTGATGTCACCAACGGACAGTTGGTTGAAGTGTTTGAAGGTGTCTCCGATGCCGGCGAACGCAGCCAAACCGAGCCTCCACAGATAGGGAGTTCGGTATTCCGACTGCACCACAAACATGCTGTTATCGAGGTGTCGCGCCCGAAAGACGCCACGCAACTGCCGGTCTCCGCCGATGGTCGACATGTCGTAGAACGGCGGATCTCCAACTGTGATTCGCGTGACCGCGTGAAAGCCCACCGTGTGACCAGACCAAGAGAAGAACTGGCGCAAATCCAATCGCAATTTCCAGTAGTCGTAGTCAGATTTCAGCAAGCTATTGAAGTAGGTCGCTTCAAATGCAAACCGTTGACCTTCAGTGGTTGCGAACTTGGTGTCCCGGGTGTCCCATTTGGCGCGAATTCCAATACCGCTCAACAACCCACCGTCGATACCAGGGGTCACCGGCTCGAAGAGGCTCGTGTCTTTGTCGATACGAAGCGAATTGTATCCCACTTCGTATGCGAATCCGGCGTAAAAATTGTCTGCAAGTCGGAAGTCCAAGATGAGCTCAGTCTCGACCTGCTGATTATTGTACTCCTCACCGTCGTCCACAGACTCTTCGCCAATCCCAAAGTAATCCGATGGCCAGTCTAAGAAGAGCGAATCAGCACCGAGGTGCACAGTCCCGTCGCCAAAGTAGAAACTAGAATCAATCTTCAACGCCGCTTGTTGCCGAAGCGAATATGCGGCCGACACCATGACATCAGACCGACGAGCGCGCGGGTGATCTGACACATTGAAGAAGAACAACCCCGCTCCGGCAAAGAGCACGCTGGTTTCAGGTGTGTATGCAACAAGCGGAAACGCCACGAATTCAAAGTCTTCGGGAAGCGGCCCCACGCCCGCTTCGGCAGTTGCCTCCGCAGAAACCTCGGAAGACCCTGCATCCGCGCTTTGTGCGAAAACAGGCGCAGAAATGCAGAAGGCCGCACAACTTAATGTGGCGACCATGCATCTAATCATGCGAGAGCGAGTTTTTGCGGGGATCCGCAATACATCTCCGAACGTGTTCGGGTGAGTCTGAATTCATCCTATCGAAAAGCACTGCGATTCTCAAAGACCCTCCTCTGTCTTTTCCATCCTGAATCCCATAGCGCAATCCTCAGATCTCTCGTATTATCGCCCCGGCCAACCGCCTGTCCCATTGAAGTAATGCACCGGTTTTCTGAACCAAATGAGTGAGCCTGACGGCAAATGTCCTAATTGCGACCGGGAGGGCGCGATCGGTGAGCGCTGCCCCGAAAAGGCGTGCAAGAAACGTGGGTATCACTATGTGCCGCAGGTCTTCTGGGATCGCGCACATCGCAATGACGATACGCCGGACCCGATGATCGGCACGATGGCTGGGGATTTCCTGATCGTCGACAAGATTGGTGCTGGTGGCTTCGGGAAAGTCTTTCTCGCGCTACAAAGCCCTCTGTTCCGCCTCCGCGGTGCGTTGAAGCTCATCGACTTCCCGTCTGACAACGCGGTGGTGGTTCAAGCCCTTTCCGAAAAGTTCCAAGGCGAAGCCGAGGCGCTAGCTGATCTGACCCACCCGAATATCGTGCGACTTCTGAAGTACGGGATGCACGGGAAGAAGCCGTACCTGGTTATGGAGTACGTCAAAGACGCTGCGACGCTGCGCCATGAGATCTCTGTGCGAGCCAAGCGACAGACAGGCTTCACACATGAACAGCTCAAAGACGTCTTCGACCAAATTCTGAACGGGCTTGAGGCCGCACACGCGCAGAACATCATTCACCGCGATGTGAAGCCTGAAAACGTCATGTTGCAAGAGGTCATCGGGAACCCGATGCACGTGAAGATTCTGGATTTCGGCACGGCGAAGTTTGTGGAGAACCGCGCTGATACGAAATGGCCACTGGGCTCGCCGAGTTACATGGCGCCGGAACAGGTTAACCTTAAGGGAATCGGTCCCTGGTCTGACCTCTATGCAGTCGGGGTTATGATCTATGAGCTCCTGACTGGACACCGGCCCTTCCCTGGGAAGACTGAGAACGAGATCGTCTCGTACAAAATGGACGAGAGTTTCGACCCGTTCAAACCAGTCGAGAAGCTTGGGTTTCCCGATGAGGTCATGTCGTTCTTGCGCAAAGCATTGGAGCGAGAACATGAGAACCGATACCGCAGCGTCGAAGAGTTCCGCGGATCCATGCATATCGCCTTCGACGCGCTGAGTGAGAGACCGGGAACGTATGGCGCAGATGGCGCAGAACTAACGGGCCTTCTGACCTCGAGCGACATGCTGCAAGCCGCGATGGCGGTAGCCGAAAGCAAGACAAAGCAAGCCACGCGTCCACCTGCGGGCATCATCGCAACCGACGAAAAATCGGAGCCGCCCGAGCTCCCTCCGCCAATTAGTGCGCAAGCGTCGGAGGTCAGCGAAGATGTCGCGCCCGAGGTGGATGAAGCGCCCAAAGCGACAGACTCGGGCGACTCGGGCGACACAGGCAACAAGCAAAAAAGCCCCATGGGTGCCGCGCTTGTGGTGCTGGCGCTTGTCGGCGTGATCACCGCAATCGTCTTTGGGCTGAAAGACGATGACCCACCACCTCCGAAGCCCGAACCGCCGCCCCAAACCAATCAGGCAATTGCCGTCACCGATGCAGGCATTGATGCTGCGGAGATGGAATTCGAGGACGTGGGGACCCCGGATTTGTCGGACGCAGGTGCTGAAGACGCGGCGCCAGAGGCACCGCCTCGGCGAATCACCGACATCTCTGCTGGGAAGTTCCACACCTGTGCTGTCATCGATTCGAAAGTTCGCTGTTGGGGCGCAAACTTCGAAGGCGAGCTAGGGCTTGGAAATGAAGAAAAGTACGGTGATGACGAGGCAGCCAAGAAGGCTCCCTACGTCGACCTCGGAAAGCCGGTAATTCAAGTGGCCGCTGCAGGCGACCGTCAATCCAACTTCACATGCGCCCTACTTGAAGGCGGCGAAGTCCGGTGTTGGGGCGAAAACCAATTTGGCCAGCTCGGGCTGGGAAACACCAAGCGGGTGGGCGAGTCGAATCTTCCCAAAGATGTCCCTCCAGTTGATCTGGGTCTGCCCGCGAAATTCATTTCTGCCGGCGCGTCGAGCTTCGCCTCACATGTCTGCGCGATTTTGGCGTCGGGCTCGCTCCGATGCTGGGGTGGCAATAAATACGGCGAGCTCGGTCTGGCGCACAAAACGACAGTCGGAGACGACGAGTCGCCCAGCGCAGTTCCCCCTGTCACGCTGAAATCACCCGCGGTCCACGTGTCGTCCGGCAAGTATCACACCTGCGTGGTGACCGGTGACGGAGCGGTTCGATGCTGGGGCTGGAACAAATACGGCCAACTCGGGCTCGGACACACCGACAATATTGGCGACGACGAGATGCCAAACATCGAAGAACCGGTAAAACTCGGCGGCAAAGCCGAGCGAGTTGCTGTGGGTCGATGGCACTCATGCGCGCTGATGCGCGACGGTGACGTTAAATGCTGGGGCCGTAACAACATCGGCCAACTTGGCTACGGGAACACAGTCGATATCGGCGATGACGAATCGCCCAAGAACTCGGTGTCGCTGGGCGCCAAAGCAACAGCCATCTCTTTGGGCTCGCTTCACACATGCGCCATCCTTGAAGAAGGCCGTGTGAAATGCTGGGGCGATAACAAATTCGGCCAGCTTGGCTACAGCCACACTCGCGACGTCGGTGATGATGAGTCCGTCACAACAGTCGCCGACGTTTTCTTAGGTGAGAAGGCCATCGCGATTGCATCCGGCGCGTACCACAACTGCGTTATCTTGGAGTCCGACCAGCTCAAGTGTTGGGGCTACAATAAGTTTGGGCAGCTCGGTTATGGCCACACGCAGAACGTTGGCGATACCGAAACTCCATCGGCCGCTGGCAACGTCGACGTCTTCTCGGAGGACCCCAGTGAGTAAGTACGAGACAGTCAAATACGAACCGCGTGACCAGTACGCTATCATTAGGCTTAACCGCCCTGATCAACGCAACGCGGTCGACGAGCAACTCGCAGCCGAGCTGCTAGAAGTGTTGCAGACGGTCGCCTATGACACCTCCATGCGCGCAATTGTTCTGACCGGCGAAGGCAAAGGATTTTGCGCCGGCGCCGACGTCACGCAGTTCGGCGACACTTTGGAACCTGAGTCCGTCACCGAATATCTTCACACGCGCTATCGCCCAATCATCGAGCTATTGACGTCGATGCCAAAGCCCGTGATTGGCGCGATAAATGGACCTGCCGCCGGTGCAGGAATGTCGATTGCCCTGGCCTGCGACTTTCGCGTGATGTCGGATACATCCGCCATCTATCCCGCGTTCATCAACATCGGGCTGGTACCGGACGCTGGCGCGACTTGGTTCTTGGTGAATCAACTCGGTTACAGCCGGGCGCTTGAGTTTCTGGTGAGCGGCAAACCCATGACTGCGGACAAAGCGCTCGTGCTTGGGGTGGCAAATCGAGTCGTTCGCCCAGACCAATTGCAGACCGAAGCCGAGACTTGGGCAAGAGAGTTGGCCAAGATGCCGACCTACGCGGCTGGATTGACCAAAGAAATCGCGAAAGCGGCTGTGTCTGAGGATTTGATGGAGACGTTTGCTCGTGAAGCCGAGCTTCAAGCCAAGGCCATCGCGACGGCAGACCATCACGAAGGCGTCGCAGCCTTCCGTGAAAAGCGGAACCCCGACTTCAAGGGTCAGTAGCTTTTAGCGACCGTGTCACGGCATCGATAGCCGATGATGCCCGCGCTGTGGCCACACAATCTCCACCTAGAAAAACACTTGAAACTGCGGAATCGGGGCGCAGGAGCACCTCGATCTTGAGGGTCTTTCCACCGTGTTGAATCAAGCCATGGATCTCGCACGACGGTGGCCCGCCGTCCCACTTTCCTGGATAGAGCTCGCGAAGTTCGTCGAGCATTAGAGCCCCATATTCTTCGCGATGATTTCCTTCATGATTTCCTGAGTGCCACCGCCGATTGGCAGCAAGCGCGCATCACGACTCAACCGTTCGACAACAACTTCGCGCATATAGCCCATACCACCATGCAGCTGAACGGCCTCGTACGACACGTCGACAGCGAGCTCGGCCGCCAGGTTTTTGGCCATCGAGACCTCTTTGACCAAGTAATCGCCCTCATCAACTCGGCTTGCGACCTGATAGACAAAGGACTTCGCGGCTAACGTTCGTGTCGCCATATCTGCCAGTTTATGCCGGGTGACTTGGAACTTCGCGATGGGTCGTCCGAAGGCCTCACGCTCATGCACGTACTTCAGAGATTCTTCCAGACAGATTTCCGCGGTCGCGACTCCGTATGCGGCCAGCGCAAGGCGCTCACTCTGGAAGTTGCGCATCAGCGTAAAGAAACCCATGCCTTCATCACCAACGCGGTTTTCGACGGGCACGCGCACGTCCTGAAACGCCAACTCCGCCGTATCGCTTGCCCACCAGCCTGTCTTCTTGAGGGCACGCGAAACCTGAACGCCTGGCGTATCGCTCTCGATCATCAAAAAGGTTAGGCCACCGTGCGGATCGTCGCTGGTTCGAGTCAGTGTCATGATGAAATCGGCCCGAACACCTGACGTGATGTACGTCTTCGCCCCATTGACGATGTAGTGGTCGCCGTCTCGGACAGCCGTCGTACGGACTCCCGCAACGTCGCTTCCTGTGTTCGGTTCGGTGATCCCGAGGCATGCAATCTTGTCGCCGGCGAGGGTGGGCCGAACGAACCGCTCTTTCTGTTCGTCCGTTCCTTCGTACATCAACGGTGGAAGCGCGATGCCCAGCGACCAGAGGCCGACAGAAACGCCGGTGGACCCACCGCGCATCATGCCCTCAATGGCCATGACCGTCTCCATCGCTCCGCCGCCGCTGCCGCCAACTTCTTCAGGAAAACCAATTCCAAGCAAACCGGCATCCGCCGCCTTTTTGTACAGTTCGCGAGGGAACTCGCCAGCTTCCTCCCACTCTTCGACATACGGGAGCACCTCTTTCTCCGCGAACTTCTTGGCTGTGTCGCGGATCATCAGGTGGGTTTCGGATAGGTAGTTTTTGAAGAAATCCATAATTGCCTCGTGCTGAACCCCAAGCCTAGTCGTTCATCAACACACCAACAACTCGCTTACGAACGCCCAACCACCCCTGCGCAATATTTTCGCCACACCAACAGAAGCGCACATATTGCGTCCAATTTCCTCATAGGAACTCGCAATACGTTGATTTATTGAGCTTATTTCATTTATCGGGTTGGATCGGAATGTGCAATTGCAGGCAGCGACCCATGGTGAGATTGAACATGAAACTGCCCCAAATTGCGACTCTTGAAGAATTCAATGTGCCGACACCTCGATACACTTCGTATCCGACGGCGATGGCATTCGACGACCTGACTGCTGCAGATGTAGCTGCACGTGTTGAGCAAACGCGTGATGCCCAACGTCCGCTGTCGTTATACTTCCATCTGCCGTTCTGCCGCGCCCTGTGTTGGTACTGTGCCTGCAACAAGGTCATCACACGCAAGCAGGAGCGTTCGGCCGAGTACCTGGAACGATTGCTAGGTGAGTTTGACGCTCGTCTTCCTTGGTTTCACGACCAGCCGTTGGTTCAACTGCACCTCGGCGGCGGCACACCCACGTTCTTCCTTCCCGAAGAGATTCGAAAGCTCGGACAACACGTCCGAAACGCTATTGAACCAGCGGCAGAAAGCGAGTGGTCGGTGGAAATCGACCCGCGTGAGCTCTCTGAAGACCACGTCAAAGCGCTTGTCGAGGTCGGGTTCAACCGAGCCTCGCTTGGTGTTCAGGACCACAACAAAGCGGTTCAAGAAGCGATTCATCGTGTGCAGCCCTACGAGATGACCCGTGATGCGGTCGACATGCTGCGCGACCATGGCATCAAGTCCATCAATATGGACCTCATCTACGGCCTTCCTGGACAAACTATCGAGTCGTTCAATCAGACGATTCAGGATGTCATCGACCTGGGACCTGACCGACTTGCTGTGTACAGCTACGCGCACGTTCCATGGGCAGCGCCCGCGCAAAAGCACCTGGAACGATTCGGCCTTCCCGATGCACACACGAAGTTGCAGCTGTTCTCGAACGTCATCAAAGCGCTGGATGGTGCGGGGTATTCGTTCATCGGCATGGACCACTTCGCCAAGCCTGACGACGCGCTCACGCAAGCGTTGGAGAGCAGCACATTGCATCGAAACTTCCAGGGTTACTCAACGTGGGCGGGCACGGATATTCACGCGTTTGGTGTGTCAGCCATCAGCCAGACCCGCGATATGTACTTCCAAAATGCGAAGGACCTCGCGGAGTACGAGGCGGCGATTGATGCGAACGACCTCCCAATCGTGAGAGGCATCCAACTGACCGAGGACGACCTCCAACGACGGGAGGTCATCATGGCCATCATGTGTTCACATGATGTGCAGTTCTCAGACTTCCCAGGCTTCGAATCTTGCTACGAAACTGAACTCGAAGCTCTAAACGAGTTCGTTGAACGCGCAATGATCCAGAAAACGGAGACCGGGTTCCGAGTCACTGAATCAGGCCGGTTTTTTGTGAGAAACATCGCCAGAATCTTCGATGCGCGCAGTGGCTCACAACGCGCGTTCTCGAAGGCGATCTAGTTCAGCATTCCCTTCATCAACTCAAGGTTGGTGCGGGATTGTTTGGTACGCTTGATCATCCACTCGATCGAGTCGATTTCGCCCATGTCCGAGAGCTTGCGGCGCAGGACAGGAATCTTCAGGCTTTCGATCTCGTCGAACAGCTGATCTTCGCGGCGCGTGCCGGTATTGCTGATATCGATGGCTGGGAACAATCGGCGCTCTGCCAACTTCCGGCTCAAAACGATTTCGCAGTTACCAGTACCCTTGAATTCTTGGAAGATGACTTCGTCCATGCGGCTGCCAGTGTCCACAAGCGCCGTCGCCACGATTGTCAGCGACCCACCTTCTTCAAGGTTGCGTGCGGCTCCAAACAGCTGGCGAGGACGGTCCAACGCGCCGGCGGTGACACCACCGGAGAGGGTTCGACTCGAGCTTCCATGCACCGTGTTGTAGGCACGGGCCAGGCGCGTGATCGAATCCAGAAGAATCAAAACGTCCTGACCTTCCAACAACTTTTCGACCGCCTCTTTGAAGACGCGCTCTGTCATATTGATATGGTCTTTGGGGCTTTTGTCGGCCGTGGACGCGAACACATCGATGTCGAGGTTTCGCCGGAAATCGGTCGCTTCCTCGGGCCGTTCGTCCACCAGCACTGCGCATTGGTAGATTTCAGGATGATTCTTGTGAACGGCCTTCGCGACGTTCTGCAAGATGGTCGTCTTACCCGCTTTTGGCGGGCTTGTGACCAGCACACGCTGACCCTTTCCTATCGGCGCAACCAGGTTGATGACGCGACCGACGAGCTCTTCACGAGAGGTCTCGAGGTTGATGCGTTCTTCTGGTTGAATCGGGGTGTAGTCGGTGAGGCGTTCGTGAAGACGTGTCAGTTCCTCTGGATTGACCGCTTGGCCGCCGCCACTGCGCCCACGTCCGCCACGTCTTCTTCTTCTTTTTCGAGCCATTTCGATTGACCTATATCCAATCTGCGACCGTGGTGGTCTCTCCTCTGGAGCCATTGCACGGTGTACCGCTTGTTGTAGTTACGGTGGATCTTCCACGACTGTGGAGTGCTCTGGGTAGCACAATATGTCGTCGATCACTAGGAGGTAGTTGTTAGGCAACGAATCCGCCGCTTTAGTGGATGTCTGCTTATTGTGTCAGAACGCTAGAGGGCTTCAGTTTTGAGTCTTCCCGTTTGATGCACTGCTCGCGCAGCTCGTCCAGTTTGGCGGCCGCGCGTTCATCCTTACTGTGCCTCATCAACTTAGCTGCCGCTTCCACAGTCGCCGAATCATGGCTGCTCCGTAGCTTGTCAGGCATGAGGAACTTAGCCGCCCTTTCGAACTCTCCAAGAGCCACGAACGCCTCGCCAATCGCGTGACGTCGTTGAACCGAAAGCAACGTTTTTCGATGGACTGCCTCAAGCCTCATCAGCACGTTGAGCGCCCACTTGAGGTTGGTCGTCGCGTCTTCTCCGGAAGCCTTTGTCATCGGCATTCCGTATCGAATCTTGCCCTCGGTGCGAATGGTCCCAATCGCCGCGTAGTGCAGAGCGGGTTCGATATGACGTTCCAGTTTCTCGGTGGGAGTATCGACACCGTCGAATTCGGTGCGAAGGTCTGGCCATCGCGGCGCAAGAATGCCTAACGCCTCGGTCGGTTGCCGCTTGATGAGATAGTATTCGGCGAGGTCCAGACGATGCTGCTCCTCGCTTTTGGGAAGCAGTGCCACCCCTTGCGCATGGGCGACCGTGGTGGAAATCCAGACCACTGCCGCCGCAAGGACGATCAGTCCATGGTGAGTGAGTCTTTGCACGATTGAGTGAGTCTTGACTCGTTGTCCGAGAGGCATTTCAAGATGCGACCCTTTCCAGGTTTGACGTCTTTGCAAAGCTTCTTTGCATCCGCTTTGCACGCCTTCGTCGCCTTTTTGACCTTTGCCTTTCCTTTGTCCAGCTTCTTTTTGCACTCGGGCTTGAGTTCGTCTTTGTGCTGGTTCAGACAGACCGCGATTCTGCCGGCACCCGGAGTGACGTCGGAACAGAATTTTTGGGTGTCCTCATTGCATGCCGCTGCTGCATCCAGAACCTTTTGCTTTCCCTTCGTTCTGTGATCTTTGCAGGCCTTCGAGAGTTTCTTTCGATTCTGGTGCATGCATTTCATCACGCGGCCTTCGCCGGCTTCTACGTCACCACACAGCTTCTCTCGGTCGGCTTTGCATGGATCGATTTGCTGAGCTGAGGCCGAAGTCGCCACCAGCATCAGAGACCATACGGACAAGACAATCGTAAGTGTTTTCACGGGATACCCCATTGAAGTTGCGCCCTATTTGGTGTGCAGCGAGTCTATCACTTTCGCGTAATCAGCGCATAGTGTTCGTTTTCGAACTCGATGACCCAGTCCGTTTGCCCGCGCATCGCCTCGACCAAACGCCCTTGCGTGTCCTTGGAAGCAACAACTGCATCAACCCCATATTCGTCGAACTCTTCGCGCCAGCCCTCCCCTGCATTCACCTTGTCAAAACGCCGCCATTGTTCCGAAGGCGGAAGTTCTACGCGGTTGTCGACGTAGACCATCTGCTTGGGTTGGTCGCCCTGCAGGTGCCACAGAATAAACCCGGGCATTCGATGGTCGTGATAAACCTGCAAGTCCTCGCGGTCCGCTCTGTCGGCCAAAATTGCCAGCGGCTCGACCGGCGCTTCGACGGGGACTAAGCCAAGCAGTGGCTCGGATGTCCGGGTTGGAGCAACCTGAGCTTCTGCGGCTTGAGGGTTCGAACCCGTCCAAGGTTGAAGCACGACCATCAATAACAACAAGCTCACGGCCACGATCACGTTTGCAGCCTGGGCGATTTTGCCCGGTTCAGAGTCAGCCCCTTCAAAGAAGGTTCCGAACGGCCGAAGGTAGTATCCCGCGACGACAGGCAGGCACAGCCCAACCCAAAGCAGAGCGCGGCTCTGCCCGACGCTGAGCGCCGAAAAGCCGTACAGCAGAAACACGTCCGCGAGGTCGACGCGGTCGCGTTGGCGCCACATCAAGATGGCGATGATGGTGATCAGAATCCAAAACAACAGGCCATACACAGGCGGATGCCACGGCGTCGCGGGGAACCACTCGGTGATATAGGTCCGATTTTCCTGATTCGTCGTCAGGTCGTGCAGGAACAAGTAAATCTCGTAACCACGCGGATTGACCAACGTCGCCAGCAACGACCCAACCGTCGTAATGCCCCAGACTTTCACCTGCAGCGGGTCAAACCGGTCGCGATAGAGCACGTAGTCTCCGACGGCCGCACCAAAGAAAGCCAACGACACCAGCATCGGGATCAGGAAGGTTCCGTGAACATTGCTCCACAGAATCGCGATTGGGATAAAAGTGAGCGCGAGCCACGGACTCTTTTGCCCTCCTCGAGCTGCATAACCGATACCCAGCAACGCTAAGAACATTGGCCATGCGAGCAGATGACTGCGGGCGGCAATGCAAAGGAATCCGAACGCGGCCGCGAAAAGCGTCACGATCGAGCCCAACGCGAACGAATCCGCCCGTTTCGCGCCCCACCAGCCGAGGATGGCGAAAGCAAAGACGCTCAGGACATTGCGCATGATCAAAACGCCATGCAGCCCTACCGCATCGTGAATCAGATAGAGCGCCCACTGCGCGATCCAGGCCTGCACGTAGCTCGGCGCATCCTGCGGCATCGTGTACAGAAAGTCCGCGTACAGCGGCATCTCATGCGTGCGGTTGATGACACGTCCATACGCGATATGCCACCAATAGTCCCACGACTTGAGCGGCATCAACGCAAACCCAAGGCCAATCAACCCGATGGGCAAGATGGCCCACACGATGCGCAGGTCATACGGTGCGCGGAACAGGTCCGAAAATCGTGTATTCGAATCGCTCATTGGACTCGTGGTTTGCTGACGTCAGGACGCCAAAGGTAGGCGTAAAACGCGACCATGGCCACCGTCGACCACAGGAACAGCGCCCAGTTTTCCAACCGTTCGCCCTCCATCAACGTGCTGTCTCTTAAGATCCACGGAAGCGGGCCCAGCAGGACACAAGACATCAAAAATGCCACGACGGGCTTTTTCTCGCGGAACAATAGGATAACCACGGGCAAGGCGAGCACATACGAATACGTTGCCAGTCGCGGGAAGATCGGGAGGCATAAACAGCCCAGAAGCCACAAATCCGGAGACTCCCGTCGCACCCAAAGCCAAAGACCTGCACCCACGACCACGACAACTGCGAAGGGCAGCACCTGTGGCGCAAGATTCAACAAATCCACCGAGTAGTAGAACCCGCGCATGTTCTCGGTATGAGCCAAGAAGGACTCACGGAACTGAGGCAAGGCCAGGCTCAACAAGCCCATCGATAACCCACCCACGATCAACGCGCCCATCAGGTCCCAACGACGCTTCACCATCAAAATCCAGCCCACAGGCAGGAACCAAAATGGCTTAAACGCAAGGACGAGCCCCGCCAAAACCTGCACCACTCGCCCACCATTGGAAGGCTCGCGGTCGGCCAGAGCAGCGGAAAGGACCAGCGCACCAAATAGGTACGTGACCATGTTTCCGACGAGCCAATCGACCAGGAGCGGCTCGCAAATCAACGCGATGCCAAGGACGCGATGAAAGTTGTTTCCGAGGTTAATCTTGTCATTGAGCCACTTGAGCGAAAGCAGCATCACAACGGCCCGTGCAACCCAATCCAACGCCACCGCTACCGGTGTGGGCAGGAAAGCCAGCGGTGCGATCAGGAAGAGCGTTCCGGGGAAATAGTTGTATGGAAAACCGTCGTAGCGCGGCGTGGCAAAACGCGCGTCAGTGTAGGGGTCGACGCCCGCGACAAACATATCCGCGGCGCTCAGATACGCTGTGAAATCGCCGGGGACTTCGCCCACAACCACACGCTGAACGAGCCCCACTACGAAAAAGGCAGCGGCGGCAGCGTAGTACAGCCAAGGACGGTCGAGGATACTGGTCTCTTGCTGACCCAATTCGACACTCAAACAAAGGTTTACTCTTTGTCCCGCGCCCCCCGCAATGTGTCAATGAAACTAGGAGTAGCGGCGAGCGTCGGCCGTGTTGCGGGCAATCTCGCGAGCGGCCTCGCGCTTGCGCACAGCCTCGCGTTTGTCGAACTGCTTCTTACCGCGACATAGGCCCAGTCGGACTTTGACGTTTGAGCCTTTGAAGTAGAGCTCCAGCGGAATCAACGTGAAGCCGGCGGTCTCTACCTTATTGCGAAGTTTGTTGAGTTCACGCCGATGCAAGAGCAGTTTGCGTGGACGCTCGGGCTCGTGATTGACGTGCGTGCCGTGCGGATACTGCGAGATATGCGCGGATACGAGCCAGAGTTCGTTCTTTTCGAAACGAGCGTAGGCGTCCGTAAGCTGCAGCCGATTCTCCCGAAGACTTTTCACTTCGGTGCCCACCAACACGATGCCAGCTTCATACTCGTCGTCGACGAAGTAGTTGTGCAGCGCCTTGCGGTTCCGCGCGATCGTCTTGATTTCTGGGGCCTCGTCAGCCATTCCTGCCTCGTTTTTGCTCGGTGCGTTTGACCGCTAGTTTAGCTTAACTGCGGACAAACACCAACCTAAGCACCATTACGCGTAAAGCGACCGGATGAAGGCGAGGTCGCGTTCGGCCTTTTCTTTCGATACGCCGACTGCTGCGATGTAACGCGCAATGTCGTCGTTGGTGAGGCCTTTGTAGGCGGACAGAAAGCCGTCCAACGCGCCTAGGAACCCCACGACAAGGGCCTCATGTTCCGGCGTTCCTCGAGATTCTTCGATTGTGATGACGCAGTTCACAAATGCCTCGACCAGCTCGGTCGCCTCGTCTGGGAAACTGCCAGGGCGGTTGGCGTCACGCGCGTCCCACATGGCGAAGAAGCGCACGATTCCATCCTGATCGGATTCTCCGATGACTGGCTTGTCCGTGGCGCCCATAGCCATCATGCGGGCATCATCGACATCAGCATTCTCTAGCCGTCGCTCGCCCTCAAAAACCCGCTTGGCCTTATCGTAGGTGCCTGCAACCTCGTAGCTGGCCTCCGCGACGAGGGTGTAGTCGTCTTTATGCCATTGAAGCACGCCGTGTTCGGCCACTTCGTGCACGTTGAATTCTTCGAGTGCCTCGAACGCCTCGGACGGTTCGCGGTAGTGATAGATCATTTAGCTACCGATCGAAGTTGTATTTGAGCAGGAAATGGCCGGGCTCGACGTCTTCAGCCGCACGAGCGCCGATATACGTGCCGAGCTCGTTGTCGCGCATCATATCGGCTCGGACGTAACGTGTGGGCACGGATTTCATCGTCACCATGCTTCGTTTGAGGATGTCGCCCTTACTGATCTGCGATTGTGCGACGACGATGATCGCAGCCTCGGCCGCATTGTCGCTGGAGTCCAATGTTCGGTTCCACAGGTACAACCCACCGCCGACCACAAAGCCCAAAAACATCGAGAGCAATATGGGTGTTCGTCGAACTCTCATCAGACCTCCTGATACAGAGTTTGGGGTTCTGGGTGGTTGTCGTCAAGTACGCCAACTATAGATGCATCAGACCCTGAGTATTGTTCACGACCGGTTGGCGTGGTACCTCGCTAACTAGAACCAACACGGATGGAAATGATGAAGAAACGAACCCTCGTTGCCCTTTCTTTGTGCATTGGATGTAGCGGCGCACCTGAAGTCGATGACGTCGCCAAAGACGGTGTGAACAACGCGACAAGCTCGGTAAATGATCTGGCCGCATGCCAGGCAGCAGCCACCGAAGCGCGTGCGAAGATCGAAATGCTGAACACCTCGAACCCAACGAACGGCTCCAACGCGGCTGCGGTCTACCGACAGTTCGATGCTGCCCGGACCGCGTGGGAAGCTTCATCTGCGCCTTGCGAAACCGAGGGTGCCGACGTGATGGAACGCGCGAAACTCGCCAGCGACGTGAACAAAGAGTTCAAATCGGCGAGCGCTGATTACACCGAGCGCACGGCTCGAGCGCTTCAGGACAAACCCGAAGACGCCTGGGCGTTCATCGAAGGCCGATTCGCTACGGGACGCGAGATCTCGGACGGCGCGAGCGAAGCTGCGAAGGACATCGCGCTACCGCTAAACCAGGCGAAGTTGGCGAAGTTCAAAGAGCACAAGAAGCTTGGCAAGATCGACAAAGAGTTTGCGACGACATGTGTCTTCTCGAACGAAAAGATCGACCCAAATCAGCCGCCTGAGCTGAACTTCACGACGGTCTTCTCTGGCAAGCAAGTCCACGCGGTTTGCCGACTGCCGCTTCCTGCCAGCAAGTACGCCGGGGACGCGAACGGCCAGATCTTCCTCATGCTGGACAACGACAAAGACCTCGCCAATGGCGTCGTCTCCGAAGGTAATCTGGGCACCGTCGAAAAGTGGAAAGAGACGCAGTACTTCACAGGCCGGTTCTCCATGCCGCAAGGCCTAGAGGCACCAAAGGACAAGGCGGCGTACTACCACGTCACCGTCCTCATCAAACGGCCGGAGCTTGGCGACGAAACCGCAGTTCAAGGTGGGTTCGTCTGGTACGCCGAGTAGACGTTGACGTTGCAACTTTCTGTCATCATTCCCTGCTATAACGAGCAGCGAAACATCGAGCTGGGATGCCTCCAAGAAGTGGCCGACTACTTCGCGTCAGTCGACTACGATTGGGAGGTCATCATCGTCGATGATGCCAGCACAGATGACAGCCTTCAGGTGGCCCAAGCGTTCTGCGACGACCACTCAAACTTCCGTGTCTTCACGATCGAAAAAGGCGGGAAGCCCGGCGCCATCTGGGCGGGTATCCAGGACGCTGCTGGCGAGTTTGTGTTGTTTACCGACATGGACCAGAGCGCCCCGATTCAAGAGTGGGAGAAGCTGTTTCCATGGTTCGATCGTGGCGCAGATATCGTCATAGGCTCGCGTGGTCTGAACCGAGATGGCTTCAACCTGTTGCGACGAGTTGGCAGTGGTGTGTTCCGCGAGATTCGCCGCCGCATGGTGCTCCCTGACATCATCGACACACAATGCGGGTTCAAAGCCTGCCGACGCGCACATGCGTTAGAACTCTTCCCCCACCTGAGTTTCCTCCAGAAATCGAAGGTCGACGATGGCTGGCACGTCACCGCATTCGACGTCGAACTCCTGCAGATTTTCGAGTCGGCCGGCCTAGACATCCGCGAGGTGGAAGTTCGCTGGTGGGACCGCGACCGCAGTGACACCAAAGCCAGCGTTGATGATACACAGCGTTACTTTCACGAGTCGCGTGAGATGTTGGGTGAGATTGCGAGGGTGCGGAAGAACAAGCTGCTCGGCGTCTACAAGCGGCGAATTGGGAGCTAGCTCGGTTCTTGGTCGTTAGTTCTTGGTTCTTGGTTTCGGGGGAGCGGGAGAGACTTGGAGCGGGAGAGGGTTCTATTTGGGGTACGGTTTTGTCGACACGAGACAGCTCAAGACATATGGGAGAGCAAGAAAGGTTCGCAGAGTACTTCTATCTGGATGGTAGTCTTCGCGACATCTACTTAGATTCCGATGGTGAATCGTGGTCTATGACTGGGTTGGTGCAGGGTTTGAGACCGAACCAGTCAACATCGAATCACCCTAACCCAAACTAAAAAGCTCTCGCACTCTAGACCTCGCCCGCTCCCCCGAAACATCGACCAAAACGCCGCAGGTACCAATTCCGGAAGCCAGACCACCAAACCAAGAACCAAGAACCAAAAACCAAAAACCAAGAACTCACTCAGTCAGCAGTTCGATGAACTGACGACCCGCACGACCTAGTGGGCGGTCGGCTCGGTGAACCAGAAGCGGGGTGAATGAATAGCGGCTGCCTCGGTCGTATTTGATCTCGACGAGGTCACCTCGGTCGAGCTCTTTCTTGATCAAATAGGCGGGCATCCAGCCGAATCCCAATCCCATCAACAGAGCTTCTTTCTTTGACTGGAAGTCGCTCAGGAAGAAGACGCGTGAGCCGCCAAACATCGTCGGGTCTTCCGTGTCTTTTCCTTCTGCCGTGTCATGAACAGATAATTCGATGAAGTTGTGCAGCTCGCGCTGTGTCCAGCTTTGGTCGGGTGCGTCGGCGGCCAGTGGGTGGTCTGGAGCGCAGGTCAGGACGACCTCAACTTCTTGCATCGGAATCGAGACCAGGTTGTCGCGGGCTTGGTAGCGGTTAACCACCATGATGTCGGCGTCGTTCTTGTCGAAGCGGGCTTGCACGCCGGTCATGAATTCAACGCGCACTTGGATTTGGGTTGGGACCTCGTCGGAGCCCATGCGCTTGAGGACCTGCATGATTGGACGAATGGGCAGAATGCCGTCGACCACGACTTCTAGCCGCCCTTCCCAGCCGGTCCCCATTTGCTTTGCCAGAGATTGGATCCGTCGGGCGCTGGCGAGGAGCATGCGGCCCTCTTCCAGAACAACCCGTCCTTCATCGGTCAAGACGGCTCGATGCCCTGAGCGGTCAAACACCGAAACCCCAAGATTGGTTTCAAGCTGTTGAATCGCGTAGCTGACCGCAGACTGCGCCTTGTGAAGCTCCCGCGCTGCTGCGCTGAAGCTCCCCGTGCGTACGATCGCTTCGAGGGCCTCGAGGCCGTCGAGATGAAAGTCCATCCCGTGCCTCCCACCTCTTGCACAGCAAAAATCCGATCGCCGAAATGCGCGAGGTGAATGGGTGGGCCCCATCCATGGGGCCGTTATCTATACTGCTTTAACCTTCCGTGGCATTGCCGCCTGACACGCGCATCTTCCCTGATTATGCGCGTCAGAACTCTCCCATCCTTGGGGGCAACCCTTATGGCAGACATGTCTATCAGAAAATCTGATGGAGTGTAACAAAAGTTTATTCTTTTTTTTGATTAACTTGTCGTTAGAGTTCGCATCAGTAGAAATCATGCGGACAAGGCGTCCGCTGAAGTATTTGGAGGTAAAAATGGCAGACGAAAAGAACCCATGCGGACTGAAAGGAATCGCGTTTCTCGAGTACAGCGCAGAAGCTGGAAACAACAACCTTGAGAACCTGTTCACGAGCTTCGGCTTCTCGAAGACCAGCAAGCACACGGACAAGCAGATCGACGCATTCCAGCAGGGTGACATCCTCTTCCTGGTGAACGAAGACGACGGATTCGCGAAGCACTTCCGCGAGTCGCACGGTCCTTCGATCTGCGGAATGGGCATGTGGGTTGAAGACGCGAAAGCCGCGTTTGAAGAAGCTGTCAGCCGTGGCGCCCGCGCATTCGACGCGACGGAAGCTACGCAATCGGCCTTCGACGTTCCAGCGATTTACGGCATCGGCGACAGCCTCATCTACTTTGTTGATGATCCAACGGCATTCTTCGAAGCGAACTTCATGGAGCACGACGCGCCAATCAACGTGGCCGACAAAGGCTTCAAGTTCATCGACCACCTGACGAACAATGTCTACAAGGGCACGCTCGTTGAATGGTCGGACTTCTACAAGAACGTCTTCGGCTTCACCCAAGTCCGCTACTTCGACATTCGCGGAGAAGAGACCGGCCTTCTTTCGTACGCGCTGCGTTCGCCAGACGGCTCGTTCTGCATCCCAATCAACGAAGGCACGGAAGAGAAGTCGCAGATCGAAGAGTACCTTCGTGAGTACGACGGACCTGGCATTCAGCACGTGGCTTTGTGCTCAAACAACTTGTTGTCCTCGCTCGACAATATGGAATCCACGAATATCGAATTCCTTGATATCGATGACGAGTACTACGACGAAGTGTTCGACCGTGTGCCAAACGTCACGGAAGACCGCGCTCACATCAAGCGCCACAACGTACTGGTCGACGGCGACGAGAGCGGCTACCTGCTGCAGATCTTCACCAAGAACATCATTGGCCCCATCTTCTTTGAGCTCATCCAACGCAAAGGGCACGAAGCATTCGGTGAAGGCAACTTTGGTGCACTCTTCCGCAGCATCGAGCGTGACCAGAAGCGCCGCGGTGTCCTCTAGACACGACACTGCGAACAAATGAAAAGGAGCCTTTGGCTCCTTTTTTTGTTCTTGGTCGCTGGCGTCGCTTCGCTGGCGTCGTTTCACTGGCGTCGCTTCGCTGGGGTCGCTTCGCTGGGGTGGCTCGCCTTTGGCTTCGCTGGACGCTGGTTTGTTAGTTGACCGGTCGAGTTGGAATCTCTTAGAAACGCGTTGCATCCTAATTGCCGTTCACCAAAGAGATATGGCTATGAAATCCGTAATTTGCTGCCTTCTTTTGCTCTGCCTGACCGCGCCAGCGTTCGCACAGGAGCGCGAACCGACGACGCCACCTGAGCCAAATCCGTACGAAGAGCCGGTGGTCATGGAGCGGCCGACGCCGTTCGACCAGGGCAAATTCTATGTCTCGATCGGTGGCGGCTATGTAAGCAGCTCGATCGATAGCTACTTCACACTAAATGCTGGTGTTGGTTACTTCGTGCTCAAGGGTCTTGAGCTGGGGCTTGGTACCGAAATCAGTATTGGCCGAGACCCATTCGTTGGAACGGTATCCCCACGGCTGACGTACTACCTGCATCAAATTCCGGTGATTCACCCATACATTGGTGCGTTCTACAGTCACTGGTTCATCGGCGACGGGTTTGATGACCTCGACTCCATCGGCGGTCGCGCCGGCGTGGTCAGCATCAATGGACCGCTCCTACTTGCGCTTGGTGTCGTGTACGAGACGATTCTGAACTGTGATGTCTGCGACGATGAGTGGTATCCTGAGATTTCGATCGGGATCAGCTTCTAACGTAGATTTGCAGGCAAACGCCAAAACCACATGGGGCTACTTTCTGGAGCGTTTTCGCCCTTATCGGGCGACCTATGTATTCATCGTGTTGCTGGCCCTGGTCGCTGGCACGCTAAATGTCGCGGTGCCAGTCGTTGCAGGTAAGGCCGTTGGTATCTTGGACACTGGCGCCAGCGGATTGGCGACCATGGCCGCTGGACTTGTAGGGCTGCTGGCAGTCCGACTTAGCCTTCAGGCTGTCTCGCAATGGCTTTCGGCCAAGGTCCAATACACATACGACCACGACATGCGAACAGCACTCCATGACCGCCTGGTCCGGTTGCCGATGTACTACCACCACGGGACCTCGCACGGTCAGAAGATGACGATCTTGGCGCTCGATGCGTCGACCTTGTCGTCCTATATCGCCACAACACCCAAAGCCTTGTTCGAGGCAGCCGTCGTCTTTGCGGGCGCAGCGTGGGTATTCTTTGCGACAAGCCCCTGGTTAGGACTATTGGTAGTTTCGGCCGCACCTGTGGCGTACCTGATCGCAAGGTTAAGTGGCCGTCGGGTCACCGAGATTTCAAGACGCTATTGGGATTCCAATTCTGAACTCCTGAGCCAAGCGGATGAGGACCTGAAGACGATTTGGGCCACAAAAGCGTTTGCACAAGAAGACCGAATTCGGGACCGATATACTTCGGCATCGGAAGAAAACGTCAAACTTGGAGTTCGGCGCCAGACCGCAGTATCACTGGTCGGACCCGCAACACAATTCATGACATTTTTCGGCATGGTTAGCGTCGCCTTCATCGCCAGTTACAACAACTTCGGGCTTGACCTGACGACCGGTGAGGTCGCTACGCTCCTGATGTTGGCCTTGGTCCTAACCTCGCCTCTGCGCGCGATTGCCGACGCGTACACGGGCTACCGCAGCTCGCAAGCCAGCCTAACCCGGATCAGTGAAGCGCTATCGGTGCCGGATGAACAACCAGACACGGGGGACTCACCAGAAATCAAAGGTGCCCTTGAGTTTCAAAGGGTCAGCTTCGGGTATCCCGGTTGTACGGAGATCATCCATGGGTTGAATTGGTCGATTGCGCCTGGAGCCACGATCGCACTGCTTGGTGACAACGGCTCTGGAAAGACCACGATCGCACATTTGATTTCGCGTTTGTATGAGCCGACCTCGGGGGTCATCGAGCTGGACGGCAAGCCAACATCTGAGATCGCACTGCGACACCTACGACGAAATATTGCCTACGTCCCTCAACACACTGAGCTAATATCTGCGTCAGTCCGGGATAACGTGCTCTTTGGTGTCCCAGACGCTACCGAATCGCAGCTAGAGGAAGCAGCTGAGCTGTCGCTTTTGGATGAAGTACTGACGCAGCTTCCCAATGGGTGGGACACCCAGATTGGCGACCAGGGTTTTCGGCTTTCGGGTGGTCAGCGGCAACGCATCGCACTTGCCCGTGCAATCCTGGCGAACACGCCGATCTTGATTCTGGACGAGGCCACTTCGCACTTGGATCGGGAAGCAGAAGTGCGATTTGTGCGTAACATACGAAAATTGCTGGCATCTAAAACGGTGGTCATTATCACGCACCGTCCCGCGCTCTTGGACGAGGTTGACCAAGCCTATGAATTGCGCGACGGTGAGCTGCAGAAGTACCGTGATCCCGAGGAAGTTGTTTGAGTGATCATTTCATCCGCTGGGCCGCATCAAGACTGATGGGCCGACCGGCCAGTTGTCCCTATTCAGCCCAGCACGTCGCACAAAGATTAATCGAACACCGCGCTGACGCGTTGATCATCGACAAGCTTGATGAAGACGGGTTCGACGGCAAAGTCCGTGAACACCTCGTCGATTCACGACGCAACCGTGTGTTCCAAGAGATGGCCCGGACGGCTGCAGTTGCCCGCATTGCCCGGCTTTCGCAAGAGCTTGGTGCGGAGTTGATGATTCTGAAGGGAGTTGCGCTGGCGGCGTCCTACTATGACGAACCGCATCAACGCCCGAGCTCTGATATCGATATCTTCGTTCCACGCCCGGTGTTCGAAGACGTGGTCTCTGAGCTGACCTCGATCGGTTATACGATCATCCCAACGTTGGGCGGCGCGCTAGTGACGCATGCCTTGAGTTTGGAGGCCCCAGATGGCGGGCCGCGACTCGACCTTCATCGCCGCATCAGCGTGCGCCCCCAGGTTTCGGTCGCCTTGGGATTTGAGAAACTCGATGAGCGCTCGTACCCCATGCCGGGACACGAAGGGTTGCGAATCCCAGATGCCATCGACCTGCTCTGCCACGCTGCGTTGCATGTGCTGGGGCATCACGGCGACCAAGAATTCATGCTGATTCATGCGTGGGATGTCGTGCTGCTTCTCAACCATCTTGGCGGTTACCCGCAACAGCTGGTCACAAAACGCGTTGGCGACAAACTCGCGGAAGGTATCGGCTGGTACTGCAAATGGGTTGTCGAGACCTTCGAACTCGACATTCCGATGCGTGAGTATCAACGGCCTGATATTGGAAGCTGGCGCACCGATTTTGCGTGGTACAACTGGTACAACAAAGCGCGTTTGGTCAGGCAACTTGCGCTTCCCAGCCCGTCTTACATGCGCTCAACCGGCCGTTCTGCAACGCCTGTGGGTTACGCATCCCGGATTCTAAAGGGTCTTAAGACGCGCTGACGTCTCGCCGCTTTCTGAAGACCGAATAGAGCACCGGCAATACGAATAGGGTCGCGAATGTCGACGAGATGACACCTCCGACGACGACGGTGGCTAGCGGGCGTTGAACTTCTGCTCCGACACCTGTGTTTAGTGCCATCGGAATGAAACCCAATCCAGCAACCAGAGCCGTCATCAAAACGGGGCGGACACGCGTCGTTGCCGCCTCTCGAATGGAATCCATGAGGTCGCGTCCTTCTGCTTCCAGCTGGCGAATTCGCGATACTAAGACGATATCGCCGAGCACCGAGATGCCGGAAAGCGCGATGAATCCCACCGCGGCGCTCACCGAGAAAGGCATGTCGCGCGCCCATAGCGCTAACACTCCACCAACTGCGCCAAACGGAACACCTGTGAAGACACGGATCGCGTCCGAGAAACGCCCGTACGTCAGCATCAAGAGCACTAAAACCAAGACGAACGTGATCGGCACCACGACCGCGAGACGCCGCTGTGCACGCTGGAGGTTCTCGAACTCGCCGCCTATCGTTGTGTAGTACCCTTCGGGGAGCTTGATTTCCGCAATCACCTGGTTCACGTCCTGAACGAAAGAGCCGATGTCCCGCCCCTGCACATTTGATTGAACGACCACCCGTCGCTGCCCCCAGTCGCGATTGATTGTCGATGGTCCTTCGACCACGTTGATGTTTGCGACCGTGGAGAGAGGCACCCGGGCCCCGGAAGGGGTTGTGATTAGCACACGCCCGATCGCATCGGCAGATGTTCGCACGTCGTCGTCCAGCCTCAACACGAGGTCGAATCGACGTTGTCCTTGTACGACTTCACCAACGCGTCGTGTCCCGAGTGACTCAATGACATTGAGAACATCGGCAACCGGAATGCCATACCGTCCGGCAGCGTCACGATTCACGTCGATCTGAAGAATCGCCTGCCCAGTTAGTTGCTCGACGGTCACGTCCGTCGCCCCAGGGATAGCTTCGAGCTTGGCCCGGATTTCTTCAGCGGAGGTCTTTAATTGGTCAAAATCATCCCCGTGGATTTTGATGCCGACATCGGTCCGAATCCCAGCCAACATCTCGGCGACGCGCATTTCGATGGGCTGTGTGAAGATGGACCGCATACCTGGTAGTCCCTCAAGTTCCGCGCGCATCGCGGCCGTGAGGTCTTCCTGCGTCTTGCCGCGTTTCCACGTCTCGCGCGGCGTCAACGTGATGAAGACGTCGGAAACCTCCAGACCCATCGGATCGGTTGCGACCTCCGCCGTGCCCGTTCGCGTCCAGATATGGAGAATCTCATTGGGGAACTCTTCCCTCAGATGGCGTTCGATCTCGGTTCCGTAACGAACGGACTCATCAAGAGAGACCCCTGCAATACGCACGGTATTGATAACGATGGCCTGTTCGCGAAGACGTGGCACGAACTCGGAACCAAGCGTCGTGGCCAGGACCCCCGCGCCAACGACGACAATCAGAGCCCAGCCCAGAACGAACTTCGGAGAGTTCAACGCCGCTTCAAGACGGTTTATGTACGTGCGTTCCAGCCAGCGCACCAGCGCAGGCTTTTTGTGCTTCACATCGCGCTTCAGACCATACGACGCCAGCACAGGCATCAGCGTCAGTGAAACTAACATGGACCCGGCGAGCGCAAAGATAACGGTCAGTGCCATGGGGCGAAACAGCTTGCCCTCGACACCTTCCAACGCAAGCACCGGGAGGTAAACCAAGGCAATGATCAGCTCGCCAAACATCGTGGGCTTTCGAACTTCGATGCACGCATCACGGACGACCTCTTTGATTGAACGTCCTGACTTGTCTTCGGCCAGACGTCGTGCGGAGTTCTCAACCATGATGACCGAGCTATCCACGACCAGCCCGAAGTCGATGGCACCTAGACTCATCAGGCTCCCCACGATGCCGAACTGAAGCATGCCGTTGAACGCAAACAGCATCGAAAGCGGGATGGCTAGCGCGACGATGAGCCCGGCTCGTAGGCTCCCCATCAACATGAAGAGAATAGCGATGACTAGCAGCGCACCCGCAAGAAGGTTGTTTCTGACAGTCTCCAACACTTGGTCTACGAGGTCTGTGCGTTTGTAGACGGGGGTGACCTCGACACTTGGCGGCAGGGTCGACTTCACCGCGTTGAGCCGCGCCTCAAGCTGTTGGGTAACCTCGCGGCTATTTTCCCCCATCAACATGAAACCAAGCCCCAAGACTGCCTCGCCCTTACCGCTGGCCGTCACGGCGCCACGCCGAATCTCGTGATCCACTTTGACGTTGGCGACGTCCTCGATGCGGATGGGAATTCCTCCGGAGGTCGCAACCACCATCGACCGAATATCTTCGACACCGCTAACTAAGCCCTGCCCCTGGATGAGCTGAGATTCACCAGACCGAGTCAGAACGCCGCCTCCCACGTTGCGATTGCTACCGCCAAGCACACGGGCGACGTCGTCCAGCGTCAGGTCGTATTTCACCAAACGGTTCGGATCGACGACCACATGGAATTGCTGTTCGTACCCGCCCCAGGTGTTGATCTCAGCCACCCCGGGGGTCTGAACCATCTGTGGTCGAATCACCCAATGATGGAGCGTGCGAAGTTCTTGGGCCGAAAGTTCGTTGCTTTGGACTAGGTACTGAAACACTTCACCCAGTCCTGTCGACATTGGCCCGAGCGAAGGTTTGCTTACACCTACCGGGAGATTTGCCGTCGCTAGGCGTTCGGTGACCGTCTGCCGCGCCTGGTAGATATCGATTTCATCGTCAAAAATGACGACAACCTGGCTGTACCCAAATTTCGAAATCGACCGTTGTTCGATGAGCCCAGGCATACCTGATAGGGCTTGCTCAACCTCGAACGTAATCTGGCGCTCAATCTCCAGCGGCGACAATGCAGGCGCGGTCGTATTGACCTGCACCTGGACTGGTGTCGTGTCCGGAAACGCATCGAATCGCAGCTCGCTGAAGCTCGCCAGGCCAAGCGCGATCAACACCACCGTCGCCATCAAAACGATGGGACGATTGTCCAGGCAGAAATCGATGAGCTTCGTCAACATCACTCAGCTCCAACCGGCTCGCAGCAACCCGCGCCGATGCTGTTTGGCAGAACCTCCGTCCGTAGGAAGACCGCGCCCTGCGTGACGATGGCGTCGCCGGGTTTCACGTTCCCCTTCACCGCGACGGGGTCTGTATCGCCCCAAACTGACACGACTCTGGGAATGTATGTGCCGGCGCTTGCGCGAACGAAGACGACATTTCGACCCTCGACCCGTTGCACCGCATCGCGAGGCACCATCACGGAGGCAGCAGGCGAACCCGCAATAATTGAGGCGTCCAAGTACTGGTTTGCCCTCAAAATCCCGCTGGTATTTGGAATCTCTGCCCGCGCAGACACCATGCGTGTGCGCGGGTCGACCTCGGGCGAAACCCATGTGATGTCACCGACAATAGGCTCGTCGGCGCCGTCGGGCTTTAACTGGAGCTTGTGACCTGGCTGAACACGCACGGCCTGACGTTCAGGGATTGCGCACATTGCCCATAGCGTCTTGGTGTCCGCGATGGTGGCTAGCGACTCTTGCTCGGTCGCAAGCACCCCGACTACCGCGGGGCGCCGCACCACCTCGCCATCGATGGGTGAGCGAATTCCATAGCGTCCTGATGCTGTCGAGTTGCCAGCGCCCGCCATACGCAGCGTCGAATGCGCGGATTGGGCGGCAGCCTTCGCTGAAGCAAGTTCGCTTTCGGCCATCTCAACCTGCCGTTGCGATGCGATTTGCTCAGATGCCAATTGCCGCTGACGCTTGAGGTTCGATTCGGCGACTCGAATGCGCTCATTGGCGGTCTGCAGTTGAGCCTGAATATCCCCAATCCTGGTACTCTCGAGCACAAAGAGCGGGTCACCCTTCTTCACCGATTGGCCGAGTTCGGCGGAGATCTTGCGTACCACTCCGGGAACAATCGCACGGATATCAGCAAGCTTGTTTGCGTTGAACCGCAGTTCCGCAGAACACGCGAGTGTAGCGCTGCCAGTGGCCTCTACAGCCTCCACTGTCTTGATGCCTGCGCTCTTCTCGATCTCCGAATTCCGAAGTCGAACGACACGACCTTCAATCTGGCCGTCCGACATCTTGTCTTCCTTTGAATCCGAGATGTCTGGTGCTTTCGCGTCCGGATTGCAGATGGGACAGAACGACTCCGGGAATTGGTGTTCTTCACACCAATCGCCCTTGGCCTTGAATACTTGGCCCAGCGCGGGATTGCAGCGCGTGCAAAGGTCCTTCGGCACGCCGTGCTCAACGCACATTCCGTCCTTGTCGACCTTCGGGGCCGATGGCGGCGTTTTGGACGGCTCCGGCTTTGATTCCTGCTGGCAGCCCACCACGAGCGCCAACAGCACGAGAACGATAAACTTCACTAGTTTGCCTTCTTCGGTGGCCGTTCAATTTTCAGGTTGGGATCGCAAGCGAGACACTGCGACTTGGGTAGTTCGTGCTCTTCGCACCAGTCGCCCGTGGCCTTGAATCCAGCGATCAATGACTTGTTACATCGGGTGCACATCGATTCCGGGACGCCGTGCCCGCCGCACCAATCTTCGTGCGAACCCGGCTCATAGCCAGCCGGCGCATGCGCCTGTTCTTCGTCGCCATGCTCATGGTCGTGGGCATGCTCGTCGGCTTTAGCCGGTTCGGCGCCTTCAGTTGCGGCCGCGGGTTCATCTGTCTTGGGCGCATCGGCTTTGTCGCAACCAAGGACGAGAAGAAGGGTCGATGAAATAATGAGAATAAGTAGTCGTTTCATGGTTTTTCCTTTTCGGTTGTTGATTCAAATTCTCCGCGAGCCGCTCTGAGCTCTATTCGAGCTCGTGCGGCCAGCAGCAATAGTTCTGAGTACTCTTCTTCGGCAGCCACCAGCTCGCGCCGGACTACCAAGAGGTCTGATAATGGGATGGCACCGGCCTTGTAGCTGGCGGTCGCGATCCGTGAGGCTTCCTCTAGCGCTTGCATCCCAGTCTGCTCGAATTGTCGAACGGCTTCAGCGAGCGTTTGGGAGCGTGTTGTTGCCAGCCTAATGTCGTTGTCGATACGACTTGAGGTGGCATCTGCAGAGGCTCGCTGCGCAGCGGCTCGGGCGTCCGCAACTTCGGCGTCCAGGCTGCCCGTCCAGACAAACGGCAAGGTGATGGCCATGGTACCGCGAACCAGGATGTCTTTTTCCTCGATTCCGCCAGCAACACCCACCGTGAGGTCTGGGACGGACGCCGCCGCAGCGACTTCGCGTTCAGCCTCGAACACCGAGACTTTTGCCTGCTCCAATGCCAGTTTGGATGAAATCCGTCGCTCGCCATCGGACGACAGAAAAGACGCAAGCTCGCCGCTTGCCTCGACGTCTTCGTCAAGCGATGTCAGCCACTTGAGCGTTCCGATATGTGCGGTCTCCGCGGTGCGCAACTTGCTGAGCATCGCGCGTGCACGCGCAACTTCGACCGTCGCCAACGTGGGGTCTAGGGCCCCGACATCGCCGGCATTCTGGCGCTGTTTTGCGGTGTCCTGAACTTCTAAAGCCAGCTTCAGATTATGCTTCGCGATCGCTTGTCGATGCTGCAGGTACAGCAGCTCGGCAAACGCCAGCGTCGTCTGCTGCACGACGGCCCTCTCAAGGTATCGCGAGTTGGCTTGCGCGACCTTCAGCTGCGCTTGTGCCATGTCGCGCCTGTCCGATGTGACGGAACCCACCACGATAGGCATGCTGAGTCCAAGCATGACATCCACCGTGGTCTCTTCCTCGGCGAATCTTGGCCCCGCCGCCAAGGATAGCGAGGGGTTTTGACGCCAGGAATCCGATGCTTCGACGTTCGCCGCTGCGGCTTCGATCTCAGCAGCCGCGACCTTGAGCTTTGGTGCATTGGCTCGCGCTAATGCCACCGCCTCATCGTATGTAATCGTGCGAGTTTGGGCCTGCACGGTTTGCATCAACGTGCAGCAGACCATTATCGCAGCAACGGGACTGCACCCGATGCAGAGTTTTATTTTTTGCATTTTCCAGACTCACTCTGGTCGCTAGCCGCGACCACAGCACACCATTGGCATAGACACACTGGTCCTACGGATTTGCCTGGTTAACGTCTGGGTGGAATGAAGATGTCAGGGCCCGGAGCCTGAGCAGGGGCGGCGCGGAGCGCAATCGACCTGTCGGCGGGCATGGGTGCAAAACACACGGCAACGCTTGGCGCCGCAACCGCGGTAGCAAACGTCACGCTACAACTGCATTCGCTGCAATCGTCATCACATGTTTCTTTTGTCGCCGGCTTCTCTTGCTCCGCGTCCTGGTCGTTTAACGAGTTGGGACAACAATCGTCAGGCTCAGGTGGCGGCTCGCGGTCACAAGGGCACGAGGTTGAACACTCGCCGTCGAGCAACTCCATCGCAGCAACGCTGCCATGTTGACCGACCACCATCACAAGGATCAGGAGTGCCTGCAGGAAAATGGATACCCATGAATTTGAGAAGCAAGTCCTCATAGCCGCATTTTAACCCGCGGGTGAATGTGAGGCAACTGTCGGCAGGCTCGCGTTGCCTTCGGACCTAGATCGGCAGGCACTTACCAACAGGATACGTCGCGGAAGAAGGACGCTTCACTTCCTTGGACATCTCGCGGGTGTTTCCTACTTCCGGCAACGCGGTCTGGGGATCCATCCACTCAACTAAAGCCTCATCATCGCGAGTTCGCACTCGGATGTAGTTTGCCGCGTTCTCTTGGGCGAGGAATTGAACACAAGTTCCGCCAGCCTCGGGATCTCCGGTGAACACTCGCACGGTGGTGCCAGCCGAGACCAAGTATGGGTAATAGCCTTCTTTCACCACGAGTATGGAATCTGTCCCATCCGGGGTTTCTGGCGTCGTGTCGACGTGCGCATTCTGATTGGCCGTCAGGTCTTTGCCCGCATACACGTAAATCATCGACATGCCATACGGCACCTTATGCTTCTTGAATGTGTCGCCAAGCGTCAGCGAACAACCCGACGCCAAGAGACTCGACACGATAATCATCGCAGCCAATGACCCTAGATGACTCTTCGGCATATCTCGAACTCCTGATCCGTTTAACTTCTGTTGGGCTTTTGAATATCATGAAATCTAAATAGAGACCCTTGTTTGTCTCAACTATCTTGTCCGCCTTACTAAGTCTTAACCGCCTTACTAAGAATGAAGTACCTGCACAGCATGATTCGAGTCCGCAATCTGGACGAAACCCTACACTTCTTCTGCGAGCTTTTGGGCATGCGCGAAGTTCGACGTCGCGACAGCGAGAGGGGGCGGTTCACACTCGTCTTCCTCGCGGCGAGCGACGACGACGAAGCGTTTCTGGAGCTCACCTACAACTGGGACGATGAAGACTATGGCAACGCCCGAAACTTCGGACACCTGGCGTTCGCCGTCGATAACATCTACGACACCTGCAAACTTCTGCAGGACAACGGCGTGACCATCAATCGCCCGCCGCGTGATGGGCGAATGGCATTCGTGAAGACGCCGGACAATATCTCGATCGAGCTACTTCAAAAGGATGGAGCCCTTGAGCCAGCCGAGCCCTGGGCGAGCATGGAGAACAACGGGTCGTGGTAGACGCGCCGTGGAAATCGTTGGTGGAGTCGCTGAAAGAAGGCAACTTCGAGAGCAAGTACCTCGACCGTCTGGACGCCCGATTCCACATCCACAATGGTCAAAAGCCAATCGAGCAAGAGATCATCGAAGAGATGGCCTCAGCGCTGCGGCGCAGCGAGGATAATATCAATTTCGAGCTCTTGAAGTTGGAAGTCTTGGAGCGCGATTTTCAAGAAGCCGAAGAGGACAAACAGGCCGAATTGGCGCAGGCGTTCAACGATCAATGGGACAAGGCCAAACGCCGGATCTGGGAGTTTCGCGTGCATCGCGAAGCCATTGGTCTGTTCTGGTCAAAGGAGCTTGATGCGATGTACCCACTGCCCCGCCGCAAGCCCATCAACCACGAGTAATGGCCATCATCCATTCATCCAAAACCTCGCCGCGCTTCACCACATAGCCGCGCAACGTTCCTTCGTACAGATAGCCGTTTTTTTCAAACGCCCTACGGCTAGCGTGATTGCCTACAAAAATGGTCGCTTCAACTCGATACAGGCCAACGGTTTCCATTGCATATTCCGTGATGTGCGAGATCGCGGCCGTGCCGATGCCGCGCCCCTGAACCTGTTCGGAAACCCACAATCCAACGTCCCCTCTATGATCGTCCTGGGGACGCACATCGATACACCCTACGGGCTCTCCCTCGAACTCGATGACAAAGAAATGGCGATTTCCTTCCTCGGTCTCACGCCCATTTCGATTCACAGCATCCACCATTTGCTCGCGGCTTTCGGGACCGTCCCACAAGATGGTGTCGGGCACGTTCGACCCGACCATATGGTCATAAAGCTTGTCTCCGTCGCCCGCTTGTACAGGACGGATCGTAGCAATTGACCTATCGACCGAGCCGGTCTTCGTTTCCATCACGCGCTCCAAGTTCGAAATTGTGCTCTATGGATTCGAGGTGCATCTAACCCTCATAAATCAAAACGTGTTTTGCTCACGCCCCGAGATCGACTGTGCTAGATTGCCGGGAAATTTGCGAGGACGGTTGGGAAATGAAGAAGGAAAAAACTCAGTTTGAGTTTGCCGAGACCATCGACGGCATGGACGCACTCAGTCTGGAGTCTGGCGAGATTCAGGGTCTGCTGGATGAATTCCGCGAAATACATGGAACCAGCGCAAATATCGACGACTTCCTCCAGTTCTTGTTGTCCAGAGGCCGAATCGACGAGAGCGCTTACCGAAAAGCCAACAAACTTGAGGTCGTGGACGTCAAGCTTGGCTCTATCGAACTGCGCGACCTGCCCAAATCCGAAGTGGTCTACGAGATTCTCGGAAAGCTCGGCCAGGGCGGAATGGGCGAGATTCGCGCGGCCCGCGACAAACACCTGGACCGCCGCGTTGCGCTAAAATTTCTTCGTCCCGATAAGGTCAACGACCGCGTCGTGAACCGCTTTGTTCTTGAGGCTCAGGTCACGGCGAAGCTTCAGCATCCTAACATTATCCCGGTCTACAGCTTTCATGGCGAAGAGGACAAACGCCTGTCGTTTGGCATGAAGCTGGTCAGTGGGAGCGACCTTCAGGACTTGCTCGATGATGCACGGAAGGCCGTCGCGGCAGGTCAGCAGATCGAGGATTTCGCTCTCGAACATCGGATCGAGCTCTTCCTTCGTGTTTGCGACGCCATCGCTTACGCACACGATAAGGGCGTACTGCACCGCGATCTCAAGCCCGCCAACATCATGCTCGGCGAGTTTAACGAGGTTTACGTGATGGATTGGGGGCTCGCGAAGGTCGACGGCGCCGAAGATGACGATCATCTATGGGAAGAACAAATTGAACGCCATGACAACCTCGATGAAGAGATGCAGACGCGCGTGGGCGCGGTCATCGGCACCCCATTATTCATGGCCCCCGAGCAGGCTCGAGGCGAGGCGAACACCCTAGACGCCAGAGCAGACCTGTTCTCACTGGGAGCTATCCTGTTTGAGCTCGTGACGCTTCGCCGCATGTATTCTGCCCGAAACCTCAAGGACCTGTTGGTCCAGGTACGCGCGGGAGACAAGCTAGAGGTCGTCCCGTTGGACCCAGACCAGTATGTCGGCCCGGAGCTTGAGGCCATCATCGAAAAGGCGACCGCTCTCAAACCTGAAGATCGCTACGATTCGGTGCAGGCCTTCGCCCGCGATATTCGGCGGTGGCGCGACAATTTCGAGACCGCCGCCCTGCCCGACTCTCCCGTGCGCAAGGCGACCCGGTGGATGAGCCGCAACCGAAGTATCACGTTGGGGATTGTGCTTACGATCGTTGTGCTCTTGTCCGGCGTCACGATCTGGAGCTTGTACGAGCAAAATTCCGCGATCCAACAAGCCAAGGTAAAGCAGGCGAAGCTGGGCAAGCTATCCGCAACCGCGACCGAACGCGCAATGGCTTTGGACGCGATCGGCACAAGCGTTGTCAGTGCGGCGGAAGCCCTTTCTCAAAGCACAAACTATCTTGTGCAAAACGGGGTTGAGCTGCCCGAACCCATCTACAGCAGCAAAGACTACGAGAGCCCCGAAACTGCACCACCAGATTTCAAGCGGTCCGACCGATACGGAATGAACGTCAGTCTGGGCAACACAACCTACAAGCTTGCCCCAGGCGTTGAGTTTGAGACGGTGGAATCCACCCTGCGCAAGCTTGTGCCGCTCAAGCGTCTGTTCCGAGGCGCGATGGTTCGAGCCGCCCGAATCACAGAACATCCCAACGACTTCGAGGAGTACGTGAAACTCGTCGAAGAACGCGGACTCCCTGTCCGCTGGGCCTATGTAGGTTTGGAATCTGGCGTTTTTGTTTCGTACCCTGGCAAGGGAAAATACCCCGACGAGTATGACCCTCGCCAGCGGCCTTGGTACAAGTTTGGTGCGAAGCTCAAACGTGGGGCCGTCTGCGGAGTACCCTATGTCGACTCACAAGGACAAGGAACTGTCTTGCCCTGTGTAGCGCCGATTCGCACGCCGAAGGGCGAGTTCCTTGGGGTCGCAGGTTACGAGCTAACATATGACTACTTGCTTGAGCATCACATGCAGCCCTATGGGCCGGTCGAAAAGACCTATCTGGTCTCGACAGACGACATGCGCATTGTGGTCTCCAGCGATTCGAAACAAGAGTATTCGCGCGGCAAACTTGAAGACGGCCTGAAACGCGAACTGTTCCCCAATGATCTAATCCGCGCCAAGATTGGCGACGGCGAAGCGGGACAATACGAGGTCGTCGACCCAGATGGGGTCGCGCGAATCTACACGCTCGTCAACCTCCCAACGCGACGTTCGTTCTATGTCGAAGTCGCCCCATTAAAGATGGTGATGGCTCAGTAAGCTAGCCGTTCTCAGTAGCCTGTTCCGCTGCGATTCGAGTCCGCGAGCGATAGGCCCTAACTTCACGACCTGCGCCAAATCCGGGGTAGACCCGCTTATTGGCGCCTGGAACCGCGAAGCCGTTTAGGAACATGCGACGGGGTACCAAACTGGCGTTTGGTTCGCTGCCGTGGATGACGTACGGACCAAAGGCGACGACGTCGCCTGGTTCCATCAAAGGTGTCACTTTTTGACTGGGATCAAAACTTTTCGCTGGCAGTTCCTTGTTGGCGTCCACCTGAAGATGACCCAGCTTCTGACTGCCTGGAATGAAGTGAATAGGCCCGTTCTCTTCCGTGACGGGGTCGATTGCCATCGCAATCTCGACGAAGCTGCCATTGCCTTTCACGTCAGACCACGGCTGCGTTCCATAGCGACGGTGCCTGCTATCCTGATGCCAGGGAAACGCCACATCATCGCCAGGTAGTTTGAAGTGTGCCTGGTTGATGAGCTGTTCAAGCTCAGGTGAATCCAAGATTGCAGCGGCGAGGTTGACGATGCGTGGGTCTTTCCCGAGGTCGCTCAGCACCGATTCCGCGGCACCACACCAGACGACGCGATGAATGCGGGTGAATCCGCCCTCGGAGTCGACAACAAATTGGGACCCATCGTGCATCTGGGACTCGCCGAGCTCTTCGGAGGTCTTTTGAAGACGCTCGAAAGCAGCGCGAATTTGTTCGACTTCTTCAGGCTCAAAGAGCCCGCGGACAACCGCAAATCCGTCCCGATAGTAGTCTGTAACGATTTCTAGGATGGGCTGGTTCATAACGACACCTCCACAGGTGGTGTGCCGTCCATGGCGACCTATCTATTAGAATACGCAAAGTCGCGTTTGGTCGCAAAATTACGTCGAAAGATCGGTGCGCTCCCAAATCGAATCCGGCGCAAGCGCCCAGGACAGAGCATGTCGTCGCTGAACGATCGCCTTTCCAGGACCGTTAGGATCGAAATGTTTGGGCACGGTCGGCAGCCCATTTCGAGCACTCTCCACCGCGTTATGTGCGCAGTAGAAGATATCTTCCGCCTCGATGATCTTTTGGTCCGCTCGAAGCCTGGTCTGCGCCAAAACTTCGTTAACCGACGTGTCGAAACCCGGGAGGAATGTCCACAGAATCTCGTCTCGGAAGTCGTCCGGAAGTTGCCCGCCGTAATAGGACGGCGGGTACTCGTAGCCCAGCATCCAAGCGAGCGACCATAGCGACTCGATCTTCCCACTCATTAGATCGCTGTATTCTTGAACGGCTTTGTGCTTGCGCTCATGCAGGATGGGGAGCTCGGATGTCTCAAGCCACTCCTGCAAATTGTTGCGCTCGACATAGTTCTGGATCGCCGAATGGTCGAAGTCGACGTTGATGTCGGCGGCCCAGCAATAGATGGCCTTGATAGCCATCGCACGTGCTACGATCTGACGATGCGGTCGCACCTGACCCGGCCGATTGATAGGTAACCAACGACTGCACTCAAAGCCGCGTTCGGCGAGCATGCAGTAATGCTGCTCGCGCATCTTGAGCCGGTCAGGAGTCACGTTGAACGTGTCGCCTTGATGCCGGTAGTCGTCGGGGTTGACCTGCAAGAGGCCCTGCAGGGTCATGCGACCGTCGACCAACAACACCGGAGCTTTGGGACCAACGAGGAAGGTGCCATCGGGCAGCATGATATTGCCGTCAACGAACATGAAACCGTTGTGGCGCTCCAACAACCGGATGATTGCTCGAAATGCATCCGATTCAGCTTCGATGGGCCGCAGTAGTGCCACGTTCACCACGGACTTCACGCCACGCAGAAGGTGTTGCGCTTGGGCGATGGCTTCGGCTGAGTTTGGCATCCTTGATACATAGCCGACCATGCCCGCCAGGTGTTGTTGCAGGTCGTCTCCCATCTGCGTCAGACGCACCTGATCCATACCCAGGTTAAACTGGTACCAAGAGGCGGCTCGGAAAAATCCGCCGTCACTTGTTCCAGCGGGCAAGACCTTCTTGAACGCGATCTTGTTTACTGGAAAGTAGAGACATGCGTTCTCGATCACGCAAATACTCCCAACGTGCTTAGGAATCGAGACGGTCTGACCATACGATGCGAAGGCTCGGTCGGCAACAAATCCTATGGATTACGCGACCGTGGAATCTCGGAAGAACTCGACATAGAAGCGCACATCTTCTCCCGGAACGATATGATGGGGAACCTCAGGCTCGATGAAGCCTGGGTTCTTTTTGTGCAGCTCCTCAACACCCTCTTCGGTGACCAGTTGCATACTGCCCTCCAAGACACGAATCATGGCCCAAACGCCTGCCTTCGTGGTGTGGTCGCTCAATAAGCCTGCTGGGGTCGAATCTGCAGTGTACTCGTCGGTGCGCTTATAGCTGACGAGTGTTGATGGCCAGCTCATTGAGCCTCCTTCCATTTCTCAAGTAGGCCGGCGGCGTGCTTGCGCGCGCCCGGCGTATCCACATCTTGCCAGAGGCAGTCCTCAACATCCCAGAACAAAAATTCTCCGCGGGCATCCAACCGGCGAACGGCATCTGAAGTTGAGCAGTCTCCCCGTTCGGCCTGCTCATCCTTAAGGGCTTGGATAAACCCGCCGCCACACCAGAAGAGGCCCACATCGACGACATCGAAAGGTTCGATCTCTTTGCCGATTTCATCCAAGCTTCCATCCGTCTTGTAACGGATTTTGTTGGCGTCGGGCATGTCGTAGATCGAGTCGAGCTTCGTGTCGATTCCTAGCATGCCTTCGACATTCTCTTCGAAGTCTGGTGCGGCTTTGCGCAACCGAGGCATCAGCCGAGGATCGAAGATATGGTCGCTCATGACCAGCCAAAATGGTCCGTGAAACTGTTCAGCTCCCGCCAAGACTGACACGCCGTTGGACAGCTTATAGTCAGGGTTGAACGCAAATTGAATTTCTAGGCCGTCGGGTACGTCCCAACGTTTCAGTTGGGACTCGAGTTCTTCTGATTCGTGTCCTGTGACGACGACAACGGTTTCTACACCGAGCGCCAGGAAATTGGACAAATGAAGGTCGATAAGCGGGACGCCGCCTACCTTTGCGAGGATTTTGTGACCCTCCTCTGCATTCAATCGGCTTCCGAGTCCAGCGGCGAGGATGATGGCGTGTTTAGTCATGTTTAAAAAACTGCGTTTGGTATTTGCCTTGCCAGATAAGGCGCGGCGCAGCAAATTAGCCCCTTGCCGGGCGAACTTCAACGAGGAGTCTCCTAAGATGAAGCAATGGCTTGTTTGGATTGGCGCTGCGACTGTGTCGCTCGCCCTTGTGGGATGCGGTTCATCGAATAAAACCGAAATCCCGAAAATGGCGATCAATACTGAAAATGCGCGCCTCTCTGCTTTCCTTGAGGGCATCCAGGATGAGAGTTGCTCGCCGCTTTGCACGAAGATTACTCGTGAAGCCGATGTGGAAGAGGAAGTCGTCGTGGATGAGGCACTCCTCATCGAAGCGGGAAAAAACACCTGCTTTGATGTGACGGTTCGCACCACGCTCGGTTATGACCGACCAGTATCTGAGTTTGCGCCCACCTGTCGATTCGACGCGAGTCCTGTCGTCGGCAGCGTCGACCAAGAGAAGTTCACCGTGTTCGCATACGGCGATCTATCGACGGTCTCATCCGGCCAAGAAGGCGGAGCATCCAGTGAATTTGCGGTCCTTGCGGCCGATATGACGAATGCGGATTTGAACGCCAAAGCAGGTGAAGAAACCACGCCGGCCAAATACTTCGGTACCCAAGCTTCGTACACCGCGGAACAGCTGCGGATTGTCGAACGCAAGGCGAAGGTCTGCTGCCCGGGAACGGGACAAACGACGATCGAATTGAATCTTTCAAATGGTGTCGATCCCGCGATGGAAGGCGAGGATTTGGCACAAGCTGTGGACTTTGTCTGGTTCTTGACCGAGTAACTCGTGGCTACAACCTCCGCCGTACGGGCACAGGGCTTGTTTCGTGCCTACGACGATTTCGTCGCAGTGAACGGCATCGATTTCGACATCCAAGTGGGCGAGTGTTTTGGTTTCCTGGGCCCCAATGGCGCTGGGAAGACGACAACAATGCGCATGATCTACCGCACGTCTCCCGTCGGTGGTGGAACGCTTGAGATCTTCGGGCGTGACGCAAGTGGTCAGGGAGCCGACCGCGATTTGAAGGCCATGATGGGGGTCGTTCCACAATTGGATAACCTCGACCAAGAGATGACGGTTACGGAGAACCTGACCGTGTTTGCGCGTTTTTATGGCATGTCCAAGAAGGACCGCCAGACGAGAGTCGAAGAGATGATCGAGTTCGCAGACTTGGTCGACAAACGCGATTCCTTAGTCGAGACGCTATCCGGTGGCATGAAGCGGCGGTTGATGATTGCACGCGGCCTGCTAGGCGACCCCAAACTCGTCATTTTAGACGAACCCACGACCGGACTGGACCCGAGAGCGCGCCAAAGAATCTGGGAGAAGCTGTCGGAACTTCGAAAGCGCAACGCAACGCTCATCCTGACAACGCATTACATGGAGGAAGCCGAGCGTTTATGCGACCGAATCGCGATCATGGATGCGGGCGAAATTGTCGCATTGGGCTCGCCACGTGATTTGATCCAAGCCCATGTATCGAAACATGTCGTCGACATCCGACTGGGATTTGATGGCGACGCGAAAGCCTTGAAACCGCTCTATGGCGACGCGAAACGGGTCGAGGAGTTGCAGGACAGAGTCTTGCTCTACGTGGACGATGCCGAGTCTCTCATCGCTCGGGTAGCCCACGAATTTCCGGAGCTTGATGCATTAGTGAGGCAGGCAACGTTGGATGACGTGTTCCTCAAGATCACGGGTCGAGGTCTGGACGGATGAGACTTCCTGGCGACATCGATTTGGGCGCGGCGACCAGCGTTTGGTGGCGAAACGTCACGGTGTACAAGCACACTTGGGTGAAAAACATCCTCCCAAATTTCTTCGAGCCCCTTCTGTACCTAATCGGCATGGGAATCGGGCTTGGGTACTACGTGGGCGCTGGCATCGAAAGCAGCGACTACCTGGCCTATATCGGCCCCGGACTGATGGCGGCCGCCGCGATGAACGGCGCAGTCTTCGAAGTCACGTATAATATGTTTGTGAAGATGTACTTTGCTCGATTGTACGACGCGTATGTCTGCACTCCCGCACAGATTCAGGACGTGGCGTTTGGCGAGTTGATGTGGGCGGTGACCCGCTCGCTGATCTACGGTTTTGGTTGTTTCGTGGTTCTTGTCGGCCTGACCTTCTACGGCTACCCAATCATCACGAGCTGGACGGCGGTCTTCCTGCCTGTTGTCGTCATCATGATCGGATGTCTGTTCGGTCTCATCGGGCAGCTCTTCACCGCCTCGATCAAGACGATCGACCTCTATAGCTACTTCTATACGCTCTTTGTGACGCCGTTGTTTTTGTTTAGCGGGATCTTCTTCCCGACCAGCCGTTTTCCGTACGGCGACGAGATTGCATGGTTCACCCCGCTCTATCACGGTGTGCGAATCGCCAGGGCGTTTGCCTCGGGCAATATCACGACCGAGATGTGGGTTAGCTGCGCTTGGATCGTAGTTGTGTGTGCCGTGCTTTTCGCCCTGGTGCCCCGACGGCTAAAGAAACGCACATTTTAACAAGCTCTTCACAATCGCGGGGCTTGCGAATCCCAATGCAATTGAGGATGCTAGGCGTATCGAGAATCCAATGGGCGATGACGACCAGAAAACAGGGGAAGTACCCGAAGCATTGTTTGAGGATGAGCTCGACCTGCTGCGCACCGTCGAGATGTCGTCATTTAAGCGTGAGCGAACGGACACACGCCCAATGCAACCCGTCTTGGATGCGACGACGCAAAGCCATGTCGTCCCCGACGAACTGCTGAATCATTCAAGGCCTACGCAGCAATCCGAGCGACTCGAGTGGCTGGAATTCAACGCCATCATCGATGAAGACGGTAAGATCCAGATTCCCGATTCACTCCGCGCTTTGTTGGAGCATCGCGAGCTTGTCGTTCGTATCAAAGGATTCGAGTGAAGAAGCTACTCGCAATGATGTGTGCGATTGGGGTTCTCTCCGCATGCGAAGACGCAAAGCCCAAAGCACCGAAACCGGGGGACACCCGTGAATACGTCATGGATGAACTCATGGTGTATTACCCAGACGGAGAACGCGGCGTTCGTCGGGTCCACCACTTCAATGCGGTACCCAAGGAAAAGCTGGCGTTGGCGTTCGCGACCGATCCCACTTTGGAGTCGCAGTCGGGCGGCGTTTGGCAACTGAAGGAGGGTTCAAAATCCTCGCTCGAGTTCGTGGCACAGACCGTCTACGACAATCGTGTTGCTGCTTATGAGGAAGCTATCCGCACCGCCGACACGTTGCGATTTAGCGCATCGAGCGTCACGAGCGTTTTGAAAGAGCGCGATACCCAGGTGGCCCTGTTCTTGGCCGAAGAGCCAAAGCCAAACGACAGTGGGCTCAAGCGACAGGCATGTTTCAAATCGGACACAGATGCAATCTGTATCCCGCCCGAAGCGAAGATGCCCAATGCTGGTGTGTTGAAGAAACTCGGTGAGGGGTTCTTCTGGATACAGGCCACTGCGGTCGACCATACAGATACGAAGACGACCTTTGAGTTTCAGACCGGAGATACGCTGCAGCTAGACCGCAAAACTCTGAAACTAACGCTGTCATGCAACGCCACGAAGACCGAGTTTGAGAGCGCTTCACGGTTCGATGGAGACCGGATGCTGAAATCAACGCCGGTATTCGGCCCGGGGACTCAAGTCATCTACTCTGGGTACAAACAAACGAAGAAGGCGTTCCCCAAGTTTGTGGTCGCTGAGTACCATCCCTTGATTGGCACAAAGTTTTTGCGCGTTTCCGTGTTCCGAGACAAGAACCAAATGACATCTCATCTGGGAGAGTTCGAAGATAAACCCGACTCACAACAACTGCGATTTGGCGGAAAGCAGATCGTGCTGTTGAAGCAGGCTGGCCTTGAGATGTTTAACAAAGCGAAAGGCAAAGAAGGCATCGAATTCGATCTCCCAACCAAGTCATACATCGACCCCGACAACGGTGGTTCGTTTCCCATCGATGTGATGTCGAAGTCAGAAGTGAAGACTTTCGCTGGAAAGGCAAAACCGTTTGAGCAACTGCCTGTCACGCCTTGCCCTGAAATGGATGAATCCAATGAGTGATGATCGTCGCCACACAATTGCCGAGCATATCAGCTCGCCGCCATCGGAAATCACGGGTCCGCGCTGGATTCGCGAACGCGAAATCGCGCGAGGTGGGATGGGTCGGATCGAGTTAGTCTTCGACCGGACGCTTCAACGCCGGCTTGCGATGAAGTGCATCCTCCCCAATCAGACTGACAATATTGGTGATTTCATTCGTGAAGCGCGCATAACAGGTCGGATCGATCATCCACATATCGTCCCGGTGCACGAGCTATCTCGTGACGAGAATGACCTACCGTTCTTTACGATGAAGCTGGTCAAGGGAAAGACCCTTCACGACCTGATGTACGACAACCGCCCCTTGGAAGATCACGCGCGTTTGCTGGACTTGGTGGAGGTTCTAATCAAGGTCTGCGACGCCCTCGACTACGCCCATAGTTGTGGCGTCATCCACCGCGATTTAAAGCCAGAAAATGTCATGGTTGGGGATTTCGGCGAGGTCTATTTGATGGATTGGGGCGTCGCTAGGATCTTCGATCCAGAACGGTTCTTCACCGGACAAGCAGACCTTCCGTTGGATGAACAGGGCTTCTTGGAAGACACCGATGAGGGCTACTGCATCGGAACGCCCGAGTACATGTCTCCTGAACAAGCGGAGGCGCTCAACAGCACCCTGGACGAACGAACGGATGTCTGGGCACTCGGCGTCTTGCTCTATGAAACGATCTGCCGACGACTTCCGTTTGCGGCCAAGGATGCGTACGACGTGTTCGACAAGGTTATCGCGGGGCAATACCAACTTCCCTCGGAAGCTGGCCACACCTGGGTCCCCGGACGGTTGGAGTCCATCATTCGACGCGCGCTTCAGACCGACCGAGAACAACGGTACCGAACGGTGCGCGCATTTAAACGAGACCTCCAACGTTTCCTTCGCGGTAACAGCGAGTTCCCCATCGCCAGGTACAATGCCGGTGACGTGATCGTGAAGTTCGGCGACGTTGGACAGGAAGCGTTCGTCATCGCTTCTGGAAAGTGCTCCGTGTGGGCCGAAACGGATACCGGCCCCGTGCTACTTGGCTACATGCATCCTGGAGACGTCTTCGGGGAGGCAGCCGTGTTTGCCGAAGGAACGCGTGCGGCGACCGTCAAAGCAGACGAAGAGACCACGTGTTATCGGGTCTCGAAGGACGTCATCGATGCCGAGATCGAGTCTCAAAAGCCGTGGATTGCTGCCTTTATTCGTACACTGGCTGAGCGCTTCCGACAAAACAGCGAACGCCTGACGAAGCTCCTCGCACCACCGGACCCACTGGCAATCCTGGGTGATGCGTTCATGTATGCGAACGCCTTTGGCACGCGTTCCGACGACTCACTGACCGCGTCGTTGAGCGCGGTCGTGAAACATCTGTCCGAACGGAACAATCTTCCCGAAGACCGCGTCAAAATCGCGTTGAATCAGCTACCCGATGTCACGCTCGACTTGGAGCATGATGCGGTTGAAATTCGGAACGTCTCCAAACTCCGTTCGATGCTGGCATGAGTAAGACCGAAAAACGAACTGAGTTACCAGGGTTCACACCAACCCCTAGACGCAGCGGATGGCGAAATCTATTCGGTTGCCTGCTATGGGTAGTGGGAATTGGCGCCATCGTTGGAGGTGTCATCGGTGGCATCTGGTGGTGGCATCCTTGGGAGTACCGCTCATCAACCGTCACAGCTGAGGCGAGTGACTGCCCAGAGGGGCAACGCGGGATGAAATCCGTAGACCGCCTCTACATCTTGGGTGTCGACTTTGGTGAGTCGGGCAGCGCCGTAATTTGCGTCGGCGAGGACTCCTAGGCCGTTTTCGGCCAATCGGACTTCATAATAAATCCGCGGCTCATTTCTTCCCACACGCCATCCACCTTTTGCATCGCCATCACGTGAATAGAGTGACTTTTTGCCCTGCCCGGCAGTGATTCCGGACCATGAAGCGCGTCTTCGTCCCCGATGCAAATCGGCGACATCCATCGTAGACGCGGCGCCACAAACCAACGCTCAGCCTCTGGTACCGCATCCAAAAACTCATCAGCATGGCACCACCACCCGCGCAACCCATCGGCATTTGTGTCCTCGTGATGCGGCACAGCAAAGTCCGGATTTAGCGGTTCGTAGAGATACCCCTTCATGAAGGCTCGAGGACGAATCGGCGGCTCGAACCCTTTCCATTTGAGTGCTGCAAGCCCCTCTTTCGTCCGGCTCAGCTTGAGCTGTTTATCGACCATCTTCGTCCATTTCAGGTCGAGCCTGTCGACCGGATTTGGGCCGTACCAATACGGCTCACCGTCGGGACCTGGATGGCCCAAATAGTACTTGATGGCCAGCTCCCAATGATGGGTTTCCCGGTCGCGTTCAAACACGAGGTCAAACTCGCCAACCGTCCCTTTTCCGCCGGTGACCTGGTAGTTCTGGAACATGACACGAGCTTCAGGAATCGCGTCCATCCACGTATTGATGAGAACTTCAAAGTAATCGCCGAGGCGATTTCCCTGTCGGCGGTGCAGGGCCTTATGCAGCTCGGACCCAGGTTTGTCGAATCGGGATAACAAGCCCGGATGACTTAAGACATCGGCCGCTGTCCATTCGTCATCCACCACCATTCGAGTGTCCATCAGAGACGGACTGCGCAGCGCCCACACGAGGTCGCGTACGCCTTGAGATTCGTACTTCAATTCGGTTGGCTACAGGTGCCTGTCATGGTTGGCGCCACGCAAGGAGCTCCGGGCGCACAGTGGGTTGCTCCTTCGCAAAACTCTTCGGCATTGCAGTCTCTGTCTGCGAAGCACTCGCCTTCCATCGGAAGCGTCAGACATTCATCAAAGTAGCATCCAGTGCCAGCATCGCACTGTCCGTCATCCGTGCATCCACAGGTTCCGGGGGTCACGACACAATCATCCTCGGGACCGCAAATGATGGCGCCATTGCAAGTGCCATTGCAGTCACGGTCGGCCCAACATTGCCAGGGTTCGTTTGGAGGCGCGATGCAGTAACCGGCGTAACATCCTTCGTCCGACAAACATTCGGAATCCTGAATGCAGTCAACACCAGTATTATTGGCGTTGTTGGCGTTGTTTGCGTTATTCGCGTTGTTTGCGTTGTTGATGAGGTTGTTCGTCTTGTTTGGCTCGTCATCGCCACAAGCCGAAAGAACCAAGATGAAAAGAAATGGCAGAATGCGTTTCACAGGTTTCGTCCGTGCTAGTACCACTAAGGTCGCGAGATTACAGACTCACGACCATACACTCAAGACACGACAGCACCACATCATGGACGCTCAGGAATTTCTGGATCGCCTTGCTGGACTTTGGGAGGACGAACGCCAAGCGGAGCTCGACCGGCAACGCGAGCAACGTGCCAATTCGACCATCGATGTGCGTGAGACTCGGGGTATAGCCCTTCAGGCCCTCACCATGCGTGACATGGGCTTGGCGCCTGGCGGACGCAGCCGAGTGTACTTCGATGTCGAGAGCGACTACTTCGATATGTTTCGGGGCCGGACTGGGTCACCCGCGACACTTTGGTGGGTTGCTGGCGAGGAGCGGCATAATGTGGATGCGGTCATCGAGAGAAAACTCAAAGATGGCCTAAAGGTCGTTCTTCCGGGCACGGTACCAGACCACATAATGACCGGGGGCACGGTCCGTCTGGAATTGGACGCTCCACAGACCACGTTTGAGCGAGGCGCCCGCGCGATCCAATCGTGCAAAGAAGCCAAGAAATCTATGCGTTTGGGGGAACTTCGTGACGTTCTCATCGCCAACCGGATGCGGGAACAAGAGCGCGTCAGCGACATCTCGTTTTTTGATGAAAACCTCAACGATTCGCAGAAGGCCGCCGTGGAGGACTGCCTTGCACAGCGAGACCTCGCGCTGATCCATGGACCTCCGGGCACTGGCAAGACTCGAACTTTGGTCGAAGTGGTGCGCCAGGAAGTGGCGCGTGGAAAACGCGTCTTGGTGACAGCTGCATCAAACGCAGCGGTCGACAATATCGCGGAACGTCTGGTCGAGACTGGAATTGACCTTGTTCGCCTGGGACACCCGGCCAGGGTGTCGGACAACATCGAGCCACATACGCTTGACGCGTTGTTGGAAGCCCGCCCCGATTTCAAGCACGCCAATAAGTGGATGGAAGAAGCCAGACGCATCTTCAACCGCGTCGATGTGCGTTCCGACCGCGGCTCGATGGGAAGGCGAGAGCGCCGTGAAATGCTCCAAGAAGCACGCTACCTGATGCGCGATGCACGCAATCATTTGCGCGGGGTACAGCGCGCGATCTTGGCCGGCAATTCGGTTATCTGTAGCACTGCGTCCGGCGCGGATTCGCAGCTCCTGGAGGACGACGACCAGTTCGATGTCGTGGTCCTCGACGAGGCCACCCAATGTCCTGACCCGATCGCGTTGGTCCCCCTGCTCCGCGCACAGAAACTCATCATGGCGGGCGACCCCAAACAGCTCCCGCCCACCGTCTTAAACAATGCCAATATTCAACATGGTTTGGACGAAACGTTTTTCGAGAGACTAACGACATCCGCATCATTATTGGACGTCCAGTACCGCATGCACGAAGACATCATGCGATTCTCGAATAATGCGATGTACGACGGGATGTTGCGAGCACACGATTCGGTAGCACATCATTCGCTTGATGATTTGGGGGTTGAGGTTGACTATATGATGCCGACACCGCTGGTGTTCTTGGACACGGCCGGAAAGGGTTGGGACGACGAACGTAGCGATGATGACCCTAGCACTCACAATCCGCAGCAAGCCACACGCACAGTTGAGGAGGTGGTGAAGCTATTGGATCGCGGCCTAGATGCGACTCAAATCTCAGTCATTACCCCGTATGATGCGCAGCGTCGGGAGATTCAGAAACTATTGGGTGAGGTCGACGTTCACGTTGGGACTATCGACGCGTTTCAAGGGCAAGAGAACGAGGCCGTTGTCGTGGACTTGGTACGGTCAAATCCAAATGGAGAGTTGGGGTTCTTGAAGGACTACCGTCGCATGAACGTCGCGCTGACACGCGCAAAACGCTTCTTGCTCGTCATCGGCGATAGCGCGACCATAGGAAGTGATTCGTTCTTTTCCGAGTTTTTAGAGACGGTTGAAGCCCATGGAACATGGGCGAGCGCCTGGAGCTAGCGTTTGGACATCGAACTTCTAAATGACCGGTTCCATATTATGAAGGAGCTCGGCCGTGGTTCCCAGGGCGTGACGCATATGGCGGCGGACGTGGCCACCGAGGCGTTGGTCGCCATCAAGGAGTTGCGTTGGACCGAGATCGAAGATTGGAAGGCACAGGAGCTGTTTGAACGCGAGATTGCAACGCTTCAGCGGCTGGACCATCCCGGCATTCCCAAGTTCGTGGATGCTTTCGAAACTGAAGAGTCGTTCTTCTTGGTTCAGGAGTTTATTGAGGGGAAGAACGTCAAGATGTTGCTCGATGATGGTCATGTTTGGAACGAAAAGACCCTCCTGCGGCTGATGTTCGATGTGTTGGATGTGCTTGAGTATCTGCACTCTCACTCCCCGCCGATCCTTCATCGAGACATCAAACCTTCGAACATTATTTTGCGCCCTTCTGAGCACTACCAAACTGGCAACAACTCGGATGAAAAGGGATCGGCGCGCTTCGTACTTGTCGACTTCGGTGCCGTGCAAATCGCTTCATCTGCGGCGGAAGGTGGGTCTACCGTCATAGGCACTCCAGGTTACATGCCTATGGAGCAGCTCCAAGGCCGCGCGACCCCCGCCACGGATATCTACGGACTGGCCGCGACCGTCGTCCATCTTGCCACGCGCGAAGACCCTACTCGCCTCGACGTGGTCCGTGGCGAATTGCAGTTTGCGGACCGTGTGAACCTACCAGAGCACATCGTTGCTACCCTCCAGGCTTGCCTACTGCCGCATGTCGAAGACCGGCTTCAGACCGCCACGGAAGTGCGCGATGCGCTACGGCGACGTACGACGTTGAAAGAGTTACCTGCGGCTCAACCAGAGCCTGTTTCGGCAGCCGCGTTAAGTGCAGAACCCGCCCTATTCAGTTCAGATGATGCGGACCCGTTGGACGGGGCCATGATTGTCAACGCGCCCGAGGCGTTCACGAAGGTGCTTGAGAGTACACAGCATTTGGACACGAATCAGAGTTTGGCGCGACTCAAGGAGTTAAATCTCGTCAAGAGCACGGTGCCGTCCAACCAGATTCAATACGTCGGCATCCCTTCATTTTCCGATGTTCCGTCGGTGTTTGCCGCCGATGTTCAGATGGCCGGGTTCGTGCCGATTTGCAGTGTCAGGATCGGCAACAGTCCCGAGGTACACCACTATTTTGGGGATGCAACGGGCACAATCGAACTGCGTATCGAAGGCAAACACTTCTTCATGACGACCTATTTTTCAGACGGGACGCTCGTGGGAGTGACCAATCGAAATGGGGTCTATCGTCGAGATACGGACAGCGAATACTTCGTGTCCAGGAACTCCATCAAACTGGACTACCGCGACCAACTCGGGCGCATCGCACGCTCAAACAAAACGGCAATCACGTTCAGCAACTTCGAGGGCGTCCAGCAAGCTATCGCGCTGCGCATGTCCACTGAGATGACCAAAGCAAGCCCTGTCATGCCCATGATCGTCACCTTGACGGCCATCGCGGTCATCTTCCTCACCGTGATCCTATTCCTGATCCTGATGTGATTTAGATCCATCCTTGGAACAAATCACAATCAGATCGGTCTTACAGGTATACAAATCCTGGAGCTACTTATGAGCAAGCGCATCGCCCTTGTCGCCGCCGCAGTACTTTGCGGCTGTCTCAGCACGGAAGAACAACAACGCCCGGTAGCTGACGAACCTATCGAGGTCGTCAAGACGCCGACGTCGGACTTCGAATCTCATATCGGACCAGCCGCCGAGCAGTATGTTGCTGGCGCTAAAACCACGACGATGCTGAACTTCGAGGAAGTCTGGAAAAAGGGTGTCAGCCCATACCGCCTTCTTACGTGCGAGAAGACAAAATACGAACGTGGGAGCGATAGCCAGGAGTTGGGGCGGTCAATCTTCAGCCAATCCAACGGAAAAGGAGCAGTCTTCCTTGCAAGCGCGGACGAGGCTCCGTGGGGAATCTGGGACACAGAATGGACCGTCACCAACGACGGAAACGCCAAGGTCTTGGCTGCGGGCGGAGAGTCTTCAATGCGCTGCGAAAATCCGGCATGGGAGACCCCTCAGATCGGCAACCAAATCACCACATATGCCGACTGGGTGTACGCTGTCACCGCAACACGTGGCGAAGAAACCCTGTACTCCAGCGTCGAAGAAAACAAAGACCTCACATACGAAGACACTCAGAAACTACAGGAAGGCGGCTGGACAAAGGAGAAGGTTGAGGAGCTTATTCTGTTGCGTCCCTCATCATCCGACTACGTGTGGGACAGCGCAATCAGCTGGGCGAAGGCACATAACGAGCTGGAGTTGGCTGAGCAGCTTCATTCTATGTATCAGCCAGTTGGTCGATGTTCGCGAGACACTCACCCAAGCGCTGTGATTCGTGACTATGCCAAAACATGTCATGATAACGGTCACCTTGAATGCGCGGTGGCGCTGGACTTGAAACTGTTATCTTGGTCGATGCCACGCGTTTCGGACATGTACGTTGGCGGCAAGCCTGTTTCTTACGATGCGTCCTTTGACGAGCTGCCCGAACCGATTGATGTACCGACGTTTGCTCGGGGATTGTTGGCGAGCTATCCGGGCACGGATGGAGACAATCGGGCAACGATTTCGTCGCGGTTCTTCGCGTTAGGAATGATGAACTCCAAACACAAAGAACAGGTGGTGAAGGACCTCACTGCGCGGCTAGCCGATACCAACTTGGATACATGGAATCGATACAGAATCTCGCTGGCAATCTTTCAGGTGAACGCGTTTTCCACCAATGACTTTAGTCAGGCTGCGAAGGACGCGAAGCAACTTCCCGGAACCCCTGAGATTGCAAAAGAGTTTTTCGACATCGTCGTTGCAGCGAACGCTGCAAACGCGCAGCAGAAAGACTAAGCGTCCTAGACTGCGCGCTCGTCAAGTGGGCAGCCTGGTAGATAATGCGAATTATGCGCAACTACGCGCAATCGCAGATAAATTCAACAACCAGTATACGATAATGGGGCTCGAGGTTATTGTGACCGGTCCATGGCCAGCCTATAGTTTTAGGCCTGTGATTGTATTTGGAGGACAGATGTCCGGATGAGTAATCCCTATCTGATTCTAGCCATCATAAAGGGCGAGGCCCCAGACGAGTTTGAGTACCTGTCGTACGAGGACTTGACCGTCCTCTACTGTGGCTTTCTGTCCATCGACGAGATTCAACAACCCAAGGGCGAGACACTGCTCATTTTCGAGAGCCGTATCTCGGAGGCATTTCAATCCAAAGGGGCACTGATTCCATTTCGTTTCGGTACCATCTCGAAATCGGAAGGAGACCTCGTCGACCTATTGAAAGGCGGCTACGACGATTTCCATAAGTTGCTCGATTACTTGGATGGAAGAGTAGAGCTGGGTGTTCGCATCGTCTTGGAAGAATCCGCTGAGTGGAATGCTCCGATTGCCAACGACAACCTTCCTCCCAGCACAGGCACTGGTCGCGAGTATCTAAAGAACCGGCTAAAAGCGCACCAAACCAAGATCGACCGCGAGGAGACAGCCGCTGTTTGGGAGGACAAGGTCAAGGATGCGTTGGGCGATGTTGTTATCGACTCCTCACATCACCTCTCGAACAGGGTGATGTTCGGCAAACCTACCGTGTCGGTTGCGGTCTTGGTCGAACGAACGGATCTGGACGAGGCCCAAGCCCGGTTTGAAGCTGCCAGCATTCCAAATGCCGAACTCAGCGGCCCGTGGCCCCCCTATTCTTTTCTGGGCGGAAACTAGAGCGGGATACCCGAGTCCGTTCGGCGCACATCAACCACAGGCGCGGGTCGAACTCGGCGGTAGAGCTGCAGAAAGAGCACTGAAATCGCCACGAGCGCGATCGCGGCGAGGATAGATGTCGCAATCCAGGTTCCAGCAACCTCGAAGCCCTGCTGTATCTCCGCGAGTCGGTGCGCGAAGAAATATCCGACAAAGAACACTGTCGGACAGGTAATGGCCAATCCCGCCGCATCGCAGGCAATGAACTTCCACGCTGGCATCTTCATGGCTCCAGCCATCGCAAACGACGGGATTCGGAAACCAATCAGAAATCGCGAAAAGAAGATAGCACCGGCGCCCCAACGCTCGAAGATTCCCTCGGCCTTGGCACGGCGTTCGTCCGATAAGACCCGCTTAAACAGTTTCGTCTCGAATGCGCGATTGCCCATCTTTCGAGCGACCAAATACGTAATCGTATCGGCCAGCAACACCCCAAAGAAACAAGCGGCAAAGGCGACCGGCCACAACATTAGCTCGCGTCCGGAAAGTGCGCCTACCGTTAGAAGCACGATGTCTTCCGAGATTGGTGCACCCAACCCCCCGGCAACCAAGGAACCCACGATTAGGAAGACGGATCCCTTGATGAAGAGGCTTTCGAGCAATGTGTGTCCTGCGTCAGTAACTACAAAGTAACAAACGCCGGATCGACAATCGAACGCTCATTAGATTTTCTGAGGGGATTTACTGCTGAGTAAGAGCCCAGGTCGGGTACTCTTTGTGCAAGATCTCGGTCTGGCGCGCTTTCTCAGCGATGATCACGGTACGGACGTGCTCACGAAGTGCTTCCATATTGTTATGGAATTCTTCGGGGTAGACGGGGTCCAGAACCTTCACACGTACGTGGGATTCAAGTGGAGCGATCAGACCGTGCTTTGGAAGCGCATCACGGGTTCCAGCCAAAACAATCGGATAGATAGGCGCCTGCGCCTCGATCGCGAGGTTAAATGCGCCGTCTTTGAATTGCTGAACTTGGCCGTCTGGTGACCGCGTACCTTCAGGGTACAGAAGTACTGGCACTTCGCGCTCAAGCCATTCCAACGAACGCTCATACATCTTGCGGATGCTCTCCTTGTCGCCACGACGGAGTGGAATGTACTCGTTAATCGTCATGGCCCAGCCAAGGAACGGAACCTTGAACACGCTCTCTTTGCTAACGAACTTGAATGGTCGGAACAGCGCGCCGCAGACGAGAATATCGGCCAGCGAATCATGATTCGACACCAGAACGGCTCGCTCGGTGAATGGAATCTTGCTGCGCCCCTCGACCTTCAGCGACCAGAATGGGTTGAAGAAATAGACAGCCCATCCCCAGAAACACGTGGTCATCACGTGCAGGATTCGGCGACGTCGATCAAAAATCATCGTCGGAAGAATCAAAAGCACCATAAACGACATGAAGACGGTGAACACAGCGAACGACAACCACCAAATCGTGGCGTACAGACGCATGCCCAACGACGGCGATTCGCGCCGTGTTTCTTCACGTGTTGAGACAGATGTATCAGTGGAATGTGGAGGCATAACAAACAGCCATCATTAAATTCGTCCGCAAAGTTAGTAACGGCTCACTTCACGTTAGTCAAATGCAGGAATACTGCGGGGAAGAACTGACTAACGAGTCATGTTTCTGGTACGGACGTACTGTTTGAGATGCCCCCGGGAAACTACCCGTTTATGGGCATTTCTCGTCCATCACCGCGCAAGATGCTGGCTCTTCAGGTTCGACTTCGCCGAGTCCTTCAAGATCCGCCAACGTAACTTCCGAGCAGGATGGGATTTCGGACTCAAGAGCCTGGATCGCCGCAATGGTGTCATTGAGACATGCCTCGCCCTCTCCGACCGTTGCGGTGCAATTTTCCGTCGGGATATCGCATGCACCTTCAGAGAAGTCGTCGGTTGGCGGTTCCGCCAAGCAACCCTCATAGGCCGTCTGGCAAGCCGCTTGAAGTTCAGCATCGGTCGTTACGCCGGACTGAGCCCCAACGAACACTGCTTGAAACCCGCAGATGACATTTACAAATCCGCTGCTGCCGAACGAATCCTCGGCTGCCTGGCAGGCCTGAGCGCGTTGGTCTTCGGTCAAGTCAACGAGCGGCGTACTCGGATCGATCCCAGTATTGATGTTGTTTGCGTTGTTTGCGTTGTTTGCAACGTTGTTGGCGTTGTTGGCGTTGTTGACGTTGTTGACGTTGTTGACGTTGTTGGCGTTGTTCGCGTTATTGCTCTTCTTCTCGGCGTCGTCACCACAACCAACAGCAAGTGCCAGTGCTGCAGCAGCACAGATCAGTTTCAAGTTCATTCAATTCTCCTTTGAGTAGGGTGCCAAGAATGACAACGCATGAAGCGCGATGGGTCAAGTTTCAATGCAAGTGGGCGCTATTACTCGTCCAGCGCCCCGGATTGAATCCAATCGCGCACCATGGCGACCAACTTGGGGTCGGCTAGCGTCGGCGCATTGCGAGGCATATAGGCGACGGCGGTGTCGCCAGCCCGCGGCTCGCAGCTGGCCATAATCTGGTAGATCCAGCTGCCTTCGGCATTACCAGGATCGACCAGTGGCAGGTCTGTACCGTGTCGAACCTCATACTCCAACAATCGCTGGTGAAGCCCTTCGCGTGTCTGCAGATCGAGCCCAAAGGCGGGGTTCTCGGCGTCGTGGCATGATGAGTATGAACATCCTGGCTCAAAGACGTCTGAGTGGACGTTGTCCAAGGTTGCCGGGAACATCGCCAATTCCGACCCTGTGACGTCTTCGCACTCTGGTGCGACCACGACCTCGTCCGGCGTTTCATCAGAATCTGGGAGGTAGAGTGGGGCTGACTTTTCTTCGTCCGTTGGCGCGGCTTGCGCTGCGGTCTTCGCTAATGGCAACACGCCGCAGTTTCCGCCATTCATGTCGATGCCGTTTTCCTCGCCCAAGTCTTCGCGATCTAGAACGGAAGCATCAAACATCAAGTCCGCGCGTGCAAAACCAAGCAGGACGCACATTTCCTGGTCTCCGATTCCCCAGCCCACATTGACATCTCGGGGGTTGTTGAAGCCGCACGTGAACCGCAGGCCGTCGGCATCATTCAAGCTCACCGGTTCGTCGAAGACTTTTCCGTTGGCCTCGGCGTTGAAGCCGCTCAACTCATAAAGAACCTCGCCATCACGCGGGCCGCCCGCGATTTCGACGCGCGCCAGATTTCCTAGCCCATGGTAGTGCGGCAGCAGCCAGTAGAGGTCGAAATCAAACTCGTCGATCTTCGAGCGGAAATTGTTCCCAAACAGGCACTCTGCGGTGAAATGAGACTCTTGGTTTGGTGGCAAATCTAGATCGTAGAAGCTCAAACGAAACGGCGTCGCCACGATTTCCACGTCGAGTGGATGAACGACGTCCAATTGCATCCGCAATCCAGTCGTCTGCGGTCGAGGCGAAAGATTGAGCAGGTGAACGCCAGCAATAACCTTGTGACGCGGCGGAATCTTCACCACCACGCCGTCTGGCAAGTCCTGCACTTCCTCGCGGGATTGTGTAGATTGCGCGAAGAGAACGGTTCCGGAAATCGCAGCCGTTAGTTCTTCATAGTTGCGGTCGCGGCACCGGAAGAACCCGTCAGGTCCTGGAAACTTGTCTTCTGGGACAATCAACCAGTTTGAGTGGTGGTACCAACCGTCGTTAGCCAACGTGACCTTATTCACATAGAGCGGTTGGTCGTTGTTCAACGTCCATTGAACGCAGGGCGACGTTTCTTGCGCTCCCTCGAGCTCATACTCGCCGAAGTCGTGCACGATCGTGCCCAGTCGGTCGCCAACGTCATTATTGGCGTTGTTCGCGTTGTTCGCGTTGTTCGCGTTGTTGACGTTGTTCGCCTTACTGGCGTTATTGCTGTTAGAATCCTCCGAGCCGCAAGCGACCACGAAACACACAACCAGCGCTAAGAATAATCGGTTCTTCATAGTGTTTGTTTTGTAAGTGACACCTTAATCAGTTGGTATGATACCAAAATTGAAATCAAAGTGGATCATATTTGGCATAGTGGGGATTTTGACATTCGCTGGCTGTTCATCAGATGATTCGCCCAGTCCAGACTTGTCGGACATGAACTCAGATTTTGGGTTGGACGCAGCTGACTCTGGAGCTGACGCGGAAGTCGACATGCTGAATTTGACCAATCTGACGGACAACACGTTGTGGCAGGTTTCAGATGCCGAAGTTGACCCGTTCGACGACCGACCAGAAACCGTGGACTGCCCACCCGATGTCGGGTTTGGGACGGAGCAGCTTCTGGACGATTTGACCCTCGCTGTGGAGACCGACTTCTGCAACTACCTCACGGTGCAACAGCCGGCTTTGGTGGACAGTGGCGATTCTATCTATGTCAGATTTTGGCACTTTGGGTTGACGGGCGAAGGTGATTCACATGTCGCGATTGCAACCGCAGACGGTGTTGTTTGGGAGCGCCGGATTGCCATTCCTTCGGACGCGGGGCTGATCGAAGAAGAGGTCTCGTTGGCGGCTCCGATTCAGGCAGGAGAACCCGTGTTCTTCCATCTGCACAATCACGGGGAAAACAGCTACAACCTGCTGCAAGTTGGGTCGATTCGTCCATAAACCCGGAATCGCTCTTGTCATCCGGCCAGTGGGATCCAACAATCCCTGCGTTCAAAACCTTTGGAGACAAAATGACCGACGAAACTCGGACCTATGCTGTTCCCTCGCGCGTGGCGGAGGGCTCGCCCAATCTTTTCCCATCGATGGATGCGTACCGAGAGGTCTCTCAAGACGTCAAAAATGACCCCGACGCGTTTTGGTTGGGAGTCACCAAGGACCGCATCGCGTGGCGCAAGGAACCGACGATCGGATTGGATGGGTCGTTCCACGATATCGCGAAGAACCAAATCTCTTGGTTCGGCGACGGCACGCTGAATATCACGGAGTCCTGCATCGACAGACATGTTGATGCCCATCCCGACAAGGTCGCCATCATTTGGGAAGGCGACGAGCCCGGTGATGGTCGAACGCTCACTTATCGTGAACTCCATGAAGAAGTCTGCAAGACCGCTAATGCGCTGCGCGAGTTAGGCCTAAAAAAGGGCGAGCGCGCCATTATTTATATGGGGATGGTGCCGGAGGCGGCGATCGCGATGTTGGCGTGTGCTCGGCTTGGTGCTGTGCATTCCGTCGTGTTTGGCGGGTTCTCGGCAGAGGCGTTGCGTGACCGAATCTTGGATTGTGGTGCGGAAATCGTCATCACTCAGGATATTGGCCGACGTGGCGGACGCGACATTCCGTTGAAGGAGGTAACCGTTCAAGCGACGGCGGCGACGCCTTCCGTAAAAAAGGTGTTGGTCTACAAGCGGACGAATACGGAGGTCCCTTGGGACCATGAACGCGATGTTTGGTGGCATGATGCGGTAAACAGTGCCTCAGCAGATTGTCCAGCGGTTGAATGTGCAGCCGAGGACCCACTGTTCATCCTGTACACGTCGGGCTCGACCGGGAAACCCAAGGGTTTGGTTCACACATGCGGCGGCTACCTCACCTGGGCGTCGTTCACCCATCAGGAAGTTTTCGACCTGCGTGATGACGACGTCTATGCATGCGTTGCTGACGTCGGCTGGATCACCGGCCATAGCTATATTGTCTACGGTCCGCTGGCCAACGGTGCGACGACGTTGATGTTCGAGTCGACTCCGCTCTACCCCGATGCCGGGCGGTATTGGGACGTCGTGCAACGACACAAGGTCACCGTCTTTTACACCGCCCCCACGGCGATCCGCGCGTTGGCTGCGAAGGGCGATGACTTCGTCACGAAATACGACCGTTCCTCTTTGCGTGTTTTGGGCACGGTGGGCGAACCCATCAATCCTGCAGCGTGGGAGTGGTACTACGACGTGGTCGGCGAAGGCCGGTGTAATATCGTGGACACCTGGTGGCAGACGGAAACCGGCGGAATCATGATTACGCCGATTGCGTGTGCCACGCCGACGCGAGCCGGCAGCGCGACGTTCCCGATGGTGGGAATCGAGCCCATCTTATTGGACGACGAGGCGCGTCGCATCCGCGGTCCGGGCGAAGGAAAGTTGTGCGTGGAATTCCCCTGGCCGGGCATGGCTCGCACCGTATGGGGCGACCATGACCGGTACGTCGGGACATATTTCACGACCTATAAACCATATTACTTCACGGGCGACGGCTGCCGCCGTGATGCGCAGGGTTATCATTGGATTACAGGACGTGTTGACGACGTATTGAATGTGAGTGGGCACCGAATGGGCACGGCGGAATTTGAGTCGGCGCTGGTAAGCGCCGAAGCCGTCGCCGAGGCCGCCGTGGTTGGCTTCCCACACGACATCAAGGGGCAAGGCGTTTACGCGTACATCGTCCTTCAACCAGGCGTGGACGCATCCGACTCCATCGAAGCTGAACTCAAGCAGGTCTGCCGAACTGCCATCGGCGCGCACGCCGTTGTCGACCTGTTCCAGATCGTCCCAGGCCTTCCAAAAACTCGCTCCGGAAAGGTCATGCGACGAATCCTGCGCAAAGTTGCCGAAGGCGAACCGGAAAAGCTCGGCGACGTTTCCACACTCGCCGACCCAAGCGTCGTAGACGCCATCGTCGCCGGTGCCAAAAAGCTGTGAATTTCCGAGCTCCAACCCCGTCTAACGGGGCACTTGGATTTTGGATTTTTACCTCACAGGAACTTGTAAGCACATGAAATACTTAGTTATTGCGATTTTGAGCCTCGGTTTAGTGGCGTGCGGAGATGACGAGGGCAGCCCAGATTTGGTGTCCATCGATGGCTATCAGATGGTCAAGAATCCACGACTCTCTCCAGACGGGAAGAAGGTCGCTGTGGCGGCGAGCAAAGATGGCGACACGTTCCAGTTGGTAACGATGAATCTGGACGGTGGCGACCGAGACGTGCTCGTCGATTCCGGCCTGGATTTCTTCTCGACCATGGCGTGGTCGTCCGACGGCTCCGCAATCTACTTCCGCTGGGATGGCGAAGACGCCCTGCAGGACTCCGGCATTTTCCGGGTGGATACAGCCGGAGGCACGCCCGAGAAGTACGTGGATTCATTCGCCGCGATGGATATCGACCTCTCACCGGATGATTCCACACTAATTTGGAGCACAAACGGCTCACCGAGCGTCCGCTACGCGGACGTGTCGAACGGACCTGTAGAATCGGCCGATATCGTACAGACCGATATCGAAGGCGACCGTGCTCGGTTTAGCCCAGACGGCTCTCAAATCATCTATGTTTCATCAGGTGCGGGAATTGGCGAGACGTCGTCGTATGCGTTTGCATCGACCGATACTTGGACCAAGACTGACGACGGTCCATCAGGCGCCGACTACCTCGCCAATGGCGATTGGAAAAGCAACTCGACATACATCTACCTCGCCAACGACAAATTCTACGAGTCTTCTGGCGGAGGCGGCGACGTCATCAATGACGACGGATTCGCAAAGACCGCACTGGATGTGCATGAATCCGGCACGTACGTGTACTGGTCGAACGGTCAGAACGGCATCTACGTCGTCCGTTAAGCATCCACGAAGGGCGGTTTGATATCGCTCACGCGCACCAACCATTCAGGAACTGGGAAGCCCTTGGAACGTCGGAATTCGGCGTCCCAGAGCTGGCTCTGATATCGGCTGCCGTGGTCGCACAAAATCGTGACGATGGTATGCCCTGGCCCCATGTCCTTTGCCATTCGAATGGCTCCAGCGATGTTCACGCCCGCCGATCCACCAAGCAATATGCCGTCATCCGTGGCAAGGGCATCAAGCACTTCGATGGCCTCGCTATCTGGGATTCGCCACGACACGTCGACAATGGCCCCGTCCACGTTTCCGGTGACGCGCCCCTGCCCGATACCTTGAGTGACGCTGCCACCTTCGACGTCCACCTCCAGCTCACCACGTGTGAAGTAGGCGTGCATTTTCGCGCCATATGGGTCCGCGAGACCGACCGTGATGCTCTGTGACTTGTCCTTTAACGCAATGCCCGTACCGGACAGTGTCCCGCCGGTCCCAATGGCGGATACAAACCCATCGATTCGACCACCGGTCTGCTCCCAAATCTCGGGGCCAGTTCCCACAATATGGGCATTGCGGTTGGCGAGATTGTCCCACTGATTTGCGTAGAACGCGCCCAACTCTTCGGCCAACCGCGTGGCAACGTGCACATAGTTGTTGGGGTTGGCAAACGGTACCGCTGGCACTTCGACTAGCTCGGCACCAAACAGGCGCAGCATGTCTTTCTTTTCCTGGGTCTGCGTCTCAGGAATGACGATGACGACCCTATAACCTCGCGCCTGACCGACCATCGCGAGGCCAATTCCGGTGTTACCTGCTGTGCCTTCGACGATGGTTCCACCCGGCTTGAGAACACCTCGTTCTTCAGCGTCCAAGACCATGTACTTCGCGGCTCGGTCTTTGACCGACATCCCCGGATTCAACCACTCCGCCTTACCCAGAATTTCGCAGCCAGTCGCATTGGAAGGACCGTCGAGCCGAATCAAGGGCGTGTTGCCAATTGCGTCTACGATGTCTTTGCGAATGGTCATTGCGTTCCTTCCTCCGCCGATCCACTCGGCCGGTGATAGATTCGAGAGCCCGGCGGGACGCTCTTGATAAGCCAAACATTGCCGCCGATCATCGACCCAGCGCCAATGACCGTTTCGCCGCCCAAGATGGTGCTGCCGGCGTATACGGTAACGCTGTCTTCCAACGTTGGGTGCCGCTTCTGGGCGTTTTCTCGCCCCCGCGGCACGTCACCACGGACCGACAACGCTCCAAGAGTGACGCCCTGATAAATCTTCACGTCGTCCCCAATATCGGACGTTGCTCCGATGACGACACCTGTGCCGTGGTCGATGAAGAACCGCTCTCCGATTCGAGCGCCGGGATGGATGTCCACGCCTGTCCTAGTGTGCGCGAACTCCGATATGATCCGGGGAATCATCGGCACACCCTGTTCATACAAGACATGTGCGATCCGATACGCCGTAATGGCGACCAATCCTGGATACGAAAACACAACCTCTTCGACACTCTCGGCCGCTGGGTCGTTCATGTACGCCGCCGCGATATCGCCGTGAAGCTTGCGTCGAATCTCAGGCAGTTCGTTGAGCAATTCCAGAACCGAGTCCTGGCACCAACCCGTGGGTTTGCGTTCAGTCTTGGGCTTGTCGCGGTCCTGCCAAGCTGCAGCACGTTGAATCTGCTCACACAGAATTTCTTGAGCCGGCAACAAATGCTCGGCCAGTGCCATCCGCAACGTGGTCTTTTGCAGTGGTCGGGTGCTGAAATACCCCAAGAACAACAGGTGCTGGAGATGCTGAAAAGCCGAGATAACCGCACGTCTATTTGGTAAGGCGTACGTCTCCAAGCTGTTGATCTCTTCTGGTCCCTCATAGCTCTCGACGAGCCGGTCCAGAACCTTTTCGAGCGTAACTTTTTCTGATTTGTCGACCATCGGTCCATCCGTTTTAAGTGACGGTGGGATGCGGACAAATACTCGCTCGATTCGAGAAATACGACCAGTGCGATCTCCGCAAAGTCTGGATTGTCCTTGCTTGAGTCAGCGTGTTTGATAGTTTCGCCGACGCCAATATCCGGAGAAATCATGATGTACAAAATCGAGCGGAAAACCATCGCCCCCCAAGTCGTAGCCTACGGAACAGGGTCAGGCCCAGCGACCGAGATTCCAAAAATCTTGGGGGAAGTGCTTCCCAAAGCAATGCAGCATGTGAAGTCGAAAGATGGCGAGCTCGCTGGCCCTCCGTTCACCCACTATCTGTCGATGGGTGAGACCATCGAGCTGCAAGCCGGTGTACCGTTGCGCGGCAAAATTAGCGGCTCTGACTCTGTCGAGATCGGCGAGCTGCCAGGCGGCGACGTCCTCACGACCGTACACGTCGGCCCCTATGATCAGCTCAACAAGGCATACCAAGCGCTCGTGGCCCACGTGCAGAAGCACGACCTGACACCCGGCGATACGATCTGGGAGTACTACTGGACCGACCCTGAAGCTGAGGAAGACCCTTCAAATTGGAAGACTGAGATCTTCCTGCCTTTGAAGTAGAATCACCCCATGAACCTCGGCAGTTTTACCCTCGTCGAGCCGATTGCCGAAGGTGGTATGGGCGTGGTCTGGAAGGCCACGCACAACACCACTGGCGAGCTAGCGGCCGTCAAGATTCTGAAGGGAGAAGAAGCTCAAACTGACGAGTTCAAGACCCTTCTGCGCCAGGAGGTTCAAGCTACCGCGCGGTTCGACCATCCAAACATCGTTGGCATCTACGACTACGGCGTGTTGCCCGAAGACAACACCCTTTTAGCGCTTCGCAAGGGCGACCCGTACTACGCGATGGAGTTCGTGCAGGCGTTGGACGTCCGGGATGTTGCCCATGATTGGAGTTCTATCCGCGACGTGCTTCTGTCGACGCTTTCTGGCCTCGCTCATGCCCATGCGCGACAGGTCATTCATCGAGATATCAAACCTGAAAACGTGATGTGCACCCGGCAGCGAAGCGGACGCTTCCGAGTCGTTCTGACAGATTTTGGCATCGCGCACGCACTCGAGCGAAGCTCACCGACCTGGTCGGAAGGACCGTCGTCAGAGAACATCGAAATGATCGCGGGAACACCCGCGTATATGGCGCCTGAACAAGCGAAGGGATTGTTCCGGGAGTATGGGCCTTGGACCGACCTCTATGCGCTCGGCGTCATGGCATATGAGCTAGTTTGTGGACGCCTTCCGTTCCAAGCGAAGACCACGATTCTGCTGCTCACGATGCACATCAACAAGGAGTTTCCCGCGTTGGTGCCGACGATGGACATCCCCCTGGGTTTGGGCAAATGGATCGAGAAGTTGGTCGCAAAGGACCCATGGGATCGATTCCAGTCTGCCGCGGAAGCGCGCAACGCTCTGCTGGAGCTAAAGGCCCCTGCCATCGGACTTGAGGAAGATGCGCTCAGCGCCATCGAGATGGACGAGACCGGTCGGTACGAGGCGTTCTCGATGGAAGCGCTGCAGAAACTCGACGACGAAACGAGCTCTGACGTTACATCAACAGACGTGCCCTCGACCTGGAGCGAGTCTCGTGATGAATGGCTACCCACCGTCTGGGTTCCCAGCGGGGTCGGACTCCTTGGGCTGCGGACGATTCCCTTTGTTGGCCGGCGCAAAGAGCGTGATGTGCTCTGGAAAGCGTTTGAAGACTGTGTGCAGTCTCAATCCGCGCGCGCCGTTGTCATCAGCGGAATCTCTGGGACCGGGAAGTCCCGGCTTGCTCAGTGGCTCGCAGAAACCGTGCGCGAGCACGGCCTCGCACAGACGTTCGAAGCGACGCATCAACCCACGCCAACCGATCTGGACGGCCTGACAGGTATGATGGCGCTCCACTATCGTTGTGCCGGAATGCGACTCGATGACCTCGAAGCACGCGTCTCCAAACTGCTCCAGGTGGAGGGCGTTCATTCGGAGGTCGAAACGCTCACGCTAACGGCGGTAATGAAAGGCGCTGCGTTAGTGAGCGAGGACGACAAAGGCTCGGACATCAATCTGACGCCGACTCAACAGGTGAATGTGGTCCTAAAGGCTATCACGCGTTCTACACGTAGGCTTCCGGCGGTCGTGCTCCTCGACGAATTGCAGTGGGGCACAAACGCAGTTCAACTGATCAAATCAGCGATTGATCTACAGGCACCAATCCTATTTGTCGCGACGACGCAGGACGAAGCTCTCGATGAAAAGGGGCTCGCGGACAGAATTAGAGCAATCGAAGCCCATCCGCGGACCAACGTCGTCCAGCTAGGTTTCTTCGATCGGGCGAACACGCTGAAGTTTGTCCGACAAGGTCTAACGCTTAGCGGCGACGTGGCGCAGCTCGTCGCCGACCGCTGTGGAGGAAGTCCCCTATTTGCCTCGCAGCTCGTGTGCCACTGGGTTGAGACAAAGCAACTGGTGCGCAGTGGCGGAAACATGGTCCTTTCCGTCGCCGCTCCATCCGTACCTGAATCGATTACTGCCCTGTGGACGCAGCGTTTGGAATCATTCGTGGCAGCGATGGCGCAGCCTCGTGAACTCGCCCATGGTTTCCTGGCCATTCCAGCAGCACCTGCGGTCGTTCGCGAGCGGTTGGAGCTTGCCGCTGCACTGGGGTTGGAGTTTTCAGAGAGCGAATGGCAAGGCCTCTGTGAGCGCCGAAAGCTGGCCAATGTGCCAGGAATGCTCGAGCAGATGGCGGAAGCCAAACTGCTGGTGCGACGCGAGGATTCGGTGGCATTTCCGCACTCCCTTTTGCGCGACACCATTATCGAGGAATCAAAGGCGGGCGGGCGTTGGCGAGCATTAAACACGACCGCGGCGACACACCTTATGACGTTGTACCGCTCCGACCATCCGGGTCTCGCACGTCGTGTCGCGAAACACTTTGGAAATGCTGAGTCGCATGAGCTCGCGGTTGCGGCCCTTTGGGCGGCATTCAAGAAAGCCATCGACACCGTTGATTACGCAGTCATCGGTGAATTGGGTGAAGACCTGCTTTTCCACATGGACCAAATTCCCGTCCCGTCATCGAACCCACAGTACTTTACAACCCAGTTTTGGCTGGGAACCCGTCTGGTGATGCAGAGCGCGGAACAGGACGCAGAACGCGGGCAAAAGCTCATCGATGCCGGGCTCGAAGCGGCGGAGAATAGCGATTCCCCTGACGACTATGCCGTGATGCTCTCTGCGTCTGGCTGGGCGAGAATGCAGCGAGGGGCGATTGACGAAGGACTCAAGATTGCTCGGCAGGCGGTCAATCTCGCGGTTTCTAGAGAAGCGCAAACGCAGACTCAGCGTGGCCTAGCGTTTCTTCTTGGCGCGACCAACAATTTCCAGGAAGCAGCACAATATGCAGCGATGGCCCTGACGTCCGCCGAACGTGCTATCGATGTCATTCGTGCGCATGCGACGCTCGGCCACCAATTGCTGCACATGGACGCGTTTGATGAGGGTCGCAATCAACTCATCGCGGCAATTGACCTCTGCTACCAAGAAGGCCTCATCGCCAGAGCAAGCGCCGCATTGAACTCCCTTGGCGATTTGGAGTTGAAGGCCGGTGACTATCGGGCGGCCCGCGACGCCTACTATAAGAACCTTGAAATCAAACTCGGCCTGCTCGCCGATACCTCTTACGCACACGCAGCGCGCTGTAAGTACGCACGTGCGTTGTACTTCTGCGGCGAGTTTCAAGAGGCGCTCAAGCTACTCTTGGAAGTTCGGGAAGCTTCTATCCGCGGCGAAAATCTCTTCTTCGCGCATCCCGAAGACGGGGTCCTCGCATGTGCCGCTGCGCTGCAAAATTGGGACTTGTTTGACCTCGTTTTTGACGACGCGTTCGACCTCGACCATCCAGGTTGGATTCATCGATTGATGTTTGAATCGGCATTGAGAGACCTGCAGGCGCACGGACAGACAAACCGTGCGGATGACCTAATCCAGGCAATCTCGGAAGTGTTCGATTAAACCGCTGGACCGGACCGAATCCGTGCATATGCTCAAACAAACAACGCACGGAGGTTTCGATGGCAGACAAAGATGGCACTCAAATTTGGACCATTATCAAAACGGTTCTCATGACTGCGGGGTTCATCTACCTCGTGTCGTTGTTCACCTGGTTCGCCCATTGGGCGGTAATTCTGGCTGCGGTCGCAGGTGTAGGATTCTTGGGCTACAAGATTGCCAGCGCTCTAAAGACCGAAAAGCCTGAACAGAAGCTGCTTACGTCAGAGCCCACGTTTGACCAACAGCTGGCCGATCTTGAGCGCGAAGAACGCCTGCTCGATTCGAAGATTGGCATTCGTTAGACCCGAAAACCCTGCCCCACCCAACAAACTGGAACCAAACCTTGGTTTCCGCATACAATTATTGAGCGGTCTTTAGATTCTGGGAGACATCCGTGTTGAAACGTTTTTTCATAGCATCGATTTTTATCTCACTCGTTGCGTGCGGCAGTGACGACTCCAAAACTGAATTGGACTTGGCCGAAAACAACCGAGCCAACAACGTTAACAACGCCAACAACGCCAACAACGTTAACAACGCCAACAACGTCAACAACGCCAATAACGTCAACAACCAAGCGAGTCCGTTCTTCGACCTGGCCGAAACAGTTGGAGCACAGATCATTCGATTGGAAGAAGACTGCGCTGGTGTTGAAGGACTGAACGGTGCAGCGTTGCTCGAGTCCTACGGTGTGCCATCGGATGTTCCGATGGAATACCTCGACCCTCAGGGCGAAGTGATTGGCCAAACGCGGTTGTCCGTCAGACTATCAGGCGACAACAAAACTGAAGTTTTGTGTTTCAAGGAAACGGATTTCCGGGGTGGGAAGATCGAACCTCGAATCGCGATTCCTGGCTACGAGCTCTCATTTGTGAGCGAAGACGGCGCTCTGGCTGAACGCTATTCGACATCGCTCTGGGCTCATTCAGAGGAAGGTCGAATCACCCGACTGCGCGCAATATCCCACATACCTCGAAGGGACATCATGGGTACTCTCGAGGTGCCGGACGGGTTCAGCGATTCTTGGGAGTATGTGGCAATCGAAGTCTTCCTGCCAGGTGACATGTTTCTGCCGGGAGATATGTTTTTGCCCGGTGACATGTTCATCCCGGCAGGCATCTGCGGATTGCTCCCTGCAACGGACCTAGGCCAGCTTGAAGCAGGCCTGCCGCTGACCAAAGAAATCATCGGCGAGTTTTCTCCGCGGTAGCGGCGACCAGCCTAAAAGCCGAAACCACCCCAGACTGCGCCATCTTGAGGTTCCAAGCCACCCAGAAGCACTTCAGGATCGGCGGCGAAGAGTCGACATTGACCGGCTGGAACGAACATATCCCCAGGCAAGAACATGTCGCCAGGAAGGAACATGTCGCCTGGCAGATACGTATCGATCACCATAAACTTCCAATCATCACCAAACTCTCTGGGTACTCCATCCTTAAGTTCGTCCCGGTTAATGATGGCACGCACAAAACGTCGCTTGGTATCGTTTTGGTCATATCCCCAAATCACCGCGTCCCCGGAGATCTCTAGGGTTGTGTCCCCTCGGATGGTGAAACTAATTCCTGCATCCATTGCCAAGCGTTCACTGTAGACATCGCGCCCCAATTCGGTTGCCTCAAAACAGCGCAGTCGATTCTCTCGAGAAGCCTCCAAGCCAATCTCGATTGGAACGGTATCCACGACCTCGCCATCAATATTCTTAAACTCCATTTCGGAACGCGACGGAATCCCGACGGATTCAAACAACACGTCTCCGGTGAGCTCTCCGCACGGTTCCTCAAACTCGCGGGCTTCTGCGAGGTCGTTGCCCACTCCCATTTCGTCAGATGTTCCGACCGTTGAAATGGTCAACACGGTAACGTCGTTGTTCTGATTGTTGACGTTGGAGTTGTTGGAGTTGTTGGAGTTGTTGGCATTGTTGGCACTTGTGTCGTCTTCGGACCCACAAGCAGCGCCCATCGAAAACGCGGCAAAAAACGCCACGATGATTAGATCTCTAACGTTGAATTTCATATCCATCCTCATACTGACCTTTCTTCCAGTTTATCCGCAGTTAGCCACACGAATCCAGAAATCCGGCCAACCCGCATGACCACAAGCCCATTGCAACGCGTCTGTTGTGGAGTCAGTATGGTTACAACCCTAACCAATAATGGAAGCTGCTGTGAACTACGTATTTCTTTTGCTGTTTGTCTTCGCGATTGCTTGTTCTTCCGACGATACGTCGACAGGCGACGATATGGGCGTCAACAACGTCAACAACGTCAACAATCAGAACAACGTCAACAATGTTAACAATCAGAACAACGTCAACAACGTTAACAACGTCAACAACAGCAATAACGCCAACAATTCGAACAACAGCAATAACGCGAACAATTCAAATAACAGCAACAACGCGAACAATTCGAACAACAGCAACAACGCCGACATGGGCACAGATATGGCGGACATGGGTTCGGACATGACTGCTGGAGCTGGATGCGCACCTGGAGCGACACTGCACGAAGGCGTGGACTCCGACATCGTGGCGTGCGAAGCGGCGACTGCACAGAGCCTCAATCAGTGTCAGGCGAGCGCGTTATGTGGCCAAGGCTGGCATATGTGCACGGCAACGGAGTATCGTGCGAAATACGAGACCGTGTTTCACCCAGAAACAGAAAACGCAACCTACTGGCTGGCGGGCTGTGTGCGCGATGGCGCAGCACCGACCTCTCCCGCTAACAATGTTTGCGCCGACTGCACAGGTACCCAGACCGGCGGCACCGAGGACGTTGGGTTCAGTTGCGTGAACGCCATAACCCTTACAGCTGACTCACTATATGTCGGTGTCCGAGCAGGCTCGGCGTGTTCGTTTGTGGGATTGAATCAGGCCGGGAACGACGCGTTCTGGAGCGTGCTACCAGCCGCCAGCGCTGAAGATGGCGCGTTCTGCTGCCGCGACTAGAGACTTCCGTCCAGTTTCTCTTGGAAATGCGCAAGCTCGCCTTCTGGCGTCAGATCGATGTCTGCGGGCTGTTCTACAGTCACCAATTGAGGTGGGGCTTCTTTTTTCACCTCGATGCCTTGCTCTACTGCGAGCGCGTAGACTTGGTCACGAACGGCGTGCCAGTACATCGCCCACGCAATAAGCACCATTGGGCCGGTCAATAACAGACCAAACCCGAGACCTACAGACGCGCCAATCGTCGAGAGACACCAGGAAAGAAACGCCATCCCAATCGTGTCTCCTAGATTTCGTTTGGACCATGCCCAGCTTAGCTTGAACGCATCCGACGGGGATACCTTTGCATCGGCGGCGAGCTCCGCGGTGTACCAAAAGCCGATCCAAGCAAATGGCCAGCCGACGAAACACATCATCATGCCGACAAGCTGTGCTGCCGCATACATCAGCATCGTGATGAGGTCTCCACCCAGATTGCTGAAATCCCAAAGTGCTGGAACGTTCGGGGAACGCTGTTCCTGAACGGCCTTCGAAGTTTCACGAATCGCCAGGGGCAGCATCGCCAGTCCACCGGCAAGTGGAATGATGGAACCTGCGACCGTCGCGAGTATCGCGAACACCATGAAGAATACGACCCAGCTCCCCATGTCGTTTTTGAAAACTTCCCACGCGTTGGTAAAAGACTGTCCAATCATCGAATTGCGCTCCTCTTGCAATTATGCGCCGTAGAGGCAATGTATTCACAATGTGGGCGCGACAGAATTGAAAATTTCAATTCATGCCTTCGAATATCTCGATGAATGTCCCGAGTGAGCAAATCCATGACGAAGTCTAGCGCTCCAATTGCAAAAAAGCGGTTCTTCCGCGGATTGGATGAACTGCGCGCCATCGCTGCGCTCATGGTGCTGGGGCACCACGTTGAGCTGTACAAGAGCCGAGAAGCTGCATGGTCGCTGTATGACACCCCCTTGCACCATTTCATCTCGAAGGCAGGCGAAAACGGGGTTGGCCTGTTTTTCGTTTTGAGCGGCTTCCTTATCACGTACCTGTTGCTCGCCGAGAAGCAGGCACTGGGAACGGTGAAATATCGAAAGTTCGTTTGGCGTCGCGCCCTCCGTATCTGGCCGCTGTACTACCTGATTATCGTCCTATCATTCTTCGTAGTGCCGGCGTTGTTCGAGGTTTGGGCGCCGCTTCAAGGTGAGGCGCACTACGGCAGGCTGGTCAGCCGGGTATCTACGGATATCAGCGGCCCATTGGGATGGTTTCTTATCTTTGCCCCGAACGTTGCGCTTGTCCTGCACCCGCCAGTCGTTGGCGCATCGCAGGCTTGGTCTATCGGGGTCGAAGAGCAGTTCTATCTCACATGGCCGCTGGTCTTGCGCTGGATGACGTCCCGATGGCTACCTTTTTTCTTCGTTGGTTTCGTCGCATTCAAGATCGGGTTCGAGCTTTATATGCTCCCGGATCTTGTGCGGGGGACATCAGCCCAATGGCTGGTACGATTCAGCCAATGGTTCCGAATTGAGTTTATGGCAATTGGGGCGCTGGGCGCCTATCTGCAATTCCACGAAGAATCTACGCTGCGACGAATCATTCATCACCCCCTGGTGTTGATGATGATCGTGTTTGCCACGATAGGTCTGCTGACCGTCAAAGTTCATCATGGCCACTATTGGATCGGATTGGCGTTTTTGGGGGTAATCCTGACGCAAACCACGGATTCCAGACTGCGAATGAGCTCCAAACCCTTGGGCAGACTGGGCGCAGTATCGTATGGCGTCTACATGTACCACCCGCTGATGATGTACTTCAGTTTTGCGTTCATCCACTCAGTCTTGGAACTGAGGACGGGGGTGGCCTACCACGTGGCCGCGTACAGCTCGGTTCTATTGAGCACACTCGTTATCAGCGAGTTATCGTTCCGACACTTCGAGCGCCCTTTCCTCCGGTTCAAGGACACCAAATTCGCAACGCTGCACTTCGCCGACGAAGAAGAGTGACTAACGCTCAACCCAATTGGCCACAGAGTGGCCACCCGCGGTGTCGATCTCGTAGTAACCGCCACCCGCGGCCCAGGGAGTGTGCGATGCAGGGACAGTGGCCTTCCATTCATTGCCGGGCTCCGCGTGTACGATATGCGCAGCCAGTCGCAGGTAGCGACCTGGGACGTACGCCCTAGGAATCTTGACCGATATCGTGCGTGACGCGGAGTTGTATTTTTCCTCATAGGATCTTGCAACCCGTTGAAAAACATCCATTTCATTCTCCCAGACGCCATTCCAAGCGCCAGATTGCGAGCCATCATCGTCCAGCTGGCGAAGGGAAATCTGGTGCGTTGGCGTGAAGGGAAGTGACGGTGTTTGATTGCTATATTCACTGCCGTTGGACGGTGTTGCTGCTGTCAACGCCTCGGCACCTTCCAGGTAAATGAACGCGGCTTTGTAGTCGCTTGCGAGTGAGTCAGAGCGGATGGCGATGTAGAAATAGTCGGCATCCCAATCAAAGGCGAATAGGTCCGAACTGCCAGTAGGCACGCCCGGCGTGAGGACCTGCTGGACGTCGAAGGCATCGATGTCCGTCGTGCCGTCGAATGACACCCGTTCGCCAATCGACGCGTCGTGCACACCGGATTTCACTAGCACTTTCAACGCCGCCAAATTGACGCGATTGAACGTCGAGTCGCCGCCGCCTGCGCCTCCCGTGTAAGGCCGAAAGTGCTCAAAATAGCTCATGTTCTGGAAATCAGTGAGCTGGACATAGACTGGCTGCCCAGCGGTCAGGTCTGCCGTTAACACCTGGGAGTCCTGCCAATCAGACCAGGATGGCGTGTGCGGGAAGCTCATCACACGTTCAGCGACCGTTTGCCCTGTGTTTGCATCGATGAGTCGCATCATCTTCACGGCCGCAGAAATACCCGTGTTCAGAGGACCTGCGCCGTTGGAGTAGGTCCATTGGAACCAGTGCTCACCGGTATGCCGTGCCACCACGATAGGTGAAGTCAATGTGTGGTCTGGGTCGCCCCAGTCCACCCAATGTCCGCGGCCACCGGACTGCCCCCATGTTCCGCCATCGGCCACAAATGTGTCCGCTGGGAACTCAGCCACGCGGCGCTCAATCGAAGGCCCCCAATTGCAACCTGCTTGACTGTGGCTGGCACCCACGGGAGCCGCAGAATAGCAGTGCGAAACGCCGGACTGAGGCGCAGCATCCGTCCACGTTCCATCAGCGCTCGCCACCCGCTCGCCGTCCCGGTAGATGTCAGCGGCCGCGGTGACAGACACCGCGTTTGCGTTGACGGACACACCGACCTCAGAAGCCGCCGTCGAATCGTCAGAAAACTCCCAGTTTGTGTTCTCAACTCCAGAATTAACCTCGATTTCCAGCGATGCACCATCGACTACCTCAGCCCACGGCACGGTGCTTCCACCATTGATAACGCCTGTGCTGTCGCCCAATGACAAAACGAGATTCACCCGGCCATTTGGCGTTAGCAGATTCTCGAGTCGCACCTCGCTGGCCCGACCATTTTCGGCGTTCGCAAAAATCGTGGGGTCAAACTTGGGGTCGACCGCTAGCCCAGCCTCGGTTGACCTGACCCCAACAATGCCTTGCACCACCGCACCGACAAACCCAGCCACAGACCAGAGTTGCCGCCTTGAATTCACAACCGGGCCGCTGAGGGCGCCATCATCGTAGGACGGCACCAACGCGGAGTGCTCATAGTTCTCCATATGCGAGAGATTCAAGGCCGCAGCGGTCAACATGGACTGGAAGAAACGATTCGAATGCTTCACATCCTCGCCACGAGCAGCCAAACCCAGGTAGGCAGTCACAAACGGCCAAGACCCACGGTTATGGTAAATCGGGACTCCTGGAAGCTGCGGATGAACCACCGCTGGACCCAATTCACCGGGTGGGTAGTTCATGATGCCATTCGGAAAGCTGACACCATTCAGATGCGCTTGTGCAATTGCCAAAGCATCGAATCGCCGCACTCGCGTTGGGTCGAATTCATCACCGATATAGCTGACCGGCATTTGGTCTGCTTCCGAATAGAACGATGTCTCAATCGTGCCGCGAAGATCTGACGCCCACGCGCCGTATCGGTCGACATCGGCTTGGGTTCCGTGCTCCGCAGCCAGTTCAGCGGCCAGCTCCATCGCCACCATGTGTGCGATATTGGTCGAAAGCGACTTCGACCCGGCGATGTAGTTAAAGTTGTTTGACGTCCAGCTCGGGTAGGTCTGCTCGCGCCAATCCAAGAACGAGGTTTCACCGCGATACAGACCTGACACAGGGTCAAACACTGCGATTCGGTCCGTTTCCAAGGTGTTTTTCAGCGCTTCGAACGCCAATTCTTCAAAGTCTGTGCGCTCCTGACCGCTCAAATGCGGAATCAGGGCACGTGCTCCGATTGCCCATACGACGCGGTCAGACGACACAGGCCAGGAACCCCCAGTGCCTGTGTCTTGAATAATCTCGACTCCGCCGCCGCCTTTGCGCTCTGACAACTTAAATTCAAGGGACCGGCGCGCGCGAGAGGGGTCTAGCCAGATGAGGCCCAGATCGACCGCGTATCCAATGTCACGTGTCCAGACGTAGTTCCATTTTTCGCCGGTTTCGTAGCATGAGCACGAGACGCCCTGACCGTTGTTGAACGCCCCATCCGTGATCGTCTCGACGCTGTTCTGGCGAGCCTCTTCGACCGCCATGGCGAACACGGCGTCCCACAGAAGGTCCCCTGAACGTAGTCGAGGGTCGTCCGCAAGTTCAGTGACAGTGCGCGTTTGGGACACCCCGTCGCGCAGCGTAGCGGTCGTCCTGAATTCATAGGTGCGAAGTGTACCGCCGCGAACATTGACTGTGACGACGGCGTCCAACGCTTCCAGCCTGACGCTGCCCAGGTCATTGTTCACGTTGTTGGTATCAGAGTCGGTCGCCATGTCTGTCATGTCCTCAACCCCAACGTCACTTCCTGGACCGGGGTCGGATTCTGATGTTTCACATCCCAAAACGGCTAAAAGACTTACAAGAAGGCAGATACGGCGCATCAGTCTTCCCACGTCGCTTCAGCGATCGCGAGCGTGTAGCCGTCCGGGTCGCGCAACGAGAACTCGCGCCAATGTGCGAGCGGGTTCTCGAAAGGCTCAGTCACAATATGCGCGCCCATCGACTTCGCCTTTTCGAACACCAGGTCCAGGTCCGGTACCAAGAACCAAAGCACGACCCCGTTTCCGGGATTGCCCTTCCCTTTCTCGAACATGCTGCCGCCATGCTCGTCGCTGCCCCAGTGGTGGAGCATGAGCAATAGCTGACCGTCTTTCAGAATGCGGTCAAACTCATCGGAGTCATGGTCATGCTCAGCACTCAAAAGCGCGCAGTACCAAGCCGAGCTGGCCTGCACATCGTCGACTGCAATCATGGGTTCGCTTCGCATATGTTTTCCTACTTATGCCCGAGCTCGTTCCACAACTTGTGGAGGCGAGCGTCAATCCAATCTCTGGTGTCCGTCATTAGGGTGTCGGGGTCCGTTGAGTCAACCGCCGGCCCAAAATGGAGATTAATGCCAAGTTTTGGCTGCCGAAACCGTTCATTGAAGTGTTCCACAAACGATTCATCACCCCACGCGTCATCTGGGTGGCCATACTCAATTGCTACGGGTAGCACCGGCGCGCCTACCTCAGCTGCGACCTCGAAAGAACCGCGCCGAAAATCGTTGCAGCCAGGCCCCGGAAACGTCGTTCCTTCGGGGAAGACAACGACCGTGTGCCCTGCCTCAAGTAATCCAGCCATCGCGTCGCGAGCAGCCTTTCTGCTGTCGTTCGCGTTGCGCTCCACGAACACCGTGCCGGCCCGCACGGCCGCACGGCCAAGGACTGGCCAATCGGCAACGTCGCCTTTCGCCAGGAAGCAACAAGGCGTCGATGCCAGAAGTGCGATGATATCGACGTACGAGCGGTGGTTCGAAATCAACAGATAGCCCGTGTCATCTGGTCGCGATCCGCCGATATCCAGCCGAAGGCCCATTCCCTTAACAAGCTCGTTCGCCCAAATGTTCGCGAGCACGTTCATATGCTCCTGCGAAACGTCCTCGGGAACTTTGCGCAGGTGCACCGTCGTCAGCCCCACAAATGAAGCCAGACGTTTGGCGACGCGGGCGGTCCCAACCGGGTCCACGACGGATTTTACGAGGGGCTTCACCATTGCTTCACTTCGTCCAAGCCCAGTTTGGGACATCGCCTCGGAGACAAGAAATCGTATTGGGCGCTCGGGCGGTGCTCCAGAGAGCCTTCTTTGGGCTATCCGGTGTCCCTTCGACGAGACCCTCATCCACCGACCAGTCTATCTCGTCTCCGGGTTTGAGCGCATGCAGACCGCTCTGCCAGGGGCCGATGATATATGTGTGGCCGGCTGCGCGACATTCCAAAGTATCGGTCCACGCTCGGGCGAACTCATGGCCGACCTTTGCGCCGAAAGTCTCGCAGGTCCGAAACCACCAAAGCGCGTCCGGCCCAGTCATCCGAGCACGAACGTTAAGTAACGGATGGAACAAGGCAGATGCGGGTGAGAGGTCAGTGATGTCCAGACGTTGCCTGTCGATCATCGCCCTGCCCCACTTGCCGTGACCCCAGAACTGCACTTCTGCAATCGGACGCTCTGGTTCAAAGGTGGCGAGCCAGTCGAGCGCCTCTTCCCAACTTCGACAACCCTTCCAAGCGTCGAGTCGTCCCAAGACGTTGTAAAACTTGCCGCCCACAATCCACGAATGGGTCAACCCAGGAAGGCCTGGTCGACCGCGGCAAGTGTCATCGTAGATCATTAGACGTAGAGGCTTCATGCGCGCATTTTAGCCGCATTAGGTGGGTGCTTCGCAAGGCCCGCTCGCATCATCGCCCACTATGTGAAGATCGGGGCTCCCAAATCACCCTCGAGCGGGTACGCCGCAGCGAACTCACTTTCGGCAATCCCGGCAAGACGCCGCAGGTCGTTGTGCAACAGCCCAGGGGTGACTTTCTCGCCAGACATGTCGTCATGCGCGACGGTCGTCAGGTCGGATTTGAGCCGCATACCGCGCATTTGTGCATCGGTTGCGCCGAATACTCCGCGACCACCACCCGGAGTGGCCGACACATGCATCCAGCTCCCGACCGCCCAGTGGTCCTTGCCCGCAGTGGCATTCTCGTAAGGTGTTCGACCAAAATCGCTGCCAACGAAAATGTGGAGCTTATCGCCCAACCCTCGCGCTTCCGCCATCTGGCGAATCTCACGCAGCAGCGTAAACAGCTCCGTATACCGGCCGGTCGTGTTGTCGATGTTGTTGTTGTGCGTGTCCCAGCCACGGAACGCCATGTTTGCTGAAACAGCGACGCCGGCTTCGAACGTGGTCAGCGACAACATCGCCTGCTTACGTAGTTGGTCCAATCGACCATTGCCGAGCGCATCAAATGCGGCGGGGTCGAAATAGTCCATCACGCGGCCGATATAGTCTTCGGTCAATCGCGCCGTGAACAATGCGTCGAGCCCCTTGGACGTTCGCGGCAACGTTGCGTTCATCCTTGCTGCTGCGAGGCGACCTTGTGCAGCCTGCCGAATCGCACTCTCCGCGAAGTCGTCGTGGAAAGTTATCGGTGTGTCACCATCGAATCGAGCCACGCCCGGTGCAGTCACTTTTGTGAACGCCGACATGTTCTGGAGACGTGTTGGAACGATCAGGTCCCCCGTCTTGTCGTAGCCACCAAAGGTCAGGAAAGGTACTGGAATCTCGAGCGGCTTCGACTTCTCGGCCGCAATCAGCGCCGCGATGGAAGGCCATCCGCGATCCAGTGTACCCGACCAGGTGACACGTTCGCCTTGGTTATGCCCGTTGGTCCCGCAGTCCACACCGTTGATGATGGTGACGCGGTCTCGATAGTCGTTGAAGAACTCACCATATTGGTCAACGGGTGCGACCCGGATGGGTTGCGCACCTGTGCCAACGTTGATGATCTCAGTCTCGCTGAACCCCCAATTGATGGGGCCCTTCGACGGATCGATGCTGTGTTCAAGCCCCTTTGGGTCGCAGAAACGCGTGACGTCCCAGCCTCCAATGAGGTTGATCATGATGAAGTACGGTCCGTCGAACCCCTGGAAGTTCTCTTGATCTTCTGCAGATGCAACCGACTCGTAAGTGACAGGCGTCAACAACGAGAGACCCGCCAGTGATGCCGCTTTCATGAAGCTTCGTCGTTGGATTTTCATGGTTACCACCTGTAGATAAATTCTGGGTCCATCGCCACGTACGCTACGACCGCCATCCACGCGCGGACCGAATACGTTGGGTCCTGCGAGATTGCGGTGAAGGCGCCTTGTTGGCCGTTTTCGATTTCGAGCGCCTGACAATGCGGCGGCAAATCGGCAACCGCACGTCCTTCGGCGATGGCGGTTTGGCCTTGAGTCCGAACCTGGTCAAACAAGGCAAGGGCCGCAGTTATCTGTGCCTCGTCTGGTGTGACTCCCAACATGCGCTCGTGCAAACGAATCAAGGTCTGACGGTTGGCTGTTGGGTTCAAGTCGGTCGAGGAATCCGCTTGGACTGCTCCGAAGAACACCCGGTTTCGAGGCTGAAGCGCGAAGTCTTGAGCGACCGTTGCACACGCGAATTCGCTAGCCACACGGCGACCGACGGCCGCCATGACGCTACTCGGTAGCGTCAGTCGGCTCGTGTTGTTGAAGTGGTCGATGCCCCCGTACATGTCTCGGTAGATCGAGTCGATGAACCGGAAGTCGTTCTCCGAGTTGAATCGAAGAAGGAAGTCATTCTCGACCGCGTTCTCATCGATGACGTTGAGGTTATTGCCACGCATCGCGTACGCCCGTTTTGCCCATGGTCGTCCAAGCACAGCCTCAATCTTGCGGTGCATCTCGAACGGCGTCAGCAGTTTGTCCTGCTCACCAAAGTTCGAGATCCCCGCCAATCGATCGGGGCTTTCAATGACTTCGGGGGTAGCGATGTTCTTCGCGCGGTACCATGGCGATTTGACGATTTCGCGGTAGACCCACTTCATGTCGTAGTTGTTGTCGACGAAGCCCATGCGCAGTGCATTGATGAACTGCGTTTCGACTTCGTACGCCTTAACTCGACCTCGCCAACCGGCACTATCAAGGTCGGTTGGAGGCTCCATCGGCTCATGTCCTGTGACCTGCAGGAACGCGTGTCGAATCATGCGTGAGGCAAATCGAGGGTCTTGAATCGTTTGTGCGCCGAGCCACTGAAGCGGCGCCAAGTTCGTCTGAGTCGGGTCATACGCGGCGCCCGGGTTTGGACCGATAATCGAGATTCCGGGTCCCAACATGGGTGGCTGGTCGCGTGGAGGCCACTGCGCATTTGGAAGCCACCGCGCTTCGATTCCGAAGTCTTGGAACAAGCCGGCCACCGGGTCCATCACATTATGGCAAACGTTGCAGTTTGGATCGTCGATCACAGGCTGGTCCGAGCCGAGCTCAGCCTCAGCAGGGTCTCCGCGTCGGTCGGCGAGCGCGAGGATATCGACACCCAGGAATTGGTTGAAGAATGCCCAAGTACGGTGTCGATTCACGTTGGTATCGGTCGTCGGGTAGCGCGTCAGATACAGCTGGTCAGTCAAGAGTCCAGCACGTGGCCATTCGGCGGCGGCGTGATATTCGTAAAAGATCTCATTGACCTGCGGGTCCGGTCGGAAGCGCCGGCTGCGCTTCATCGAATTCATCGGACGGAACTCATGCAACTCAGGAATCGTCACCGATTGAAGCGTGGAACCCGCTGGATGCTCGACCGTATCCATATCTACCTCGCTCATGTACTGCGCGACGTAGGGGTTGTTGTTGGCCTTTGCTGACCCGAAGTAAACGATCGATGAGTAGTAGTTCATCATGACCGTTTCGGTTGTCAGAATCTCGGTGAACGGCCGGTCGCTCTCGATGATGTGGGCGACTAGCTCCAGCGGGCCTTCGATGAGGCTCCAAGCCACTCGGTCGCCCATGTAGTCGCGGCCGAAGAGGTTGTTATCGCACTCCGCGATGCTCGCGTAACCAAAACGGTCCCAGACCGGCTCATTCTCCCACAGGGTGTCGCATAGAAGGTTATTGCGGCCGATGAAACCCCAGGTCCGCGTACCGAAATCCTGTTGTGGCACAACCATGAAGTCGAACGTCACGTCGAGCTCCCACAATCCACGGAAACGGAAAATCTCGTTCCACGTGTATTTGAGCCATTCATGGAAGTTCTGGCCCTGCATGACAGACATGAGAATACCGTCCAAGGCCTGCATCGCTTCTGCTTCTTCGAGGCCTTCAAGCTGGTCCAACTCGGCCTGTGTCGGCAGTCGACCGGCCATCTGTAGCGTGGCCTTGCGCAGGGTCTCCTGCGGCGTCATCAGTAGCAGGTCGGCAAGAGGGTCAATGTCGGGTGGTTCAACGCACTCGGTGCTGCCTTCGGTCTCGAATGCCGTCACCAACGCCTCGAGGGATTGATACGCATCCGAGTTCATCGGAGCCACTGCACCACCACCATGATCGACGCCTAGCGCTTTCGACACGAACTTTGGAACACCGCCGACGTCATCAGAGTGTTCTCTGAATTGCCCTAAGTTGTAGGCGTAGAACTCATCGAGCGTCAGTCCCTCCGACGTGATGGACTGCTCACCCTTCAGCAAGAACGTCGAGCCCTGGTTTTGGGCGACACCGCCAGCGAGGTGACACCCTGCACAGACCATGCGGCCAGCCTCAGGCCACGTCTTTGATTGAAAGACTGCCTCGGGCGTTTCGCATTGCGTCCACCCAGCGTCGCCTCCAGCGTCACCGCCCAGATCGGGCACCGAAACATCGGCTCCCATATCCACGCCTGAATCAGGCTGCGTGCCCTGGTCGGTCCTGGTGTCTGGCCCCATCCCATCCAATGAGAATTCGCCAGTGCACCCGACGCCCACTGCAGACAACAGCAGAACTGCGAGAAATTTTCGCGTCATCGAACGCTCCCTATTCATCTAAGTGCCTGCGAGTGTATCAGAATCCACTGCGACGAAGACCACAAATACGCCACCGGCATCTTTTCATTCATACGGTCGTATGTTTTGCAAAAGTCGCGCCCAACTACATGTAGGACAATGTGAACAAGGACAGGTGCGGGTTTCGGGGAATCGCCACTGTGAACGCCCTCAGGAATCTGAGGGTTTCGTAAGACTATGTCTCAAGTTTTGGAGGGAGAAATGCGATCAGCTAACGCACTTTTCGGGCGGGGTTTCCGACCCAAAGACCAGGGTCCAGATCCGAAATCACAACCGTTCCGCCGCCTGTCTGAACTTTATCGGCAATCGTGACGTTATCGATGACGGTGGTTCCAACCCCGATAAAACAACGCTCACCAATCGAAATGAACCCAGACAACTCTACGCCCGGACCCAAGAAAGTATGCGGTCCGATGGTTGTATCGTGTGCCACAACACAACCGATGTTCAGCAGCGAGTTTTGGCAAACTCGAGCTCGCTGGTCGATGATGCATCCTGGGTAGATGATCGCGCCCGGCTCAATGATGGCGTGCGGATCGATGTATGCTGACGGATGCACAACCGAGGCGAAGCCAACGTCGCTGAATCGTTCAAAGAGCGCTTTCCGCGTGTCCAGGTGATTATAGCCAATACCCATGACAAGTGCGTCGAATTGTCCGCGGTCGTGAACTTCTTGGGCGTGTTGAATCCCATCGATAACTTCAAAGCCACCACGTGACTCCCCGATGCAGTAATCATCCAAGAAGCCGACCAACTCCAGATCGTCAATCACTTCCAGATAGCGTGCGAGTGCTTGCCCAAGATCACCTGCCCCCAAGATTGCCACGCGCGTTGGGGATGTCATTCTTCTTCCTCGTCGTCCTGCGGCAAATTCACCCAACGTTGGACCGTGTAGAGGTGTCGTGCTTTCACTTCTGTGTAGATTCGACCCACGTACATTCCGATGATTCCAAGCAATAAGATTTGAATGCTGGCGGTAAATAGAATGAAGAGTGTGGTTGATGTCCAGCCCGCCATCCCCATTCCAAAAATGAGTTGGCGACCTAGGTAGAACGCCGACAAGCAGGTTGTCGCGATCAGCATGAAGAGCCCCAAACTGGTCGTCATTTCGAGAGGGCGGTCGCTGAACGCGAGGATGGCGTTTGTGGCGAGTTTGAATTTACGACGTGCGTTGAACTTCGACGAGCCGGCAAATCGTTCGCGATTCTCAACTGGCATCGTTGCTTGCCGCATTCCTACGTACATGAAGAGGCCTTCGATGAATCGAATGCGCTCCTTGTTCTTCAGAAACTCTTTGGCAAAGCGGCGATTGAAGATTCGCATGACAGCGACACCAACCGGTATCTGCAATCCCGTCATCGTGTTTAACGTCCACCAGAATGAAGCCGAGAACATACGATTCAAGATTGAGTCTGATCGTTCCTCGCGAATCCCAAACACCAGGTCGTATCCGTCCCCCTCTTGAATCTTCCGATAGAAGTCCATGATTCGGTCAGGGGGGTCTTGCAGGTCGACATCCATCATCAACATGAATCGCCCAGACGCATGCTCGATGCCGGCTGTGACCGCGATTTCCTTGCCGTAGTTTCGGCCCAGCTGAACAAGTTTGATGCGGTCGTCTTCAGCAGCCATGGCGTTGACCAACTCGATTGTGCGGTCTTTGCTGCCGTCATCGGTGAACACAATCTCGTATGTGATGTCCTCGTCATCGAGATTCGCCCGAATCTGTTTTACGAATTCCTCAACACACTCTTCCTCGAAGTACAGCGCGACGATCAGCGATAGATCTGGTCGGCTCATGGCGTGCCTCGCGTCAGTCTGTGAGAGTGTTGATAGATAAGATATCCATGGCGGTCCCCGCTGCGTCCAAGCGTGGATTTTCGTTCACCAGTCGTCTTTTGCTCTACGATCGCGCTCTTCGGGATGTTGTCCAATTCTATCTCACCTTCCGCGCTGGCAAAGAGAACGCCTGAACACGCCGTTTCGCCGATCTGTGCGGTCACGTCGGCACCCAATGATGCTTCGATTACTGCTTGCAGAAAGTCATACCCGGTTGAGAGCTGAACCAGATGAGAGCCAATGAAGTCACCGCCCATTCGTGCGCCAAGCTCGGTGACTAAAACCTCCCCGTCGGAGGTCAGTAGAAACTCTGTGTGAGCGGCGCCGGTCGTGACCTCGAGAGCATCCAGTGCGGCCTTCGTTAGCACTTCAACCCTTGATTTCATGGCTTCAGGTAGTTGAGTCGGTTGATGGTGCTCGAGTTCCACGAACGATGGGGGGCCGGAGATAACTTTGTCGGTGATTGCCAACACTTCGTGATGACCATCAACGGACATCGACTCCACGCTAATCTCACTGGCAGTCACGAATGCCTCGATGATGCACTCGCCGCTCAGTGAAGTCGCCTTTGCATTTTCGATGGCTTCATCCAACTCTGCCTGATTGCGCACAAGCCTAACTGCGGCGCTACCGGAGCGGTCCACCGGTTTGACGACCAAAGGAAACCCAGAGGCCGATGCTGCAGTTTGTTCGTCCCAGAAGTCTGCTACGGGCAGTCCTTGGGCACGCAATCGTCGCTTCATCGCCAGTTTGTGCGTGCACAAATGTGCCGATTCGATCGAGTTGCCAATCAAGCCGAGCTCAGCCGCGACTCGAGCCATCGTCGGGACAGCAACGTCGGACGCAATCGATGTCACACCATCAATTGCCAATTTTCGGCATTGTTCGACGATCGGCTCCACCTCAACGATGGATATCGGAAAGAACTCTGTGCAGTGTTCTCGACACACCGCGCCCTCTTCGTAAGCAAAGCAATACGTTTCGACCCCGAGTTGATTTGCCTTCAACACCAAGGGAAGCTGCAGATACCCGGCACCAATCACGGCGATTCGCTTACCTGACAAGGACTCAGTCATCGTTCACACAAAATTCGATAAGGTCGACAAGACACGCAAAAAAACAGCCCTGCCATTCAATAATTCGTTGGACTGCGATATATCAACTCCATCTTGCTTCAATTGATCCCGATTGACCATGAACTTGCTTGATCGAATTCTGCGCTACTTGAACACACCCGTTGACGCCACGGGGCTAGCAGTGTTTCGAGTCCTCTACGGCCTGACGCTTCTCGCAGAGGTTGGACAGTTTTACTACTTCCGCAAGTTGATGTTCGACCCCATCCCCTACATTTTCCTGGGGGAGCAGGATTTTGGACTGGCACTTATCGCCTGGTTCATTGCGGTCGCGTTCATCATCGTCGGTTTTCAGACCCGAATCGCCGCAATCGTCAACTACTGCATGTTGCTGGCATTCTTCGCGACGATTCAATCGTTCGAATATCACATGATGTACGTCGACATGGCGCTCGGCTTCTTTCTCTTGATTGCGCCCGTCGAACGCCGACTTAGCGTAGACTCATTTCGTAAACTCTACCGTGCGCCAGGAACGGCGCTGCCTGAAGGCTACTTCGAAGTCCCCAGATGGTGTTACATCACGCCGATTCTGCTGGCAGTTGCGGTCGTCTACTTCGACTCCATCTTCTACAAGTTTTCGAGCGGGTTCTGGCCAAAAGGGCTGGGCGTTTGGTTCCCGGCGAGCATCCCACATATCAACCACAACCATTGGTTGCAGCCATTTCTAAACCAAGAATGGCTAATGTTATTCATGGGCTACCTCACGCTCGTTTTTGAGACGAGTTTCATCTTTCTGATGTGGTCCAAGCGGGTTCGCCCGTTTCTGATGCTCATCGGTATGGGACTGCATTACGGAATCTTCGTGACGTTTCCGATCCCCTGGTTCGGTCTTGGTTATGTTGGCATCTACACGCTGATGGCACCGTCGTCCTGGTGGGCAAGACTTGCCAACACCTGGCGGGAAAAACATGGCCGAATTTCGGCGTCCTTCAACCCCAACGACGACGTCAGCATGGGTGCCAAGGCATTCATCGATGGGCTGGACTTCCTGTCTGTTGTGGATTGGACGGAATCTGAAGACAGCGTAGACACGTTCGAGACCGCAGGGAGCCTACCTTTTTGGGGTTGGTTCGTTGGACTTCCGTTTGTGAGATATATCGCAACTCAGGAACGTCTGCGCACCGAATCTGAAGTCCGAAGCCACCAACTTTCAAAAGGCCTCCTTGTCGCAGTCACGGCGCTGTTTCTGGTCTTTCAGATCAATGCAACCAGCTTCACTCCGGCTGGAAAGGAAGCAAAGACGTGGCTTGGTCTAAACGAATCGCGAGTGTTCCACGAAATCAGCAATGACATGGTTTGGCTATCCCGATGCCTGTTCGGAATTACCCCGCACCCGGTGTTTATGGACTTCCACTTCCGCGGATACAATCACATCATCGCGATTGTGCACGTCGATGAATCCGGCAAAGAGACGTGGCTTCCTATCATCAACAAGGATGGGAGCCCCGGGTATTATAACTACGGCCCAAACTGGGTTAAATGGACCTTTCGCGTGAATAGTCCGAACATCCATAAATTCAGACTCGAACGGGGCATCCGCAGTTTCACCGCGTTTTGGGCACACCAAAATGATGTGGATTTGAACCGGGCGAATTTCAAAATCAAAGTCAAACGCATCGCCATCCCTGGTGACTTCGAAAAGGACTTCCTCACACGGCAGATCGAAAAGCCGTGGCAAGACGGCGGTGAGGTGCTCTGGCGAAATCGCAACTTTGTCCCACGCATTGCCAATATCGAGGCTATTAAGTGAAAGACGATGTCATCCCATTCAATCGGCCCCCGCTGGTTGGGACTGAACTGCAAAACATCAAAGCATGTTTCGATAACTGGCACACGTCCGGTGATGGCGCTTTCACCAAACGGGCAGCTGCGATTCTCAAGCAGATTACGGGCGCTCCAGAGGTGCTGTTGACCACCTCATGCACTGACGCTTTGGAGATGACGTCCATCCTCCTGGATATCGAACCCGGCGACGAAGTTATCGTGCCCTCCTTTACATTCGTTTCGACGATAAATGCGTATGTCCTGCGTGGCGCAAAACCTGTGTTCATTGACGTACGCCCCGACACGCTGAACTTCGATGAGGCACAACTCGAAGCCACGATCACCGAGAAGACTAAGGCGATCGTGCCTGTTCACTATGCTGGAGTCGCTTGCGAAATGGATACGATACTGGACGTCGCGCAGCGGCACGACGTGCCCGTCATCGAGGACAACGCGCATGGACTTTTTGGGTCCTACAAAGGCCGCCCGTTGGGGAGCCTGGGGGTCATGGCAACTCAGAGTTTCCACGAGACCAAGAATATCAGCTGCGGCGAGGGCGGCGCGCTGCTCATCAACGATTCTCGTTACAAACAGCGTGCAGAGATTATTCGAGAAAAGGGCACGAATCGATCGCGGTTTTTCCGGGGCGAAGTCGACAAATACACCTGGGTGGACGTCGGTTCGAGCTTCCTGATTAGCGACATCCTCGCCGCCGCGCTCACTGCGCAGCTTGAGGCTGCGGACGCGATTCAGGCCAAACGCAAAGCTGTGTGGCATCGCTATCGCGACGAGCTCAATGACTGGGGCGATTCGGTTGGTGTGCAATTCCCAACAATTCCGGACGAATGCGAGCAGGCCTACCACATGTTCTACATGCTTCTGCCCAGCGCCGAAGCCCAGGACGGGTTCATCAAGCATATGCGAGCCAACGGTGTTCAGACGGTCTTCCACTACCTGCCGCTGCATCTCTCGGACATGGGCCGCCAGTTTGGCGGCAGCGAGGGAGACTGCCCAGTGACTGAAGACGTCACCCAGCGATTGGTGCGTTTGCCATTCTATTTTGACTTAAGCGACGACGCTCAAACGAAAGTCATTGCTGCCTCCCAGAAGTTCGAGGCTTAAGATGGGTTACGTCTATATCGCGCTCACTGTGTTGTTAACGGTTGCCGGGCAGCTGCTCATCAAGAAGGGCATGTTGGAGCTCGGTGAAGCTCCGTCCGATGGGACGCTGATTCGCTTCATCATCTCGGCGTTTCTAAACTTCAAAGTCATCGGCGGGCTCACAGCAGCAGTTGGCGCTGCTGTCACATGGATGCTGGCGCTGTCAAAAGTCGATATCAGCTTCGCCTACCCGTTCATGGGCAGTGCCATTGTGTTTGTTTTGGCTTTGTCCCCAATGATGTTTGGCGAAACGGTGCCGTGGAACCGATGGCTCGGCGTCGCGCTTGTGTGCATGGGCCTGATCGTTGCCGCTCAGGGCGGGTGACAGTTGGCGACCTTCGCACGCTGACAATAGTGGAGATGGCGGGAATCGAACCCGCGTCCGCGAATCATCACCCAATGCTTCTACATACATAGTCTGCGTTTGGCTTTTTTAGCTCTGATCACGCTGTCCACAGACAGGCCACGCTCACAGAGCACCCGTTAAATGTCGCGATGAGCCAACGGAGTCGAAGACCCACCGCCAAGTCCGCTGTTTTTTCGCCGCTAAGTGAACACGAACAATTCAAATAGTCGACGTACCTCTCAAAGGAGGTATTCCGGCGTAGTTATTAAGCTACAGCGCGGAGTGCAACGTTATCGTTTGCAATTGTAGTATTTCCGGCAGTTAGACGTGGTCACCGAAAAACCCACGGTATGCAACAAAGACCTCAGTATCCGCGTCGAAGCCAGTGCATCCCCATAAGGATGTCGACGCGCGAATGGTCGCCAAGTTGTCAAAGACGCTCGAATGAGCACGGGGAATATATGCATTTGTTGAACAAAGGCAACTCCCGGCCCCATTCCAAGGCGAGTTTTTCTGCGTCCTATTCCTGTTCCAGCCTGCACCGGTGCCTAAATTTATGTTGTCTATTTGAGCCGGTTTTTCGGCACAAGGAGGGTTCATGAATACTCGTCTAGCTATTGGTACTTTCTTCGCCTTGATGTTGGTCGCAACCCCATCGTTCGCTGTCATTAACGGCACCCCGGAAGGGGGTTATCCGACTGTGGGTGCGCTACTCGATGAAGGCAACGAAGTCATTTGCACAGGAACGCTGATAAGCTCGGGTTGGGTGTTGATGGCGGGGAGTTGCCTCTTCGATGCCAACGGACAACCGCGCTCCGCCGAGAACCTCAAGGTTTGTTTCGGGGCAGAAACCGCTGGATGTGCCCCCTACGAACTCGACGCGCTCACGGTTCATGAAGGTTATGACGGGATCGCCAACGATTTGGGAATGGTACACATCAAGGGTGCGCCAAGCACTCCGGTGTTGCCGCTCAACGACACAGCCAATCGACTCGCGCTAGGTGAGTATGTCACCTGGATTGGTTTCGGGGCGAACAACAACGATGGAAGCGGGAAAGGGGTGAAGCGCTCTGAGCTTGGGCCCGTCGACGACCGTACACTCTTAACGTTTCAGTCGTTTGGATCAAACATCCCTTGTGTTGGTGATGCGGGTGCGCCTGCCATCATGATGGTCAACGGAAATCCCGTCGTTGTTGGCGTGGTCACTGCCACCGATGAGAACTGCAGCTCTTTCGTGACTCACATCCGCATCGACGCATATCTCCAGTGGATCAACGAGTACGTGGATGAAAACACGCCTTGTGCAATTCTCGGCGGAGACTGCCCTGCCGGGAGCGCGTGCTACCCTACTGTGTCTGGACCTCCGCAGTGTTTCCCAACTGCCGACGTTGGACTTGGCGAAGCTTGCGACCTTACAGCAATGGACCAACTTCAATGCGAGGACGGGGCCGTTTGTCTTGCGTCGGATGATGATACCAACTCAACGTGCGTTGCCTTCTGTTTGGGAGAAGACGATTGCAGCGAAGACTCAGACTCGTGTGCTGCGTTTAGCGACGAAACTGGAGACCTTGGCACTTGCCGATGTGTCGACGAGGACAATGATGGATGGTGCGCCGCGCAAGAGTGCGACGACACAGATGCCTCGGTTAACCCGGATGCACAGGAGATTTGCGGCAATCAAACTGACGAGGATTGCAGTGGCGACATCGATGACGACCCAACGTGCGAAACGCAGCCGGACATGGGAGGTGACCCAGACATGGGCGTGAGCGATATGGGGTCAGATATGGAAACCGATATGGGAGACAACCCTGGCGCACCGCCGTCTCATGACTCAGACGACGGCTGTAGCGTTGTTCAATCCAACGACGCGCCACTGCACTTGGTGCCGTTGCTCCTCGGGCTCGGATTGGTCGGCGTGTTTCGAATTCGCCGACGGCGCAGGTCGTAGCGTGCTACATGTGGCCGCGCAGCATTCCGTTCCAATACATCTCCGGTAGCCCGTAGGCCTTCAATGCATACATCGAGTATCGCTCTTTCGCTTGATCGAACGGGAACGATTCGCATGGCTGACCTGAGTAGTCGAACTCCGCCAAGATCAATCGGCCGTAGCCGGTGACGAGTGGGCAGCTCGCATAACCGTCGTACTGGCTACGCAATTCTTCACCCCGACGCGCAGCCAGAAGGTTGGCGACGCACACTGGTGCTTGCTTGCGAATCGCCGCACCGGTCTTGGAGTTTGGCATCGACGAACAATCACCGACCGAAAACACGTTCTTGAACTTCGTGCTCTGGGTGGTGTGCTTGTCGACATCAACCCAACCAACGTCGTTCGAGAGCGGGCTGTTCTTGATGAAATCTGGGGCAGACTGTGGTGGCACGACGTGAATCATGTCGTACTCTTCCTTAGTCTCCTCGCCAGTTTCCATATGCTTGAACGTCGCAACCTTCTTGTCGGCGTCGATGGCGACAAGCTCGTTTTGGAACAGGGTTTTGATGTCTCGCTGACGAATCAGCGCCTCCAACGCCCGTTTGTATTTCGTCACGCCGAAAATCGCGCCGCCTGCTGAGGCAAACAGAATCTCCGCGTTGTTGCGCTTTCCTTGTTTGCGCAGCCAATGGTCGGCGAGCCACATGATCTTTTGTGGCGCACCGGCACACTTGATGGGGCCCGACGGCATTGTGAAGATGAGTCGCTTTCCGTCGAAGTCCTTCAGATTTTCCCAGGTCTTTTCAACGGATTCGTATGTGTAATTTGAGACGATTCCGTTCTTCCCAAGATTACCTTTGATGCCGTCGATCTTGTCCCAATCCAATTGGATACCCGCGGCGACGACCATGAAATCGTATGTGTATGTATTGCCCTCGCTCGTCGTGACCGAGTTCTTCTCGGGCTGAAACTCCGAGACCGCTTCTTTGACCCAGGTTGCGCCGTCTGGAATCACCTCAGCCTGCGGTTTCGCCGAGAATTCACGGTCAAACACGCCGCCTCCGACAAGGGTCCAGATCGGTTGATAATAGTGGGTGTCGCTGGGATCGAGGATGCCGACGTTGAGGTCAGGCTCCGCGTTCAAGAGTTGAGATGCGACGGTGAGACCGCCGGTTCCGGCGCCGATGATCAGTACTTCAAAGTGGTTGCTCATGATTATTTACCTGGAAGCTTTGTCGGCTCGTCAAGAGACTCACCAAAGTGTTTTGCAAGTTCGATAGCGAAGTGGAGCGCGCGCTGGACCTTCGGGTCGCTCGCCGCGCGCATCGCCCCGAGAAGGCCGGTCTGGCCTTTGGAATGCTTGGCATGCTGCATTGCATCACCAACCCGACCGATGACCTGAAGCGTTTCGGGGTCGAACACACCTGAGCTCATCAAGGCGGAGTACTCGTCGCTCTGCATCAGCAAGACCAGCTTGTGCAGCGATTCGACGGTGTTATGAACCGCGACCGTAGGATCGATGCCCTCCTCCATTGCACCGGTCATCCAACCGTCGAACACGTTCGCCGCCATGGCGACCGTTCCAGGTGCTTGGCGCATCATATTGATGGCCGTCTTGACCTCCTTGGGATGTTCCAAGAGGTCTTCAATCGCGCTCAAGATTTCGGGGTCAGATGCACGTTCCAAGACGCGCAAACCCGCACGAGCCCTTTCGTCGACGTCGATCCCCTTTGCTTGAAGATTCTGAACAGTGGAGTCGGCGATGTTTCCGACCGTTGCAGCGATGTGAGGAGCTTGTTCGAGCAATTCAGCCTGTTTGGCCAACATCGCCTCGATGCGCTCCAGGCGAGCCTCCAACCGCTCTAGTTTGTCGGTTGAGGAGTTTTTCGGGAGCGAGATTGGCAACCCGCTCCCGTTGATAGAGGATGTATCCATGGTGCCTCTTCTGTGTTTCGAAAATTACAGCCCTGTAGTGGGTTATGAGTTCGCAACTTCCGTGCCGAACTTCGAATCTTGGCGCAGAACCGCATGCCTGTTTGAGTTAGGAGAGATCGGCCCGATTCAAAGACATCAATGTTGTTACAATTGTGTGAAACGCCGTTACACGCTTTGAAACCCCCAATGGAATTAAAGACTTAGATCACATGGGAAAGATCGATTCATACGAAGAGGTACAGGTCGAAAGCCGCGACGAGTTGCGTGTTTGGCTGGAAGAAAACCACACTCGCACCGAGGGCGTTTGGCTCATTACCTATAAGAAATGCGTCCCAGAGAAGTACGTCGAATACGACGCAATTGTTGAGGAAGCCATCTGTTTTGGCTGGATTGACAGCCAGGCTCGAGGCCTAGACGACGAGCGGTCGATGCTGCTGTTTACGCCGCGAAAGAAAGGCAGCATGTGGTCGGCGGTCAACAAGAGGCGTATCGAACGGCTCGACGCCGTGGGGGCAATACATGAAGCCGGCTGGGCCAAAATCGACGCTGCGAAGGAGGACGGTTCGTGGACCTTGCTCGACGACGTCGAGGCCCTAATCCACCCGGCAGACCTCTTAGAGGCCTTGGACGAAAACCCCGTCGCCAAGGCAAACTATGAAGCGTTCCCAGATAGCGCAAAGAAGGGGATTTTGTGGTGGGTCAAGTCTGCCAAACGCGACACGACGCGGGCCAAACGCATCGCTGAGACTGTGGAGAAGGCCGCGAAGAACATTCGCGCGAAACCCTAATCCAGCAGTCGGATTCCGTCGTAGTCTTCTGCGGAAAACAGTAGGTCCATCATGGGCGTTCGCTCAAACTGCGTTGCGTAGATAGGCGCAGTCTCACCAAAGCGCGTTGGGAAGTAGTTCTTCATAAAAATCGTATCGACAGCGCGACGGTCCAGGTCCTCAATCCGTCGCAGTTCCGCGCGCAGTTCGGGGTCGTGGCAGCCTTCGATAACGGCCTCAAGGGCATCCAAATCCCATTCCGTTTCCACGAATTCAGGTGCATCCGGGGAGTTGTCAGTGACTGGTTTTGGATCGTTGTGGTCAAGCCAGATAGACGCTTCATCGTCGGCCGCAAAAGGATCAATCGGCTCACCATTTAGCCACGTATTGAAGTGGACGTGAGGTACACTCCACGGAAACGCGACAACTCCGTCCAGCCCCGAATAGCCCGAAAGCGCAATAGGATCGCCACGGTCAACCCAATCACCGACCTTCACCAGCGCTCGCCCAAGGTGGTTGGACGTCGTGATCAAGCCGTTGCCGTGGTCGATGATTACCTTCAGGCCACCGCGGTGAAACTCATCACTGATGCGACGCACCCAGCCGGCTGCAGGTGTGGTCACCAGAGTGCCACAAGGAATCGCAAAGTCTGTCCCGTTGTGACTGTTGTAGGTGCGCGTTCCGCCGCGGAAATCGCGGACCTGCGTCTTGCGAACCGACCAGCCGTCAGACGTCGGAGTCTGATTGCGATTGAACAGATTGTAGATGGGAATCAAGCGGTCGTCCGGACGCCAACCAAGCCAGGTCTTCACACTCAGTCTCGGCTTGAAGATTTTCAGCGAGGACACGCCCCATCGCGACGGTGGCGTATACGGGTCGCCGCCCAGGGCCATCTTGACCTGGCTGAACCGAGTCTCTGGTTGCGTAACCCCAAACGTCTCTGCCAACGACAGCTCTCCGCGCTCTAACATCTTGCATCTCCTCGTTTAATCATACGACCGCACCATAACCACGCCGCGCCAATTGTCGACTTGACTCCACAACTTTCGCGCCCATTTTTGGGCGCTCGGAGGAAGTAAAATTCCTCACAGGAACTTGTAAGCAACTAATTTTTATACACTTTCAACTATTTTGCACGGGATTCGCAATGGCCAAGAAGACACGTAAGTTCAAGGCAGAAGTCACCCAAGTTTTGTCGTTGGTGATCAATTCTTTGTACTCGAATAAGGAGATTTTCCTCCGTGAATTGGTCTCAAACGCGTCCGACGCAATCGACAAGCTGCAGTTCGAAGCACTCACCGACGCCGATATTCTGGCAGGCGACACGGCGCTTAAGATTCGCATCATTCCCGACGAAGAAGCTGGCACGTTGACCATCTGGGACAACGGCATCGGAATGAGCGAAGACGACCTCATCAATATGTTGGGAACGGTCGCACATTCGGGGTCGCGCAGTTTCATGGAAGCGCTTGAGCAGAACGCGCAAACGAAGGACCTCAACATCATTGGTCAGTTTGGCGTCGGATTCTACAGCGCTTACCTCGTCGCCGATAAAGTAGAGGTCCTTTCGAAGCGCGCAGGAAGCGACGAAGCCTTCCGTTGGACGAGCGACGCCCAAGAGAAGTACACGGTGGAGCCCGCTGAGCGAGAGGCTCGTGGCACCAGCGTCATTTTGCACCTTCGTGACGACCAGAAAGAGTTCCTACAGCCTTATCGTCTGCGCGCGCTCGTTAAGCAGTACTCTGACTTTGTTGGGCATCCTATCGAGATGCTCGAAATGAAGTACTCGGACGAGGAAGGCGACCCACAGTTCGAGCAGGTCAACCAGGCCAGTGCGCTCTGGCAGCGCTCGCCGGAAGATGTGACGGAAGAGCAATACAACGAGTTCTACACGCACGTGGCCCACGACTGGGAACCTCCGATCGCGCACACCCACTTCAAGATCGAGGGCGCGCAGCTGTTCACTGGCTTGCTCTACATTCCAAGCAAGGCACGTTTCGACCTGTACGACCCCGACGTTCCCCACGGAGTGCGCTTGTTCGTTAAACGCGTGTTCATCATGGACAACGCCGCTGAGCTCGTGCCGCGTTGGCTTCGATTCGTTCGTGGAGTCGTGGACTCCGCTGACCTACCGCTCAATGTCAGCCGCGAGATTCTTCAGGATTCAAAGCTAGTTCGGGTGATGCGCAAGCAGGTCATCAAGAAGACTCTCGACTTGCTCAACGAAATCGCGGATGACCGGCCCGAAGACTACGCCAAAATTTGGGAGAACTTTGGTCCTGTCCTGAAAGAAGGACTGCACTTCGACCCTGAGTATGCCGACAAGCTGTCGTCGTTGCTCCGCTTTGGCACTTCGACGCACGAAGAACCTCAATCTCTGGCTTCGTACGTGGAACGGATGCCTGAAGACCAAGAGAAGATCTACTACGCGTTGGGTGCGTCTCGGCACCTACTCGACGGCAGCCCGCATCTGGAAGTGCTCAAGTCCAAAGGATACGAAGTCCTTTATCTAACTGACAGCATCGACCAGTGGGCGATCGAAGCGCTGAATGAATTCGACGGCAAAGAGCTTGTCGATGCCGTTCAAGGCGACCTCGGCTTGGAATCCGAGGAAAATGCAGAAGAAAAGGCCGAAGCACTCGAACCGCTGACCGCGAAATTCAAGGAAGTGCTGGATGACGAAGTTGCGGAGGTTCGACTTTCAAGCAGACTCGCCGAATCGCCAGCATGCCTTGTCGTACCTGAAGGCGGCGTCGCATCACATATCGAGCGTCTTCTACGTGCACAGAATCAGGGAATGCCTGAGCAGAAACGCATTCTTGAGCTCAACCCAAACCACCCCCTGATTGAGGCAGTGAAGGCTTTGCACGAGGCTGAGCGGCAAGACAAGGTCACCGAATGGGTAGAACTCATCTACGACCAAGCGCTACTCGCCGAGGGCAGTCCAATCAAAGAGCCTGCGAAGTTCGCTCATCGACTCACCAGCATGATGCAGGAAGTCGCGCAGGCCCAACTCAACTAAAATCGCGGTCGACGAATCGCACCGATGGGCCTAAAACGGCATCCAACTCGCGACTTGAAAAGGAAACGTCATGGCCCATCGGTTGCTCGAAATCCAAGAAGGCGGTCAGAAGTTCATCGACCGCGTCAGCTCACCGCGCGTTTTCCGCGCCTACATGATGGTCAAAGCGCCCGTGCTCGGGATTTCTGGCGCTTCGCTTCAGAGCCTCGACACCTCAGGTGCACGGATGCTTGTGCCCTTCGGGCGCCGTATCAAAAACCTGTTTGGGAAGATGTTTGGGGGTGCCGTGTTGGCTGCGGCGGAAACCACGTCTGCATCAATGATTGTGCTTCACATGAGAAACCAAGGCGTCAAGCTCACTGCGGACCTGCTTCACGTCGATTACAAGATGCAGGCAAACCCTGAGACCGATATTCGTGTGATGGCACACGACGGATTGAGCTACGCGAAACTGGTCAAGGACGCAGCCGAATCTGGCGAGCCGACCGAAGCGACCTTCAATGTCGCGGTCGTCGATGAGAACGACCAACAAACCCACGAGATTGAGCTCACCTGGCGAGTCCAAATCAACAGGGGCTGATTAATAGATCATCTCCAGCTCGCCCATCGACCAGAGCGTACGTTCGTTGCGTCCCCCACCGAACAGAATCACCCGATTTCGTCCACGGGGAAGCCTGCAGGTGAACTGGGTAGACGTGGCGTTGCGCTCGCACTGCGTTTCCTTGCCTGTCTCATGATGGGTCGCAACCGCGCTCGCCTTGTTGCCATTTGCGTTTGAGAGCGTAATGACCGCGACCTCACCCACGTTCACCTGTGGACGCTTCGGCGACAATAACTCGAAACCCAGCATGGTCATTCGAGGCGACATCGCAGGCAATCGCATCCACTCGGCCTTCGAAATTGGATTTTGCACAAGCTGCAGATCCTTGCGGTCCGGAAGATGATTGCCCAAAAACACGTTCGGCGGCGTAAACAGGTAATCTGTTCGATATCGCTTTGTGAACGCAGTATCGACGCCATTTCCCTGGCCAGAATTCCAGGTCACATCAAACAGGACCCATTGACCGTGAATTTTCGCTGCGTTCCATGCGTGGGGCGCTCCGTCTTCGTTCTCGCGGTTCCGAGCCACTCCGACGATATAGATGATTTCATCGCCGGTGACCTTGCCTAGGGCTTCGGCGAGCATGGAGTAGCCGGCACAAACTGCGGTCTTTCGGCGAAACACGGTCTCGGCGGATTGGGTGTCTCTGGTGCTGCCTTTCGTCGTCAAGTCGTAGGCAATGCGGTCGGCAACGTAGTCGTGAATCGCCTTCACGCGCTGGACTGGGTCGGACTCACGTTTCAAGTACGTCCCTACTGATTCGATCGAGGTCTCGACGTTGCTCGGCATGTTTGTGACCAACGGATGCAGCTCTGCCTTTAGTGGCCAAGTAATCGTACCCGTAACACGTGTCGGTGAGACCCTTGGCGGCTGGACCGGCTTTTGAGGCTTGGTCTCGTCTGCCTTCTTGGCAGCCTCCTGTTTTGCGATCTCGTCGAGCTTTTCGATCACGATTTCACGGACATGGGGCTTGAGTTTCCCAGTTTCGTCCTTCGTGATTGGTTTTTCGTTCACCTTTTGAACGACCGTTTGCTCAATTGGCTTCGGCTCGGGTCGCTCGGTCGGCTTGATGACTGGCGGTGGAGGCCGAACGTCATACTCGTTGTCGACAAGCAACGCGTACGACCACTCCATGTTTTCGGCACACCAAAACACGACATTGCGCGCAGTCTCTGCGGCCGAGGTATCCCCCGCATCATCTAGGAACCAGTCACCACGCGCGCTGACAGCCATGAAGCTCTGCGCCGGGAACGCCCAGAGAAGCACCGCGAGGAAGGTCAGATTGACCAACAAAGTTCGGACGATGAGCCGATCTGACCACGCCAGAATTCGTTTGGGTTCGTCCTTGTCGGCTGCCTTTCGGGCTTCAACTTTCTTGTTAAATTTCCGTAGGGCCCAGAATTCCCAAAGCAGCGGTAGCCCCGGAAACAGTAATGCTCCCGACAGTATTGCTGCCCATCGCGGACCGTCCAGATATGCGGCCAAAGAGCTCGCAAGCCACACACCAAGGACGGGAGTCAGGACGACAACCGACCAGAAGATGAAGCGCAAAATGAAGGATACGGCTGCCATAGCGTTGTGGTAGTGCTTCGCTCTCAAGTTACGAATCCGGAGGATACAATGGAAATCACATTGCACCGAAGTGTCGCGGGCATCGATCCCACAAATCTTCAAGGGTTCTTTGTGGGGTGGCCAAATCCACCCAAGGCCGACACCCTGCTCAAGATTCTTAACAACGCGTTCGCCGTAACTATTGCGAAATCCGGCGATGTTGTTGTCGGATTCGCGTATGCCGTCTCGGACGGCGTCCTTGCCGGCTACATTCCACTCTTGGAGGTCCTGCCTGATTTTCAGGGGCGTGGACTTGGGTCGGACATCATCCGGGACCTACTAGATCAGCTCGATGCTCTCTACATGATTGATATCGTATGCGACCCAGATTTGGAGCGATTTTACGCACCACTTGGTTTTGTGAAGTTGGCCGGAATGGCCAAGCGAAACTACCAAAACCAACAAGGCTCGCCGTGAAGTCATGGGTGACTCTCGCAAAATCTCCGTCGTCGGAAACAGCGGCAGCGGCAAGTCCACGGCTGCGGCGCGAATAGCATCCGCATTGGGATTGGCGCGCCTGGAGCTCGATAGTATTCGCCATCAAGCCGATTGGCAGGAGCTGCCAGACGACGAGTTTCGCGCTCAAACGGTGCAGTTCATGGACAGTCATCACGATGGGTGGGTGATCGATGGAAACTACAGCATCGTCCAGCCACTGGTGTGGGACCGCGTCACAGACATCGTTTGGCTTGACATTCCGCGGGCCCAAAACATGCGCAATATCGTCTGGCGCACGGTGTCTCGAGCACTGATGCGTACCGAATTGTGGAACGGCAATCGTGAGCGCTTGCGCAACCTCTGGTCGCTAGACCCATACAAATCGATGATTGTCTGGACATGGACCCGGCATCACGTGATTCGCAAAAGATACGAGTCTGCGATGAACAATCCGGACCTTGCTCACGTCCGATTTGCACGACTCAAATCACGCGAAGCGTTGGAGCAGTGGATTCAAGAACAGATTTTATGATGGACCTGCATACCTGCACTGGGCCAAACTCTTCGCACACTCAATGAAAGGAAATCCATGCGGAAGCTAATTTTTTCAACGTGTTGCGCGTTCCTCATCGGTTGTGGAGGCGCACAGGAAGCACCCAAGACTGTCAATCAACAGCTTAAACTGAGCGGTGTGGAAGGCGCGGTTCAGCCGTTGCTCAATGAAGAGCCCAAGGCGCCGTCGATTATCGTTGGAGTCATGAAGCATGGGCAAGTGAAGTACTACGACTTCAAAACGACTGGCCCGCAAGTGGACGAAAATTCCGTCTTTCGAATTGGTTCGATGACGAAACCCTTCACGGCCACCTTGTTGGCAACCTATGTGTCTGACAACACGGTCACCTATGACACCGCTGTGAACTCGGGCCCATGCCCCGAAGAAAAGACCAGCGCGTTTTGCTTCCGGGGCAAGCCGACGACATACCAGCACTTGGTCCAGCACACGGCCGAGCTGCCGACCCAACCGACAAACTTCGAAAGCTCCGAAGCCTATGACGCGGCGGCATTGCAGGATTTCCTGTCTGGCTACCAACTCGAGGCCGAGCCCGGATACAACTTCAAGTATTCGAGCACGGGGTACTATGCGCTCGCGATGCTTTTGGAGCGCCGCACCAACGACCAAGCCGCAGGAGCGGTCGCGCGTCGAGTCATCCGTCCACTGGGGTTGAAAGCCACCACGTTTGACCCTGAAACGCTCGTTGACGGATTCGACAAAGGGCAAAAAGTGCGTGATGGCGCGCGCAGTGACCTGGTGAAACCCAATGGCGGCCTAGCCTCTACGGCCACTGACCTGATGACGTTCATGGGCAAAAACATGAACCCCGAATCGACGGGCGGGTTGGGTAAGGCTCTCGAAATGACTCAGCGCAACAACGCAAAAATCAAAGCGTTTGGTACGTCCACCGTCACCAATGGATGGTTCAAACTCAACGACTCGGATATCCTTTGGTCGGCAGGAACCACACAAGGATATCACGGATTCATGGCCTTCGACCGAAGAGCGGAAACCGCAGTCGTGATCTTAACCAACACCTCCGTTCCAGAAGGCGACGCACGCGCCGCCAAAGCCGCGTTCCAAATCCTCGCCGACCCAATGGCCGGCCCTCAACCTCCGAGTGCAAATTCCTCAGAGGAAACCGCAACACCCTGAAAGGATTAAGAAATTGGATTTTGAGGACATCCGGGAGCGCTGTTTAGGCATGCCCGGGGTGACGGAAGGATTTCCGTTCGGTGAGGACGTTTTGGTCTTCAAGGTCGCTGGGAAGATGTTCCTGTTAACGAACCTGGCGACAGACCCCGTTTCGTTTAATGCGAAGTGTGACCCGGAGCGCGCGGTGGAGCTTCGTGAAGAGTACACAGGCGTCAATCCCGGCTACCACATGAACAAGCAGCATTGGAACACCGTGTCGTTCGACGGCTCTGTGACCGATGAACTCGCTGAAGAGCTGATTGAGCACAGCTATGATTTGGTGTTTTCGAAACTGACCAAGAAGGCGCAGCGCGAAATCAAAGGCGAGGATTAACGCTCGTCCACACCCTCAGCGCGCGCCTGAATCGCATCATGTGAATCTTGGATGTAGGTCTTCTCTTTGTAGAAATAGGCCACAAAGATGAACAGCACCGCGGTCACAAGCATGCAACCCGAGAAGAACCAGTAGTACGACGCACCTTCAAGCATTGAGGTTCCGTCGTCGTTTTGGATGAACTCATTCACGCGTGCGACGAAGAAGTTGCCCACCGAAACCGACAGCAGATAAAGCCCCATGATGAGTGATTTCATCTTCTTTGGAGCTTGAGTGTACGAGAACTCGAGCGCGGTAATCGACACCATGACCTCAGCGGCCGTGATGATGATATAGGCGACGAGGTGCCAGGCGACGGAAGGCCGCTCGCCGGCTGTAATCCACTGCTCAACCATTGCAGTGATGGCGAATGAGCCAACCGCGATGAACAGCCCAACGGCAATCTTTCGCAGCGGCGTGACCTTCACGACCTTGTCGACCAGTGGATAGAGGCCAAACGTGAATGTCGGAATCAACAGCATGACCAGGATAGGATTGGCGGCCTGAATCTGGGAAGGAAGCAGCTCCATTCCCATCACCGTCAGGTCCATGTTCCTAGCCTGTAGAACCCATGCTGAACCTGTTTGGTCAAAGAGCGCCCAGAACATCGAGATGAACAGGTAGATGACGGCCAGCTTACCGATGGCTTGTAGTCCCTCACCGCTGAGGGACTCTTTGACGAAGCCGACTCCGCCAGCCGGAATATGAATGAACTTGTTGCGGCCCAACCAGAACAGGAAGGTCGCGATGGCCATCAAGACTCCGGGAACTCCGAATGCGATATGTGGCCCGAATTCCTTGAGCAAAACCGGCGTGAGCAACGTCGATGCGGCAGACCCGAAGTTAATCGAGAAGTAGAACGCGCTGAAAACCTTGTCCAAGAGGTGGCTGTTCTTTTTCCCGAACTGGTCTCCCACGTGTGCCGAAACACACGATTTGATCCCGCCTGAACCCAACGCGATAAGCGCCAAACCGACGGCAAGCCCTGTCCGGGTTTCGTCGATCGCCAGGGCAGCATGGCCCATGCAGTAGACTATCGAAAGCCAGAGAATCGTCTTGTATTTGCCCAGAAATGCGTCGGCCAGTAGCGCACCGAGAATCGGAAAGAAGTACGCTGCCGTCGTGAAGTTGTGAAACCAGACTTTGGCTTCCGCTTCTGACATGAAATCTTCGGCTCCCGCCGCATCCATGAGATACGTCGTCATGAACACAACGAGAATCGTCTTCATCCCATAGAATGAAAAGCGTTCTGCGGCTTCGTTGCCAATAATGTAGGGGATGCCGGCCGGCATCTTTTCAGAATCCGCGGGTGCAGTTCGGTAATCAGACATTCAAAAATCCAACGCAGTTAAGAGCGATTGGTCGTAGCTTTTTTTCGTCAGTTTCTCAAATCCTTCATTGGAATGTTTGCATGATCATTGTCCATCATCTCAACAACTCTCGTTCCCAACGCATCCTTTGGCTCCTCGAAGAGATGGGGCTCCCATATGAAATCAAAAAATATGAGCGAGACCACAAAACGATGTTGGCGCCAAGGTCTCTGAGGAAGCTGCATCCCCTTGGAAAATCACCAGTTCTTGAGGATGGCGGACGGATTTTTGCCGAGTCCGGGGCTATCATCCAGTATCTGGCTGAGGCCTATCCGAACGACCTGATTCCTGAGCACGGCACGCCGGAGTATTGGGATGTCGTGTACTGGCTGCATTACGCAGAGGGTTCGGCGATGCCACCGCTATTGCTCCACCTGGTGTTTGGGATGCTCCCGAAACGTGCACCATTGCTGGCCAAACCACTGATGAAGGGGGTCGCAAAGACGGTTCAGCGCTCCTATATCAACGGCCAAATCAAGCTTCAGGTGGACTTCTGGGAATCCCATCTGACCGAGAACACCTTCTTCGGCGGAGATACCTTTGGCGTGGCGGATATTCAGATGGTCTTTGCCTTGGAGGCAGCCAAGAGTCGCATGGGATTTGATGGATATCCACGTGTGACGCAGTTGCTCGAACAGCTGCACGAGCGCCCCGCCTACAAACGCGCGATAGAAAAGGGTGGCCCGTACACAATCTAGCGGGGTGATTTTCGCCGACCTGATCACCCTCAATGTACCGCTACGTGCGTACATGGCGTTGTCTGTCACACATTATCCCCCAATGTGCCGAAACCAATAAAACCCAATAATACCAACCACTTGCGAACCCCGACCCAAAAACGTCATTTAAAAACGCACAAAACAGCCGGAAACCCGCATGAAATCTTTGCCTGCGCGGATCTGCACTGCTAATTTTCTAGGCAGAAGCAATCTACCTACATAGACCGTCTAGGCGGTCATTGGAGACCGAATGGTCGAACGTGTACGCATTCTGGCGCCAGTTTTCTGGCTAGTCGTCTTGGGTGGGTGCGGTTCTGACGGGATTGGAGACATTCCCACCGAGCCGCCCGAAGAGCCTGAGCAGTCGGTGTTGACGACCACCGTCGACGACCCTGGTGGTTCGGTGTCCTTGCAGCCGGGAACCGCGTGTGGTGAATCGGTTTATCCGAATCCACTGACGATTCCGGATTCCACGGCAGATGGTGTCGGTGCAATTTCTCGCATCACCAACGTTGCCACCGACCACCCGCTCTTGTCGCCTAACGGTGACGGTCATCACGACGATACAGTTTTCACGGCCGACGTGTTCGTGGACAATCCTGGGGATAGCCCAATTCGATTCGTCCATTGGAGCGTGGCCGTCTCGTCGACCGAAACTTGCACTCAGGTAGCCGACCTTTCTGGCTACGAGTTTGTCTTCTACCCCTCAGCCACGCAGCCCGTCGAAAAGACCATCGATTTTGACTCGGCGCCCGCTGGCACCATCGTTTCGAAGCAGTTCCCTGACGTGACATTCTCCTGCGAGACACCTCAGGCGAGCCGACCGGATGAATGCCTGCTCTTCGATTCCGAGAACCCAACTGGCGGTGACACTGACCTTCGGACCGAAGACGGCGGCAACGTCCTGATTATCGCTGAAGACGTCGTGGACGCTGACGGCGACGGTCTTGTGGACGACCCTGACGACAACGGCAGCGGAGGCTCACTTACGTTCGACTTCGAGGCCCCCGTTGAACTGCGTCGCATCGGACTTCTGGACATCGACGAGAACGAAACAGAAGGTTCGATCGTCATGACTCGTGACGATGGCTCCGTCGTCACCATCTCGATTCCAAACACGGGAGACGGACTCCCTCAAATGTTGCAGCTCGGCATCCCGGATGTCGTTACTGCGACTATCAATCTTCAGAATTCAGGTGCTGTCACCTCTATCACTTACGCGATTGGAGAATCCGGCCCCGCTCAGGAAGGTCGGGCCATGATCAAAACGGTCTGGGACGCATTGAATCTTAGCGGCGAAGCACTTCCCGATGGCGGCTACTTCTTCAAGGTATCTGCCACCGTCGAAGACGAAAACGGTCAGGAGCTCGACCAGTTGGAAAGCGGCTATCTCGGCATGGTGATTCAATCGACGCCAGAGAACTATGACTCGCAGCCAGATCTTTTGACCTGTGATTCCACGGTTGATGCCAACCAGTGCACGTGTGCAGCTGGCGATGGCGACTGCGTCTACGAAGAACTCGGAAATCTGGTGGACTTCCGCGATATCGAAATGCCTCCGCCATTCGTGCAGTCATCCTTCGATACCAACACCGGACGATGGACGGTCATCGCGGACGTCACGCAGTTTAACGGTGCCGGCCTTGTTCCAAAGAGCAGCGGCGTCTGGGCGAGCGAGGCCCAACTTCGACAGTTTATCACGGACCTAACCGGCGTCCCCCAATCCAGCGACGCCCGCTTGCTTCCGTTCGACTACATCCAACTTGGCAACACCACCGGCGTTTTCCAAAACGACTTCTCGCCGGTCAACTTCAACAACCTCATCCTGGACGCAATCACTGGACCGGACGGCACCATCACTATCGCGGGCGATACAACGGACCTCACGATGGCTCTGAACAACCCCGGTTCTGTTCCTCCTGAGTATGAGTTCTTGCTTCCACGTCAGGACGACGAGTGCACTGAGTCCGCCAACTTCGACGGCGAAACGTGGGCTTCATCGAAGTACTGTGTGTACGCAGAGGCCATCCAACTCAGCTCAGAAACTGGGCTTGGGATCTACGCATTCCGTTCGGAAGCGTTTGACACCTCGATCAATGGCGAAGGGCCCACGCGCGAACTTAGCTGTGTGACCGGGACCTGCGGCGTTCGAACCATTCAATCGGAATCAACCTACACCTTGGATAGCTACTTCTACACTCAAGATGGACAGGTCGAGGCCTTCGTTGACCAGATCGTCTTCACAGCACCATCTGTGACGCGATTGGTGGACCGAGGCCCTGTCGGGTCAGTATTGTCTGGCCAGTGTTCGCGCTCGATTGCAACGATCGGTGGCGACCTCAGGGTCCGTTTGGACTCCGCCGATGGAGCAGTAGGATCCGCCTGCATCATCAACGGCGTTTTTGAGTAGAGATTTTGCTCCACGCTTAGGGATGGTTGTACTCTAGCTGTAACGCAACCAAAGGCCCCTGGTGTCTGAAACTCCGACCACTCCAATTCCAACACTCGCCGAGGCTCCCTCGGTTCCGACGGTCCCGTACAGCGATTTGGGAGCCGCCGCGTCTTCGCTCTGCCAGGCGCAGCTGGGCGCATTCGATGTTGAGGAAGTTGTCGGTAAGGGCGGAATGGGCGTGGTCTTTTCTGCCACGCACGCCCCAACTCGCACCCCAGTCGCGATCAAGGTGATTACGCGCAAAGGCGCGGAACATCCTTTCATTGCCCAGTCCCTGCGAAACGAAGTGCAGGCCGTCGCGACGCTCAACCATCCAGGTATCGTGCGCGTTTTGGACTACGGCTCTATCGGCGAGGAAGCCGAGCTCCTGACGAACGGGGAGTTCAAGTCCGGAAGCCCGTTCTTCGTGATGGAGTATCTCCCCGACGGAAGTCTCTCGAAGCTCTGCGGGAAGGTCACCTGGAAGCAAGCAAAGGCCATCATCCTAACGTTGCTGGACGCGCTGGCGCACGCACACGCGATGGACGTCATCCACAGAGACATTAAACCTGGCAACATCCTTCTGGCGGGATTTAGCGGCCGAATCATCCCGAAGCTTGCAGACTTCGGTTTGGCATTCGCGACCGAAAAGAGCCACGACACGTCGCGGGCAATTGGAACGCCGCAATACATGGCGCCCGAGCAAATGCAGCAGCCATGGCGAAACCACGGGCCATGGAGCGACCTCTATTCGCTGGGCTGTGTCGCGTTTGAGCTAGTCACCGGCAAGCGTGCATTTGGCGGCAAATCCGTCATTGAAATCTACCAAGCTCACCAGGACGGCGCGCGAAAATCGCTACGAAGTTTGCTGCGAATTCCGGACGGGTTTGAAGCGTGGTTGGACCGAATGATGGCTGTTCAGCCATCCGAGCGTTTCCAGTCCGCTGCCGACGCGTTCCGGGCATTTCTGACGCTAGACGATGTGGACATCCCTGAGATTCGTCCACCCGATGCGACAGACTTGGCAATCGGTGGTGTAACCCCTGTGCTTGATGTGTACCGCGCCCAAGCGCCTGCCGATGGGGATTTCAAACGCGTATTCAGCGCCGTTGCACCGTTGCCTGATACGGTCGTCGAGAACATTCCTGATCGTTGGGAGATGCCACGCTTGGACGGCACGCCAATGAACCTCGTCGGTGCTGGCCTTGGGTTGTTTGGATTACGAACCGTACCGATTGTCGGTCGACGAGACGAGCTTGAAGCTGCCTGGCAGACCCTGCGCCACGTTCATCAGACAACGAGTCCTAGCGTCGTTGTGGTCCGCGGGACCGAAGGTACCGGCAAGACTCGCCTCGGGGATGGATTTGTTCAGCGGGTCGAAGAACTTGGTGTTGCTCACGTCCTGCGCGCTACGCACTCACCCGAGCCCAATTCCGCGAACGGTATCGCGCGGATGCTGGCAAGGCACTTCCGCACGCTTGGCGCCACACGTATTGAGGCGTCCGGCATCGTCCGTGAGGATATGCGCGACCTTGGCGTTGAAGAACTCGTCGAATGGCAGGCCATCGGAACCCTGGTCGCCGAAGGTATGGACCTCGACGACGACGAAGGTGGCGGCTTCGAGTTTGCCAGCCCCAAACAGCGTCACGCTGCGCTCACCCGCTATCTTGGTCATCTGGGTGAAACAGGTCCGATCGTGCTGTGGATGGACGATTGTCAGTGGGGTACGGATACCCTCGAGTTTGTGCACCACCTCACCCAATCCGAAAAATCGATCCCAATTTTGGTCATTCTGTCGGTCACGGACGAGACCATCGCAAGAGAGAAGGAACCAAGAGAACTCCTGGACGCCGTCCTGCAAAGTGATGCCGCGAGCGAGTTCAACCTCGCCCCGCTCAGCGATACAGAGCACGAAGACTTGATTCGCGCGCTCGCCAATCTTGAAGCCGACCTCGCCTTGGAGCTTGGTCACAGAACTGCCGGAAATCCTCGGCTGGCCGTCGAACTCATTGGTGACTGGGTCGCCCGCGGCGTCTTGGAAGTTGGGGAAACCGGGTTTGTACTTCGGCCCGGGGAAAAGGCGGTTATCCCCGACAACCTTCATCAGGTTTGGGACACACGAATTCAAGACGTGGTCAGCTCATTTGGTGCCGATGCTCGTATTGCTCTCGAGCTTGCCGCGGCGCTCGGTCACGAAGTGGACCAATCAGAATGGCAGATGATGTGTCGACTCGCGCGCATCGAACTTGCCCCGTCGCTACCTGCGGTCCTAGCTGAGCGTCGCTTTGCACGCCGAACGGACACAGGCTGGGCGTTTGCGCACTCGATTCTGCGCGAAAGTTTGCAGCGCGAAGCCGAGAACCAAGGCCGCTGGTTGGAACACCTGAAGCGATGCGCTTACCTCGTCGAGATGCAGTACGACGTGAAGCGCCCAAGCAATGCCGAGCGATACGGGCGCTACCTGGTTGGCGCGGGTGAGTTTGAGAAGGCGCTCAAACCCTTGTTTCGAGGTGCCCGCGGAAGGCGTCAGCAAGGTGAGTTTCGGTCAGCGCACCAGTTGATATCGAAGTATTTACGGGCGCTTGAAGAAGCCCATATCCCAGAAGACGATTATCGATGGGGGCTTGGCTGGACGCTGCGCGCACAAATCTACATCAACTCGCAGCAACCCCAATCGGCCAAACGATGGGCTGAGCGCGCGGCTGAGCAAGCTCGACTCCATGATTGGCCGGATATTGACGTGAAGGCCACCACGTGGCTCGCGCTCGCTGAAGCGTGGATGGGACTGCCGGAAGCTAACGAGACCATGTCTCGCGTGCTTGAGATGCTTGAGAGTAACCCTGAAGACGCTGATTTTGATAGCTACGGCATTCTTGCCCGACTGCTGACATCGAAGAGGCGGTTTGACGATGCGCGGCAAGTGCTCGAACAGGGGCGCTCGGTTGCGACGGAGTCGCGCCACATTGCCCTGATTTACCAGCAGCGCTGCAGGTTAGCCATCTTCGAACAAGATTGGGAAGTCGCCTTCAAATGGGGTGAAAAGGCCCTGAAGGGATTTGAAGCGTTGGGACATTTCCCCGCGATGGCCAATGTCATGGAGTACCTCGCGGAGGTCCACAAGCGCCTTGGTCAGATTGAAGAAGCAACGAAACTCTATCAAGAGTGCATCGCGCTGCAGGAATCGATCGGCTACCCAACTGTGATCTCTGAGTTAAATCTCGCCAGCATCCTTTTGAAAGCAGGCAGTTATCAAGACGCCGAAACCCTCTACATGGTGGCCACCGACAAGTTACGGTCACTGGGTAGGAGACGGCTCGAAATGGCTGCCATGGCCGGAATTCTTGCCTCAGCGGCCGGTATGGGGAGCTGGAAGACCGTCGAAGAGGTCGCTAAAACGCTTGCGAGTTACATGGATGAAGCCATGGATTTGGAACCAGAAATCGCGACGCTTCTGGAAACAGGTGGCCTTTTGCTGCTAGAAAAAGATAGACCTTTGATTGCCGAAGAGGTCTTGCTGTTGGCAGCTCGCCAATTCGAACACAATGGCAACAAAGAAAAGGCCCAAAGTCTGCGCGAAAAAGCGGCAGATTTAGATTTCTTCCCATAGACAAAAGTCAGCCCGTGAGAGGACGTCCCAAAGACGCGAAACCCGAGGAAACCGCTGCGAAAATCGTCAAAGCGGCCGTGGAGTTGTTCGCCATCAACGGATACGCCGGAACATCGATTCGAACCATCGCCTCCTCGGCTGGTACGAGCGTCGGCACCTTGCAATATCACTTCCCGAGCAAAGACGTTCTGTACGCAGCCGCCATGAAGTCGGTCTACGAACCGCTTTCCGAAATGCTCGAGGATGCGTATCAGATCACCGAGCTTCCCTTAGAAGAAGCGCTTCGCGAGGCCACGGTTCAGGGTTTCCGATTCATTCGCGAATACCACCTGAACGTACGACTGATTTACCGCGACTTTTTCGACCGCGGGTCTCTGCACCCCGACATCGTTGAAGCCACGGGTTCAGGCACGCTATTAATGGGTGCCCAAGTCATTGCGGAACGCAACGGCGGTGATGCAAAAGACTATGCAATGGCCATCCAGGGAGGCGTGTTCCTCCTGATTCGCTATGCACTATTCTCGATCGATGAGATTCAGGCCTTCTTCAAAATCGAAGAAGAAGACCCCTGGCCGATCGTCGAAGACTTCCTTGCCCGCACTGTCCCAGCCTTAATCCTCATGGCCGCCCCCGAGGCCTAGATGGCGCAATCCGACGAGTTTCTGCAGAAGGTACAGACGGATGTCGACCTAACCCAAGCTGAAGTGGGTGAGACGATCCGCCCATCGGGGTTGACCTCTCTCGCGTTAGACTCGTTGCCGAAGATACCGCTGAACAAGGCCCACACGCTGTTCGGGATGTCGACCGAGATACTCGGCTCAGGCGGAATGGGGACGATTCACGGCGGCACCCAACCATCGCTCGTCCGTCCGGTGGCTATCAAGCGTGCCTTCGAACGCGGAGTACAAGCACTCGTGCGGGAAGCCAAGGTCATGGGTCACCTTGAACATCCAAACATCGTTCCCGTCCACGTGGCTGCACGTGACGAGAACGACGTGCCGTACGTCGTGATGAAACGTATCGCTGGCACAACACTGTTGGACCACCTGTCCTCGATGACGCAGGTCGTCTCGATGGACCAGCACCTTAACATCCTTATCGATATCGCAAACGCGGTGGACTTTGCGCATTCAAAGGGCATCGTCCACTTAGACCTAAAGCCTGCCAACGTCATGATTGGCGAGTTTGGTGAGGTCTACGTTCTGGATTGGGGCACAGCATGCGCGTTTCGAGACGACGCGCCCGCCGAGATCGCCCGGGTCCCTGACCCGCCAAAACTGTCTGGTACGCCCCGTTACGTTGCGCCCGAGATGTTCTCGCAGGAGCATCCAATCGGCCCGGCCACTGACGTCTACCTACTTGGGGGCTTGCTATACGCGATCATGTGTGGGGATGGGCCCAACACGGGCGGAACGACTACCGAAGCGCTGCGTTCGGCTTACTACCCCAAGAAGCGTCACTACCCTGCGGGGTATCCGCCGGAACTCGTTGCGATTGCGGAACGCGCCCTTCAGCGCAACCCCGCTGACCGATACCAGACCGCTCGTGAGTTCAGGCTAGCGATCGAAGATTTCAGGCGGTTCCGTGGGGCGAGGGAATTGGTTGCATTGGGACATCGTCGGCTCTCGTTTGCCCGCGAACAACTGCAAGAGGACGCCGATGCCGACGTCGGACGCGAATTGGAGTCGGCTCGCGAGGCGTTTGAAGATGCGCTTGGCATCCACATCGACCTGCGCTCTGCACGGGATGGTCTGCAAGAGGCACTGATCGAACTGATCGAGTTTGAGCTCAGAGTTGGACATGCAGACTACGCAATGAAACTCACGGAACACCTGCCCACGCCCGTTCCCGAACTGAAGCAACGATGCTTCCAAGCGGTTGAACAGGCCCAGGAGAAGGTCGAGTCACTGAAGTCCGACCTGGAGCGGCTGCAGCGTGAAGTTGACCCCCGCGTCGCTGGTCGCGCCAAAGCGATGATGTGGATGGCAATTGGCCTTACCATCGCGATTCCACAGCTCGCCCCGGCCGCGTTCGGGCATCGCCCAAGCGTTGAAGAGGTCCTGGCCAGCCACAGCGGATTCGCCGTGATTCTCGTGCTCATCGTGATGCGGTTTCGGCAGAAACTCGCCTCGACGCTCACAAACAGGGTGTTGGTTGGGACGATTCTAGCGATGGTCGCTTTCTCGCTCGTGCCACGCATTGTGGCGCTGGCCGGACAAGTCGAACTTGGTATCGCGTTGGGAATCGACCTCGCGATGGTGGCATGCTTCACCTTCTTTTTCATCGCGACGGTGGACCGACGGTTGCAGGCCTGCTTCCCTGGATATGTTGCCGGGGCTGCCGGGTGCTTTGTGTATCCCGACCAAGCGTTTTGGGTGTTTCCGACGACCCACCTTGTAAACATGACAATTCTTGCCATTGTTTACTGGTTCGCTGCCGAACCTGAATCCCAAGACTAGCCCAAGACTCGGCGGGCAGCTTCTCGAACATTTGCATGCTCGCTATCGGCGAGCGTGCGCAGTTTCGGCTCAGATCGCGGATCGTTCAAGACCGGCAACGCTTCCACAAACATCTCTGCGCCAGGACCATCCACGTCTAGGTATTCAAACACCAAATCGGCGTCCTCGGGAGAGAACTGCCGAAACGCCCCAGCCATCTTCTTGCGCTGTTCTGGGTCGTAGTCTGCCAACGACTCTCCAACAAGCTTGAGCAGTTCGGGGGTCCGGACCTTGAGCATCAACCAATATCGACGAACCGTTACATCAGCGAGCGCCTCAAAGTATCGAATTGCCGAGTCATTGCGGTCTTTCTCGGACAGACTATCCAGCGCCCCAAGTGCGGCCCCCAACAGCACGTTGTTGATCTCGAACTGGAACGCCCAGTGTATCGCCGCGTCCAAGTGGTCCCGCAGATCTGGAGCCAATTGCTCGCCGCGATTGCCGTCCTGGTAGGCGAGCCAGACAACCGATGCATGCATGGGGTACTCCCCAAGGTTACCGTCGCGAACCCATGATTCGATCTCGGGTCGGACCGTCTCGGCAGCTAGGTCGAGCGCCTCGTACACTTCTTCAAGCACGACGTCGGTCACCAACGCCCGGAGTTCCTCTAGAGCCTGCTCCGGAGGCAAAATCGGTTTGGTTTCTTCAATGGGAACAACGAGTTTCTTGAGCCAATCAAACATAGTTTAAAACGGGTTGATTCGGACTGGGGTTGAACTGTCGGCTGCGCCTCCGAGCTGCCCAGCATCGCCATCGCCCCAACAATAGGGATCGCCGCCGGTCGCGAGGCCACAGGAAAATTCGGCGCCTGTAGCGATGTCGAAGAACGTCGTGGAACCGGAGATCTGCGTTGGGACGGTGACATCTTGATTGGCGGCCTGCCCCACTGCCCCTTGGCTGTAGGCGCCCCAACAATAGGCGGCACCCTGTGCACTGAGTCCACATGAGTGGTCATCGCCAACATCAACGCGAGTCAGTGGGGTCGGCGTCGGCACCAAAATTGGGGTCGAACGATTCGTGGTCGTTCCGTCCCCAATCTGATGCAGGTCGTTTGCCCCCCAGCATGCAAGCGTATTGAGCACCGTCACACCACATGAATGACGCGCGCCGAGGTGCAGGGACGCGAACTCGAAGCCACCAAGGACCAAGACGGGCGTTTGTTCGTTGGTCGTAAAGGTATTGTGACCCAAGCGTCCATCGGTATTCGCACCGGTACAGAATCCTTCGTCGGCTGACGACGTAAAGCAAGAGTGCTGCGTGCCCAATGCCGGTCGGAAGTAGGTACCAATACGCGTCGGCGTTTGCACATCCAACGTGGCATCGTTGCCGAGCCTACCGTCCGCGCCGTTACCCCAACAATAAAGGTCGCCATTGGCTTTTCCGGCACAGGTGTGTTCAGCGCCGGCCGCGATTGTCACGAAGTTCGTGTTATCCGCGAGCGCAATCTGCCGTGGTAACGCGGATGACCCGCTTGCGTCGTTACCGAGTTGTCCGCGGGTATCATCGCCCCAACACCAGACAGAACCATTCGATTCGGCGATCAAACATGAGTGAGCATCACCCAGCGCAAGCTCGTCCACAGCTTGGTCGAAAGCAAGACGCCCCGGCCCGTTTTGTGTATGTCCCAGTTGCCCGCTGGCGTTTTCACCCCAGCACACCACCTTCTTGTTCATCAGTCCGCAAACATGCGCCCGTCCAGCCGAGATAGACGAGAACGCGTCTTCCGAAATCACGTCGCGTGTACCCATCACTCCGCCCGCACTAGCGGTGATCGTGACCGTCCCGGCAGAGAGTGCAGTGACAGTGGATATCGCGCTAACGGTGCCGCTTGCATCGACAGACACAATCGAAGGGTCCGAAGATACCCACGACACCACCGGTTCCGGGTCAGGTGTTGGTCCGTCGTAAACAATATTTGCCGTAAGCGTCGCTGTGTCGCCCCAGTCCAGGCGAACCATGGTTGGTTCTATTGAAATCGACTCCACCGACACGTCCGGCACAGTAAACGACACGGTCGCTTCAATACCCTCAACAGTAACCGTGATACTGGCTGCGCCGGGAGCTTCAGCGGTCACAACGCCCTGGTCATCGACCGTGAGGACGTTCTCGTCAGAGGAAGTATAGACAACGGTCCGCGCGTCCAAGATAGGCGCATTCTGAGCATCGAAGAGCTCCACAACTAGCGTTACCGTGCCTCCAATCGCAATGACCTCACCGTCCGGCCGGACGTTCATCGTTGCCACCGGCGGCCCCAATACGTGGACCTCGAGCGAAGCCTCAAACTCGCCACTCACCGCCGAAACTTGAGCGGTCCCGATATTCTTTGCGATGACGACGCCATCCGAGGTGACTTCCGCGATTGAATCGTCATTCGATGACCAAACGACGTCCTCGGCAGGTTGAGAATCACCTATAAGGAACCCGTAATCCGCTGAAATTCTTTGAGTTTCATTCAAATGGAGTTCCAAATCCGCCGGCGTCAGGACAAGTCCGACAATTTGATCCTCTTCGAGATCGGTACTCATATCCGGCATCGAGGACACATCGTTCGACATGTCGACGGGCGTCTTCGACGCAGGCTGGCTCTCACCGCAACCAATCACTATCACCGCGGCCAATAACGCCAATATTCGAATCATTGAATCTCTCGATGGAAAAAGAGCCGGCGACAATTCGCATCAATGTAGGATTTCACGTCTTCGGCATCTTCGTCACGCGCCAACGCGATCGCGGCTACACCCCGTGGCACATTGGCCGGCTCGTTTCGTTCGCCTTTGTCCGGTGACATGTAAGGCGCATCAGTTTCAGTGAGGATTAACTCCTGAGGAAGACTGCGAGCCAATGCCTGAAATGAACCAGAGCGCTCAACCACCGGAGGAATCGAGAAGTAGTAGCCTTCGTCAGCAATTCGCTTGGCGAGCTTCAGTTTGCCACCGTAACAGTGGAAATCTGCTCGTACGACGTTCATGGATTTCAGAATCTCGAGCGTTCGCTGCTCGGCCTTGCGAGTATGGAGAATCAACGGAATATCGTGTTTTACGCTGAGCTCGCAGAAACGTTCCAACACACGCTCCTGCTCGCGACGTGTAGGCTCATCATCAATCCAGTAGCGGTCCAATCCACATTCACCAATCGCGATGATCTCGGGGATTTTCGACTCAATCCAGTCAATCTCTTCGTCGACGTCGAAGGCTTCGGGAGGGTCAAATGGGGCATCCCAAGCATCCGACGAAATTGCGTTGCAGCCAGCATCCACGGGGTAAATGCCAACCGCGGGATACAGGTGTTCGTGTTTGGCACACATGTCCAGAACGGTGCGATTTGTCTTCGGCTCGAGCCCGTTGACGATCACACATCCCAATCCAGCGTCCTGCGCCCGTTGGGTCACGAGTTCTTCTTCGCCGGCAAACTGGCGGTGAAATATGTGGGTATGCACATCAACAAACATCATTCATTCTCGGCACCGAAAGTATCGTTAGGACTTTTTTCCACAAGTTTGATGCTTAAGTTAGGCTGTGGGCACGTTGTACGGAGTCACAGATGAACACCAAACTCGCATATTGTCACGTTGTCGCAAGCGTCCTCGCCGCAGATGGCGTGATCGAAGAAGCGGAACGACAGTTCTTAGACCGTATCATGACCGATATGAACCTCTCTGATGAGGAGCGCGACCAGGTCATGCACTTCGAAGGAACAGATGGCGCCGTCGAAACAGTCCGCGAACTTCCCGCACTCGCTCGCGAGCAACTACGCGATGATGTCCTGGCAGCCACGCTGATTGACGGGAAGATCAGCCCACATGAATCGCGACTAGTCAGCCTGATTACCGAAGCGCTCGGTTTGTAACCGCGCGCGACTAGACGACCTGCGGAAGAACACGGTACCAATCAAGAAAACCAGATTGGAGACCGTCATGCGAATCAGCATCATCTTGGCCCTGGCGTGCGCACTGGTTGCCTGCTCGGACGATTCGAGCAGCAACAACGCGAACAACGCGAACAACGTCAACAATTCGAACAACGTTAACAACGCGAACAATTCGAATAACGTCAACAACGTCAACAATTCGAACAACGCTAACAATTCGAATAACGCCAACAATTCAAACAACCTGAACAATGTCGCCGACATGGGCGAAGACGCGGGTCCACCTGTCGATCCATTGGATGGAATCGGACAGCCAGTCCAAGTGGACTCCGGCTACCAGTTCACTGAAGGGCCACGCTGGTTCGCCTCAGAAGGCGTTTTGCGATTCAGTGACATCCCCGCCAATACGATTTTTGAACTCAATGCCCAGGGGCAAATCACTGAGTTTCGCAATCCAAGTGGTAACGCCAACGGGTTGGCATTTGATGCACAAGGCGAAGTTCTAGCAGCTGAGCACGGAAATCGACGCATTTCGATCACCGTCAACGGCGTACCTCAAGCGCTAACCGACAACTACAACGGCGACACTTACAACTCGCCAAATGACCTTGTGGTAGCGAACGATGGGACTGTCTACTTCACAGACCCACCCTACGGCTTGGGCAACCGAACGCGTGAAATCAACTTCAATGGTCTGTTCCGATTTGAGCCATCCAACAACGCGGTAACGGCTGAATGGGAAGGCGCGATGAACACCCGCCCCAACGGCGTCAATCTCTCGCCGGATGAAAGCGTGCTGTACCTGGCGGACACAGCTGGAAACAAAGTGATGGCCTTCGACGTCGCTGCTGACGGAAGCCTCTCGAATCAACGGGACTTCGTGAACGCCTCAGGACCAGATGGAATGGCCGTGGACTCGGCTGGAAACCTGTACATAACGACCGGAGACGGGGTTGATGTTGTTGCACCCGACGGCACAAAGTGGGGCACCATTGAACTCAATGAACGCCCATCAAACTGTGCGTTTGGGGGAGCCGACGGGACGACCTTATACGTAACCGCGCAATCCAGCCTGTACAGCGTGCAAATGGTTGTCCCCGGTCTATTCTGATTACTCGGCTGAGACCGCGAAATCGTAGGATATTGGCGTCGAACCCGGTTCGATAACGCCCATGGTTCGTGCGATTTCAGAGGCGTACAGCTCATGGCCTGCCTCATTCAAATGCAGCGGGTCGATGATCAACGCATCGATATCCTCACCGCGAGTACGCTCTAGCATGTCGACCAGAATCAAGTCGTCGCGCTCCGAGAGTTCTGTTCGCACGCGCTTCAGCAACGATTCGACCAACGGGATCGCCGCCGCCGAGTATTGCCCCAAGAACTCGGCCCATTGGTCCGTCGTCGCATAATTCGGGTACAAAATCCAAATCACGTCAGCGTCCGGATTTGTCTCAGTGATTCGCTGCGTAATCGCGTTGATATTGGCGATAATATCGTCAACCAGCGGGTCGACTTCCCCCAGACGTGCGGCGGGGTTTGGGTCGCCCTGGAGCGAAGCAATGAAACTCAAAACATCATTGCCACCCAGGGAAAACACAACAACGTCTGCTGATTTGAGATTCGGCAACAGCTCACCGATGAATAATGCCGTCCCAGGCAACCATTCGGTCGACTCGGTACCGCTGACCGCGACGTTCGTAAGCTCTACCGGGCCCAGCGCTTCAAGCTTGTTCTTCAACCGAGAAGGAAACCATGGGTCAGGCCCATAAACTGGGATGCTGTCACCGAAAACCAGCAAGTTGATTTCGCCATCCTCGACCGCGTCATAGTAGTTCTTCAGATCGTTGACACTCGTGACCTTCCCATCGATCGAAACGTCCAACAAAAGCGTCTCTTCTGGCAATGTAACGAATCGAAACGTGCCATCATCGCAGGTGTTCGTAGACCACGATTCACCCGATGCACTTAACAATCGAACTTCAACACCGGGCAACGGTTCGCGTGCATCTGCGTGCGTGTAGAGGCTCTCCGCAGCATCTTCGACATCCACATAGACGCTGCCATGCAAACCCACTTCGCTGTCCGTATCGTCGCACGCCAACGCGAAGGAGCGTTCAACGTTGTTTGCGTTGTTGGTGTTGTTGGTGTTGTTCGCGCGGTTATTCGAACTCGTGTCGTCGGCATCATCGCCACAAGCCCAAAGCAGGCTGACGGCGAGCATCAAAGCAATCTTTCGCATTTCGTCACACTCTCTCTCGGAAGAGCGGACTATAGCGACGTGTCACCTTTGCGACAACTTCCTCATAGGAACTTGTAACCAGCTGTTTTTAAACAGAATGTTATGAACGCCGTGGGGTCCAACCTCGAAATGGTCGGCGTCGGCACCGGCAATACCTAGCCGAATTCGGTGCCCTTTTCGGAATAGATACGAGACCGGTAGTAGGTCGAGTTTCATCCGAATTCGAATGCCGGGACTTGTGTCGCTTTTGTCGGCCCGAAGATAGGTTCGGTAGGGGATAGGACCGTGAGACGAGGGCTTCTTGCGCTTTTCGCGACGATGAATTGCCCGCAGCATGCCTTCGGTCACATACTTAATCGAACCATCGGGGGCCACGTCTTCGAGGTACGCGAAGATTCTGGGGTCCGGCGAGGTCGACTCAAACTCGATCTGCAAGATTGGGTGGCCAGTCAGCTCGTGGTCTGCCTCGAACGCCGGACTATCAAAGTGGATGATCTCTTCACTCACCTGAGGCGTGTAGTGCGTCAGGCTCAGAATAGGCAGCAGACACCGCCACCGCGACGCCGCGCCAGAACCGTGTTTTCCCGTCACACTGACCAACGCATCGCCCTCTGCCGGTTCGTCGGACAGTCCGGAATCGGCCAGACAAAAGCGTTTGTCCCGGAATCCCGGAGGCGGCCAAGTGTCCGCATACTTCCACTGTTCCTGACCAAGAGTGTAGTACTTAACCCGGGGTTCTTTCGCCCAAACTGACTTCGAATGCGCGTCCCCGACCAGATACGCGTCGAAGAAACGCCGCATTTCTTTGTCATGGTCAAATGCGGGCTCCCGCCTTTTGTTCCATGGGCTAATCTGCTGTTTCCCACCATGTTCCCACGGGCCCAGAATAAGGTGATGCTCGGGATTGTCGTGAGCTAAAAACCGCTTGATCGCCGCCCGCTGGTAGGCTCCGTCGTACCAACCTGAGTAATGATAGATTACCCCCTTCAGGTCCCTGGTATGCGGCGAGAAATCATCAATCGTCATATCAGGAAACCGATCGGTCATCCCACGATCATCACGGAACACCTTACCTTCCGCTGCATCGTGAACATTGACGTTCTCGGTTCTGAACTGAACGTGCTCTTGCAAGGCTCGACCATCATCGTCATCGACTGAAGCCACACCTTTTGTCATCGGGCCAATCAAGGAAGCCAATACTCCAGGCGCACGCATAGCCCGTGCAGCCACACCGTCCCCACGAACCGCCTGATCGCTTGAGGCAAGCTGCAGCCGTGCTGGATAGCTATGTGCGACGATCAACTTGAGCACCTTGTCGAACCGGTTTTCGTCCAGTGCTTCGTTAAACGCCGCCCACTTCTTCGTGAACTCGGCGAGGTGAATACCGCCCGGCATCGCGATGTCCTCGTACGCGTCGTAAAGCGAGAAACGCGGTACAACCGCCTTAAGCGCTGGATGCTGATGTTGCAGCAAAAACTCAGCAGCTGTGCCGTCGTAGGACACGCCCCGAGCTCCAACATTTCCATTCGACCAAGATTGACCGACGATCCAATCAAGAATCTCGCGGCCATCCTCGATTTCGTCCGGCGACCAAGGCGAAATCCGCATGCCTCCGGAGGCTCCGGAACCGCGAGTGCAAACATCCACCCAAGCGTAGCCGTGCTCGACGAAGTAACGACGCGCGTCATGATGCTGGTCAAAGAGCTTCTGTGCAGGCTTCGAATTCAGAGGCCCAGCAAAGGCCATCCGCCGGTGGTAGCGTGTTTGCCGCAGGATGGTCGGAAGCTTCGCCGCGCCTCGGTCGGCGGGCAGAGAGACATCGATGGCAATCCGAACGCCGTCACGCATGCGAAGATACAGCGACTGGCGTTCGACACCGTTGTAGCGCCTAGCGGGCACGGTTCTTACTCGAATGGGTATGGGGTAACGATTCGGTCCACTCCGCCACCATGACATCGGGCACAGCGTCCGTTGACACCCGCCTGAATCGGGTCGTTTACCGTGGTGGTCTCGTTCTCATACCACCACCACGCCGAACTGCTGTCTTCGTCGGAGAGCTTTACAGCCACGGCCCAGCCAACCATCACATCCTGATCGTCAAACAACACTTTGACCGCAGCTGAATCTTTGGGATGAACCAGGTTTCCGGCCTCAAACGATGCAACCAACGGAGCGTTGAAATAGACCTTCGAATTGCCGTGGAAAGACGACGGGTCACGTTTGATTTCCGATTGCCCTTCCAGCGCAAGGTACGTCTCGGCTTGAAGGTAATCGAACAAAAGGTCGGAATCTGCGGGTATGACGTTAGGGTCGAGCTGCATATCGCCCATATCGGCACCTGCGTCCGCCCCTAAATCGCCCAGATCAACACCACCTAGGTCGCAGTCAGCGTCGCAGACCTGTCCCGGATCATCACCCTTTCCACCCGAACCGGTGTTGTTCTGAGTTGCTGGTTGTTCGACCGACGCGTCATCGCTACCGCAGCCGAATGCAAAGAGGCAAAATGCAAAGAGGAGGTACTTCATCACAAACCTAGTCAGACCAGACGCCCATTGTGCAGGCCTAGAGCGCGGATGTCACGGGTTACCTGCGGCGTTTTATGGCCCAACCCCTCAAACAGCCAAATTCTAACTGTGTTTGGTGGAGATCTTGATCGATGACCGTCCCCACATATACTGACCCTGCTTTACCCGAAAAGGGAACCCATTCCTCACCTTTGAAAGAGTGAACATAGATGTTGATGTATCGACGAAGTCTTATTCTTGGAGTCCTCGTGACGTCGCTCGCCTTCACGGCTTGCGGCGATGACACGACGAGCGGCGGCGACAACAACGTTCGCAACGAAAACAACGGAACGCCTGTCCCAATGGGCTCGCAGCTGCTTCACACTGGTAGCTGTGCTGGGCGACCAACGTGCGCACTGGATGTGACGTTCAATTCGGAAGCGCCACTTCGCGTCCAATTGGTCGACGGCGATGGAAATCCGGTTAATGGCGCCCGCGTCGAATTCGCGCTGGAAGCCAATGACGCTGCCGGAACAACGCTCGATGCTGCATCCGCGTCGACCAACAGCGAAGGCTTTGCGGAGGTCCGAATTCGCGCTGGAAGTACGATTGGCGTTGCTCAAATCGTGGCTTCGACCCCAAGCGATACCTCGGTTTCGCCGGTCAGCTTCTCGGCCGCCATCGCGCCGAAGGACTCAGCATCGTACCGAATCAACCTAACGCACCGCGGACCTGCAAATCTGAAGGACGTCACGGCGTATCTTTACGAGAGCACAGTCACTTGTGACGACGTACGAACCAGCCGCGCAGCGGAGCTCGATGACGACCCGATGACCACGCCAACGCTGACGGCGCTCGAGTCGGCGATGAACATCATCAACGTCGACGGTACGCTTCCGGTCATCATTTTCCCTGCTCGAATGAACGGCGAATCCTACACTGTCGCTGTCCGAGCACAGTCACGCGACAACGCCGAAGTTGAACTTGCGGCTGGTTGCGCAGACAACAACCCTGCGATCGAGAACGGCAATAGCGTCGACGTCACCGTTGACCTGTACGACCACCTGCCACGCGTCAAAGGCGACTTCGCGGTAACGCACACGTTCGCAATTCAAGACGCGGTCTGCATGCAACAGCCTGACGGCTCGTTCGCCGGTGTGTTGCCTTCGGGCGTCTGCACGGCCATCGACTTGATCGGCAAGCTCGCAACCGACCCAGCAAGTTTCCTGGTTGGAGAAGCGGGCTCAAGTGGATTGTTGGACCTCATCGTCGACTTCCTTCCAGATGACGGTCTTCTGGGCGACCTCAAGGGAACGATCCAGACATTCCTGGACAACGATCTCATCACTGGCATTGCTGGCGACGCCCTCAATACGTTCTTCGATGATTGGTTGACCATGAACGCGCCGGATTGGGTCGTGAGCTCGTTTGATATCACCGCCGACATCTTCGAGACGCTGAATAGCTTCCGCGTCGCGGGTATTATCCGGATTTCTGAAGATCCGGTTCCGATGTTCGACAGCGCGACCGGTCAGGTATCTGGAATGCTCGCCGAAGACGCCACGAACGGAAAGCCGGGCACTCAGATCTGGGAAGACGTCATCGTCCTCTGGACTGGCGATTGCGCGCCAAACGCGCCTGATTCATGCCGCGAGCGTACCTTCGGTGCCGAGCAGTTGGGTGTGATGGGCTCTGTGGTTCAAGGTGACTTCACCGGCTCCGTGGTCGCACTCGACGATACCGAGAATCCTGGCTACGGCCTTGTGATCGATGAACACTCGCTCACGCTTAACTACGGAACGTTGGCCCTCGGCATCATCGAGAAGGTCGTGTTCCCATCCATCTTCGGGCCAAACGTCGACTCGATCGACGAAGCTATCGACTTCCTGCTGATCAGCGCAGTCGGTGGACAGGACGGATGCCAGGGCCTCGCGGACTTCGTCAACGACGAAGTGGGCGGCGGCAACACGGTCAACACCATCGTGGACAACCTTTGCAACAACCTGCTGCAATCTGCGTCTGATGCAGTTCGTACGTACCTCACCGAGAACCTCGTGCTGGACGGCGAAGACGCCTTCACCTTGTCGACGACCGAACCATGTCGCTTGGTCCAACCAGAAGCCTACACGGGCGATTGGGTTGGATCCCCACTGCCATACGCAGCGGGACTTGGCACGCAGATGGCTGAGTGCTCGTGGGATGTCAGCATCCAAGCTGGCTCGACTACCATCGACACCACCGCCCCATTCAACGGCACGCGAAGCAACTTCTAGTTTCGAACGAAATTACAACACGATGCGCCCGACTCGCTTTGCCTTGTCGGGCGTTTCTGCTCTGCGTATAGTGGCGTCCGAAACAAGGCCCACGATGTCAAAAGATACTGAAAAGACCCTGAAACCTACGAGTCTCGACGACTGCATCATCTACCTCGAAGAGTTGCAGGGCGCGCTTGAGCGCGAAGAAGTCGAACTTGCACGGCGGTTTCTTTCGCATCTCGTATCCCACACGGCGTGGCTCAGCGACTTTGACGAAGTGTTTGAGTCGTTGGATGGAAAGGAACCGGATGTGGACGGGTGCCTGCGCTGGGCCCGATGGCAGCTTGGCAACCTTCGGCTCGAACTCGTCATCGACGGTGATGATGAGGAAGTGGGCAATTCCCGGGAAACCAAGCCTTATCCACAGACGGTCCAATCAGAACTCGTCGCTAGCTCGGTTCGCTCGACCTCCGAAAATCAGGCTCTTCGGCCCAAAACCGGAAATCACTCCACGTTGATTGAAGACACCGAAAGCTCAATCGCGCAGGACTCCCTGAAGACCGTCGATGAGTTGGACGCTATTGAAGACCTCATCGAGGAACTGATCGAGCCATCTGAGACTTAACACTACTTAACGCTCAAAATACGGTTCAAAAACATAGGGTAACTAGACTCCAAGTTGTCGATTCTGACATCCTAGGTATTGGAGACCCCATGATTTGTACAAGCATTTCCCAATCTCGCATCCGCCTCGCAATCCTGAGCCTGGTCGCGCTGACGCTCGCCGTCAGTTGTGGTCGACGCTCGTCGGAAAACCTCACCGACAAGCAGGTTGAGGCCCGGATTCTGGACAAAACTGACTACTTTTTGGACGACATCGACGCGACCGACACGCAATCCAAGCGTATCAAATCAGATGTTTCCGCGTTTGTGCCTCGCGTCAACGAGGTGCGAAAGCTTCGAGACCCCATCCGCGTGCGGCTCGCGGCTCAGCTGACCCAGTCAAAGCCTGACAAGGCTCAGGTGCGAGCGGTCATCGATGACATTCACAAAGAGATGACTCCGTTTGCCCACGACGCTCTGGATTTAGGTCTGAAGACGCACGCGAATCTGACCAAAGAGCAACGGGCAGAACTTGCGCAACGCTGGGAAGACCGTAAGCAAGGCGGCGATCGAGCGTGGATCATCGATGCCGTCGTGAAACGGTTCTTGGACGAGATCGACGCGACCGATGCGCAGTTTGAGTACGCGTTGGCGCAAAAAGATGCGCAGATGGAGAAAGCTAAGAAACTGAAGGCCGACCATCAAAAGACACGAGCGTTTTTCATTCAAGAACTCCGCAGTCCAAAACCGGACAGTAAAGGCCTGCATGCACAGGTCGATGCTGGGGCTACGCGTCTGCAAGCCTTTGCACATGGAGTCGCCGATTCGGTGGTGGGATTTGCGCAAACGCTGACGCCCGAACAACGTGAAAAAGTGAAAGAGCTCATCGCTGACATGCGCGGATAATCATGCCGACCTACAACGCCCTCCTTATCGATGACGACGAGAAACTCTTCGAACTCCTGGAAGAGTATCTTGGCAGTTATGACTTCGAGCTCACGCACGCCATGAATGGTGCAGATGGGCTCGTTGCGCTTGAAAAGTCGGAGTTTGATGTGGTGTTGCTGGACTACATGATGCCGGAGATGGACGGCTTGGAGGTGATTCGGCAGATTCGCCCCAAGCGCGACATTCCAATCCTGATGCTAACTGCAAGAGGCGATGATGCCGATCGAATCGTGGGATTGGAGCTCGGCGCCGACGACTACGTGACGAAGCCGTTCAACCCTCGCGAACTTCTGGCCCGGCTACGGGCGTTGATGCGCCGCTCTTCGAAGGAATTGGTTTCGGAGCTCATCGAGGTACGCGACATCGAGATCGATATCGATGGACGCATCGTGAAACGGGCGGGTGAACTGGTGGACCTCACCGGCATCGAATTCGATATTCTCGTCGCGCTGGCCCGTCGGATGGGGCGCGTTGTGTCGAGGGATTCAATCCTCTCGGCATCAGGTCGCGACGGCATCTACGTTGGCGACCGAACCGTGGACGTCCATATCTCACACCTGCGCCGAAAGCTCGGCGACACCGATTCGCAGAAGCGACTCATTAAAACCGTAAGGGGCGTAGGTTACGTCCTGGCGAGGGACTAATGCGAAAGTTGGCTCGCTTCATACGCGCCCGGTTGAGTCGGGTGATCTTCGCCTGGCTCGCCATCACAATTGTGACCAGTAGTGTTCTGGTCGGTTTGGCGTTCACGACCTATGTCTTGGCAGGTGGAGAGTTCCGCTGGAAAGCGCATCAGGGCGAGGCGTTCGTTGCCAATCGTTTGGAAGCAAACTGGGACGACCATGAAGCCCGCTCCGATTTCATCAAGGCAATCTCAAAAGAGCTCGGATTCCAAGTCATCCTAACAGCACCCGACGGGAAAGTGCTCGACCGCGCGGGACCTACGGATTGTCACAAACGAAACTACCCAGTCGAAATCTATCGCGGCAACGAGTTGTTGGGCGTGGCGACCATCTGTGACCCGAGTTTGAAGGGAAAGACAGGGTTTCTGCTCACGCTATTGTTCTTCACGTTGGTCTTGTGGGGAGGGAGCGGTTTGGTGGCTAGCCGGATTGCACGCCCGCTCCGCAACCTCACCCAAGCCGCTGAGGCCTTTGGTGGAGGCGACCTGCAAGCGCGTGCCCCTGCGTTAGACGACGAATCTGAGTTGGCTCAACTCTCGGATGCATTTAACGGGATGGCGACGCAGATTGGGGCGCAGATAGAGGAGCATCGAGCCCTGTTGGCCGAAGTCAGTCATGAGCTGCGAACGCCGCTTGGGCACCTTCAACTGCTGGTGGAGCTACTTAGAACGGATGGGGATAATCAAAAGCACCTTGATGGGATTGCCGTTGAGGTGGACGCCATCGACTTCCTCGTGGACCAACTGCTGGCCCGCTCGCGGCTAGAATTTGATATGGAACGGGCCGAAGTGCTCGAGCCGGTTGACCTCGCTGTTGCAGCTGTCGAGAGCTTGGACCTCGACATTGAGTTGTTGGAGGTGATTGATGCTGCGCCAATTCCTGGCGACGCAATGCTTCTGCATTCAGCCCTCACGAACGTGCTGCGCAACGCACAAATCCATGGCGAAGGCGTGGTCGCGTTTCGTGTGTCTAAGTCAAACGGACATGTGCTGTTTGAGATCGATGACGCTGGGCTAGGTCGCGCGGACGACCTTGAGTTATTAATCGCGCCGTTTACCCGAGGCGATTCGGACTCAACGGGTCTCGGGCTAGGTCTCGCACTTGTGCGACGCATCGTCGATGCACATGGCGGTGAATTGCTGATCAAAGACCGCGAGTCGGGGGTGACCGTTGGATTTAGACTCCCAACGGTCGATTAGGTCAGCGCTTCGAGGCGGGGGTCCTGCGGACCTTCAACGGCTTCTACCATAACGCCGTGGTCTTGCAGGTATTGGACACCGTTTGCGCCAGCGTAGCCGCCACCAACCACGATGACCTTTTTAATGCCCGCATGGTGGACGAGTTTCGCGCACATCATGCAAGGCTCTCCGGTCACAAAAATCCATGCACCTTTCGTGGCTACACCGGAAGCAGCGCAATTGCAGATGACATTCATCTCGGCGTGATGACATCCAATTTCCATACGCGTTCCCGACTCGACCTCCTGCGTGTCTCGCAGGCATTCATCGCCCCCGCACAGCTCACCACCGCCTCGAGGACCGCCATTGTAGCCATCCATAAGTACGACGTTGCGCTCAGGGTCTAGCAGTAGTGCACCGAACTTCCGACGAGGACAGTTGGAGGCTTTCGCCAGCGAGAGGCATTGTTCAATTCGAATGCGGATGTGTTTCTCTTTCATTTGACCCAGTACTCCATGGCGCCGTGACGCGTGAATCCGTGGGCCTCAACGATTGGGGCGGAGGTATCCACCCGGGCATAGAGGCCGATGTCTTTGATGCCGTTCTCTTTCGCCCAATCCGCCCGCGCGCGCAAGAGCCCACTGTAGACGCCCCGGCCGCGAGCAGATTCGAGCACGCCTCCGGCCCACAAAAAGCCAAGCCCCAAGTCTGGATGCAGAGTCATTCCGGCCGAACCCACCGGCTCACCATCCAGATAAGCCAACCATCGAGAGACTCTGGCATTTCGTTTGGTGCATTCGGCCAATTCACGGTCTATATCCTCATCATCGAGCGCCCCATCCAAGTCGAAGACGTCGCGACGGACGGTATCAAGCGCCTTTAACTCCTCGCGTGTCGAGACCTGTCGAACAACGACTGATTGGCTCTGGGGACGAAGGTAGTCCTCGACATTTATGCTGTACCCATAGTGCAGCTGTTGTGGCTTGTATCCGGCGTCTGTGAGGGCGGCGATCAAATCATCAGTCCGACCTAAATCGGTCACCGCCCAATAACTCGTCGTGTGCTGATGGAAAGGTAGCACCTGACCGACAATTGCGGCCGCGTCGTAGCCTCGTGGACGGGTCCGAAACACAACATTGTAGACCTTGTCCAGTCGTTCGCTGTGCGCGAATGCGACATACCCCACGTCAACGATATGGACGTCTTCTGGTGCCCAGAAAAAGTCCCCAATGCCGGCCTCCAACCGCCCATCAATCGAGCCAAAGCGATTCATTTGCAATGCCTTACAAGATCCTATGAGGAATTCTCAACATCTAACACGTAACAAAAAATTGCCTCGTTATGGGCGTGTCGTACGATGTAGGTGCATGTAGACCTCAAGGAGGAGAAGTCAATGTACGTCACGATGATCACCCTAATCGCCCTGCTTTCAATCGCAACGCTCTACTTTTGGCAGGGTGCTAACATTTATGCGTGGAATCGAGCACAAGACCGCGACACCCAAGCCCCGCATGACGAATGGGAGTACGAAGTGATCGACGGGCCTGGTTGGTTCCTGATTACCTCGGAAGTTGGTCGCGATCGTACCGTCTAGTATGCCGGTATGATACGCTTTCACCGGAGGTTCAAATGAACAACGGTGAGTTGCAGACCGTCCCAATCGCATCTCTAGAGGATCTTGATCTAGACGCCTTCGAGACGTTCATCGAGTCACACGCCCCAGGTTTGGCTGCCGACGAAATGTTGCTTGAAGATGCCCTCACGCAGTTCCGGCTCGCTGGTACAATGGGGAATCGATATGTCCCCACAATGGCGGGGTTGTATCTGTTCGGCACGAATCCCCAGTTTATGCTGCCGCAGTCCGCCCTAATCGCAGCGAAGTTTGCTGGCACGGAATTGACGGACGATGTGGTCGTCCGCCAGCACATCGGCGGCAACGTTTTCGAACTCTTCGAAAGAGGAATGGCGTTTGTCCACGCGGAAGGCCGCCAATTGGTAAACCAGCTCGATCCCGACGAAAACTCGTGCGAGTTCCCTACCGTTGCTGTGAAAGAAGCGCTCATCAACGCTTTGGTGCACCGAGACCTGCGGGCGGGTAGCCCATGTGCAATTCGGCTCTTCACTGATCGCATCGAGATCTGGAGTCCTGGCGGTTCAGCGCTGGCCCAACCTCTACGCCACTATGCGAGCCGAGGCGGCACAACATTACCCCGAAATCCGGTTGTCGCGATGGTCACTCGACTGGTTGGCCTATCTGAGCAATTGGGCCGCGGTCTTCCCCAAATCCGCAAAGCCGTCGAGACCATCGGCACACCAGAGTTCGAATCCACCAAAGAATCCGTAACCATAACAATACCATCCGCATTTTTTGCAACGAACCGCAGCGCTGCAAACTAGCAACGCAAATCGCATCGCAATCCTCACAGGAACCTGCAACCCACTGAAAATAAAGTGTTTCACGAAAAAGGCCCGACATTTTGGGAACTTGCCAGGCAGGCGATGCAGGGCACAACAGAAGGTTATGACCTACTTGCGCCCAAATTTGAGTACACGCCGTTCCGCACTCCAGACAATCTCCTAGAACCGCTGATACGCGAGGTTCAAAAGGAACCTGTTCGCGACGCTCTGGATTTAGCTTGCGGAAATGGCGCAATCGCTAGGGCACTGACACCCGTAGTTGAGAACAGAATACTTGGAATCGACGTCTCCGATGGAATGCTTACGGAAGCGAGACGCCTTCGAGATGAATTGGGGGTCGAAAAACCCCGACTTGAATTCGAGAACCAAGACCTGTTCGAGATGTCGTACGAAAACGAGTTTGATCTAGTCTGTACGGCAGGAGCCTTCGGGCACATTCTACAGAATCAGCAAGACGTCTTCATTGATCGCGTCAAAGCGGCCCTACGGCCCAATGGGCGATTCATCTTCATCACGGTCAAGAAGCCATCGAAATCAAATCCCGTTTGGTGGGCAGCACGAGGCTTCAACGCCGCAATGCACATTCGTAACACCATAAAAAAGCCACCGTTCATCATGTTCTACCTCACGTTCACGCTTGAGCGTGCTTCTGAAGTTCTTTGGCGCCATGGATTCGATGTTTCCGCCGAAGCTCCGTTTGAGGGGACCAACTACGACCTTTTTCGAGTCGTTACTGCGAGACCTCGCTAGTACAGGCCGCTTTCTCACCAGTCTGACACAGCAATCGCAGAGTATTGCAGCCGGTGGCTTCATTTAACTCACAGGATCTCCTAAGGTACTGCAATCCCTTAACTTTCTCTGCAGAACCCACGGCTGGTGCGAGCATCCCGCTGGCCAAATACACGCAGGCAGGCGCAAATCCGGTCTCACAAGCCTTGTCCAAACGTGCTCCACCTGCGGCTGCATCTGTTGCTCCCCACTTTCCCTCCACTTCTAGGATTCCGAGTTCGGAACAGCCCCACGCTTCACTGCTGGTGCAGGACCGCTCGAACGCCAAGCGGGCGGCCTTTCCGTCACGCTTCAGTAGACGCCCGGCAACCAGATGAACGCCCAAAGCCGCGCAGACGTGACCAGTTCCTTCGTTCGAACATTTCGCCTCCACGAGGGCTGCTGCATGGCGCTCATCAGTTGCCGGATTGGCACACTGATTTGACTTGGGATCGCACTCTTGGGCATCGAGCCAGGCCCATCGAATGCATCCAGACCGTTGGCCTCCATAACACGCCCGTTTGAACATGGACCCAGCCTCGACCATACTCCGGTCGACCCCTCGCCCGGCCTGACGCATATCGCCGAGATTAAAACACGCATTCATCACACCCGCATCGCACGCCTTGCGGTACAGGGTTGCAGCTTCGCGTAAATCGTCATCAGTGGGATCTGACGCGTGGGACAGTCCATAAGCCACGTTCGCACAACTGTTTTGTTCGCCCGCATTGCAGGCCGAAACGAACAATGACTGGGCGCGATCTGCGTTTCGTTCCACACCTACGCCGTCACGGAGCATGACGGCCAAGTTGTAGCAACCAAGGTGCTCACCGGCGTCGCATGCCGCCTTGTAGTGACGCGCAGCCTTGGCCGCCTTTGGGGGTTTTCCGAATCCGCTCTCCCACTGCATTCCCACCGCGAGACATTCTGCCCCATTATCGGGATTACAATCCAACTCAGGTGATCTGGCCTCGGCGGGCTGTGGGTTGTTGACCGCTGTCGTACCTGAGCATCCAAGCGCAACCACTACGCCACAGATCGATATCGCCCGGGCGACGCGAGTCGCCACTTTGCTGGTGCTCTTTCTCCAGTCCATTTTTGATTTGTCCTCTTTCGACCCGGTGGAATCATGCATATGGGGTAGCCTATTCTGTCCCCCACACTTTCGGCAATCGATGCCAGTCGAAAAAGAAAGTCCTTCCCACGCTTCCAGACTCGATAGGCAATCCAACCAGCTTTCGAACTTGCGTGACAAACTGGCTTTGGCCCACGCACCTCTTCGGTATCGGGAGAATCGTTCCAATGTTTCGAAATCGCGGCTTCGGCGCCTGCGAAATGGCAACCGGAATACTCCTCTTCTACGGGTTCCAGCAGCGCACAAACTCGCTGATATCGCTCAGCGACGCTTAGGCACTCCCACATTGGCAACGGCGAGATTTCGGGACCATGCTCTTCCCCAAACCCAGCGTGACCGTACCACGAAATGAAGCCAGGCCATTCCGCTGGATGCGGTACTTGAAAAGCACGAATTGGGTTGGCGAGCACATACTGAAGCTTCTGCTCGAGCGACTCCTCGTCCAGGATGGGCTCACACGAATATCGTTCTGCCCAGAACTTGCCGACCCTCCCACGCAACCGATTGATCTGGCGAGCAATCGCGGATTGGAGATACTGCATGAACGCAGGAATATCACTGCCGCTAATGATCAAGTGAAAGTGGTTTCCCATGAACACCGCCCCATAAATTTTGATGTTGTAGATGATCGCGGCCATACGCAGATTATCTCGAATAATCTCGTTCACGCGCTCGTCGTCAGCAACCATCAAGAACTTCCGTTCAATGCAACGGTTGGTGACGAAATAAATCATTTCATGATCAAAGACTCTCAGTGCTTCACCCATTTCGCTCTCCTTAAGTTTGGGTTCAATTACGTTCTCGAACGCAAACTCGAATCGTTGCGAAGTTTTTTTGGGGCGTTCCTCATAGGAATCCGCAACACACTGATAAATCTAATCTTTCCGTCGCAAAACCCCCGCAAAAAAAGTTACGAGCAATGGCATCAACGGCGTGGGCCGAGGTATCGAGGAGGTTGAACACCCTTCAGATACGGTTACGCCATCAACATCGTTATCAGTCGTTTCGTCACCCATCGGATCGACGTCCGGGGTTTCATTGTTGGAATCCACAATTGCTGGAGGCAGACCTTCCATGACCCGCCGCAACCGAATCGCGTCTGCGAGGATGTGTTGGTCATCTGGCACTTCTATCGGGGCATTATCGTGGATTGCCACCCATTGGTCAGACCCAGCGGCAAACGTGAAGCGACCAAGCGATTCCCACTCTTCGGTTCCCGCACTCAAATCCACATATACGTCAGACTCCTCGCCGTTGTGCCGAATCACATAACGAGCCGAGTCATAGATCGCGTACGTAGGGACATTTCTATACTCCAAGGCATACTCGCCGGCCTCTTCGAGGTTGATGCGCCATCGCGCCCAGTTTGACGGCTCATCCGATTTGAATGCATTGGTCCATCTCAACGAACCGCCCTCGCCCTCGCCCTCGACAACGCGCCAGTACTGCGCTGGCCCAAACGCCTGGAAGCAGGTGTTTGAATCATCGATGACCCCACCTTGTGCGGGAAGAGGTTCATCACACCCGCTGAGGGTTGGCGCCCCCATCTCACCTTGGAACCATGGGGTTTCAAGACGCGAAGCTTCTGGCGTCAACTCCACATGAAGATGGTCATGATGTGGATGAGCACCCGTATATGCCCTGCTGCGGCTCGATCGGCTAGGGCTCCAGATCCATCGGTCCCAGATGATGGACTGAACGCCGATTTCTTCGGCGTGCTCGAGCAGCCAGTTGGCCAGTGGATCGCCAAGGTCATTGTCGGCTTGGCCCCCATCTAGTGGGATATGAATGTCGATTGCACGGCCAGTCGCGTGGACTGACATCGTAGACGAGTCACCGTTGATAGGACGGCATGCGTAGCCCCCTACGTGAGAGACCTGAGGCCAGTTGTCATAAACCCACTGACGCAGAGCCGCCCCACCCGCGGTGAAGTTGCCTGAGCAGCCGCTCTCGCCGACCCATGGACCGGCTCCCGTAAACTCGATATCGAAATTTGCTGCTTGGTTCACAATATCGTCGGGAGGAACCCACGGTCCGTCATGCGCCAGCAATTGCGGGTGAGATTCATGGTGGTGGTCGTTCGACACGGGCTCCGTGCTATCACTGCAACCGACCGCGACCCAAAGTACGAGGACAACAAGTGCGTGTGTTCTCTTCATCGAGCAAATGCCTCCATTTCAGTCGTGGCACCAAACTCATTCTGAGTTGCATGCCACCCATTGGGCAACAGCCATGGGTCCTGGTGGAAACGCTTCGAAAACGATGGGAAAGGACCAATGAAGCGCTGATACTCAACGAGGTTTGCCCGCGTTTCTTCAAACAACGCCTGCAACGTCTGGGTCGCTTCGGTGGCCACTGGCCCATCGACGCTTGCGATGTCCGCAAGGATGTCAGCTGCTCCTTCATAGTAGCGGTCGTCTTCAATGCTGGCCAACGGAGCCAGGATCAGGCAATCATCCCACGCGCTCCAGCCAAACCAACCGACGCGCAAAACAATCAATCGCTCGATGCACACCTGACGAATCTGTCGAATCACCTCCCATGCCGCGAGGGAACGCTCCCACTTCGGTAGTGAGTCCCAATCTTCGCTTTCGCGCCACTTCGTTAGAAGAGTGGCCAGAGCCCAAACCCCTGCACTTCTTTGGGTTTCATCGTCCAACATGGAGTCCAAATGCAACGCGAATTCGCGTGCGTTTCGTCGATTCGCCGTCGACAATATCTGAACCGCTTTGTTGTGGTTAGCTGGGCTCCAGCTGGAGAGCATTCGAATGAGAAATGGGTGATACATGGTTCGCTCCGTGTTGTTACCGAACCGAACTTATGAACTCCCAAATCCGTTTGCGATGGAAAGCGATGGAAACCCGTGGAAATCGAGACTAACAAAACTCTATTTCCAATTCCTTATCAATAAGATACCCACCATCTCCAGTAACAACTACATCACCAAATCCGGCCTTGCGCAGTTGTTTGATTGCCGCATAGACACGCTGGCTACCCGAATCGTAGGTCATCGATTCTTCGGGCCATCCGCCTTCCATTAGTTCCGCCAGTTCCAACACTCTGCCAGGCGATTCAAGGTGACGCTCGATCATGAACCGAAGAAATCTCCGGAGCGTATGCCTTGTGGCCAAGCTTAGCTCGGCTTGGTCCGGGAGCACGTACTCTTTGAACTCAGAGTCAATCCTGAGTGTCTTTCGAAGGTCCATTCCGCCAAAAATCAGCGATGCAGGCTCCGCATGGAACGCGTATTCGCAGCGAAAAAACGGATCGACAAACTCCTCATAGGAACCCACAACCAATTGATTTTCTGAACTTTTGCCAGAAACCGACAATCTTTCGTCGTCAACATCACGCAGTGAATTGTCTGCCAGCTTGACCGCGATCAGGTATCCGCGAAGCCACCTTTGCTCCAGTGGGTCAGATGTGGAGTTGATTAACGTTTGAAGAGTGATGATTGCGGCTGCAAACTCGCCATGTTCGATCTGAATCATCGCCAGTGTCAGCAGAACTGACCGTTGAGGGTAGTAACTCAGATTTTGGACAGATTCCGCGGCCCATTTTGCCTGTTCGAGGTCGGAGTTCAACCGTGCCTCAATTGCCAGCGCCCGCGATTGCGAGATCCAAGCTCCCCAGATCTTGGTAGCAGGCAGTGCGACCTCGAGCACATCCTCGATGTCGGTTTGACCCATACCCAGTTTGAGTTCTGCCAGCGTGAGACCATGATTGGACAGGCTTGCAATATCGCTCGCACGTTGAAAGTGCCTCAACGAGTCCTTCAGAAGCAGTGCTGTTTCCTGAAATCTCCCGGACGCAGCTAATGCGTTGGCCTTCCATCCCATTGCGCGACCGCGTTGAGCTGGGTCCGGACTCCGGCTCGCGTGGTCAAGTGCGCTCTCTGCAAGTTCTACCGCACGGTCAGGGTCACGATGATGTAGGCAAACGATTGTCTGCCCCCCATAGATATGTGCGACTAGTCCAGGATCCGCATCACCCGGAACTGTGTTGAGAGACTCCTCAAAGGAGTCCCAAGCATCGTCAAACTCCCCTCGCCCGAGGAACAGCCAGCCTCGAGTTTGAAAAATCCTTGCTCGCAGTTCTCGATTCTCCAACTCGTCGGGAAGCAAGGAAAACGCTTTCTCAAGCACGAGTTCTGCGTCGTCAACCGCGCCCAGATTCGTCAGCAGGGATCCTCGAGCCACGTTGATGTGAGCCCGTTCTCTGTCTGTGAGTCCGTCGTTTTGAAGCGCAGCATCGAACATTGACTGGACGCGATGAAGTGAGCCGGCCCGTCGAAGCGGGCGTTCGGCGGCCAAGAGCAACTCCACTGCGAGACTCGCATCGTCTTCAATTAGATGTGCAAAAGCTCTCGAAACCTGCGGCAGCAGGTGTTCGAGCATCTCTGGAGCATGAGACTGCAGCTTTTCTAGAAGCCACTCTCCCCAGTCCACAACCATGTTGTGGGTAGGCGGGTGTGCATGCAGCACAAAACGGCGGATTGTATCCAGAACGCGGAACCTCCGCTGCGAACCAGATTGCGCTTGCAACAAGGAACGTTCGACAAGCTCTTCGACATAATCAAGCGGTTCGAGTCCACCGAGAAGCTTCTCTAAGTCTGCCAACGAAAACGGTCCACTGATGAGCGCTAGTTGCCTCAACAGATTCAAACTCGGCTCGGGCAAATCAACAACGGAAAGCGCAACACAGGAATCTAAACTCGAATGTCGCTCGTCCTGCCCCCGTCGACGTAGCACAACTGACTGGTCGTCCAGTCGTGCCAGCAAATCAGAGGGACTGAGCACTCTCGTGCGACTCGCGGCCAGCTCTAGCGCGAGCGGTAGTCCATCCAGTTTTTCCACGAGATTGAGGACGTCCGGCTCGGTCGCCTGGCGATTGAACGTCGGGTCTCGTTGCTTCGCGTGTTGACAGAACAACTCGGCGGCGATCTCCTTTGCCAAAGGTTGCACCGGCAAGATCGATTCGTATGCGGATTCGAGGCGTCGCCGCGAGGTCACCACGACGTGTAGGTCCGGACAAATCTGCGTCAAACCCTCTGCGACATCACGAACCTCCTCAGACACGAGTTCGGCATTGTCAAAGATCATCAACACCGGTTCGTTTTCAGGAATGCCGTGTGCAATCTGGTCAATTGACGGGTTTGTCGCAAAACCCAGAACCGCGATTGCAACAGCCTGCAAAACGTGGCCGGATTCGCTCGCCGAGTGCAAATCCACATGGAATCGAGTGAAATCCCACCCTTCGGCAAATCTCTCTGCCAAAGACGTCTTCCCGACTCCGCCAGGTCCCACCAGCGTGAGAATCCGACGCGACTGCTCAAAAGCATCGTGCATTGCGTGCAATTCCCCCGACCGACCAACAAAGATGGACATATCGCGATCGTAAGCGCGATCTCCGTTCTTGGGAAGTGAGGCGCGAAACACCTCACAGGAACCCACAAGGCACTGTAATAATTGGATTTACATTAGTCCGAGACGACTTGAACCTCTCCTAGGTTCAAGTCTTCGATTGGCTTTTGAATCGTCTTCAAGTCTCCAACAATCACCCACACCATTTCGTCGGGACGGATTGACTTTGCGGCAGCCTTCATCACGCTCTGCGCGTTGGCGTTAGCCACTCGGTCGACATACGTGGAGAAATAGTCATCTGGAAGTCCGAAATTGACGATTTTTGCGATGCTGCCAAGAAGCCGACCAGCGGTTTCGTTACGACCCGGCAACTTCCGAATCTTGTTTTCGGTCACACGTGAGAGCTCATCTGAAGTGACTGGTGCGCTGCCCAGATACTGGTTGAGCTCTTTGAGAATCTCCGCAGCGGACTCCTTTGTTTTGTCCGCTTGAACTCGGCCGTAGACCCCGAACATTTGTGGACCAAAGGTCTCAAACACGAACGAACGTGATCCGTATGACCAATGTTTGTCTTCACGAAGGTTCATGTTGATTCGCGACATGAACGACCCACCAATCACGGTGTTCATGATCTCCACGTCGACTTCATCCTGTTCGTCTCTGGGCGGAAGCAGATTTCCGGCAACGATTAGGGTTTGTTCCGCATTCGGCTTATCAACCAGATAGACCTTGGGTTTGGTGATCTTCTTCGGTTGTTGAGTCGGTTGTTTGGGTTCTGGACTGTCGTTTTTCCAGCTCCCCAAGGTCGATTCCAGTAATGGCTGAAGTGCCTGCGTCGTCGTGTTGCCAACCACAACTAATGTCGCGTCTTTAGGGCGGAAATAGGTTTTGTGGAACGCCACCAGCGCATCCAAGCCTAGAGATTCGACGGTCTTCTTCTTTCCTGTCCCTGTGAGGGGAATGCCATACTTATGCTCACCAAACACTAGAGGCCCCAACAAACGTAGGGCCGTGTCAAATGGCCGAGATTTTTCTTGGTCGATTGCTGCCAACTGCAGCTTTCGGCGGCGTTCAATCTCCTCAGAGGAAAACGCAGGCCGTTGAATTACCTGGGAAAACAACTCTAGCGACGGTTCCAGCGTAGTGCTTAGAGTCGACATTGAGACGGTTGCCTGATCGAGTCCGGCTCCACTTGAGATTGACGCCCCTAATCGCTCCAACTCCGCTGCCAGTTCCAATGCTGACAACTGAGTTGTGCCCTCGTTCAGCACATCCATCGCCAGTTTTGCGCGTCCCAATGTCGCTTCGGTGTCCGAAGACAATCCGGCAGGCAGAGCTAGTCGA
>JAUIBR010000014.1 GCA_030427705.1 bacterium | reverse complement strand
CTACGGGTTCGATTCTGCGGTGTCCTACGGCTACCCGGGTGGGTTGAATCTCGTCGGTTCGACCGCCCCTTAGAGGCTCGGGGCTCGGGCTCGGGGGCTCGGGGCTAGCGGGCTAGTGAGTCGACATAAGCATTGTGCGAATAGTGAACACCTGTTATGTTACAGACTGGTGTCGACGGAGTCGTTACGTTCCCCCCAATCCGTTATCTAGCTGTAACGAGCATAGGTACATAGCCGGCGCCAACCAAAAGAGCTGCTTTCGAGCGGCTCTTTTGGTTTCTTGCATATGCCTAATTGTTGTCAGGATCCGGCTATGTTATTTTGACGCTCAAGCAAGGAGCAATTATGGCGGAAGATGAGAACCAATCAGACCTGCAGGTGTTCACCTTGGACGATTTCCGTCAAAACCCAGATGCAGTAGTTAAGGCAACCGACAACGGACCCGTTGAAGTTGTTGATGAAACAGGGCAACGACGAATCTATTTCACGTGCCCAGCCGATGACGAACAAGCAGCAGCCGAGTAACTCAATTGGGGGACCATCTAACCGAGCATATCGTAAAGCTACTCAGGTCAGGGTTTACGAGGTGTCAGTTTGTGCCGCTCTTGATTACCAAGAAGCGTTTGGTCACAGCGTCCTTCGATCCCATCGATTTCGGCGACATTGACCGCTTCCTTGAAGCAAATGGTCGTCAAGACAAGGCGGCACTTCTGATTTTTCCATCAACGAACAACTTGGAAGCACTCGTCGATGAAATCCGCCGACAAGACCGGTGGCGCGTTACATCGCCGGCAAGTCATCGTGTCCACATTGAGTGGAAGACAGAAGAAGGGTTTTGGTCATCATGTATGGGTTTTGCTCCGTCACTGGACATGCCCGTTCCGCGCAGGCTTCCTGCCGTGGCTTTGGCGTTGTGGCCCGGTGTTCAGAACAGAAACAAAGGCGACCAAGTCGATTTCAAAGACATTCCTACGGCCCTAGGGCCAGACGAGCACGCCCGGTTGCTCAAGATGACGACCGAGAACGTCGGGCAAATCACGACAATCGACAGAGAGTGGCGAGAGGTGACTTTGCGATGGGTTCTGAAAGTCAGAACGACTCGTAGACCGACAGCAGTTCTTGGTTGATTCGCTCGGGCGAGAAGTAGTCGATGACGCGTTGGCGTCCTGCTTGACCATGGAGCTGACGCAGGGCCGGAAACGCGATGTACCGGGCTAGGGCGTGCTCTAATGCGCGCGGGTCCTTCACGCGAACCAACACACCGGTCTTTCGGTTCTCGACCGCATCCCGACAACCAACAACGTGAGTGGCTACTACAGGCAGTTCCATTGCGGCCGCTTCCAGTGGCACGTTCGGGAATCCCTCGCGATACGTAGGCAGCGTCAGGATATCCATTGCCGCGTAGTACGGCGCGGTCTCTTTGACGAAGCCAACCATGTGCACACGGTCGTCTTTCTGCAACACGTTTCGAGTGTGTTCGTCGACTGGGTCGCGTTCCTCGAACGGGCCAACCAGAATCAGGTGGGTGTTCTGGAACTTCTCACGTAAGCGCTCCCAGGCGCGCGCGAGCTCGCGAATACCCTTGTCTCCCACCAGCCGGCCGACAAACCCAACAACGACCGCGTTGTCCGGGATGTTAAAACCCTGCCGGATTTTGACACCTTTGTCTTTCCAGTCGCTGCGCGTGAAATAATCGGAGTCAACGCCATTACTTCCATCGCCTAAAACAACCGCTTTCGCCGGATCAACAAGCCCTTCGTCGACCGCAACGCGCCGCAACGAACGGCTCTGGCAAATCACGATATCAGCGAGCTCGCAGCTGGTGAGTTCTGCAGCCGACAACAGTCCTTTTCGACGACCGGTCGCGGTCAGGGTCAACAGTCCACGCATGTGATAGACGCGCGCCGGAACCTTGGCGAGCGCCGCGGCGGTCATGCCCAAAAGCCCGCCCTTGGGCGTGTGAGCGTGCACGATATCGGGCGCGATCTTTCGAATCGCCCACGCCATCTTTGCCACCGATTTCGCGTCCTGCGCTGGCGTGATGGCGCGGGGCATCACGATGCCATGCGTCCGCACACCATGGGTCACCCCAAACTCATCCAAAAGCGGACCTGGTGAGGACATCACCTCGATCTCGTACCCATGGTCCTGCATGAACTTCATCTGCTTGGCGACGAAGCCTAGGGATTGAGGGACGGTGGTTATGTGGAGGAGGCGGGGCAAATTGGTTCTTGGTTCTTGGTTCTTGGTTTTTGGTTCTTGGTCTATCTGGCGTCTCGCCACGATTGGAACATTAAGACATCCCAGAGGTGGTGTTGCCAGTTTCGTGTCTTTGTTTGGTGTTCATCCCATCGCCTGAGGATGGGTTCTGGGTGGAAGAAGCCTTCGTTGCGGAGGCGCTCGGGGCGTATCAGTTCGTATGCCCAGTCTTTGAGAGGGCCGCGCAACCATTGGTCGATTGGCACGCCGAAGCCCATTTTGGGACGTTCGATGAGTGACTTGGGAACGTGGCGATACAACACTTCGCGCAACACCCATTTCGATTTTCCGTCTCGCAGTTTGACGTCTAATGGCAGCGACCAGGCGAACTCGACGACTTCGTGATCCAGCAGGGGTACGCGCGCTTCCAAACTGACGGCCATGCTGGCCCGGTCGACTTTCGTCAAGATGTCGTTGGGCAGGTAGTTTTCCATGTCCAAGAGCATCATTTGCTCGCTGAATGACCCATGGTCAAACGTCCCAGGCTTGTAGGATTCTCGGCCGCCAATCACAACGCCCATGGGTTCCCAATGGCTTGCCAGGCGAGCGTACATGTCCGCGCTGGATGTACTCGGGAGCACCTTGGACAACTTTTGAAGCTTCTCGGTCGGCAGCCTAACCTTGTCGGAAATTGACATGGTATCGAAGACGCGGTCCCACGTCCTGCTGGGCACGGAATCGATGGCGGTGTTCGCCAACTTGCGCAGGCCGAGAGGCACTCTACTGGAAGCGTTCCAGACCTTAGGCGCGAAGATATGCCGGTTGTAGCCCGCAAAGAGCTCGTCGCCGCCATCGCCGGAAAGGCTCACGGTGACGTGCTGACGTGCCAATTGGCTGACCAAAAACGTCGGGATTTGGGACGAATCTGAAAACGGCTCGCAGTACATGTTTGCCAGATCGTCCACGACGTCTAGCGCTTGTTCGGGCGTGACATAGAGCTCGGTATGGTCCGTGCCTAAGTGCGCAGCGACCTCGGCGGCGTGGGTCGCTTCGTTGTAGCCCTCATCATGAAATCCGATAGAGAACGTCTTCACGGGATTCGTGGACGCGGCCTGCATCAGCGCGACGACAGTGCTGGAGTCGATACCGCCGGACAAAAACGCGCCCAAGGGAACGTCAGATACCATGCGGCGCTGCACCGCATTTTGCAGGTGTCGCTCCAGCGCGTTGACGGCATCATCAGGGCTCCCAACAAATGGCGATTTCAGGCCTGATTCAGCCACGTTGCGCGCCGACCAATAACGGACAATTCGGCTGCCCGACTCCGTCAGGTGGACCAGGCATCCGGGTTCTAGTTGCTGAATCCCGGCCCACATGCTGAGTGGCGCAGGCACGCAGTTGAACCGCATGTATGCGCAGAGTGCGCTGCGGTCGACATCGGAATCAAAGTCAGGGTGTGCCTCAAGCGCTTTGGGCTCAGACGCAAAGAGCCACGTGCCGTTGCTTTTGCCCCAATAGAGTGGCTTGATGCCCAATCGGTCTCGGACCAGCGTGAGGCGGTGTTCTTCACGGTCCCAGAGGGCAAATGCGAACATGCCATTGAACTTGGTAACGGCGCGCTCTACACCCCATTTTGCGATGGACTCGAGCACGACCTCAGTATCCGAATGGCCTCGCCACGGGCCATCGAGCTCTTTTCGCAGCTCGTCGAAATTATAGACCTCACCGTTGAACACGATGACGTAGCGCTTGTCGCGAGACGTCATCGGCTGCGCCCCACCCGGGGATAAATCGATGATCGACAGACGTCGGTGGCCTAGCGCCACACCGTCTTTTGCGCGAGCCCATACGCCAGACGCATCCGGCCCGCGATGCGAGATTGCATCGGTCATGCGGGTCGTGATGGCTTCTAGCGAAGCCCGTGATGTCGTGGCTTTGGGGGCCCAGAAGCCCGCGATTCCGCACATAGGGCAAGACTCTTAGTCGTAAGTGTGCAGAGACCGCGAGTGGGTCTAAAGGTGGCTGTTTCGGCCGCGGCTTCGACGAGCGTCCTTGCGCCGTCGTCGCTCCGCCTCGATAGATTTCTTGCGCTTCGCCACGCTTGGCTTCTCGTAATAGCGGCGTCGCTTGATCTCACGATTGAAACCTTCACGGCCAATCTGACGTTTGAGCTGATTCATCGCACGACCGATATTGTTGTCGATCACGCTGACTTCAACGGGACCTAGATCGTCCCGATTTCTCCTGCGGTCTGCCAAAACTACTCCTGGTTTTGCGGATATGCTCCGCGGTTCAATGGCGGCGGGAATGTACCAGATTTACGGGGGATTGTCACGCGTAGCAGCTCCCTGCGGTCGCGTTTCAGGCTTCGGCTTCGCCTTGCCGTTTCAGCTCGCTGGCGCTCGCGTTACAGGCTTCGGCTTCGCCTCGCCGTTTCAGCTCGCCCTTCGGGCTTCGCGTTTGGGGCGGTGGCGCGAAGAATTACGAGTGCCAATACAAAAGCTTCAATAGCGGTGTATAGACCGAGGCAAGCGTGATCGACCAGGACGGGTGCGGCTGTGATTGGGTAGAGGTCGGGGTTGAAATATGGCCATGTGAACCAAGCAGATACGAGATATCCGGTGTAATGCAGTCCCCCAACAAGATCGTCCGCAAAGTCAGCAATCATGTGGCTGAAACCGCCCAGCGCGAACGCCGTCAGACGCGCTCCTCGCCCGCGTTCTGAAGCTAGCGCTGCGATCAAGGCAATCAGAATCCAAAAGAACACCGAATGCCCAACTGTTCGTCCCCATGGGTAGACGCCGAACAACTTCAGCGATTTATCAATAAGATCAGGCGTCAACGCCCCCAAAATGACTGCGAAAGTACGCCCGCCATCGAACTTCTGGCCCGGCGGCCAAGCCAATAGCTGCCCAACCGCAATATGCCCAACAACATGCATGCCGCCACGATACGAAAATCAGCAAGCATAGCGAAGCGAAAGAAAACGCGAAGCTGTAACGCGAAGCCCGAAGGGCGAGCTGAAACGGCGAGGCGAGGCCGAAGCCTGAAACGCGACCGCAGGGAGCTGCAACGCGACCGTAGGGAGAATCGTATAGATCTCCATGCACTTTCAGCGTAAAACCGGAATCCAAACCCATAGAGTTATTTCAGTTTTGGGCTTACGCATGAACATCTTTGGTCGGTTTACTCTCATTCTTGTTTCAGTGCTCGCGCTGATGGCTTTCAACGCTCCCGCTGCCCTAGCGCAGACGTGTGGCAACTCGATGCTCGAAACAGGCGAGGCCTGCGACGACGGCGACACGACGGCTGGCGACGGATGTTCAACGAGTTGCACGGTCGAAAATGGGTGGAGCTGCAGTTGTGCCGTCCCGGTGTTTGGATACACAAACGAAGCGCTCGCAGGCCGAGTCGGCGGAGATGGCGGTAGCATCGGCCCGGAAATGGGCTGCACTGGCAGCGATATCTTGATTGGTGTCGCGATCGCGTGGCCAACTGGCGGGACCCAAACTGCCACGAAGACACGCGCCATCTGCGGAACGCTGGCAATTGCTCAAGATGGGAGCATCACAACAACCCGCTCTACTTCTCAGGAATCAGGTGGCAACGGGTGGTATGGATGGTCTCCATTTACGTGGAGCGACGAAGCGCTCTGCCCTGACGGTTCGGCGGTTGTCGGGCTTCGTGGCAAGAGCGCTGGCCGCACCTTATTCAGCGGGCTTTCGATCGTTTGCCAGGAGATCAGCGTGAGCGGTACGGCATCGGGTCCTGAGCAAGTGTTGGCCGTGGATGGGAGCTTCTCTGCAGAACGAGATCAGATCGTGGATTGTCCCGACGGTGAGATCGCCCGCTACTTCCAGACTCGTGCTGGAGCTGGGCAGGATGCATTGGACATGGTTTGTGCAGCAGCCTCAGCTACATGCGATGGTGTCGAATCGATCTGCGCCACACGTTGTGGCGACGGTGAAATCGGCGCCCCTGTTGAAGACTGCGACGACGGAGGCGAGAGCGCGAGCTGCGACGTCGATTGCACAAACGTGACGTGCGGCGATGGCGTTGTGAACTCCGTTGCAGGTGAAACTTGTGATGACACAACATCACCAGGCGCTGATGGCGACGGATGTGATGCCAGCTGTCAGACCGACGCCGGCTGGGTTTGTGACGCTGCGGGAACGACCTGCGCAAACACCTGCGGCAACGGGACCGTGGATGCCAACGAAGACTGCGACGATAGCAATACGGACGATGACGACGGTTGCTCAGCCAATTGCGCATTCGAGGTAGGGTTCACCTGCACCACGCCAACCGGGCCGTGCTTGCCGGACTGTGGGGACGGACTCGTCGTCGGCAATGAAGCCTGTGATGACGGAAACTCAGATGACTCTGATGCTTGCACCAATAGTTGCGTCAACAACATTGGGCAGCCATGCATGGCTGATGCGCAATGTAATGGCGTCTGCAATCCTCAGACGATGGTTTGTGATGGGGCCGACGAGTGCGGAAACGGCGTACAGGAAACCGGCGAGGCTTGCGACGATGGCAACACTTCTGACGCGGACGGCTGCAGCGCAGGTTGCCTGCTCGAGATCGGAATCGGCTGCACCGACAACGCGAGCTGCGTTGAGGGCATCTGCGATCTCTTGGATTCGAATCAGTGTGAGCACGTCAACACCTGCGGCAACGGAACAGTGGAAACCGGCGAAGTCTGTGACGACGGCAACCTGACCTCCGGCGATACCTGCGATGCAGACTGCAAGCTCGGCACGGGTCAAGGATGTACCGCGAACGATCAATGTCACTCCGGCATCTGCAATCTGGCTGCAAACGGGTCAAATACATGTGCAGCGGCTGACGTATGTGGAAATGGCCTGGTCGACTCCGGCGAAGCCTGCGACGACGGCAATACGGCTGACGATGCAAACGGGTGTAGCGCAAACTGCCTCCTCACCGACGGGGAGAACTGCACGGGTGACAACGAATGCGAGAGCAGCGTCTGCGATACCATCGGATCGGGTACCTGTGAGGCGATCAACACCTGTGGCAACGGCAAGCTTGAAGCCGGTGAGCAGTGTGATGACGGAAACACCACCCCGGGCGACCTGTGCGACGCCATCTGCTTCAACGAAGACGGCGCGTCATGCACCACCAATTCCGAGTGTGCGAGCAACGTCTGTGACACCGCGGATAGCTTCGAGTGTGAGCCAGCGGATACCTGCGGCAACGGCGTTGTGGAGCTCGGCGAGCTCTGCGACGACGGCAACACAAATGACGCTGACAATTGCACCAACCTGTGCGTGTTCGGACCAGGGGCTGTTTGCACCTCCGACGCGGATTGCGGTGCCGGTTTGGTCTGCGACCTGATCGCCGGATTCGATTGCGAAACCGAGCTGACCTGCGGAAATGGCCGTGTTGATCCTGGCGAAGCCTGCGACGACGGCAACACGACCGATGATGGGAACGGCTGTGCCGCGAACTGCCTCTTGGATATTGGGCAGACCTGTCAGAACGACCTCGAATGTGAATCGGGTGTGTGCGACATCCTCTTCGACCAGAAATGTGAGGCGAGCGATGTCTGCGGCAACGGCGTTTTGGAAACCGGCGAATTCTGTGATGACGGCAACACAATTGACGGCGATGGGTGTTCATCAATCTGCTTTGTCGAGGCCGGCGGCGGCTGCACAGACAACTCGCAGTGCATCACCACTATTTGCGACACGGTTGGTTCGAACACGTGTGAACCCGCAGATACATGCGGAAACGGCACGCTCGAAGGATTCGAGCTTTGTGATGACGGCAACCGTGTTTCCGGTGACGGATGCTCGATAATCTGCACCCGCGAAATTGGGCAGTCGTGCTCGACCACCGCCGATTGTGTTCCATTTGTCTGTAATCCATTCACTAACACCTGCGACCAATTGGGTGTTTGTGGAAACGGCGTCGTCGGTCCGAACGAATACTGCGATGACGGAAACTTGGTCTCGGGTGATGGATGCAGTCCAACCTGCCATATCGAGACGGGCTTCCCATGCACGGCACCGGGTTCGTGCGTCGATGTCTGCAATACTTCGGCGAATCAGTGCCAAGCATCCGACGTGTGCGGCAACGGCACCACCGAATCGCCTGAGCGCTGTGATGACGGCAACACGACCGATAGCGATGGTTGTTCGGCAAACTGCCTGAATGAGACCGGTGGCCCTTGTGTAGCCCCTAGTGATTGTGAAGACGGACTGTGCAACGCATCCATCGCAACGTGTGTCGGTCCCGATGAATGCGGCAATGGTGTGGTTGAAGCAGGGGAATCATGTGATGACTCCAACATTGATAATGGAGACGGATGTGACTTCCTCTGCAAGCTTGAGATCGGGTCGGGTTGCACAGCTTCTGCGCAGTGTGCGCAAGGTGCTGTATGCGACACGACTGAGAATATCTGCGAAGCGGCAGACACCTGCGGAAACCACGCCATCGAGAACAATGAAGTTTGCGACGACGGCAATACCACGCCTGACGACGGATGCAGCGTAAACTGCCTGTACGATGATGGCATCCCATGCTCGGCTGATTCGGAATGCGAGAGCCAACGATGCGGAATCGACGGCTTGTGCGGCGGCGCTGAAAACCAGAGCTGCACAGCGGACTCGGATTGTCGATTTGCTTTGACCTGCAATACGGCATCGGGACGCTGTGGACTGTTCGACGGCACGATGTGCGCCGATGACTTCGAATGCCAGAGTGGCAGTTGCGAAAACGGCTCTTGCTTGGCGAAGCCAGGCAGTGAATGTGTCGAGGGCACCGAGTGTACATCCGGTATCTGTAGCGGTGGTACCTGCGGCGCCGAGCCCGGAGAATCCTGCACCAACGGCGACACGGATTGCGCGAGCCTTGCCTGTAACACAACGATGATGATTTGCTTGGGCGCCAACGGCGATGACTGCACGGCCAACTCAGACTGCCTGGGTGGAATCTGCGCGAACGGAACCTGTGGACGTGTGATTGGTGATTCCTGTGTGTCGAATATCGACTGCGATAGTGGTCGCTGCGTTGGTCGCTTCTGCCTAGGAAAACCAGGTGACACCTGTGTCGCCGATACGGATTGCGCCGGTGGTAAATGCGGCTCGGATGGGGCTTGCGGTGAGCCGGACGGTGGAAGCTGCACGCTTGACCAAGACTGTCGAACGGAATTCTGTGACCCAGCCGATGGAACGTGTGGCGGTCAAAATGGCCGTGCGTGCGTCGACGGTAGCACCTGTCGTTCGGGCGTGTGTGACGGTGGTGTTTGCGGTGACCCAGTTGTCGACCCAGACATGGGCGGCGATATGGGCATGGCGGACATGGGCACCCCAGACATGGGAGTCGACCCAGACATGGGTACAGACCCAGATATGGGCACGGGCTCAGACCTTGGACAAAACCCGGGCTTTGGAGATGCAACGCTTGAAGGTGGCTGTGGTGGATGTAGCTCCGCCGGCGGTGACCTTGATGCGTCGTGGTTTGCGCTGCTGCTCTTGGGTGGTGTGGTGACGGTGCGTCGCCGTCGCCGCTCGGCTCGGGGCTAGAGGCTCGGGGCCTCGGGGGGCTAGCGGCTAGGGGCTTGGGGTGGTTAGGTGGCTGACCATGCGTTGGTAGGCATTGTTGGCGATTTGGTTGTGGCGCTTGGCTGCCAGTTCTTGGAGGTCACCGCGACGCAGTGCGCGGTCGATATGTTTGGCAAGCGAAACGGGGTTGGCCGGTTGGAAGTAGACTGCTGCGTCACGGCACACTTCATGGCTGTAGGGCAGGTCCGGGGTGACGATTGGCAACGGTGTTGCCAGCGCTTCCAACAACGGCAAGCACAGGCTCTCTGACAGCGACGTGTTGATGAGCAAATCGGCATCGCGGTAGTACGCCCCCAGATCTTGCCAACCTAAATCACCAGCCCATTTGGCTTTGACGCCAGCCGGAACCTCCATCGGAATTCCGTTCCCGACCAACACCGCTTCATAGTCAAAATCGAGCAGCCGCAGTGCGGCAAAGAGGGTGTCGACGTCCTTGTGGCGAAACTCGCTTCCTACCCACAGGAGGTTCTTATTACTCGGTTTTCGGTTATCGGTTTTCGGTTCTTGGAAGAGGCTTGGGGCTCCGGAGAAGGGTTGGGGGCGTGTGGGGAGGAACACGTGGGAGACCAATCCCGTTTCTTGAGCGATGGCGGCGGCCATGGTTTGGGTTTGGACCAGGATGCCGTTGGCGTTTTTCATCGCCTCGACGGTCAATTCACGAAGCGCCTTCAGCCGCATGCGCAGCGGTAGTGGCGTCCCAGAAATAGTGTCAAAAATTAGCGTATTATGGACCATGACGAACTGGTCGGGAGCCTGGCTGAAGCCGTTGAAGCTCAGCGCGATATCAGCTCCAGATGCCTGCCTCGCACGCTTCCAACCGTCCATTGCCCAGTCCAGTTTCTGCCACGCGCTGTCCGCCGCAACCGGTTTGTATCGAACGTTATGCCTCGGAATTGTCTGCCAGGCCGAGTCACAGAACACCGTCGTCTGTGACACTCCGGGATGTGAGACACACGCATCCAGTAGCTGATTCAACACCGTCGAACCACCGCGGTTTCTTGTCCCCACGGACTCGATCACCAAATGCACTATGCTTCGCCTTCGGCGAGTTTTCTTTGGCTTCGCCAAGTTTTCTTACGTGCTTTGCACGAAGTTTTCTTCGCCTTCGGCGAGTTTTCTTTGGCTTCGCCAAGTGGCGGACCACCGACGAACCAAACTCGGCGAAGCCGAAGCAAACTTGCGAGCGTAAGCGAAGCAAAGATAACTCGCGCAACGCGCGAAGAAAACTCGCGCTTCAGCGCGAAGAGAACTCACGCGGAGCGTGAAGCAAACCATTCAACAGTCCGCTTCAGTCCCTCGTCATACTCAATCGCTGGATTGTAATCGATGAGCTCCTTCGCACGGGAGATATCGGCGAGTGAATCGCGGACGTCTCCGGCACGTGGTGGGCCGTAGTTAGGCGTGGTGTCGACGCCCAGGTGTTTGCAGATTAGCGCATACAGGTCATTGAGCGAGATGCGGTCGCCGCAAGCCACATTCATGACCTGTCCCTTGGCGCGCTCGGCATGTTTGCAGGCGTTGAGGTTGGCTTGTACAGCGTTGGCCACGTACGTGAAGTCGCGAGTTTGCCCACCATCACCATTGATGGTTGGAGTTTCACCTGCCATCAGGATCTGAATGAACTTTGGGATCACCGCGGCATACGGTCCATTGGGGTCTTGGCGCGGACCAAAGATATTGAAGTAGCGAAGCGCAACAGTGTTCAGCCCGTAGAGATTCGCGAACACCGCACAATTGGCCTCGCAGGTCGCCTTGGTAACAGCGTATGGAGACAGCGGCCGCGGCGGCATATCTTCTTGCTTTGGCAGCGTTGGCGTGTCGCCGTAAGCCGAGCTACTTGCAGCGAACACAAATGCGTCAACGTCCGCGTCGCGCGCGGCGACCAACATATTGAGCGTGCCGGTGGCGTTTGCTGCATGGGACGTGAGCGGGTCCTCGATCGAGCGGGGCACCGAACCCAGCGCAGCTTGATGGATGACGTAATCCGTTCCAGCGCATGCGGTCTGGCAAGTATCGGGGTCTCGGATATCGCCTTCGATGAACTCGATATCGCTAAGAAACGGCTCGATATTGTGTCGATGTCCGGTCGCAAAATTGTCTAGAGCGCGGACTTCATCGCCACGTTCCAGAAGCGTTTCAACGATATGACTGCCGATGAATCCGGCGGCGCCGGTGACCAAGTATTTGCCTGCCATCAATGCACTCCAAAGTAGGTGGGGATCCGTTAGCACAACGGTTGGAGCGCGGCTAGAGACGCGATGCTAGATCGCAGTCTCCGCCCCCTGCGGCCACACTTACACGCAAGAGGCGGAAAACTGCGTCGGGAGTGGGGTGTCGGACCCCAAACTCTTAGAACCCGCCACCAGGTCCGCCGCCTCCAGAGCCCTGCATGCTGCAGGCGCTCGAGGTCTTTCGCAGGACAATGGTTGCTGACGCCAACATCGCTCCGTCGCTCATTCGCGCTACGTCGCAGATGTATTGACTTGGATCGTCTTCGCCGCCCACGACATTGTCGGTCCCAAGCACGGTGTCAGGTTGACCGAAGTCCTCGTAGAGAGGCTGAGACGAGAAGATCTCGGTGTTCAATTCGTCGGTGAAGAAGAGCTGCGAGATCACTTCCGCCGGGGCGTTGTCGCTTCCATTGTAGACACCATCGATCACCCGAAAGTGGATGTGCACGGCACGTGAAGAGTACCACCCTGGGTAACAGGTATCGAAAGCGACACGCCCATCGGCGTCAGTGACTTGGTAGCCGCGAAAGTACTCGGCCACTTTGTCGGACTCACCCTCGTTACACATCGCGTTGATGTCCCCGGAGTAAGAACCTCGATTGTTGGTGTGCCAGATTTCGAGGATGACGCCTTCGACAGGTTCGCAGTCCTCGTCCACGACACGAAGCTGAAGGTTGACGGGCAGTCCATCCCAGCCGTCGCTGATATCCGAACGCTCGACGGTGCCTGTATGGCAAGGACCGATGGTTGCCTCACAGGTCAGGGCGCACATGACACCGGCGGCGGTGAATGGGTCAGGGTAGGTCGCCTTATCGACCATCGCTACGGTTCCACCGGTGGCCCATGCGTCTGCCGGCGTGAAATCCGGATCGGTTCCGGCGTCATCTTCATTGTTGGCGTTGTTTTCGTTGTTCGCGTTGTTGGCATTATTGACGTTGTTGGCCGCCCCTAAATCGTCAGCACCCATGTCCAGCTCTTCGCCAGATTTTGTCGCGTCTTCGTCGCCGCACCCAACGATGTGGACGACAGGATAAGCCGCCATTCCTACCAGAATCTGACGTCGAGTGAGTTCGTATTTCGTCCGCATGATGTTCTGCCTCGCTAAATTCCAAAGTCTGACGTCATGCAGTGTAGTTGGCTGTCATTTCGACAGGATTTCACAATTGTTTCGAAATGTTTCAGAAGCGCGATGGCTCGATTGGTCTGGTAAAGTTCGATAGGAATCAAGAAGGTGACCCATGCAATCATCCTCGATAACAGTGCTGTATGTCGAAGACGACGACCGCCTAAGGACGTTGACCAAGACCTATCTTGAACGTCACGGCGTGACCGTTGTGGAAGCACCCGACGGAGGTTCAGCGTTGTCGCTCGCCGCCGAGATTGTGGTCGATGTGGTTCTGTTGGACCTGATGTTACCAGATACCGATGGCCACTCGCTGTGCCGTCAGCTGCGTGAGATGATTGTGGCGCCCATCATCATGGTTAGCGCCCTGGATGAGGAGGCTGATCGTGTCTTGGGGCTTGAGGGTGGGGCCGACGACTATGTGACCAAACCGTTTTCCTCGCGCGAGTTGTTGGCTCGAATCCGGGCACAGGTTCGACGGTCTCGTGCAACAGTTTCCGAGTCTGAGCAACTGGTTGTTGGTTCTCTTGTTATCGATATTTCTTCTCGGACTGTGTCATTGGAAGGTGAGTCAATACAACTCACCTCGCAAGAGTTTGACCTGCTGATGGTGCTCGCGCAGCGTGCCGGTCACGTATTGTCCCGCGACCAGTTGATCACCCACCTACATGAGCGTGGTGATGAAGTTTTTGAGCGCGCGATCGATGTGCAGATATCCCGGCTTCGCCAGAAGCTCAACGACGACCCACGCGATCCACGACTCATCAAGACAGTCCGCGGCGTCGGGTATCTGTTGGCACGCGAGGTTTCATAGTGTCGACTTTACGCGGCCGATTGATTGCCATCTCGGTGGTTCAAGGCATTACGATTACGATCATGGCGTTGGTCGTGGCGTACTTCACAATTCCCCGTCATCACGGACCGCCGCCCTCAGTGGGGCCGAGCTTCGGTCCGTTGCTAACCTTGGCGTTGATGTTGGTGGTCCTGTTGGTCGGCGCATACCTCACTGGCGGGCGCTTGATTCCTCCGATTACGCAACTACATCGCGCTGCTCGAAGGTTAGGCGAGGGTGATTTCTCAACGCGGGTAGAGCTGGAACGCGAGGATGAACTTGGGGATTTAGCGACGGCGTTTAACGAGATGGGGGCCAAGATCGAAACGTTGGTTTTGGCCGAACGTGAGCTGGTAGCAAACATCTCTCATGAACTTCGAACACCGCTCTCTCGTATTCGGGTGGCCTTGGAGCTGGCAGAAGATGGTGATGCCGATATGGCCCGCGAAGCATTGCCTGGAATTTCGAACGATCTCGCTGAGATTGAGGGCTTGATAGACGATATCATGGCGTCAGCGCGCTTTGAGAGAGCACTTTCCGCGTCGGCCGCGGTGTTCGCAAACGAGACATCAACTGTCGCTGCGTCATCACTGGTTGAACGCGCTGTCACAAAGTTCTCTTCACGCCATCCAAATCGGACGGTCGTGATCGGCGTGATGGACGATGTAGAGGTCGACGTTCATGTGGTGTTGATGCGTAGGGTCTTGGAGAATCTTCTGGAGAACGCGCACAAATATTCCAGCGATCCCGAAGCGCCAGTTTCGATCGAAGTTCGATCGGGCGACTACGTCGAGATTGAGGTCTCAGATCGTGGTGACGGCATCCCAGAGTCCGAACAGGCGCAGTTGTTCGAGCCTTTCTTCCGTGGTTCAGCCGAGAAGTCCAACCAACCCGGGCATGGACTAGGGTTGGCCCTGGCAAAGCGAATCGTCGAAGCCCACGAGGGCACTATCGAGCTGCAAAGTGCTCCAGGTGAGGGCACATCACTGACAATCCGCGTCTTGCCGCATACAGCGAACGTGCAATAATGTCCTTATAAGCGAGTTAAGCACAAAGGACGCACACCTATGTTCGAAGTCGAACGCACCGCAGTCGATCTCAGTTCGATCCCGCCGCAGGCGCAGAAAGCCATTCAGCCGGGCGCCCCGCCCCAGTTTCGCGCGATGGCTGCGAAGGGCTCGCTGCCGGGCCTCAACGAGTCCCAGAACCTACTGGTTCTCTATACGATTGGAACCGGGACAGACGCAGAGCTAGCGGCTCAGGCTAAGGCTTCGGCGCCTGCCTTCGCGCCCCCTGAGGTTCTGGCGAGCGCGGTGCAGTCAGTTGAACACCCTGGGGTTCTGGATTGGTTGGCAGACGCGTTTGCGAAGAACTCACAGCTGCTTCAAGGCGTGGTCACGAACCGCGCGACGAATTCAAACACCATCGCGCGTGTCGCGCGCCGCGCAGATTCGGCATTGTGCGAAATCATCGCAACCAACCAGGTTCGATTGCTGGAGGCGCCTCAGATCATCGAGCAGATGTATCTGAACGCAAACGCACGTGTCGCAACGGTCGACCGCGTTATCGAACTTGCACAACGTGAGGGCGTTGAGCTCAAGGGTATCCCGGGCCTGAACAAGGCCATGAATTCGGGCCAGGATATCTTCGGCGGAGGCGCCGATGCGGATATCTTTGAAGAGCTCTTGGCCAAAGAGAGCGCGAAGGGTGATTCGCAAGACGTGAAGACAGCGGACTTAGAAAACATGACCCGCGCCGAGCGTGAAGCCGCGGAAGCCGAGGCGGAAGTCGACCCTGAAGACGAGCGTAATCGCCCGTTGCACGCTCAAATTCAAAACATGTCGATCGCGCAGAAGATCCGCCTCGCGACTGTCGGTAGCCGTGAAGCCGTCCATATCTTGGTGCAGGACAATAACAAGCTGGTGAATAGTGCGGCTGTCCAGTCTCCACGGGTCAAGCCAGCAGACGCGATCAAATGGGCGAAGAATAAGTCGCTGTCTGACAATGTTATCTCTTACATCGCGAACAAGCGCGAATGGGCCTCGAAGTACGAGTGCATGGTGAACCTGGTAGAAAACCCCAAAACCCCGCTTCCCGAAGCCTTGGGCTTTTTGGTGCATCTAAGGAACAACGACCTTCGTGGCTTGCAGCGAAACCGCAATATTCCGGGTCAGCTTCGCCGCCAGGCAAAAACGCTTTATGACAAGCGAACTGGCGGCAATAAGAAGGGCTAAGCTTAGTTTTTGGTGTTTCTGGTAATACGATGAGCGATTTGCCTCCCTGCGGGATTTACCGCACGACATCTGGTTTGGCCGGGAAGGAAGAGTGGGTTCGAGAAAACCTGCTTGTGTACTTCCACAACCACTCGCAACAGGGGCCGCCACTTTTGCTTCTGCCGGCGTCCAACGTGGCGAATCGGTGGGTGTTCCATGACAAGGGTTACCTCGTCCGAGACGAGGGTTTTCCCGGGACATTGGAGCCCTTACGACCCGAAGGTTATTACATCCTGAACGATGATATCTTCTTGTCGCCGACCGAGATGATCGCCGCAAATTCACTGGTTCAGCTCGGTTACAATCGTGCTGCAGAACCGATTATCTTCGTCGCAGAACACAGCGAAGGAGTTATCGAGTTTCCTGATGCTGGCCTGAAGTGTACGCCCGATATCTTCGATATGTTGCGCTCCGTGGGATTCCGCACGCCGCAGTTCGAAGATGACCACTAAAGCGTTCGTCGCTGGCGCGACCGGCTACACCGGTCAGAACGTCGTCCAACAATTGCGGGAGCAAGGAATCGAGTGCGTGGCGCACGTCCGCCCGACCTCATCGCGCTTGGACGAGTGGACCCAGAAATTCGAAGCCTTGGGTGCCGTGGTGAACTCCGCGGATTGGGAGTTAGACGCGATGACCGCAGCGTTAAAAGACCTCGCTCCAACGCATGTCTTCTTTCTGATCGGCACAACCAGGGCACGCGCCAAGCGCAATAACGACCCCGATGAAACGTATATGTCGGTGGACTATGCGTTGGCTTCGATGATGATCAAGGCGTGCGTTGCTTCTGGTCACAACCCGAAGTTCATCTACTTGAGCTCGCTCGGGGTAACCGAGTCTGCACCTTCGGCCTATCTAAAAGCGCGGTTCTTGGCTGAGTCTGAACTCGTCGTTAGCGGGCTTCCATACATCATCGCTCGCCCTTCGTTCATCACAGGCGAGGACCGCGATGAAGACCGGCCGATGGAGCGCATCGGCTCTGCGGTTGCGGACGGAGCGCTTGGCGTTTTGGGTGCGCTTGGCATGACGACGACACGCGATCGATACCAGAGTTTGTCGGGCGCCGAGCTTGCCGAGGGCCTTATACACTGGGCCCTTGCAGACGATACAAATATCGAAGTTGATACGGTGCGGCTGCGCCTCGTCTAGGTACCGAACCTAAAACCTAAGGGGGGGCATTTGTGTTCACGGTGGGGCGCCTTCGCGCGTGTAGATAACGTGGTTGTTGTGGATTGCGCATTTTGGCCACCGAGGGGAACCGAGATCCGTGAGGCCCCACCGAGATTTCCTTGTCATCATTCGGTGGCGGCTCGGCATTCTAAGCAGTGCAATAAGGCTAAGAGTGAAGGTTTCTACGCACAAAGTGATCCGCACCCAAACCCAAGACCTAAAACCTAAGACCAAAGACCAAAAACCAAAAACCAAGAACTGAGTACCAAGAACCGAGTACTGAGTACTGAGTACCGAATACCGAACACGGGTGTTATCCTCACATCTCAATGGAATTCGATCCTAAATCGCGCGTAGGCCAGATGGCCGATGGGTGGCGTATGGAGCGGCTGCTCGGCTATGGCGGCATGGCTGCGGTTTACCAAGTCACGGACGGTTCTATCCGGCGCGCCTTGAAAGTGCTGCATCCTCGGCTGATGCAACATCCGATCATCGTACAGCGCTTCCAACGCGAGTTCGATGTGCTCGCGACCGTTCAACACAAGAATGCCTTGAGGGTCTTTGATATCGGTCAGCTCGAGACTGGCGAGCCGTTCTACACGATGGAGTTTCTGCGCGGTTCTTTGATGAACGATATCTGGGGTGAACACCGCGGAAAGATCCCGCCACGACAGGTGTTCCAGTGGGCCGATGAGCTGCTCGATGTGCTGGCTGAGTTCCACAAGGAGCAGATCCTTCACCGGGACATCAAGCCGTCCAATATCTGGATTTGCGAGGACGACACCCTGCGTCTGTTGGATTTCGGAATTGCTCGGATGGAGAACGCAGCGGAAGCGCTCACCCGCGATGGCACCGCCCTGGGAACGCCGGCGTTCATGGCGCCCGAACAAGCGCGCGGTCGAGTGCATCTGATCGATGTGCGCTCCGACCTCTTCGCGGTGGGCGCATTGCTCTACGCATTGGTCAGCGCAAACCATCTACACAAGGCCCCAACGCCCGAAGAAACGCTGGTGTTGGCGGCCACGAAGCCGGCCGAATCCGTCGCGCGGGTGATGCCTGACCTTGATATGGCGTACGTCAATGTCATCGACAAGGCGTTGAGCTGGTATCCAAAGGATCGCTATCAGACGGCCCACGAGTTTCGCTCGGCAGTGCAGCGGGTTTTGAACGGATTCGAACCCGATACCAATGCATGGCCAACCGTCGGTGCGCCTTCTGGTGAGCTAACCGTTCAGCCGATCCCCGCTGCGCATTCGCCGGAAGTCCAGGAAGTCGTCGGGATCGAATTCCACGATGGCCTTGGGATGTCTGAGGCCAGCGAGTTTGTGGACACCGAGCCCATAAACGCACATATCGAGCGTTGCTTCGTCCGAATCCAGAAAGCTCTGGATGCCACACGTCTATACGGGTGGAATCACCCCGAGGTGGACAGACGTGTGGAGCGAGCGTTTGCAAGGGTCAGCGATACTCTGGCGCACTACGGCGACCGCTTTGAGTTTTCGGTGCACCCAGATGCGTTTCGTGTCGCCGATCAGGTCGTCTGGGCGCCCGACCCGCCCCATGACGATGTGACCTTCAATCTGTTCACAAGCGGTTTTCGGTACATTCACATCCTGCCGGCGCTCACATTGTCTGAGTTCGAAAAGTTCCTACAGCTATTGGTGCTGTCGCCGACCCGCGATCTGCCACCCGAAGATGACCTCGCGACGGCGTTCTGGGACCTCGATTTGACGACAATTCGAGCCCAACTCGCGATGGTTTATCAGGTCAGTGATGACCCTGAAGAGCAGGCTGTTTTCGACCAAGCTGTAGGCGAAGTGCGCGCAGGCGTTGCGCAGTCGATCGCGAAGGACGCACAACGCCAAATCGAACAGTTGGCGATGTTGACCGCGATCGACAGTTCCGCGCCTGCAGAAGCACGTGCGGAAGCCGTTCGGGTGGCGTATCTCAAGCGCTCCCAACACGGCGCCCTGGGGAATCAGTTTCGCGGTCAATTCACGTCTGCTGTCGAGCGCGATGATGACTTCTCGGCAAGGGCGCACGCCGTCTTGGGCTCGGCATGGACGGATACCCATTCAGTCGGCGATTCAGCGCGGCTAGAGGTGACCGTGCGGCTTTTGGCTCGCCGTAATCTGGACTCGGGTTTGGGTGAGTTCGCCCGCTATCTGCATGGCACGACCAAGCAGATAGGCGACAGGGACGCCAAGCGTTCCTATGCCGAGGCGACCTTTGGCGAGGCCAACGCAGCCTTCGCGGTGGAGTCTATCCAGGCTGAGCCCGACCTGGATCCGCGTGTCGCAGATTTTCTTGGGAAGTTTCTGGCTGTGGGCGATGCCTCCGCAATGCCGCTTGTCGTCGAGACGATCGCGCAGGTCTCACCGGTCGTGCGCAGTGCCTTACAGGGTTATATAAGCCGAAATCTGGCAGGGTTTGAGGGCGCACTCGCCGAGGTCGTGCCGTTCGCGGACGCTGACCTGGCGACGTACCTTTTGGACGCTGCGCAGAATTCAAAATCGGAAGAGCGTGTACAGATCATCGGCGCAGCGTGCAGCCATAACAGTCTGGAACTGCGGCGGCGGGCGTTCTCGCTTCTGGCTGAACAGTTTCCTTATCAGGCCGGTGCATTCATGCCGGCGTTGTGCCGGGACAGCGATGACGAGCTTCGAATTCGCGCCCTCCAGTTGGCCGCGAATCATCGGTTTGAGCAGCTGCGTGATGTCCTTCCTTCGATCGCACAACAGATGCGATTCCACATGCTGTCGTTCACCGAACGTCGCTTGGTTTTGGAGACCTTGTTCGATGTGGATGCTGAGCTCGGCGAGCAGATCTGCATTCAAGTCTGTAATGCGGCGATCACGGCAACCGGCTCCGGAAAAGAAGGCCAAACTACACGTACGATGGCGCTTCGACTGCTTGGCGAACGTGGCGTGAGCCAAGAGGCATACGAAGCCATTGAGTCGGCGCAGAAATGGCGACCATCGAATCCTAAGCGAGTCAGAGAAGCGGCAACCCATGCGCTATCTCAATGGCATTCGAGGGAGGCGCGATGAGCAACCACGCTGATTTCGTCGCGTTGATTTTCCGGCTCCTGAAGCTTGGTCGCATGCACGATCTGGACAACCTGGCCGCCCAAAACTCGGTTCAGCGCGCCGTCGAGACCATCGGGCATCTCACCGCAACGGATAACGAGTTTTACGTATTCATATCAGCAGGTGACACTATTTACGTGAACGGTGAGCCGCTAAAGGGCACGCGCCAACTCTACGACAACGCGCTCGAGGTCGGCATGCTCTTGGAGCAAAACGGCTTCAATGAACTCTTGATAAGGCGGGGTGTTGATGCTGCCAGCTTGACCGCGCTCGCGCGCCGAATGTTGTCCGGGGCCGGGGAGCAAACTGAGTCAATTGGTGAGCGAATTCGACTGCGTTGGGTCGACCCAGCATCTGTCATCGGAGCAGGCGAACAGAAGCGGGCTATCGATGACCAGGTCATTGAAACTTACGCGTCGGCGGTAGTCCTTTCACGCCGATTTCACGAACGCGTTCGTCAGCAGGATTTCTCGCTCGCTCGCCAGATGAAGCGGGTTGCCCAACATATTGTGTCGCTGTCTGAGGACGCGATCGAGTACTACCTCGCGGTGACGCTGCAGCCCGCGACTCCGGAGCGATCGAGGCAGTTTGTCCATGCCGCGTTTGCGTCGGTCTTGGTCGCTCGGACCATTACGCGAGATATGCATGCGATGTTGCGAGCTTGTTATGCCTGTATGGCTGGTGAGATCGGCAATTCGCGGATTCTCGGTGTTCCCGACGACGAGTTTGGTGATGCACTTCAGATGCATATGAACCAGACGATGATGGAACGTGTGCCCGCCTCTACAGCAACCATGCTCTTGCAGTTGGGCTACGCATCTGAGCCCGCGCTTCGCCGTACGGTCACTGGGTTTGAGACGGAGTGGCTTTCGCTGTCGAATCAGATTGGGTGGCCACATGAAGGTAAGATGGCGCCTCGCCCAGAAGCGCTTATCGCCGCGGTCTGCCGGCGTTTCGTTGAGCTTCGCGACGTTCATGACAATCCCGACGCGTTGTTTGCGGAGTTGGTGGCCGAAGCTAAGACGCCGGTGCAGATCGCCGCGATTAAACTGCTGGGTTCCGCCATCGGATACTATCCAAAGGGCGCGGCCGTCGCGCTGACGGACGGTCACCAGGCGGTGGTATTGGAGACCAACGATTTTACCTATCTGGCCAACCCAAAGGTCGCGGTATTGCTCAATGGACAGGAGTTCTTAGAAACGCCAATCACAGTTCCGGCCGGACACGAATTTGCGCCTGTCTCGCACCTCATCCACGAGCCATCTGAGCTGTTCATGAAGGCGAAGCAGTATTGGCGAAAGAGCACTGCGGCCGAACCAATCAACGTCCTGGCCAGCACCACCACACCCGACCCAACGGATGGCATGGGGACGCTGGAGATAAAGCTGCCCGACAACTTTGCCGAATAAAGGTGCGGCGATTTGCCACAGCGATGGCTTTTGCACCATTTTGGGAATGGCTGTACGTTGACCTCCGTTAGTTGCGGTGCGGCTATGCGACGATTGATGACGATACTTCTGGGGTTGATGCTGGCTGGGTGCGGCTCGGATGACACCAGCGAGCCGTCGGGATACCAGTGGGATATTCCTGACGGGTTCCCAACCCCACGTGTTCCCGAAGACAACCCGATGACCGATGAAAAGGTCGAGCTCGGGCGCTTGCTCTTCTATGACACGCGGCTCTCAGATAATCAGACGCAGAGCTGTGGTTCCTGTCACCGCCAAGATATTGCCTTCACAGACGCACTCGCCCAGTCGATTGGGTCAACGGACGAAGTGCACCCACGCAGCGCGATGGCTCTGACCAATATCGCCTATGCCTCCGTGCTCACGTGGGGCAACCCGCTGCAGCGCAATCTGGAAGAGCAAATGCTGACCCCGATGTTTGGTGAAGAGCCAGTCGAGCTGGGGCTGAAAAGTCAGGAGGACCTCATCAGCCGACTGGAATCTGTTGAAGATTATCAGCAGCGATTTGAGGCGGTGTTTGGCCCTGATGAGGGCATGGGAGTCGTCAACCTCGACCGCACGACAAAAGCGATTGCGGCCTTTCAACGCAGCCTGGTTTCAACCCGCTCCGACTATGATCGATTCATTTACCGCGGCCAGCCTGACGCGATGAATGACTCGGCCAAACGCGGTATGGAGCTGTTCTTCTCGGAGCGGTTTGAGTGTTTCCACTGCCATGGAAGTTTCAACTTCAGCGATTCCACCCAGCATGACGGGACAGTCTTTGAGGAGATAGCGTTCCACAACAACGGCCTCTACAACATCGGTGGCTCAGGCGCATATCCAGTGGGCAATCAAGGTGTCTACGATGTTTCGGGAGTCCTTGAGGACTCCGGGAAGTTCAAGGCCCCAAGCCTGCGAAACATCGCCGTCACCGCGCCCTATATGCATGACGGCTCCATCGCGACACTCGAAGACGTCCTGGACCACTACTCGCGTGGCGGCCGTCTGATCGAAGACGGGGAGTTCGCGGGTGACGGCAAGTTCAACCCTTTCAAGAGCGAGCTCATCAACGGCTTCACGATGACCGAAGAAGAGAAGGCCGACCTGCTCGCCTTCCTGAATTCGCTTACTGACGAAGAATTCCTTACCGACCCGAAGTTCTCAGACCCTTACAACTGAAAACGCGAAGCCCGCAGGGCGAGCTGAAACGCGACCGCAGGGAGCTGAAACGCGACCGCAGGGAGCTGAAACGCGACCGTAGGGAGCTGAAACGCGACCGTAGGGAGCTAACGCGGGTCGTCCGAGATGATGGCGTCGACGCCAATGGACTCCAGCCATGCCCACCAATCGGGGTCATTGATGGTCCAGGTGTTGACTTCCAAGCCACGCCGGTGCGCACGTTCGACCATCTCGCGTGAAATCAAGGGGTATTCAGGGTGGATAGCATCGAGCCGAAAGCGCCGCAGGATCGCAGCAGGCCAGCCGCGGTTGAGCCCATGCGGTGTGTCCGTCCCAAACAGCAGTGCAGTCCTGATTTCCGGTAGATGGCGATGGAATCGCAGTAGTTCCAGTGGGTTGAAGCTCGACACGATGAAGTTGGTTTCTTTGTAGTCAGCCAGCACCTGAGCGGTAGACGCTGTCACGCTCATCAGCCGAACCTCAGGGGCCTTCAACTCTACGTTGACCAGGAAATCTGGGCCCTTCGGCAGGACGTCCAAGACCTCAGTAAGTCTGGGAATCCGCATTGTGTCAGGGTCGACATCTGGAAACTCATCGGCCTTTGGAGTCACGAAACTCTGCAGCTCTTCGATGGAGTAGTCACGAACTGTTCCCTCCACACCAAAAAGCTCCAGAAGATCGTCGTCGTGGAACACCATTGGCGTGTCACAACTCGCCAGCTGCACATCGAGCTCAATCCCGTCCATTCCATGCTGCACGGCGAGTTCAAAGGCTGGTACGGTGTTTTGTAGGGCGAGGGTGTTAAGCCCCCGGTGGGCGATACGTTTCATAGCCAGACGTCGCAAAAGGCCCCGGAAATCTAACCCCACAGACGCCTGTTGTTAAATGCCAAAAGGGTCGAGATGAAGGAAGAACTCCTAGACCGATTTCGAAAACCATCGAGCATGCGATGGGTGCCGTTGTCTGCGTTGAAGGCGACCGAGCACCTCTCTTGCATCGATGGGCGGCATGACGACTGCATCATCGCTGCACCGGGCGGTGATATGGGGGAGCTGGTTCTTCTGTTGTCCGCGGTGGAACACGTCCGTGGCGCAATCCTCACCGACACTGAAATCTACGAAGCTGTTGACCACGTGCTTCGCTGGCATCTGCGGTTCTACATGCACACCGACGAGGAATCGCTGACCAACCTCGCAAATGCACTGAACGCCGACCCGAGTTTCGACAACGATTTTGACCTGCAGAAAGTCACGACCTTTGTGCTGCAATGTCCGCCTTCGGCTCAGAATGCGATGCTGATTCAATTGACGAATCCAGATCATATCGGCTGTGGGTTCATCAAATTGATGCTGCAAGATCCACAAGGGTATCGCGTGCGCAAGGGGCTCGTTGTGGACGCGGTGCGTAGCTACTATCGATTGAAGTGGTCGGGCTCGACCGCGCCGCTGCTCGAGGTGCTTCCGGGTGAGCATCAGGAACAAGCCGTTATCAGCATCAAAGTTCAGGGTGATGATCAGGCGCACAACACATTCGTCCCTTCGATCTGCAATTGCGAGGACGGTCCCAGTCAGATCTTTGTGAATCATCAATCTGCGCGAAACTACCTGCTGGGTGAGCGTCTGCGCTTGATGGCGGACCACGCCATCGTCGATCCATCGATCGACGAGGAAGCTGTGCTTGCTCACGCCGAGGCCTTGGGTCAACATCAAATGGCTACAGTGGTAGCTGCGCTCGCGCCTCATTTGCCCATCTATGAGCTCGAGTTTTGCGACCAAACATCTCAGCCGATTGTGAGGACGATTAAGAGCTGATGCGACTTGGCCCATTCGAAATCAAACGCGCCATTGGGAAGGGCGGTATGGCTGTGGTCTGGCTGGCGCGTCACGTTGAACTTGATCGTGATGTCGCGATCAAAGTCCTCACAACGGAACGGGCACGCGAAGAGGAGTACATCCGCGGAATGGAGCACGAGATTCGCGCGTGTGCGCGCCTCCATCATCCCGGGATTGTCGACATCTTCGAGGTTGGCGAACTACCCACACAAATTGCTGGTCAACTCGGCCTGAGAACCGGCTCTCCATACTACGTCATGGAGTACATTCACGGCGGGACGCTCAAGGAGCTTGTAAATCACGAGGATTGGGGCTGGCCGATGGTCCGGAAGGTCTTGATGGACGTTCTGAATGCGTTGGCGCACGCCCACGCGCGCAAGATAGTGCATCGCGATCTGAAGCCGGCGAACATCCTCTACCGTGAGACGGAAGATGGGGTCGAAGCGCTGCTGGCCGATTTCGGCGTCGCCGCCAGCCGCGAGCTCGACACCAAGACTCGCCCAGATTTGTTGCGGGTTACCGGTACGCCGAAGTACATGGCACCCGAACAAATCAAAGCTGAATGGCGCGACCATGGTCCATGGACCGACCTGTATTCGTTGGGTTGCATCGCCTATTGGATGGTGACGGGAAAGGCCCCCTATGAAGGCAAACACCACATTGAGATCCTCAAGGCTCATCTGTCCAAGGCACCAAAACCCATCAATCCCAATATCCCGATTCCCGGCGGGTTCAAGGCGTGGGTGATGACGCTCTTGAACAAAGATCTCCATGATCGATTCCAAACCGCCGCCGACGCGAGATTTGCGCTTGGTGAGCTGCAAGCCTTTGGGTCGCCGGACACGACGACATTGGTGCCGACCGATGTCGATGCGACACTCCCGGCGATGGGCAACGAAGCCAGCTTGTTCACGGCGGAGATCAGCGGGGATCTGTTTGGTATCAGTCGAAAGATTCGCCCACCTCTTGAAGAGGATTGGCGGCGCGATGGTGGCGAAAAACGGGACCAACGTCTGCTTGGCGCAGGGCTAAAGCTCTTTAGTTTTCGCTCGATTCCATTCGTCGACCGCGTGGTGGAACGTGATGCCATGTGGTCGATGCTGCAACAGGTTCATGAAACTCGCACGCCGAGGGCGGTGCTTGTTGAAGGCAGCGCTGGTACCGGGAAATCGCGGCTGGTCGAGTGGATTTCTCAACGCGCTGAAGAGATGGGTGCGGCAACTGTCCTGAAGGCCTCTGCCTCCGATTTTGACCCTGATGGACGCAGCCTTGGTCATATGGTTGCGGGCTACTTCCATATCGAAAACCTCACCGGGGAACGTGCGGCGAAACGAATTGATGACGGCATGCAGGCCATCGGTCCGCGTGCAGGCCAACGCGATGAAGCCGCGAAGATGGACGCCTATATCCTTCAACGGATCGCGGAAGGTACCAATGATCCCAATCTAACCGTTCCTGAGGGCGACCGTGTGTCTGCGCTGTGTCGTTTGGTCGAGCGCATCTCAAGCCAACGGCCCACGATCGTTTGGTTGGACAACGCCCACCTCTGCCCGTCTGCCATCACGCTCATCGACAAGATCTTGAACTCCCCGGACGGCCATCCGGTGTTGGTCATGGCGACTCTTCGAACCGAAGAGATCACGCGCAACGAGGCATTAACGCGGTGGATGGACCACATCTCGCGACGTGCTGACACGGTTCGACTTCACATCAACGAGCTTGGAAAAGACGACCAACGTGACCTGGTTCGGCAGCTCCTGCTTTTGGACGATGCGGTGGTCGACCGGATTGTGAAATCCACCGGTGGCAATCCGCTATTTGCGGTCGAACTTATCGGCGAGTGGATCCGAAAAGGAAAGCTAGTTGCCCGTGAAAACGGATTTGCCTTGGCGCAAGGTGCGGAACTTGGTGTTCCTACTGCGGTGCATGAAGTTTGGTCCGAGCGCATAAAAAATATTCTTGGTGACTTCAATGACTCTGAGTCACTGACTCAGGCCCTTGAGGTTGCAGCGCTGATGGAGTCGCCCATCAATCCTGCCGATTGGCGGCGCACATGCGCGATGCTTGGCTTGGTGCTTCCTTCAAACCTTATTCCGGCACTGCTGGAGTATCGGGTTCTCAACGGTACGCCAACGTCGTTCAATTTCTCGCACGAGTTGCTGCGAGATTCGCTGATTCGCACTGCCCGAAAAGGGCCTCGCTGGCAAGAGTATAATAAAGTTTGTGCTCAGCTTCTGCAGGAACGACCACGTCGAGACGACGCCTACCTGGCTCATTTGGGTAACTACCTTCTGGAGAGCGGACAGGCCGAGCGAGCGGCTGAACTTCTGCGAGATGCCGCGCAGGCGGCCATGGACAAAGAGAACGACGAAGCCACGATGCGTTTGCTGCAAGCACATCTGGCGGCGATTCGGGCCGCGGGGATTCCGCCAACCTCTCATGACGCGATCTTCAACACGATGCGCACGCTCATCATGCGACGCCGACGCGGCGACGATATCAACCCCATTGAGGTTCATGGTGTGCGGGCACGCGCCCGACAGCACGGGTATTGGCTAGAGTACGCACACGCGACCCGCATGCATGCTGCGATCGAGGGGCATCACTCGCTGGAGCGCTCTCATAAGGTATTGGAAGAAGCCGCTGAGGCGCTACGACCGCTCGGCGGCTTGCCATACGGCATGATCCTGAACGGTCTGGGCCGCTCCACGATGTATATGGGGGATATCGAGCGAGCCATCTCGTTGCAGGAAGAAGCTATCGATATCTTCTATCTACTCGATAATACCAATTGGCTTTTAACCGCAAAACTGTCACTCATTTATGCTTTGTCGCAAGTTGGTGAAAACCACCGCGCACGCCTTGAGATTGAAGCGGTCCTAGACGTCGCCGAACCCGCGGGTCTGCGTGACGCAGTTGCCGAAGCTTACTGTTATCTGGGCGAGGTGACGCGGCACGAGGGGCAGTTCAAAGATGCGTTGGGCGCATACAGTGCTGCGCATAAACTGGTCGTAGATTGGGACGCTGCAAACGTCGCTGCGATCGAGATGAACATGGCCCTTTGCCAGCTATGTTTGGGGCAGTTTGAGAACGCGCACATGGCCTTCATGAAACTCAAAGAGAACGAGCTCAACCACGTTGCCATCGAAGGTGGGCTCGAGCTCGCGCTCTGCGCAACCACTGCGCATTTTGGAAAGTGGAAGTCGTTCGATATTCACTGGGAGAAAGCTCGGCGGCTGCTTGGCGACGCAGTTGATTACGATCTTGCTATGACCGCTGAGGTCGCGGGCGACGTCGCTTCGGAGCGTGGAGACGAGGTGCGATCGCAGGAACTCTATCGATATTCCGAAACCATTTGGTCCACCCTCGGTCGAGAGCGAGATCTTGAGAGGATCCGCAAGAAATTCCTAAGGCCCTGAATTCTTAAGGACCTATGGTTCTTAAGGCCTTAAGGTTCTTAAGGCCGTAAGAATCCTAGTGAGATCGTTGTGCCGTGGTTGTCGGATTCTATCTTTAGGTCTCCGCCCAGACTCTGCATTAACTGCAGCACTATGAAGAGTCCCAGGCCCATGTGTTCTGGCGAGTCCCCCTTCGTGGAAAAGAACGGGTCGATGGCACGTTTGGCGATGCTTGGGGAAAGTCCCGTTCCGTTGTCGGTGACCTTCAACGTGTAACAATCCGGCGTGGTTTCAGATGTAACTCGAACGGTTGTGGCTTGAGCATCGATGCTGTTCTTAACCAGCTCCCGAATCGCCTCGACGGTCGTGTCGACTGGCACACAAACGGTCTGTGGCTCAACGTCAATCTCCACGATGCCGGCGTCGAAGTCTGCCACGGCCCTTTCAAGGATGTCGTTGATAGCTACCTTTTGGCGGCTCTCGCCAGGTACGTGTCCGCTCTGGTTAGCCAGACGTTTGAGTACTGCCTCGCATCGTTGGGTTTGTTCGCGAATCACCTTGGCTTCGGCAAGTAGCTCATCGCCGCGCCGCTCCAGCTCTAGCTCCAATTCCTTGGATGCTATAGAGATGCTGGCCAGCGGGGTCGCCATCTCGTGGGCGGCGCCGGCAGCCAAAGACGTCATCGAAACCAACTTCTCTTGATTAGCGTGCTGTTCACGAAGCGTGGCGAGCTCGGCTTCCCGCTCGTCGAGTCGGCGACGAAGTGTGGTCAAGAAGTAGACAATGAACGCGCCCGCGATGGCCATGGCGAACCACATACCGTCGATGTGCAGGTCCATTGAAATCGCGTGATGCTGGTGATGTGCGTGGGGATCCGCGGCGTCCAGATAGTACAACGCGGCATAGCCTGCGATAGCGACCACCAGCACCGCCCAGGTCATGAGGCCCGGGGTCAAAAACGCAGCCAGCGCGACCAGGACAACATAAAAGATCGTGAACGGATTCATCGGTCCACCGGACATGTTCAATCCGATCGTCAGCAAGACGCAGTCGACGGTCAGAATCAGGGGAACCAAAACCGTCGGAAGGTCCTTGCTCTTTGATGCCCACCACAATCCAAGATTCGTCAGCGCTGCAACGCCCAAAACAAGGTGAAGCTCCTTAACCGGAACACTCACCGGTGTGCCGTATTGCACGATTAGGATGAGCGCCGATTGGGCGAACAGAAGAGCCCAACGAAACCGGGCCAACCAACTGATTGTGTTTAGGCTGTCGCGCATTTTGAGCTTAGAAAAAGTAGGCGAAACTTGCCGACACCTTGGGTCCGGAGCGGCTCCAACCACTAACCCAAGTATCACCTCGCAACGCGAAACGGAACTCTCGTGGTTGCGCGTAACCCACTTCCAGCGCGGCCGCGGTAGAGTGCTGGTCAGCACTTTGCCATGAAAGCAATTGGCGTGCTTCGGACTTGATGTACAAGGACCCCCACAAAACAGCAGCGCTAATTGCCAGGTCCGTTTCGACATCGCCATGTGGGTCGATGAGCGACCCGTGCGGGCCATCAATGACGTCTTCTTCGGTCGAAAGTCCGTGCTTCGAAACCACAAGTCCATTGATGACCAACCAGTTGCGAGGTTGGCTGGATACGACCACGAACGGAGCCAGTTCGAAGTGACCCGATCCCAAGCCGTCCTCGAACGTCCCGGTGGGTAGACCTGCGCCTAGCCCGGCGCTGGCGATGAATCCGCCATGTTCCGATGCATACAAACGGAGCTTCGTGTTGAACTCGACGTCCATCAGTCCAATGGCCTGGCGGCCGTCATCGAAACGCACGCGACCCCACGGGATGTTGGCCGATGCCGAGAATGAATTCGTGAACGACCACTCCGCTCGCACGGCGACTGTTTGCCACGTACCCGAAAAGTCGTCGTTGAACCCAAATGTGGACGCGGCCGTCGTGACTTCTGCGGTCGAGACAGGCTCGACCCACTCAATTCCGGTTTCGCTGACAACGTGGTGCGCGTGGGCGTTCACCGCAGCTGTGCTGGCTAAGAAGGCAACAGTCGCAATCCATCGCCTCATTGGGCCACCTCGATACTCAGCGATAGATTCTGAAGAATTTGAACATCGGCATCGACGGATAAGGGGTCGACACCGTCGAACCACTGGTTCGGATGCGCGACCAAAACCAGGTCTTCATGTTGTGAATCGGAACCCAACTCCAGGTCGATTGGTAGCTCGATATCGGTCCGCGCATGGGTTTGAACAGTGAACTTTTGATCGTCCACCGTGCCCGATATCGTCAGACTCCCTTTGTCTGGAGCCCCTTCACATGCCTGCACGTTCACCCGTACTGCGCAGTAGCGACCTTTCGGTGGAGAAACAGCACCAAGTTTGGCGGTCTGCAAGGGTATTGGCGCGTCCCGCAGCAGCATGGTCTCAGAAGCTTCAATCCCATGTGCATGCGCACTCGGGATCAAAAGGTCATACACAGATAGCCCAGTTTCACAGGGCACGAGCTCAATCGATGAGATACCAATTGTTGCGTGTTCAATATTCACCGCGCCTCGGCTACTCATCATCTGATCAGCGGGCATCGGCTCTAGATGAAATGCGACACGATGTTCCGGCCAATCGATTCGGACCGAACACCCGACCATGGCCATCACGACCCACACCCCAAACACTTTCAACGACTTTCGCAAAATCGACCCATACTGCAGTCGATGTGAACCTACATTTTTCCGGACAATTTTCACTGCGGCGTTTCGTCGCATGCGACAATGCGCCGCATGTAAATCGAACCGGTTGGTGCTAGATTCCATTCGTCTCGTTGGAGGAATGAAAATGCGCAACCGTGCACTCGTATTTGGATCGCTTTTGGCCGCATCACTTCTGTTTGGGTGTGGCGATGATGAAGACAGCAACAACAACGCACCTGCGACGCAGGATGTGACGCTCAATTTCGCGGCATTCGTGAACGGTCAGCCGTTTGAGTGTGGAGTCTCCTACACGCTTGGGTCGGCCGCTACGCCAGTGTCGATTACCGACATCAAGTTCTACGTTTCGGAAGTGTTTCTAGTAGACGCAGACGGTAACGAAACCGCGGTCACACTTGCGAACGATGGCAAGTGGCAGAACGGCGTCGTCGCACTTCTGGACTTCGAAGACGCTTCCACGGGCTGCGACAACGGCACGACCGACACCAACTCTCAGGTCGTCGGCACCGTTGCTCAAGGTGAGTACGTCGGCGTAAAGTTCAGCCTCGGCGTGCCATTTGACCAGAATCACCAGGATGCGGCTGTGGCTGAAGCGCCATTGAACCTGACGTCGATGTTCTGGAACTGGCAGGGCGGCTACAAATTCCTCCGCATCGACGGCCAAACCGATACCGGTGGTGGCTTCCGAGTGCATCTCGGTAGTACCATGTGCCAGATGGAAGAGGACTCGACAGAGGTTACCGGTTGCATGAATCCAAACCGGCCTGTGATTGAGCTTCCTTACGGAGAGACGCTGGCCCTGAACGTGGACCGCTTCTTCGAAGACGAAGATATGACCCCAGACGGTGAGAACAACTCAACGATCTGCATGTCGGGTCCAGACTTTGCGGCCTGCAACTCGGTCTTCGAGAAGATGAATTTGTCGTTTGGCAACAACTCTCCACAAGCTCAGGTCATTTTCGAAGTCGAAGAATAGTGTCAGACGAAACCGAGCCGTGGTGGATGGGATACAGAATCCTCGTCGTCGATGACGACGAGGTTTTTCGCGAGCAGCTCGCCCGCGCCCTCACTCGCCGTGGCTTGGAACCGACGACCTGCGATGGATACGATTCAGCGATGCAAGCCGCTGAATCCGAGTTTGAAATGGCGGTCCTCGACCTTCGAATGGACGGGCCGAACGGCCTGCAACTCCTAAAAGACCTGGTCGAAAAACAACCCGACATTTTGGCGGTTATGCTCACCGGATACGGCAGCATCACCACAGCTATCGACGCGGTGAAGCTGGGCGCCATCAACTACGTCCAGAAACCGGCCGATGCCGACGACCTTTTGGCCGCGTTTGATCGCGGATTGAAAAATTCGGCGGACCCCACCGATGTCGAGTACACCGCGCCCACGTTGGCTCGCCTAGAGTGGGAACATATCAATCGGGTCTTGAACGACACGGGTGGCAACATTTCGGAAGCCGCTCGACGTTTGGGGATGCATAGGCGTACACTTCAGCGAAAGTTGAACACCTATCCACCCAACGAATAACTCAATGAAAAACAAGGCTTGGGACAAACGCGGTAAAGGCGCCAGCGGTCCGTGGGACACCATCGTGGTCGGTTCAGGAATGGGCGGCATGACGGCCGCAGCTCTTCTTAGTGAGGTCGGCGAAAAAGTGCTGGTTCTAGAACAGCACTACGAACCTGGCGGATTCACGCACACGTTCAAACGACCTGGCGGCTATCGCTGGGACGTGGGCGTGCATGCCATCGGCGAGGTCACCGAACACGCGATGACAGGTCGTTTGCTGAAGAAGCTGACGCACGGTCAGCTCGACTGGGCATCGTTGGGTGAGACGTACGAACACTTCCACTTTCCGGACGACTTCGAGATTAAGTTTCCGGACAACCCAAAGAAGTTTCGGGAGAACCTTCTGGAAGCCTTCCCGGGCGAAGAAGCCGCGATCGACGGCTACTTTGAAGCTATCCGCGAAGTCGCCAGCGAGATGCGTCGATACTACATGGGTCGAGCATCCTCTTCGAAGCTTGGGAAGCTTGCCGATAAGTTCATAAATCGAGGCGCAAAGAAGCACTTCGACCGGACGGTTGAAGAGGCGATGGCGGAGCTCACAGATAATAAAAAATTGCGTGCCGTGCTTTGTTCGCAATGGGGATACTACGGCTCAACGCCCGAAAATGCTTCATTTGCGATACAGGCTCTAGTCGCAAAACATTTTATGTGGGGCGCATATTATCCTGTGGGAGGTTCTCAACGCATCGCAGAAACCTTGCTGGGAACCGTGAAAGAAAATGGCGGCTGGACGCGCATCTCAACACCCGTCGACGAGATCATCATCGAGGACGGAGAAGCAGTTGGCGTGCGCTGCGGAGAGGAAGTTATCCGGGCCGGTCGTGTCATCAGCAATGTCGGCGCACAGGCGACCGTGACGCGTTTGCTTCCTGAATCGTATGGCGCTCAAGACTGGTATCAGACCATAAAGCCGCTAAACCCCGCGTCGGCACACGTCTGCCTCTACCTTGGGTTTAAGGGTGATATCACGGAGACGGGCGCGTCAGGGGCCAACATGTGGTTCTACAAAACGTGGGACCAGACGATTGAGAGTTGGCGTGTCGATCCAGATACCCCAGTCGAGGATTGGCCAGAACCACCGGTTTTGTACTGTAGCTTCCCATCGCTGAAGGACCCCGAGCATGACCCCGGACCGGAAACGATGCACACTGGCGAAGTCGTGACTTTTGTTCCCTGGGAAGTGTTTGAGGAGTGGACGGATACGCGTTGGAAGAAACGGCCGGAAGCCTACGACGAGTTCAAAAAGAAACTCGAAGATGAGCTGCTTCGACAATACTTCGAAGCGATCCCCGGCCTGGAGCCGCTGCTGGATTTCGTTGAGTTGAGCACGCCCGTAACCACCCATCACTTCGACCGTGCGATCGGTGGTTCCATCTACGGTCTAGAGCCCACGCCGTCGCGTTATGCAAATGAATGGTTGCGTCCCACAAGCCCGATCCCAAATCTATATATGTCAGGATGTGACATTGGATCGCCCGGCGTGATCGGAGCCATGTTCGGTGGTGTACTCGCCGCGCTTGCCGCGAAACCATTGGCGGTCGGGCGGTACATGAAAGAGGTCATGTGAAAGTCAGTTCTTGGTTCTTGGTCTTTAGTTCTTGGTTGTTAGTGACAACACATCGACCGGAACGTTGGACGGGCCGCCTTCGAAGGACTTGGGCCGGGCGTGATTGACAGCATTGTAGGATATGCGGAGGTTCCATGCGGCATCACCTGGTTCCAGTGCGCATGCGCTTCGTGACCATCTGGATAAAAAGCACTGGGGTGAGTCAGGGCAGCGTCCATTGGAGGCGCCGTGGGTTTCGAGTGTGCGTTGCAACTCTTCAAGTGGGATGCTCGCTTCGAAGTTAGTGCGGCATTCCCACTGCGATGTGAATGCGAGTTCGCCATCTTGGAAGTACGGCGAGATCGACCTGGCCGCGTCCTGATACGTGACGCCCGCGATAAACCAATAAATAGAGGGTAAATTTATGTCTAACGCCCAAAGCGGGGATTCAGGTGACTTGGGATCGAGCAACAAGATCGACGAATGGTCGACCTTGTATCTCTCGTCGCGTCGATTGGGACCCTTCGCCAACGGAATGATGGCATGGGCCAGGTCGGCGCATTGCGATTGCGTGGTCGAGGACAATGGATAGCCGAACGAACCATGTTCGGCGTTTGCGATCATGACTTCGGCGAGCTCACGACTTTCGTACTCTGAGCACCATTCCCAGTCCTTTCCGTACTGGTACATGGCCGCCAACCACTCCGGCCCGTCCTTCAACCAATGTTTCTGCACTGCCTCCTCCTGTCACGCGAACACTTCTAGCGATTGGGGTGGGCGACATGAACTGAAAGGGTCTGAAAGGTAGTTTTCAGTATTCGGTATTTGGTATTCGGTATTCGGTAAGTCAGCGGTAGGATTGTGGAATGGGAGAAATTGCTGAAGCTTTTCGTACGGGCGGTGTTTGGATGTATCTCATCCTCGCGCTCGATTTGACCGTGTATCCGGGGTGCGCGATTGGCCTGCTACTTGCGATTTTTGCGAAGGAAGGCACGCAACGAAAGATACTCTTGGGGTTCACGATACTCATCGGGTTGGGTGCATTGCTGATACTGGGTGTCGGAGTCATGGGCTACATGATCGGCTTAGCCGAGGTCGAAGCAGCGCTAGAGAAAGCGTCCCCCGAGAATCAACTACGCCTTCGCGAAATGGGTGAGCTCTACGCGATGTATCCGTTCAAGTTTGGGTTGGGTTCGTCCATCATCCCCGCGATTTGCACCACGTTGATGTTTGGCCGATGGTTCTCGACCGGCTCGAATGATTGAGAAGGTCACCATCTTCGCCATGTGCGAAGGCAGGGTTGTTGTTTTCGATGACGCCAACACGGGCACGCAATTTCCGGCAGGAACCGTCGACCCTGGTGAATCGCCACAAGACGCTGCGGTTCGCGAGCTGAAGGAAGAGACGGGTTTAGACGCCCTTTCGATTCGCGAGCTCGTGACGCGCGTCTACGAGCGAACGGACGGCATCGTCTACACGCTGGACTCAGTGACTTTGGATGACGGCTCCGTCATTCCACGTGGCTATCGTGTACGACCAACTTCAACCGTCGATGGTCAAACCACGTTTGTGCGTGAAGTCCACGACTACACGCAAATCCCACCTAAACTGCTGTGTCAATCGACCGGCCAGGCGCCCGAAGAACAGCTAAGTCCAGCCGTCAGACGCACGTTCTTCATCGCTGAAGTCGAGTATCAGGATCCATGGGATTGGGAAGGAGACGATGCCAATATCTGGCAATGTTACTTCGCTGACCCGAAGAGAATCGATGCATTTGGAGAGCAAGTCGGATGGCTAGATGAACTGCTGTCAGTTTCGGCCGGGAGAACCGCAGCTGATGGGCAAGATTCTAGCATTCAATGATAGTCAGGTGAGCGTTATCCACAGATGGCGCAGACGAAACACAGACATCCACAGACTTTTTTTCAGGAGGGCATCAGCCAAGTCACAATTCTAGAGTTGTGAGGTGTTGAATGCTGTCGCGAAAACAATCTTCTGTGCGTGTCTGTGAACCGTCTGTGCCGTCTGTGGACTTGAGTTACCCATTCGCTCCGAATCACCCAGCCCGAGCTGAAAGCTGACCGCTGAAAGCTCATTGCCGCGAACCACCCAAGAACCAAAAACCAAGAACCAAGAACCGAAGACCAAGAACTAAAACCGGATCCCGATTCCGCCGAACGGCGAGGCGATGATGTCTTCATCGTTCTCTTCAACCCCAGCACGCGTCACGACGTCCATCGCGACACCACCGATAGCTTCGGCTTGGAGTTGCTCGGCAAGTCGCCAGCTGAGGACGACTGCAGCGCTAGCGCGCAACGAGATTGGGTCGGACGACACCTCGTCGGCATCAAACAAGATGGTTTGGATACCGGCGCGTCCACGGACGCCGAGCTTCAAATTACTCATGCCAATCTGACGGGCGAAGTTGCCTTCGACGCCGCCAGCAAGTCGGTGAATCGTTGCTTCCTCAAGCGGGCTGATTCCGTATTCGGCGAATGGGCCAACGCCCCAGCCAGTTTCGTGGCGGAACAGGAACCCAACACCGAATTGATGCTGCAGTCCATTGAGGTCGATTGGCGGCGTTGAAACCGCGTAATCGAATGCGAGCTCGTAGTTCCAGGTAGACTCTTGTTCGTCCAGCACAGTTGCTGCGCCCAGGGACTGGCCTTGGTCTCGCCCTGCCTGGTAGCCAGCCACAAATGCCGGACCAAATGGTGTCGAGAAAAGGTCCGCTCGGAACGACTCTTCAACCGAACCACGTGTCTGGTTGGGTCGGTCTTCAAACGCCAACTGCCCCATCGCAGCGACTTTCGTATCAGTCGCAATTGTTGCCTGCTGGTCACCCGTGCGCAGGTAGTAAGGCAGGTTGTTGACTGGCTTCTTCAGGAGGACCAGCCGTCCCCTATTTCCAGCACCAGAGTGAAGGTCGACATATCGAAGACCGCGCGTGTCTTCGATATGCATGCGCTTGCCGCCATCGAAACCGAAGATGGTCGCGTTGTGGAAGCCATTGATACGCGTAAGCGGCTTGTTCAGGTTCTGCTTCGGTCCCGAGACGTGCATGCGAATCTTCGCACGTGGGTTAGTCACCGCAGCATTCGCCGCAGCAAGATAAGCCTCGATCTCAGGATAGGTGACATTGCCATCGCCATTGGCGTCGGCAGCACCAAGCAGGCCGCTTCGAAGTTGGTGACTGAAGACGCCCGCGCGGTATCGGCTCCATTCGTGAACCTCAGCCGCACCAGCTGTTGATAGAATCACCCCAATCGTTGCCATTCCGCCGGAGGCTTTCTTGGCTTGATTGCGCAAGTACGTTTCAAACTCGTCGTCCAATGTCTGACCGGACCGGTCGTCCTTCCAGTCACCGCCGCGGGCATTCACCATGAAGTAGGCATGACACGCGTCGATGATGACGTGGGTGTAATCAGCATCCAACGGTCGGATGACGTCACGATACAGGTCGCTTCGTTTCAGCGGTCCATCGGCCAGGCTCAAGTAGCCTTCGCCTGTTTCGTCGACGTTGCCGTGACCGGTGAACACCAGGTAGACCTCAGCGCGAACGCCGGCCTTCTTATCTGCAGCAATCTTCTCTTGGAGCTCGGCGACCTGAGCCTTCAGGTTCTGCCGGGTCGGTGCTTCGCTCAAATTGCTCAGGCGCGGGAAGACTTCCTGCGAGTCTTTGTCCAACGTCGTCAACAGATAGGAGCTATCTGCGTAGCTTTCGAACATTTCATAAAAGCGCGCACCGTCGTCATCGGCGTAACGAAGCGGCTCAACATCGGCATCAACGCTCGAGTTGTTCGCCACGATCAGAGCGTATCGGCGAGCTTCCTGTGCGAAGGCCTCGGGGAGGACCAAAAGCGACACCAGGAGTGCCGTGCACATTCCTAAGGTTGTCTTTTTCATTGGTCGTCCTTGTTCAAGTCCATCGTGGCACTCACGATCACGCCCTGTCCTTTTAGACTGTCCAGGCGCGCTGATTCAAATGGCCGAGTTTGGCTTTTCATCCAGCGCTCAAGCTCGGCATGTGGAACTGCTTCCGTCGTAAATACTCCATACACGCGAAGCGGTCCTTCTTTATGATTCACCTGAAGCCGAATGGTCTCGCCAACAGGTTTTGGCTCCGTTGTCGTCTCGATCGCGACAGGTGATGTCGCGACCGGACTCGGAGTGTACCAGAATACTTCGTTTGCTTGCGAAACCCCAAAAAACGCCGCGTGTGTAAGCCGCGCGTCGCTGTTGGTATACGCGAGCTTTAACTCGTCGCTCAGATTGCAGTTCAAGACGTCAAAATCCGCGTTGTCAGCGGATTTGAAGATCGGCCCTTCAGCAGTCCGTTCCACGCAATATGTATGCACTTGAGGCATCTCAAAATCATGCGTCGGAGTAACAGCTGATCGTGGCTGGAACTGGTCATCCACAGGTGCAAACGAGAAGGTCGTCGCCAGCATCAAACCAGCCGCCATCGCGATAGCACCCATGATCGTTCGACGGGTCGGGAACGGAACCACATTATCGGGAAGCGGTTCGTTTTCGGACGCGAGTTGTGCGTCCAACGCACTCAAAAACGCGGATTCACCAAACGTCGATTCAAAATCGCCACCAAGCTCGTCATCAAGAAGTACAAGCTGGTTGTACATGTCCTTCGAGTCCTCATCCTCACGCACCTGTGCCACGAAGTCGGCCGGTATCTCTGGGTCATCGCCCACAAATAGCGCCGCCATCAAGGCTTGCGTGTTCAGGTTTTTGAGGTTCTCAGTCATGTTCTGCGATTAGATTACATCAATAATTATCATCATTTCTGGGTCTCCCGAAATTCGTCCCTGAAGCCCTCTACGAACGAAGATCTCGAGTTGGTAAAAAAAACTCAGTAGAGCTGGGCTCGGGGCTCGGGGGCTAGGGTGGCGGACTAGCGGGCTCCACATCGGTGAGCCAAAGGCGAACCAAATCGGTGAGCCAAAGGCGAACCACATCGGTGAGGCAAAGCCGAACCAAATCGGTGAGCGCCAGCGAACCAAATCGGTGAGCCAACGGCGAACCACATCGGTGAGCGCCAGCGAACCAAATCGGTGAGCCAAAGCCGAACCATATCGGTGAGCCCAAAGGCGAACCCCTAGCGAGTTTGCTCGCGTCAGCGAGCCAAAACGAGCACCAAGAAGGCTGTGAACAAATCCGCCGGATCCAGCTCCGATACAAACCCTTCGCGCTTCAGATGGCGCAGCAACCCTTCGCGCATGTTCTTGATGCGTTTGCGAATCTCGTTGCGGTCCACTTCCAAGGCGTCGGCGATGGCGGCCTGACTCAGCTCGCCCATCATATGTTCGTTGATGATGCGTTGGTCGGCCTCGTCGAGCGTGTCGATGAACGCCCGCAGCACGGTCGATAGCTGTTTCTGGAAGGCCTCTAGTTCCGGAGACATTGGCGGCGGGGCGAAGTCGGAACCAGCGGCCACTCGGTCCACGGCTTCTTCGCTGGTTTCCCCTTCAGCTGGTCCGATCGTCGCGAATAACGAGCGTTCTAGGGTCTTGCGGCGGTGCCGGTCGATAACCAGATTGCGGACAATCGTGATTAGATAGGGCCGAAACGGGCGTGATGGGTCGTACTTCTCGCGGGCGGATTGACGAAAGGCGCGAAGAAACCCGTCCTGCATCATCTCTTGAATCTCAAACGGTTCGCGAAACCCGCGAAATCGAATGCGCTCGCCTTTGCTGTTAAAGCCGAATCCACGCGTCAGCAGCTCACGAACCGCCTCATTGTGCTCACGATACAGCTTCGCCAGAACGTCGCGGTCCCCGCTTCGAAATGCTTCGAGGGTGTCTGGATTCGAAAGATCGAGCGCCATGCGTTGATTCGGAACCGACAGAAAGAGGCTTCACAAGGAGTGTACGCTCAAAGCGTCGCATCTGGTGTTTTTTTCTTCGTCCGTGGCCACCACACCCATGCCATCCGCGCGAACACGAAGGCATGTGCGAATGCGAGGACCAGGTTGTAGTACTCGGGCAAGTTCATCGCGACCACCGTGGCGACCAAGTATGTCCCGCTCACCATCGCGATGCGGCGCTCCGAGATAGCGCCTAATCCTACGATTGCCATGGAATAGATGGGCCACTCGGCCAGAGCTCCGATGATTCGCGGTGTCTGGTAGATATAGCCGATGGTGCGGACCGTGAAGATTGCCATGAGTGTTACGACGACAATTCCCATCAGCTGTTGGCCGCCGCGATTCTTGAAAATCTTTGGGGCGGCGACCGCGATTACGAGTCCTGGGATTCCCAGGTTGATGGCAATGCCACTGAGATAGCCGCTAAAATCAACCGTCCACTTCCAGGCGTCCATATCCCAGTAGTAGACCGTCAAAGCCGTCCATAATGCGCCCAAGACCAGGGCAGTAATGCTTCGGGTCTTTGCACCGAATCGGAAGTCGTATTGCTCGCGAAACTCCTCGAGCTTCGCGACTTCGCGTTCACGTTTGGCTTTCTGTTTCTCCGCAAGTTCGAGCTCTTTTTCGACCGCCTCCGGGACCTCATGGAACTCCGCAAGGACAGCTCGGGCAGCTGCGACTTCGTTGCGGTTGATGAGAAATCGAAACAGCATAGTAAGGCAGCGTGTCTGACCCTCAATCCCATCCGGGTTGGTTGGCCATGACTTCAATGCCTGCCGAAATCCGAAGCGGGCCTCGATGAATTGGTCGTGCATGCGAGCGCGGTCTTCATCGGAGATCTCTTCTTTGGCCAAAATGCCTTCAATAGAGTTCAAGAGCGCCATCGAATCCCGCACCAACTGAACGGATTGGCGATGCTCTAGATAACCTTGGAGGGCCTGCTTGAAGTCTTCGGCGGATTGGTAGCGCTCCGAGCGTTTGACCGACATCGCTTTGTTCGCGATGTCTGCAAGCTCGGATGGGACATCAGGTGGATAGTCGTACGGTTCGGAATTCCACGCGGAGTACATGATCTCGAACAGACTATCGCCGGTATGCCGCACTTCACCGGTCAGAATCTCGTGCAGACACGCGCCGAGCAGGTACACGTCTGTGCGATGATCGATTTCCAACGCATCGTCCTTGGTCATCTCGGGCGCCATGTAGGCGGGCGTGCCGGCGATACCGGTGACTCGGCTCCGATGTGGGAAACGCTCTGGACCGTCATCCTCGTGCGTCGCCAACGCGATACCCCAATCCAGCAAGTAAACTTCACCGAATCCGCCAATCATGACATTTTCTGGCTTGATATCGCGGTGGACGATATTGCGGCTGTGCGCGAAGCGAACCGCATCACAAACACTCATCAAGATTCGAACATGCCATGCCGTATCGACACGCTCATCCCCCGGTGCTTTGCGGGGATCGAGCATCACGTCCAGCCAGGAGACGCCTTCAATACGCTTCATCACCAACAGCGGAGTTCCCGCGTCGTCACGACCTAAATTGTAGACCGGAATGATATTGGGATGTTCAAGATGTCCGGTGACATAGGCTTCCTGCAGTAGCCCTTTCACTGCACCCTGGTCGGCCTTGCGCGTCGTCTTGATAGCCACTTCGCGGTCGAGCGCGACCTGGTTGGCCAGTTGAATCAGTCCCATGCCGCCTTCGCCAATGGTTCCGACGACCTTCAAGTCCCCGGATGCATCAGGAGATTCAGGCGCAGTCCGAAGGCGCGGCAGCGACTTCGTATCGGTGTTGGGCACCGACGCTTCGGGCACAATTGTCTTTTTCGGCGGCAACTTGAGCGTTGGCGCGTCGAGCTCGAGCGTCTGAAAATGCGCTTGAAATGTCTGGCGGTCGTCGTCCTGCGACATTCGCAAAACCTTCATGCTGGGTGGTGTCATCTATCCATAATACAGCTTGCTTCGCAAGCGGAACGGGTTGAAGCGCTTCGCGCTGAACGGCGCTTCGCGCGGAACGGCGCTTCGCGCTGAGCGGCTCGCTTCGCGAGCGGAACGCGGCCTTCGGCCCGGTAATGGCAAAAGAAAGGTTCGTGTGAATACCGATCGTGATAGTTTTCACCCATGTCAGGCAAGAGCTATCCACTTGGGGCGACCTTCGTCGACGGCGGTGTCAACTTCAGCGTGTACTCCAAGAACGCGCGCAAAGTTGAGCTGTTGCTCTACGACCATATCGACGATGACCAGCCGGCGCGGGTGGTTGCGCTTGATGACAAAGCGAATCTGACACGGCGTTACTGGCATGTGTTCGTCCCTGGAATCGAAGCCGGACAGCTTTATGGCTATCGCGCATATGGCGCGTTTGACCCGGAAGTTGGCGACCGATTTGACCCGGACAAAGTCCTCGTCGACCCCTACGGCAAGGCCGTTGCGGTGCCCGAAGGTTACGATCGCAACGATGCGATTTCTGACGGACGTAATGACCGAACCGCAATGAAATCAGTGGTGGTCAACCTATCTGAGTACGATTGGGAGGACGACGAGCCACTGCAGCGGGCGTTCTCGCACACCGTTATCTACGAAATGCACGTCGGCGGATTTACTCGCCATCCAAATTCAGGCGTACCCGAAGACCATCGGGGGACGTTCAAAGGCGTCATCGACAAGATTCCTTACCTGCAGCAGTTGGGTGTTACGGCGGTCGAGCTCCTGCCAGTGTTCCAGTTCGACAAACAAGACGCGCCGGGAGACCGGGAAAACTACTGGGGTTACAGCCCGATTAGCTTTTTCGCGCCGCATTGGGATTACGCGTCCGGGACGCATCCCACCGCCGCGATCGATGAGTTTCGGGACATGGTCAAAGCCCTGCACAAGGTTGGGATCGAGGTCATCTTGGACGTCGTCTACAACCACACGTGTGAAGGCGATGGCAAAGGCCCAACCCAATCGTTCAAGGGCTTGGATAATCAGGTCTATTACATCTTGAACGATGACGGCCAGTACATGAACTACAGCGGGTGCGGAAACACGCTGAACGCCAACGCGTCCGTGGTCCGGCGCATGATCATGGATAGCCTTCGCTACTGGGTTACCGAGATGCATGTCGATGGCTTTCGCTTCGACCTCGCCGCGATTCTCACCCGTGATTCAAAAGGGCGGCCTATGGTGAGCCCTCCGCTGCTTTGGGATATCGAAACGGACCCGGTTTTGTCGGGGACGAAGCTCATCGCCGAAGCATGGGACGCTGCGGGACTGTACCAGGTCGGCTCGTTTTTCGGAGACCACTGGAAAGAGTGGAACGGCCGATTCCGAGACGATGTGCGAGCGTTCATCCGTGGTGACAACGACACCGTGAAGAGCATTGCGCCGCGCTTTCTGGCCAGTCCCGATCTCTATGGCGATGACGCGCGTGAACCCGAACGCAGCATCAACTTTGTCACCAGCCACGACGGTTTTACCGTCAACGACCTGGTCAGCTACAACCACAAACACAACTACGCCAACGGCGAAAACAACCGCGATGGGCACAGCCATACCTTGAGCTGGAATTGTGGTGTGGAGGGCCCGACCGACGATCCTGCGATCGAACAATTGCGTAATCAGCAGGTCAAAAACCTGCTCACCATCACCCTGATATCGCTGGGTGTGCCGATGATCTTGATGGGCGATGAAGTCCGCAGGACGCAGCAGGGCAACAACAACGCATACTGTCAGGACAATGAAATCAGCTGGTTTGATTGGTCCTTGGTGAAAAAGCACGGCGACGTGCTGCGATTCGTCGCGGGGCTTATCAAACTGCGGTTGAGCCTGAACATGTATCAGGACAATCGTGGCCGAACGCTGCAGGACATGCTGCGAAACGCGACCTTCAATTGGCATGGTGTGAAGCTGGGTGAGCCGGATTGGAGCGAAACTTCGCACACAATTGCGTTCGAATTGCGCGGGCCTAGCGGCATCTTCATGATCATATTCAATGCGTATTGGGAGCAGCTTGAGTTCGAGCTGCCACGCCTCGACGGTGGGCTTACTTGGAAGCGTGTCGTCGATACGTCGTTGGAAAGCCCGCATGATATCTCGTCGTTTGATGATGCGAAGACCATCTACCAACCATTTTACGCCGCACGTGCAAGGTCCATCGTCTTGCTTAGCGCCTCGATCGCGGCCATCTCACCAAACGCCTACGACTAGTTCGGGGCACTGCATCTTGATTCATCATGTGGCATCTACGTTTGTGGTGAATTTTGTGTGTATTGAGTAGAATAGACGGATGGCCATTCGGACTTCAGCAGTTTTGGGGTTGGCGGGATTGGCGCTATGTTTCGGCGCAGGTTGCAAGACACTCGCGCCCAATCCTCTGGACATCTCGGAGACGTTTCATGGGTCACAGGATGTGCGAGAGCGCATCTCTCACGATCCATACTCGTATTTTCGCTACGTGAACGTGTCGTTCGCGCAGCAGACCTGCCAGAGCTTCTCATCCGTCGAGATTCCCATCGTGAATCTTCATGGCGATCCGCATATCGAACAGTTCGCCGTCACTCAGAAGTCGGCGGGATTGGTTGATTTTGATGACTCGGTGGCTGGCCCAGCCGTTATCGACCTTGTCCGGTTTGGGACATCGATCAAGATTGCGGCTCGTCAGAAAGGATGGACGGTGCAGGGCGATATTATCGTCCGCCGATTCCTTGATGCGTATCGGGCTACATTGGCGGGTGAGGGAAGCTACCAGGAACCTCAGATAGTGCAGAAGATTCGTAACGGTTTTGCCCCAAGTCGTCAGCCGTTTTTGGACAAGATTCAATCTAAGCTGCAACCCATCGACCCAGAGAAGATGAAGAACGCCGGTGATGGTTACCGCCGGTACGTCGAGCTGATGATTCGCCAAAACCCGCAATGGGACGAGGCGTTCTTCAAACCCAAGAGCTGGGGGCAGTTTGGTGGCGGCATCGGCAGCCAGTTGGTGGACCGTCACATCATGCGTATCGAGGGGCCTACCTCGAGTCCGGAAGATGACATCATTCTGGAAGCCAAAGAGGTACGCGACCTATCGAAAGTGTCCTGCCTTCGCACGAATAACGATGACGGGCTGCGCGTGATTGCCGGCTCGCAGGGATTCAATCCCGAATCCGACCCATTCTTGGCCGTCGTTCCACCGCCACCGCACAAGGCGAAGGACCATATCCCGTGGTGGGTGCAGTCGTGGAACTCCGATTACGGTGAGGTTCGTTTGAAGTCGTTGGCCACACCTTCGGACCTGGAGCAGATTGCACTGGCTTCAGCCGAACGGCTCGCCTTGGGTCATGTCGGCTTGCTGCCAAGTCCGGCGGATCAGTATTTGAAGGGCGAACTGATCAAAATGGTCGATCAAAATCGGGCCAAGGTGATTTCGACAGTCGATACGCTGACCCACAAGACCCTCGAAGGCTATGAAGCGTTTGTGCAGTCAGGGGTTGCAGACAACTCGGAAACGACACAGGTCGTCGCCAAGTAGTGAAACAGCACACCTATTTCCGAAATCGTCACGAAACTGTCTAAAAAAAAAATTTTGTCAGTCGGAATCTGACATGGTTCGACCCAAAGGTCCCTAAAACCTTAACGATATCAACAGGCTATGTGGTGGGTTTTCGGACAGAGTGTCGCTAGAATGGCGCGGTTTTAGCACATTCGGAAGATCCGTCAAGCAACGTTTCGTTGCGTAGGGCATCTTATGGGGGTAAAAATTAAATAGAGACAAATTCCAGTTAATGGTCAAAAACATGCGCCGCTCCGTGAAGACAACAATCGCCCTGTTGTTCTTAACCTCATGCTCGGCCGACACGACCTCAATTGAGCCCGAGGCTCCCGTTGAACGTGTTACCGCAGAGCTTGGTCCCGGAGTTGTTTATTCGCGCTTTAACCGTTTTCAATCCACAGACGCCGCTGGCGGGGACCTCTACGCTGAGTCGATTGCCTTCAGAGGCAACACGCTCGTTGTTGGTGCACCTGGCGAAGACGCCGTCTACGTCTACCGACGACAGGGCAATAAGCGTCTCTTCTACGAAGCCCAGAAGCTCGAAAGTCTCGACTCCGATACCGGATTCGGTACCGCGGTAGGTATCTCGGCCGATAACACCATCTTTGTGGGTGAGCCCCGCGCGAACGTTGGCGAAACGCGCTCAGGTCGAGTCCGTGTCTACAGCTTTGTGCAGAGCCAGCTGCGATGGGAAGAAGGTCCGGACCTTCGGATGATGGTCCCGGAATACGAAGCTGAGTTCGGAAGCGTTTTGGCTGCAGAAGGCGACCGCGTGGTCGTCGGTGCGCCAAACCACCGTCGTGGTGCTGACAGCGGGTCCGTTCACACATTCCGCCAATCCTTGGCTGACACGTGGGAGTACGAAGGATCGCTTATCGTTGAAGACCGCATGTTTGGACGTGCTCTCGCAATTGACGGTGAGCGCATCGCGATCGGCGGTCAGGGCAAACGCGGTGAAGGCGCTTCACTGCAGCTCGACGGCGCGGCTTACGTCTACGAATGGACAACCCCAGACGGTTGGCAGCAAATCACCAAGATTCTGGGTAACGAGCGCTACGGCGACGCATTTGGCGCCAGCCTCGCCCTTGAAGGCGAGTCGCTCGCCGTCGGAGTCGGCGATTCGAACGGCCATATCTACATCTTTGAGCGCAACTTCACTGGTGTGAATGCATGGGGCGAGGTCGCTCGTTTTGATGGGGCGGTTGGTTCGAACTTCGGTAGTAATCTGGACCTCGAAGGCGGCTTGTTGGTGGCACCTAGCCATGTTTCAGACCGTGCAGTGCAGATCTTCCAACGCGACAACGCTGGTGAATGGTCTGAAATCGGGCGCATCGAAGGCACCGAAAGCGACTACAGCTACAACTACGCTACCCTGGCTTTGATCGACGGAACGACGGTTATCGCTGCTGAGGGCGACCACATCGACGTCAGCACGCCATCGCAACCGCTGTTGCCTGGCGCGGTTCACGTCTACGACACCAACCGCGCACCAACGGTCACAAACGCTCAAGTCCTAGTTAGCGAAGATACGGATACCGAATTCAGCTTCGGCGCCAGCGACCCGGACGAGACCGATGTTCTGAGCATGCAGATTCCTGACCCTGAGCATGGCACCATCCGGGGAATCTACCCGCGTCTGCGCTACAAGCCTGACCCTGACTACTACGGTACCGACGAAGTCGAGATCGTTGTGGTCGATGAGGGCGGTCTGGAAAAAATCGCGCGTGTGACGTTCGAAATCTTGCCTGTGAATGACGCACCTCGCTCCGATGAGCGCTTCGCTGAGTCCACATTGACCGGTGTTGAGCTAGAGCTTAAGGCGACCGACCCAGAGGGTGACGAAGTCACGTTCGAAGTCTACGAGCGGCCACAACACGGTGTCCTTGAAGGCGTGCTGCCGATGCTTACCTACAAGCCAAACAAAGGCTTCTCGGGTCTCGACACGTTCACCTACCGCGCAACCGACGGTGATCTGTGGTCACAACCCATCCAATTCTCGATCTTCGTTCCCGAAGACCCAGCCGATGAAATCACGGAAACGCGTGATGACCGGCTCGATGACACACCGACGCCTGGCAAGCCAGCTGAAGGCGCGTCGGCCGCAGATGCAGGTGGGTGTATGGCCGCCGGGCCGGCGCCAATTAGCCCGCTCCTCTTCCTTCTGATGCTGTTCGGCATCCGACGCCGACGCTAGTTCTTGGTTTTTGGTTTTTGGTTCTTGGTCTTCCGACATCGAAACCAAGAACCAATGACCAACGACCAAGAACAAAAGCTAATTCACTAGATGGTGGTATAAGATTCCAGCTGTCGCTGAATGGTGTAACTCCACCTAAGTGTTTGTAAGTACGAGGCTTTGCGTTGGTTTGCGATTCTTGGCACGACGCTAGCAATGCTCCATCCCGAATGTCATTTGGTCATGTGGCTCGTACAAGCCCAAGTAGGTTTGCTCGCGTACAAACGGCAGCCGAAAAAATCGGTAGTACGGGTCCCACGTTATCGACCGACGTTCACCAACGTGTTGTGGGTTCGAATCCCATCAAGTGCCCCATTGTTGCGCTTGTAGCTCAAAGGTAGAGCGGCTGATTTGCAACCAGTGTCAAATGGCCTGAAAAGCCATCGGATTAGGGTTCCGACAGAAACCACAATACCAAAGACGGCGGCCTCAAAGGCTGCGGGGGGCAGCTGGGCCGTTTGATGAAAGCCGTGACCAAGCCGCTGCTTTTCGAAGCAGTAAAGCCTTTGTCCTTACAGGCCACCTTTTTGGGGGAGGCCGCCTGTTTGGCCGGTTGGTCTGGCACCCTTTCAATTGGACTGGGTCGCTGTCTTTGGATTGTGAATCTCTCGCTTCGCAATTGCGAAGCGAAGTTGTCTTTGCCTTCGGCAAGTTAGCTTTGCCTTCGGCAAGTTGTCTTTGCCTTCGGCAAGTTACTCCGCGAAGCGGAAGAAAACACGAAGTAGACAACACGAAGTAGATAACTGCGCGCCAGCGCAAGAGAACTGATTCGAAGAAGCTGAGGACCCGCAACGACCGACCAACGGAGGTGGTCATGAAAGTAACGATCCGAGAATTCGAACGTGGCATCGTTGTTCGCAACGGTGTTGCACAGCGCTGGCTTGAGCCAGGCCGTCATTGGGTGTGGATGTTTCGCTCCGACGTGAATGTCGAGCGAATCAACGTCAACACCGGATTTGCGGTCCTGACCAAACAGATTGAGCGCGTCATGCCGGAAAGCGCAGGCGAGGTCCTCTTCGTTCCATCGGATCAAGTGGCTCTTGTCTCGCTAGATGGCCGACCATACGTCGTGTTGCGTCCTGGTAAGTACGTTCTTTGGAACTACTTCGAGCAGGTAACCGCCGTTCTCTACGATGCAGATCAGCTAATGAGTGAGATGCCAGAGCGATTCTGGAAACTCGCTCCAAACGATATCTTCACCGTGGATAGCGTGGCTCCTTACGAGCGTGACCTCGTGTACGTCAACGGCGTGCTCGATAGCGTTCTAGAGCCTGGTCGCTACCTGATCTCGAAGCTCGACCGTGACGTGAAGGTCTTCAGTGTGGACCTTCGTGAAACTGAGCTTCAGATCGTCGGTCAGGAAGTCATGACGAACGACAAGGTCTCGATCCGTGTGAACGTGATTGTGAAGTACCGAATCGTCGACCCAGTGAAGTCGCACGAGACGGTGACGAACCTTCGCGACGCCCTGTACTCCGAGACGCAGATGTCCGCTCGTCGTTTCGCAGCTTCGATGACCCTTGAGCAGATGCTTGAGCGTCGAAACGAAGGTGTCGACGAGATGGTTGAACGCGTCCAGACTCGCGCTGGCGAGTGGGGTGTGGAGGTGCTTTCTATCGACCTGAAAGACGTTGTGCTTCCAGGCGAGATGAAGGTCATCCTGAACCGCGTCATCGAGGCTCAGAAAGAGGCTGAGGCTAACGTCATTTTGCGACGTGAAGAGACCGCTGCTACGCGTTCTCTGGCCAACACCGCTAAAATGCTTGAGCAGAACCCAACTCTGATGCGCCTCAAAGAGCTTGAGGCAATCAAAGAGATTTCCGGTTCTGTCGGCAACATCACCGTTGTCACGAACGAACTAGGTGACATCGGACTTAAACTATAAAAGGTCGGGGCATTCGCCCCGACCTTTTTGTTTTCTTCGCGCTTTGCGCGAGTTTTCTTCGGCTGCGCCGATTTTCTTTCTCGCTTTGCTCAAGTTCTCTTCGGCTTCGCCGAGTTTGATTCTTGAGAGACCGAGACCTATGCGGCGAGGAGAAGTTCTTCTGGTTCAGTGAGGTCCTCCCAATAGACGTACTCTGAGGACAGCAACTCCGTGACAAAACGCTCAGAATCGCGTCGTTGAAAACGTTTCCACTGCGATTTGAGCATACTCTTCTTGAGTTTGCTCGGCTTGTCGATTGGGATGGTAAATCGGGTTTTGAGTCCTTCGACCGGATTCTTCGGGTCACAAAAGAACAGGTAATTGATGGGGCACTCATCGGCCGACTTCCCAAAAACTGAGCGGCACAACTTGTTCATGTGATTTTGAACAACGAACTGCATCCGTTCGGCTTCATCGATGTCACGTCCGAGCAGGCAACACCAGACTCCGCGTGATGGGACGATGATCGCCAGCGTCCAATAAAGATGGGTGCGTTGTTCTACAAACGGAACAAGTGTGTCAGCGTCTAGGTCAACATAACTTGAGATGTAGCCAAGTCGCATTGACCCCGACATCTCGGGCTGAATGGTATCGAATAGCTTCGCGAATTCGTCGGGCAAACTCTCTACCCACTCCTCTGGTGGGGAGACACAGTAGGCCGGAAGACGAATTGAACAATGAACGAGCTCTGACATGGAATCCTCCTAAACGGAGCGCTGAATTGCGCCTTTAGATTCGTTGTCGTACGCACTCGCCGATCGTTGCGAAAAAAGTCAAAAAGGATGGTAGGCAGCTAGGAGGCTAGCTGTTGGAGCTTTGCAACATAAGATTCCACCATCTCTGGTTCATCTCGAATCATCAGCAACAAGAGTCTCGAAGTATGTTCAGGGTTGCGTTGCTTCTGTTCCCACGAACGCAGCGTGTTGACGGAGATCCCGAAGATGGCGGCAAATTCCTTTTGCGTCTTGTCCAACCCCTTCCGGATGGCAGCAACATCTAGGTGCTGTTTCTGGATGACTTCATAGGTTGTCGAAATGGCTCTGTCGGTCTGTCCTTCCATGTAGTCGACAGCTTCCTCAAGTCCTTCGACAATGCGTGTTCCCAGCGTTTTCATTACTTCATGGTAGTGCATTGTATTACCCTCTTCAACTCATCCGACAAAACCGCCGAACGCGAAAGTTCGGATTCGTTGTCGTCGCTGGCTCTTAAGGGTTGTCGCTAACTCCGTATCGAAGTTCCACAGATTTCGAGGGATTCTTCACAGATACCTCAGATTCTCTTTTGGTTTTGGTTCTGGTGGGTTCACGAAGCCAATTTAGAAAGTCCGTGGGAATCTGAGGTAAAAATCTGCGCGAGTCTGTGGAACTTCCCCGAGGGAGTGGGGCAAAGGTGCTCCGGATCGCAACTGGACTTGCCGTCGGTTTGGAGAAACCACTATCCATGCACTGAGTTTCGACCTCGTTTTGCGCGCCCCAACTGTTGGCACGCGACCTGCAACACGATTGTATTATAAGTGAAGGAGGTCGAGATGAAGAAGTGGATGATGATGTTGGTTTTAGTGGTTTCGATGGTTTGGATTCCAGCCGCGCAGGCGGAAGAATCTCAATCCTTACGGTTGTCGTTAGAAGACCAATGGCAACCGTTTGATGAGGACACGGTCGTAAATCAGGTGTTGTTGAGTTCTTTGCTGGGGCTCGTCGCGAACATTCCTGTTGCGATTGAGGCTCGTGACCGGTTCACGTGTGCGCTTCCACTCTATGGCCGGCCACAATGTCCTCAAGACGGATTCGAGAAGACATTGCTTTATGGTTCGTTCGTTCCTATCACCACTTCGCTTTCGGTAACCGCCGCGGGTGCTGGAAAAGGTGGAAACGGTAAGTTGTGGTGGACTAGCCTGGGCGCGGCCGTTCCAACGGCGGCGCTGATTGGTCTTGATTCGCTGGCTTTCGGCACCGACGGCATGCCGTTCTTTACCGCGACCTTTGGCGTGCCTTTAAGCGTGGCAGGAGCCGTGCTTGCCTACCATTGGTCCGCTTCCGGTCCCGAGATTCCGGTGGGTGTCGGTATCACAAAAACGGACGGCGGAATGGCAGGAAGCCTTTATATGACTTGGTAGTTAGGTCGGGGCCGAGAAGATGCCCCGGTAACCCGGTGAGCGCGCGTGGTAGGCGATGACGGCCACCGTCACGATGGATTGCGTGGCGACGATGCCCAAGAGTGAGGGCGCGAAGTACAGCCATGCCAAGGTGTTCATGATGAAAACGGCGGCCCAGATGAGCTCGAGGTTTTGCCGGACCCGGAACACGTTGCAGAACAGGAAGAACGTGCCCAAAACGTATGGAACCATCAGGATCCATGCTTGGAAAACCTCCCATCCAAACCACACGGCTGCGGCGCAGATTGCGATGGCGATGGGGTCCCACCACATCATCCGGAACCCTCGCGGTGGGTTCTTCCAGATGCTTATGTTTTGGTTCTCTTCAGACATCGAATGACTCCACGGTAGCGGTTTCGCCGCTGACGTCTACTGTTAGACGTCCAAAGTTGGTGCCGAAATTCCGGGTACGAAGATCGCGAAACACGATGCGTCCGTCGTCTCCTGCGGTTGGCAGAAATCCCACGCTCAAGTCCCGCATAACGCGATACTCGGCCAGGCCCTCAAGACCATCCCCGTTAACAAGCGGCTGCTCTTGGACGGCGGTGACATTCCCCGACCAGGCACTGACTGTAGAGGTCTTTGCCAATTCACCGTCGACCTCCAGTGCATAGAATCGCCAAGGCCACAGTGCGCTTGGAACCAGTGACAATGCGTTGGGCAGCTTCTGGCCCGCTCGTCGTCGCAACGCTGCTTTTGCCGCAAAATACGCGACCATGGCCAACAACCAGACCAGGCTAGCCACTCCGCTCGGCGCGGAGTTCATGAACAACCACGCCTGAAGCGCCAACGTCGCTGACGTCACGGCGATGACAAAGGCATCAATGAAGAACACCCATTCAAGGTAGCGGCGTGAGCGGTCAAACGGCGCGAACAACTTCACGCCATAGGTGTTGGTCCAGTCCAAAATCGAGTGCAATGCAGCTCCCAAACCAACGGCAAGAATGCTCGGAACCAAAATCTGAAGGTCAGCTGCCCACAACACTGCTGCCGCGATCCCAGCCAACGAGAGCTGGACCGGAATCGCATGCGTCCAGGTCTGGTGCGCTCGAAGATAAGCCACCTTTCCAAATTGGCGGCTCAGCGCATCCACATCTGGCAGGATCGACCCAAACACGAATGCCACTGATTCTAGTGGGTGTGTGCCCCAAAACGGCGCGGTTGCGGAAGCGCCAATCATCAAATGTGTGAAGATATCCATCGGTCTCACCAAGCTAAGTGTGTATATTACACGAAGTGGGATGAGTTTTATTCATCGAATGACACAATTCTGGATGTGGAGCTCGGCCTACAACGAATCTAAGAAGCGAATCAGCTCTCGTTTTTGAGCGGGTTCGAGATCGACGCCATAGTTATGCCCGTTAGCCTCTCGGTCGTTGCTCAACAGGTCGGTAGGTGATCGAACGGACCCGTCGTGGAGAAGAAGTCCTCGGTCGCCCAAACCGTACAGGGACGGAACTCGATACGAACCCGTGCCACGTGCTGATGAAGTTCCCACCGCTGGGTCGGTGCCAATGACTTGAAGAGCTACTGATGGGCCAGTCGAGCCATCAGTTCGATGACATGTTGCGCAATGGGCTTCAAAGGTCTGTTTGCCTTCTGCGATTGGGCTTCGAGGCTCTTTGCCCAAGTGCCAAAGATAGTATGAGATCGCGAGGGGCACTGAGCGTGGAGGCCTGAAGTTAGCGTTGTGCGAAGTGATAATCAGAGTCTCTATTCTGACCGTCAACGCCTCGGGACTGTTGTGAAGAGTGGCCGCCCAGTGAAGGTGACTTTGGTAGCGGACAGCCCGCAAATCACTGATCGCCGCCGGGTTGTCGATTGCATCAGATGTCACGTCTAAGGTCCCGGCTGGCCACGGGGCTGGCAACCCTTGGGCAGCGGAGCCAGGACTCCCTGGTGCAAATCGGTGATTTGGCAACCCAGCGACTAGATTTCCCAATCCGTCTGTGTTCGCATGACAAGTTGAGCACGTGTTCGCAACGCCGAATCTACCGTCGCCCAAATCGACATTGACCAATCCGCCCAATCTGCCTTCATTGTCGGACCATAGCCCATGATCGTCTGCAAGGCGGGGGTCGTGCGCGAGAACCTCATAAGCTGCGTCGAAGCCAACAGGATAGTTGTGGAACGCATACTCCCCGAGTCGCATCAACGATTCGTGGTCGAGTTCACCAAGTGTTGGCCACTCTTGAAACGTGTCTTGTGCATCGACTCGAACTGAAGCAGTCGGGGCGCTGAACTCCGGCAGGTCATCCCATCCTCCGTCAGTTGCGTAGTTCTGAAACCGCAGCTGGGAGTATCCATTGTCTGGGTTCACCACGCTGTCGACAAACATCTGGCGGCGCGCGGAACGAGACTGCAAGAATTCACTCGCAAATTCGTCATAGCCTTCTCTCAGATCGGACGGATGTTCACTACAACCGGTGAACACCACGAGCAATAGAGCGATGCCGAACACGAACATGGCTTATCCGACACATTCATTGGTTGAACAAGCCCACACTCCGCGCTGGCGATCATAGGCGCAATATGCGCCGTGTTCGCCCGAACAATCCTCGTCATTTATACATTCATCATCTGGGGTGTGGCAGAAGAAGCCGACTACGCCGGAATAGTACCCGCAATTGCCAAAACTGGGGCTGCAGAAACCGGCTTCGCCGCAGTCCGCATCAACTTCACAATCGCCATACAAGCAAACATTGGCGCCATAGGAATCGTCGACTGTACGGCAACCACAAACTCCAATCCCCCATTGGGTATCGTCGCAATCGGAGTCCTGGAAACATTGGTCGTAGGTGCAGACATTTCCGTCCCGTCCCGGAACACAACGTCCGTTGTCCCCATCAGAACAATCCTCGTGTTCAGAGCATCCCTCACGGCTGCTAGGAACCAGTAACCATGGACGTTCCATCGAGCACGACTCTGCCAACTCTCGGTGTTTGAAAGGATCTCGGTTGGTGTTGTTGTTGTTGTTGCTGTTTTGAGTTTCGTTTACGGAGGACTCGTCGTTCCCGCACCCCATGAACAGTAACAACGCGAGAATGGTTATGACTATTTGCATTCGATTCTCCAATATTTATCCATCACATCCCAGCGTGGAACACGCCCAGAGGCCACGCTGAGTGTCGAATGCGCAATACGCGCCGGTGTTCTCATCGCAATCAGCATCGTCGACACACTCGTCTTGGGGTGTGTGGCAGTAGTAGGCAACAACACCAGAGTAGTAGCCACAACTACCGAAGCTTGGGCTGCAATAGCCGCCATCCCCGCAATCTGAATCGACCCGACAGTCTCCTCGGCGGCAAACGTTGGCTTCAAAGGCGTTGTCCGCCCGACAGTCGCAAACCCCGGCTCCCATGCTCTCACAGTCCGAGTCTTCGAAGCACAAATCGTACGAGCACATGTTTCCGCCACGGGAGTTAACACAGCGCCCATTGTCGCCTTCATCGCAGTCTTCGTTTGCAGAACAGCTCCCTTCTCCCATGTCATCTTGTACATTCACTACTGGCCGATCCATTGGACAAGCCTCAGCAACGGCGCGGTGTTTCTGGGGTTCGCGAAGGTTCGTGCTGTTGGAATTGTTCTGATTATTGGTGTTGTTCGAGTTGTTGGCGTTGTTGGTATTGTTCGCCTCCCCCGACTTGCCTTGTGTGTCGGCACAGCCGGCAGCGATTACCAAAAGCACAATAATCCAAATCTTCATCTGTTTGCCCCTTCTTGGACCGGGTTGAATGAGTACAGACTCTAGAGAGTCCCGACCTAAGTCAAACGCTCCAATCCCGTTCAGCGTCTGGAGTGCTTAGAGGGCGAGCGTGTTTGTCCAGGTCTCGTCAAACGTGACATCGCGCTCGGCGAGCTCGTTCGCGCTCATCCAGTTGGACAGTTGGTCGTAGTAGGACTGCGACATCGTGAAGTCGAAGGTGAAGCAGGGGACGGTTGCCTCGAAGATAGCCTTCATGAGCGGCTCTTCGGGGTCGGCCTCCGTGCGGCGGAAGTAGATTTCTCGGGCTTCCTGCGGGTTCTGGTGCAAGAAGTCGATGCCGCGTGAGGTCACTTCAAGGAACTTCGCGATGAGCTCCTGTTTTGAATCCAGCGTGTCTTCGTTCGTGATGAGGATCAGCTGACAGAAGTCGGGAACGCCCCAGTCTTTCAGGGCAAAGAACTGCGCGTCGTGACCGCGATGTCGCGCTTCGACAACCTCGAAGTTATAGAAGGCGAGCGTGGCGACGTCGGCCTTATCTTCGATGAGGGCGTTGGTGTGATAGAAGCCGTTATTCACGCGCCCAAACCCGTTCGGGTCATACTCGCCGCCGTCCGCCTTAATCATCGTACCGACGATCGCGGGTCCGCCATTGCCTGGCGCGCCCGGGTATTGGATTCGCTTGCCTGCCATGTCGGCCGGACGCTTGATGCCGGAATCGGCGAAGTACATCACCCCGCCATTGGTATGCAGGAAGCGCGCAAAGCCTTTGACCTTGTGACCTTTGGCTCGGTCTTCGACCAGGTGAATTGGCTCGGTGACCGCGATGTCCATCTTGCCTTGTTCAATCTCTTCGATGGCGTCGAGGTGCTCGGCCGGTTCGATGAGCTCAAGCTCGATACCCGCGTCTTCAAACCAACCTTTTTCAAGGCCGATCAGGAACGGAACGTGGTCAGGATTAAGGAACCATTCAAGGCCGACTCTAAGCTTCTGCATGTTTGTTCTCCGTGTTGATAGCGGTTGTATACTCCGACTATTCACCGTGGTACACCCGCTTCTGCCAGGGGCATCCCGAAGACCGGGATTGAGAAGAACCCTTTGAACCTGAACCGGCTGATACCGGCGTAGGGAGCGCGATACACAAGTCCCATTGTGTGTTTGCTCCCTCTGTACTCACGGAGGATGAGATGACAGAATACAACGACTTTCAAGATACCCACCCAAGCTCTCGTAAAGTTTATGTGGAAGGGACACGCGGCGTGCGCGTGCCTATGCGCGAAATCAAACTAACTGGCGGTGAGCCGCCTTTGCGGGTCTATGACACAAGCGGACCGCAAGGCATCGATGTTCGGCAGGGTCTGCCTGCGCTGCGCCAAGACTGGATTCTCGGTCGCGAAGACGTCGAAGAGGTCGAGCGTGTCATCCAGCCTGACTGGGGTAAGACGCCCGAAACGCTGAAGCGAAAGACCTATCGCGGAACGAAGTGCGTGACGCAGCTGCACTACGCTCGAAAGGGTGAAATCACGCCCGAGATGGAGTTCATCGCTATCCGCGAAAACGTCGAGCCGGAGTTCGTGCGAAAGGAAGTCGCCGAAGGTCGCGCCATCATCCCCAATAACATCAATCACCCTGAGTCCGAGCCGATGATTATTGGCCGCAACTTCCACGTGAAGGTGAACGCGAACATCGGCAACTCTGCGGTTACATCATCGATTGAAGAAGAGGTCGAAAAGCTTCGTTGGGCGACGCTCTGGGGCGCAGACACGGTCATGGACCTGTCGACCGGTAGTGACATCCACGAGACACGCGAATGGATCATCCGCAATTCCAGCGTACCGATTGGGACCGTCCCGATTTACCAGGCGCTCGAAAAGGTCAACGGCGTGCCCGAGAAACTGACCTGGGAGATCTTCCGTGACACCCTTATCGAGCAGGCCGAGCAAGGCGTGGATTACTTCACGATCCATGCGGGTGTTTTGCTGCCATACATCCATCTGACCGCGAAGCGCGTGACGGGCATCGTCAGTCGCGGCGGTTCGATCATGGCGAAGTGGTGTCTTGCACACCATGAAGAGAACTTCCTCTACACCAACTTCGAGGAAATCTGCCAGATAATGGCACAGTACGATATCGCGTTTTCGCTGGGCGACGGACTACGTCCCGGCTCGATCGCGGATGCCAACGACGCCGCTCAATTCGCGGAGTTGCGGACGCAAGGCGAGCTAAACAAGATTGCTTGGAAGCACGATGTGCAGGTGATGAATGAAGGGCCGGGTCATATCCCGATGCACCTCATCAAAGAGAATATGGACAAGCAGCTCGAGTGGTGTGGCGAAGCGCCGTTCTACACCCTTGGGCCGCTAACCACCGATATCGCGCCTGGCTACGACCACATCACGTCGGCAATCGGTGCCGCGATGATCGGTTGGTACGGCACCGCGATGCTCTGCTATGTGACGCCAAAAGAGCACCTCGGTCTTCCGAATCGCGATGACGTCAAAGCCGGCCTCATCGCCTACAAAATCGCTGCCCATGCGGCAGATGTTGCCAAGGGTCATCCGGGCGCTCAAGAGTGGGACGACGCCCTTTCCAAAGCCCGTTTCGAGTTCCGTTGGGAAGACCAATTCAACCTCGCCCTCGACCCGGTGACCGCCCGCGAATACCACGATGAAACGCTTCCTGCGCACGGTGCGAAGGTCGCTCACTTCTGCTCAATGTGTGGTCCGAAGTTCTGCAGCATGAAGATCTCGCAAGAGATTCGGGACATGGACGAAGCGAAAGCCGGGATGGAAGAGATGTCGCGCAAGTTCAAGGAAGCGGGCTCGGAAATCTACCTGGAGGAAGCAGGGGAATAGCGAAACCCGAATCCAAGGAACATTCGGTGGTTTTTGGCTTCGCCTGACGGCGTGCCATCTTCACTCTCGGCCCATTGCGCTAGCTCAAATTCCGACCCGTCTGGAAATGATGACAAAGAAATCTCGGTGGGGCCTCACGGATCTCGGTTCCCCTCGGTGGCCAAAATGCGCAATCGACAACTACCATCGTCGTGACACGCGCGAAGGCGCCCTGATGATCAAGAAACCACAGCTGGAAGCTGAAACGCCTAACTTGCGAAGCATCAAGACAGGTGAGGAACAACGCGGTAGAGTTTCCGCATGTCGGAACTCACCGAAATCGGCCCGTTTCGAATCGTCGGAACGCTTGGCGCTGGGGGCATGGGGCAGGTCTACGAGGCCATCCACAAAGAGTCGGGGCAGCGCTGCGCGGTGAAGACCATTCACACTGCGGGTTCCATCGATGTGCATGCGCTTCGGGCGTTGCGTCGCGAGGTCCATGTTCTGGCCGAGCTCGACCATCCAAACATCGTCAAAGTTATCGATTACGACCTTGAGGCGGCCAATCCTTGGTTTGCGATGGAGTATATCGACGGGCGGCCATTCTCGGACTGGAACAAGGGGACGACCGGCGAGGTCTCGACGGCGGATACGATTATCGAGATTGCGTCGCGTACTTCGCTTGGCGATGCCGATGCGCTTCGTCAGGCGATTCTAGAGGCTACGCTCGAGATGCCAATCGTTCAGGAGCGGGTGAGGTACGAAGCGCCTTATGTCGAGTGGACGCCTAGTCCAACGCTTCGGACGCGGCTTGCGTGGTTGGGTCAGCTTGCTCGAGCGTTGGAGTTCCTTCACGGATTGAACATCGTTCATGGGGATGTGAAGCCGGACAACGTTTTGATTCGTAACGATGGTGTCGCGGTCTTGGTCGACTTCGGGCTTGTGTCGCGGCGTGGAAGACGGGTCACACGCAATGCCCTGTCGCGGAGTCTGACGCGGGCGCAAACGCTCGAGTACGCGGCGCCAGAACGGCATATTGCGGCGGACTTTGATGCGCGCGCGGACCTCTATTCGCTGGGCTGCATGCTCTATGAACTCTTCATGGTCACCACCGTTCACCGGGCCACCATCGGCGGTTGCCATCGCGCATGTCGCGCAACCTCCACCGCCGATCGAAGGTGTGGAAGAAGAGCCACCGCCGCAGATTCATGCGATTATCGAAGACCTCCTCTGCAAGGACCCGTTAGGGCGGACGCCGTACGCCGCGAACCTTTGTGCGCTGCTTGAAGACTACGGAATCGCGACGACGGCAGCGGGGCAGCCCCTACCCGACACCCGCCCGTATCTCTACTCGCCGAAGATCGTCGGATTTGACGCCGAACTCGCGAAGGCTAAGGCCGCGGTCAATGGGATTGGCCGAAACGACAACCCGACGCTGATCCAGGTGACTGGTCCTGCGGGTTCCGGCAAGTCGCGCTTCTTGTTGGAGGTGACGGGCGCAGCCGTTCAGTCCACCGCGCATGTCCATGTGGTGTCGGCCGGCGGCGAGGAACATCGCCTGCCGTTTGCATCCTTAGCTGATGTCTTGGACAACATCGTCGATCTAAGTCTGGCTGGGGAATGGCGCCCGAAGGGGGAGTATCTGTGGTTGGCGCGCCTGGAACCGCGTCTACAGAGACATCTGTCCGATGTTGACCGGGAGACTTTCGACGATCTGCTCGATGTAACACCCAATTCCGCCGGGCAGGCCATGGTCCGTGCCATGGCCGGCGCGCTTCGTGACATTGCTGGAAACAAGCCCATCGTTGTGGTTGTGGAGTCGTTAGACAAACTGGAACGGGGCTCTCGCGCGGTCGTTGATGAGATTCTACGCCGCGCCGAATCCGAACCGTGGTTGGTTGTTAGTACCGGGCTGGAGCCTGTTGAAGTTCAGGTCGAGAAGTCCGAGCACATCGAACTTCCGACCTTGGATGCAACCGCTGTTGAATCGATGACCTCTCAGATCTTGGGAGGTGAACCGGTCGACTCAAAGGCTGCAGAAGCGCTCAGCGATGCGTCCGGCGGTCGGCCCGCTCGATTGATCGACCTGATGCATACGATGTTGGACCTGAGACTTGTTCAACAGGATGAGCGCGGACGTTGGGGCGGCAACGAAGGCGAGTCGCTGAACGAAGCGGTGACGCAGCTGATCGCGTTGGAGGCCGCCAGACCAGAACACCGAATCGAGCGGTTGTCAGAAGATGTGCGTCGTGTTGCAGAGTTCTGCTCGGTGTTCGGACGTCGCCCGCTGATGCGGGACTTGATGACGCTCGATGTCTTCGATTCGGGGCAGGTTCTGAATGCGTTGAGCGACCTGATCAACTCCAATATCTTGGTCGAATCAAAGATCGGCGTTTTCAACAACGACTACAAACTTGAGTTTGCCTCCCAAGAGATTCGGGACGCGCTGTACAACGGTATGCCTGAAGGTCACCGGGCCGCAATGCACCGGGCTGCCGCCGAGTTGATGTCCACGCGAGACGATCTCCAAGCGTTTGCCCATCATCTGGAGCTGGCCGGTTCCCACAAACGGGCGCACCAGATTTGGTTGGAAGCAGCGGCACGCGCCAAACAACAGTTTGCCTTGGAAATCCACGCAAAGTGCATTGAGGGGGCGTTACGGGTTGCGGACTGGTTGCCTGCGGCGGAGCGGGAAGCGCTGTTGACGGAGCGGTTCGAATCCATCTGTGAAGTCAGCGCTACGCCGGTCGTGCAAACAGAGTCGCAAGGCGTACTCGACGCAGTCAAAAGCCCCGAGTATCGATGTCAAGTTCTGGCATATTATTTTCATCGCATGATCTTCGAAGCGAATGCAGATGCATTGGAGCACCTGATCGATGAAGTTAAGTCGCTCGCTGACTCCGACGTTCCGAGAGTTGCGGCGATGGCGAATGTGACCTTGGTTGCGTGGCATGGCCACCATGACCAGCGTGGCGAGGCGGTCGATGCAGGGCGCCGTGCTGAACGGATTTCGTCGCTAGTCGATGATGTGGAGTTGAAGTTCAAAGGAACGATGGCATTGGTGAATGCTCTGTTCCGAACTGAGGAACTCTATGAGTGTTTGGACGTGGCTCAGCGGGCGCTGGTGATTGCGCATGCATCTGGTGAACACCGAAGAATCCACGAGGCCACTGGCCGAGTCGTCGCTGTCAAAGCTACGCAAGGCCACTTCGCCGCACTTCGCCCCATGCTAACACCTGTGGCGGATTATCAGCGTCGTGCCCATCTGTTGCCCGACCTCTTGTCGACATTGCATAACATTGGCTACGGAGACTTCTACATCGGCAGGTTTGACGGCGTTCTGGAGACGCTGGATGAGATCAAAGCTGTGCGTCAAAAGCTTGGGTTTGAACGCGACGAGGCCGCGAACTTTGCGATGCGAGGGTTGGTCATTTCGGCATTGGGGCACCTCGAAGAGGCCACCGAGTCGGGGCTTCGAGCAATCGAAGTTGCGAGAACCCCCTGGGTTAGAATTCATGCTGAGCTCCAGTTTTGCGAGGTTCTTCAGCTTGCCGGTGAGTTTCAAGAGTCCCTGACGTTCTTGGATTCCTTGGCCACTGCCGACTGGTCGGATGATCACCTGCGTGTGCAACACGCGCTGGCCGCCAAGGCATCGGTTAGCACTCGTAATTTTGAGCGCGCGCAGCGTGAATTGGCCCAGGCAATGTCTGGAAAGACCACAATCGCGGAGCGAGCAATATTTCAGATCGAAGAGGCTCGCCTGGACCTTGGACTGGGGAATCTCGAGGTAGCCCGAGAGAAGCTTGAGCAGCTGCTCAAGTGGTTTGACGCCCATGAAATGCGATACGACGAGACAGTGATCCGAATTGCCCTAGTTGATTGCCTGCGAGCGTTGGGCGAACCCGTACCAGATGATCTTCTGGAGCCAGCGCGACACTATATCGAATCCCAACCGTTCCTTGTGAGTTCGCATATTCGTCGAGAGCTTCGTCGTGTGAGCTAGGTGCGAACAAACGCTTTTGTTTAGACCACTTGTAGGTGCAAATCGCAGGGCGTATAGTTGATGCCTCACTGCAGGAATCGGCGAAACCGTGGTGGATTCTCAGACAGAATGGCAAGAGCGAACGCGGCGACAACAAGCGGCAATCGTGCGTATTGCGACCAGCCCCCAGTTTGCGCGTGCGCAGCTGCTTGAAGGGCAACAATTGCTCACCGAAGTGGCGGCCAACGCCATGCACGTTGAGCGTTGCAGTGTTTGGTTTCTTGAGGACGACGGGCAAACGTTGCGTTGCACCGACCTCTACGAAAACTCCAGGGGCACACATGAGAGCGGTAAGTTTTTGGTTGCAGAAGAGTATCCAAACTACTTTGCCGCGCTGAAGAGCGGTCGTGCGATCGATGCAAGTGACCCCGCAAATGATGAGCGGACAAAGGAGTTCGCCGACGGTTACTTAGATCCATTGAAGATCACGTCGTTGTTGGATGCGGCGATTCGTGTTCGCGGTGAAATCCTTGGCGTGGTCTGCTTTGAGCACGTCGAAACCGTACGCGAATGGACGCCGGACGAGATATCGTTTGCGGGAGAGGTTGCGGACCAGGTGGCGAGTCTTACTCTGGTCGCCGAGCAGAGCCGTTATTTTGAAGAACGACGCGAACTCTGGAACCGCCTGAACCGGTCTGAGCGCCAGCGCCTTTTGGGAACATTGGCCGCCGGTATGGCTCACGACTTCAACAATATCCTGACCCCGGTTGTCGCTCATGCCGAGTTAGCGCAGCTGGCCGCCGGTGACGACCATCCGGTTCAGGAGCACTTGGAGCCGATCGTCAAAGCAGCAGAGCGCGCGCGTGACCTGATTCGACAGCTTCTGGCGTTGGGGCAATCTGATGATGGGCCCATGGGCAGCGCGGATCTGGGCGAGACGACATCAGATGCGTTGGTCCTGGCCCGCGCGAGTATCCCCGCCAATATCGATATCCAAAATGTTGCGGAATCGCACTCGCCGGCGGTTGCGCTTGAGTCTACGCAGCTCCAACAGGTGCTACTTAACTTAATCGTTAATGGTGCCGATTCGATGAGGGACAAGGGTGGCGTGCTGCGTGTCGAGCAGTCGCTGTGCCATGGCGAAGACGAGGGCTACGCGCGAATTCGCATCACCGACCAGGGCCACGGTATGGACAAGGACACGCTCGCCCGCGTTTTCGAGCCGTTCTTCACGACCAAAACCCGCGGCGAAGGTAGCGGACTTGGCCTGGCGGTCGTGCACGGAATCTTGGAAGGCGCTGGTGGTCGGATCGAGGCGAAAAGTTGCGAGAATGGCACGACCTTCGATGTGTATTTGCCATTGGCCGAAGACTCCGAGGGACTAAGTGCCGAAACCTCGGCTGGTGATGATGCAGCAACCCTTAGGGTGCTGGTCGTGGACGATGAAGTGGCCGTAGCTAACGTGCTTCGCGAGCAGCTTAAGCACTTCGGACACGAGGTCGAACTGGCCCACTCCTTCCGCGAGGGCTTGGAGAAGTTCTTCAAGAATCCGGACGACTTCGACATGATTATCTCCGACTACGCGATGTCCGATTCCAATGGCGTCGACCTATTCTCACAGGCCAGAAAGCTGCGACCGAATGTTACGACCATCTTGATGAGCGGGATGCAACATGACGGCGAAGACTATGACAAACACGTCGACGCTTTCCTGCTTAAACCATTCCGAGTTCGTGAGCTTCGAGATGCCATTCGAGATGTGACGACGTAGGCATGAAAGAACAAGTTAAAGATTGGCTGCGGTCTGTTTTCGGCGGAAAGTCGTGGATCGTTGCGACCGATGTGCTCGCCGGTTCCGCGGCGAAGGCGAAGTTGCTGCAGGACTACGGGGCCACTAGTGCCCTTTGCATCGGCGCGGCGCCCGGAACAGGACCGATGCCGGACCCTGAGTTTGCTCCCAATCCAATCTGTTTCGATGTTCGCGCGCCTTCGATGATGGAGAGCATTCGGCTGGCGTTGGATATCCTCGCAAACATGCCGGATGATACTGTTGCCCGTGTTGATGAATTCGACCCAGGCAAAACAATGCAAGTAATTGGCACTATTTTTGACGATGGTCGGCCGGTCGCAGGGCGTAGTAAATACGGGGCAAGGCCCGAATCGTGGCAAGCGCTGGAAGACAAAACTATTATCGACAAATTATGGGATGCAGCGGGTGTGACGCGCGCGCCTTCCATGAATGTCGACGTTTTCGATGTCGAGCGGTTAGCGACCGTTTCTGATGAACTGGACTATGGTGACGGCGTCGTTTGGGCCGCTGATTCGAGGGAAGGATTTCATGGAGGGGCGGCGTTAACACGCTGGGTTCGGACGTCCGATGACCAACGCGATGTACGCACGTACTTCGCCGGTTACGCAGATACAATCCGCATCATGCCCTTCCTTGAGGGGATTCCGTGCAGCATCCACGGGATTGTTTTTCCGGACTATGTCGCGGTCTTGAGGCCATGCGAGATGATCGTGTTCCGCAAGCCCAGCGGGGAGTTTCAGTATGGAAAGGCGTCCACGTTTTGGGACCCACCACAAGCCCGGCGCGACGAAATGCGTACGTTCGCCAGAACTGTCGGCGAGCATTTGCGCGCGAAGTTCGGATACCGCGGTGCGTTCACGATTGACGGTGTCATGACGGCAGACGGGTTCAAACCGACAGAGCTGAATCCACGTTTTGGTGCAGCATTGGGCGTGATGACGACGACGCTCGATTTCCCGATGCTCCTAGTCAACCTCGCCCTGGTCGAGGGAGAAGACGTTCCGTTCTCCGCGCGGGAGTTCGAGGCTAGAGTTCTAAAGGCGGCAGATGAAAACCGCTCCGGCTCGACAATGGCGGTCTTCAATACGCCGTTTGAGAATGAAGACGAAGTCGACATGGTTTGGACCGGCGACGGATTTCGAAAAGCTCATGATGGCGAGGTTATCGATGCGACTTCACGCGTGGGTCCGCATTCCGCGGGCGGAATCGTGTTCGTGAAGTTTCCGCCAGACCGCGTTCCGATTGGCGAACCGCTTGCGCCACGGGCGGCGAAGGCGCTGGAGTTTGTGTCGGGCTATTGGGACCTTGGGATCTCGGAACTTGAGCCACCAAAGGTCGTTTGATGAGTATGAAGGGGCATTTTTGGACGATAGCGCCCACTCTGAGGGGGCTGCTTCGTCCGCCGGCCTGCCCACCGTCGGTGGATTGGTCGACAAACGTCGCGGACCCCAAGTGGGGTGAGGTTCCCATTGCGGGCAAGTTCAGCGATGCGGACTCAGACACCGCAGTGTTGATTCTGCATGGGCTCGGCGGCAATGCGGACGGCATCTACATGCGCCAGGCCGCAGCAGCAGCGGGCGCAAAGGGTTGGGCTTCCCTACGCATGGGTATGCGTGGCTCCGATGGTAGTGGGGTGGATCTGTATCATGGTGGCCTGACCGCCGACCTGCGGGCAGCGTTGGATTCCGAAGAGCTCAAGCGATTCGAAACAGTCTACCTGGTCGGCCATTCGTTGGGTGGCCACATGGCCTTGAAAGCAGCCAGCGAAGGCTTGCCCGAACAGGTGAAGGGAATCGTTGCGATTGGCTCTCCCCTGGATCTTGGACGAGGATCGAAGGTCTTGGACGAACCGCAGCGAAAGGTTTACCGCGAGTACGTGCTTCGTGAACTGCGTGAATCCTATGAAGACATTGCTGCCAAAAAGCGACATATTACTCCGGTCGAACGTATCCGCCTTGTGAGGTCGATTCGGGAGTATGATGCGCTAACTGTAGTCCCGCGATTTGGTTTCGACGATGTCGAAGACTACTACCGAAATGCCAGCGTTGCGGGTCAACTCAGTCGCATCGAAGTGCCCAGCCTGCTGATTGCGAGCAACTTCGACCCGATGATTCCACGTGCCGTTGTGGAGCCTGTCATCAAAGGTGACACAGGTAACTTCGAAGTCCATTGGGTAAATGACGGAGGGCACGTCTACTTCCCTCCATATCTAAAATTGGGGTATAGCGACCAACCCGGAGTTGCCGCGCAGGCAATGGGTTGGTTGTCCAATCGATAGGAAGGTTGATGAAGAAGTACTTTGTAGTGATGGCCGCGATCGCAACGTTTGGTTGCAAGCCGACGAACACCGAACCTACAGCGGATGAGGCGCCAAAAGCGCAAACCAACGGCAGTACCGAACAGGCCGAACCGACACCCGCGGAACCGGACGGCGTTGAGCCGAATCACTATGTGTTCATCGCCAAACCCAAAGACTATCGCCCCCTGGACTGCAAAATCTGGGACGAACCGCATGCGCCTCGAAACCGCGCGCCGGTGCGTATGAACGATGCCACCGACTTCCCGCAGCGTTATCACATGTACATGAACCTGGTTGAGGTCATTCAAAACTCGCCAGAGAACCCAATCAACCTCCCACCGAACGACGCAGAACCCAAAGCGATGAAGGTTGCATTTGCGGTTGGTTGGGATGCGAGCATGGGTAAGGACGCGAAGGTCGGCATGGAGGCGTATTCTAAGTCATGGTGTGAGCGCATCAACACCATCATGCAATCGCCGTTCGTTGTGCTGCACGGCTATCATATCTACGTCGACCACGGAAATTCAGGCTTCCGATACCACAACGATTTGGGCACCGACCCGGGCAAGCAGAGTGCCGGTTTCAAGACGTTGGAAGAGGCTAAAGCGTTCGCGCAGAAGTTGGTCGGAGCCAAAAAGTAGCATGCCTAACGAACTGAAGTTCGAACACGAACTATTCGAGGGGAGGCCGTTCGACGACGAGATCGAGGATTGCACGTTCACCGATTGTGACCTGGAAGAGGTCGATTTCTGTGACCTGAGAATTGCCGATACTGTGTTCACGCGATGCGACCTACGCATGGTCAAGTTCGACAATACACGCCTGCAAGGGGTTCAGTTTGTTGAGTGCCGATTGGTGGGTGTTGCGTTCTCGAGCTGCAATGACTTTGCGCTCGATATCTCGATGAAGGACTGCGACGCATCGTTTACAAGTTACGCAGCACTAAAACTCTCAGGTATGTCATTTTTTGGCACGGTTTTAAATGGCGCCGATTTCAGCGAAGCAGACCTGAGCAAGGCCAATCTTCAGGACACAGATCTTATCAACGCCACATTCGACCGAACAAACCTCAAATCCGCCGATCTGAGAGGCGCCACCGGGTTTGATATCGACCCCGACACGAACCAGATCCAGGGCGCGACATTCTCAAGGTTGACGTTGGCGGGGTTGCTGAGGAAGCATGGCTTGAAGATTGTTGATTAAGGGGTTCTTGGTTTTTGGTTTTTGGTTTTTGGTTCTTTGTTCTTGGCCGGGAGAACTGGAACTGATGGGCAAGATTCTAAGAATCAATGTTAGCCAAGTTTGAAGCGGCATCCACAGATGGCGCAGACGAAACACAGACATGCACAGACTTTTTTCCAAGAGGGCATCAGCCAAGTCACAATTTTAGAGTTGTGAGGTGTTGAATGGTGTCACAAAAAGAGATTTCTGTGTGATTCTGTGATCCGTCTGTGCTGTCCGTGGATTGAGCGAATTGAGGAAGAAATGCGAAAACTCATTGTTGTTCTGTTGGTCCCTGCGGCCTTGGCCGCATGTAAGGACGATCCAAAGCCGGAAGCGAAATCGGAGCCGTCCGAGCCAGAGACACAAAAGGTTCCGGACCAGCTTTTGGCCAATCAGCCCAGCGAGGCGTTTGTGTATGAACAGCTAACGTTCAAGCCGATCGCGGGTCATCACTTTGAACTCAAAGCGCCCCAGGATTGCGGCGGGTATGAGTTTGAGTCGAAGTCTCCGATGGTGATGCGCTGTCAGCTTGGTGCGCCAGGTGAGCACAAGATTCGATTGAGCATCTGCGATGACGCGAAAGCGTACTGCAAGCCGGTTGAGTTTTCTGTGAACGCAAAGGCAGGCAAGGGTTTTGTAGAGAAGGATGTACCTCGAAAAGTGGTGCACCCTCCGAAGGAAAAAGAGCCGGTCGAAGGCTTCATCATGAACAAACCGGATGAAGCAGTAGCTGGCGCTAAATCGAAAGACAGCCTCTTATTTATCCATTTCTACGGAATCTGGTGTCCGCCTTGTAATCAGCTCGAAGAGAACGTCTACAGCCAAGATGCGTTCAAAGACGCCACGAAAGATATGGTTCGTTTGATGATGGATGCCGACTCCGATGTCTCTTGGGACATGAAGTCGAAGTTCAAAGTTGGCGGATATCCGACGGTCATCATCGCCAACGCGGACCTTGAGGAAATCGACCGAGTCGTTGGGTATCGAGAGCCGGGCGCGATGCAGGCATTTATTACCGATGCCAAGACAAACAAGGACGTCCCGGTTTCGATGGTAGCGCAAGATGCGCCAGACAAGACCTCGTTTGGTATGCGCAGGCGCGTGGGCAAATGGCACTATGAGCGCGGTGAGTATGAAGTGGCCGAGCAATGGCTACAGGGAATGGACGGTGAAGCTCGGAAGTACTTGTTGATGTCGCAGGAGCGACAGGCACAGAAACTGTCAGATTCGGAAGCACAGTTGAAGGCGGTCAAAGCACTGGCCAAAGAGTTCCCAAATGAGATTGAGTTCGCCGGTTGGGTTGAAGAGATTGTGCAGGCAGACGAAGAAGCGGGAAAAGCGCTGGCGCCTGCCGCGTTCAAGAATATTGAGACATGGATGACGTCTGCGGAGCTTCCTCACACAGGATACAGCAAGGCAGACCTCGCCTGGTACAAGGCCTCGTTGCATGACGCGCTTGGAGACAAAGACGCGGCCAAAGCTGCGTACTTGGAGTCAGCCGCGTTTTCGGAAGAAGCAGCAAAGTCGTCGAACCTGTCGACTGCTCGTGGCGCGAACATGGACAGGGCTTATGCGCTGTACAAAGCCGGCGAGAATGAACAGGCCAAGAAGCTGTATCAGGAGTTGGTCGCCGCTTATCCGGAAGAGTTTTCGTTCAACTACAACTACGCCAGCATCCTGAACAAACTCGAGGAGTACGAAGAATCGTACAAGTTCGTGCAGGTCGCCCAGCAACACGCTTACGGCGACAACGCGCTTCGCGCAGCACATCTGCGAGCGAAGGTTGAGTTGAAGCTGGAAAAGCCGGATGATGCGAAGAAGACGATCGACGAGGCATTGGCGAATGCCACGGTTCCGAAGTCGACGGCAGTTCGTACGCATAGGTATATTGCGAATTTGCGGACCTTACGGTCCGAAATTCACTGAATTCGCGCTTCGCGCTCAGGGTTCGCGGCTGCGCCGCTCAGAACTCGCCCTTCGCGCTCAGAAAGGAAAACGATGAGATTTTTGGGGTGGCAGGTAGTTTTGGCGCTTTTGGTTTCTGGTTGTACGACGATGCAGGACGTCAAGGACCGCAAAGTCTATGCGGAGTGCAATCATGACAAAGCGGCCGCGGCGAAATTGATCCGGATGTCCGATACCGGCACCGTGCATGTGCAAGCGCTCACATCTGCTGACCTGAAATCCAAGTTCGGGGTCGAGCCTGCTGCGGCGTATGGACAGCAAGTCCTGCTGACCAAAGTTGTTTTGTTTCGACCAGAAAACTCGGCTCGGCTGACATTGGATGGACTTGAGCTGACTGGCGCGAACCCTTGGTTTGATGCGACCGATGAGCTGTCCACGCCCGCCGTTCAGAGCCTCACAGACACCGCCGAAGACACCGCAAAACTGGGTGCTGCCTTATTGGCCGAGTGCGGGTCCGCCGCATGTCAGTGGCGAATTCTCAAAACAGAATCTGGCGGGGACGTCAGCAAGCTAGTCCTGAATGTCCGATGGGAAGGTGTTGTGGAGTATTCGGATTGGACCCTCGGCGAGGAAAAGAACCCGGGTCCAGACCGTTGTATCGTTCCCGATAGGTTAACGGTTGATTTGGTGGAAGGCCCATCGGTTGTCGCCCGTATCAATGCTGCGTTTGGGGAACCAAAGTACGTTACGGGATTGGAGTGAATCGTCGTTCTGTTCGCGCGACCATTGAGTGAAAGTTCCACAGATTCCCACGGATTTGACTCAGATTTTCGCAGATTCTTTTCTGCTTAGATCAGGTGGTTGACCCAGAATACGGTCCCAAAAATATCTGTGGGTATCTGTGGAACAAATCTGAGAAATCTGTGGAACTCCTACGCCATCGTGAGTTCCGCTAACCGCGATTCGAGAAACTCTCTATCGCTCGCGTTCTTTGTGAGTTCGATGGCCCCGATGATGCGAAGAAGACCCATCGATGAGGCGTTGGCGAACGCCACGGTTCCGAAGTCAACGGCAGTTCGGACGCATAGGTATATTGCGAATTTGCGGACCTTACGCTCCGAGATCGAATAGTTATCTTTCGCTGCGCGAAGTTATCTTGAGATTTGGTGAGTTGCCTTGAGGGGAAGCTCAGGGCGGGACGATGCAGTCGCCGTTGATGCAAATCAGGTTTTCAGCGACGCAATCTCGTGTGGTCTCGATGTATTCGCATGCGGGATTTTCGGCCGAGCAGTTCAGTTCGAACGTTGTCAGAACATTGTCCATACATCGATTTGGGCGCTCACCACATTCGCTGCAAAATGTGTCCAGTGTTACGCACGCACCTTCATTACCGCAGACTCGTCCGCTATCGCCACAAACCGTTTGAACGGGCTCTTTAAGGACGCAGCGGTCGTTTTCACAGACCGCCGGCGTGTATCGCGCGACTCCATTGCGGCACGTCGGAAGGGGCCCATCACAAGCATCGCAGTCTGAGTTGTTCTCGTTGTTGACGTTGTTGACGTTGTTGACGTTGTTGTCGTTATTGGTGTTGTTGACGTTGTCGTTGTTTTTGTCTGGCGCATCTTCGCCACAGCCCAACAATCCAATCGCCAGAACGACCATCCCAATTGTTTTTTTTATGATGTTCTCTGCAGTCAGTGTGATTCCAGATTAACCATAATCACAAGTACGAACAACAAGTTCACTCTGAGGTACGCCTCTTCTGCTTCCTCTATTTGCCTGTTTTTCGAAGTATGAAGGCATGCGCGGCATGTGGCGGTTGATAGCGCTCAAACGAACCCTCGGCGATGAGGTCGTTCAGGTGTCGCAATCCCTCTTCGGGGCCGTGGGCATACGACAACGCCCGTTACGGGATTGGAGGGAATCGTCGTTCTGTTCGCGCGACCATTGAGTGAAAGTTCCACAGATTCCCACGGATTTGACTCAGATTTTCGCAGATTCTTTTCTGCTTAGATCAGGTGGTTGACCCAGAATACCGCCCCAAAAATATCTGTGGGTATCTGTGAAACAGTCTGAGAAATCTGTGGAGCTCCTACGCCAAAGTGAGTTCCGGAGTGCAGCGACTGAGTTCTGAGGGAGCGTAGCGCCGAATTCTGAGCGCAAAGCGCGAACCCCGAGGCCGAAGGCCGCGTTATCCGCCTTCGTTCGGGTCACGCTCGGCGCAGAACAGCACGAAACCTACGCGGCACGGGTCGATGACGGTGTCGAGCGTTTTGTCGTCCCAGCAGTCGCAGCAGCAGTCTTTGACGGAGTTGTACATCGCTCCGGTTGGGCACATTGGCTGGGTGCAGGCTGCGACAGCTCGGTCCCAAGCCATACCTTCTACACAGCCATCTTCGTCGTAGGTGAACTCTGGGCAGGCGGAGTCGTCGCATTCGTTGCCGATGCCGTCTAAGTCGCTGTCGACCTGATACCAGTTCGGGTCGTTCGGGCAGTTGTCTTCCGCATCGGGCACGCCATCGCCGTCTGAATCCGCACCCGTGTTGTTCACGTTGTTCGTGTTGTTGGCTGGCGCCGATTCGTCGTCGATCGGAAAGAGCAGACCTTCAATCAGGTTGGGGTCGAAGTTGCTGTGCGCTGAGATGTCGCCGTTGGCAGCAAGGATCGAATCGAAGTTGTCATCGGTTGGATGAAGAATCGTACCCTCGGGGTCATTCAAGCGCGCGAGCACGACCCGGCTGGGAAACTCGACCCAGATTGCAGTGCCAGATTCTTCAACAGTTATCTGGTCTCCAAGCTCCACAATCATGTCGTCGATGAGCGCACGCATGGCGGATTCAATCTCTTCGATCGAGGCCTCCGCCAAATCCTGCGTGAGCACTCGAATCGCCTCGTCGATGGTGTATCCCATCACGTTCTCACGGAAACGTCGTCGGTCACGAGCGGTGGTCGAGCTCGAGATGAAGATTGCATTGAAGACATCAAGCGGTTGAAGCGGGGTTTCGGTCGCGGTTGAAACGGCCGAAATGGCCAGATCGGCGAGCGCAGCTTGAGTTGGAAGAAAGCCAGCGGCCTCTAGCGCTTGGGCGTATCCCTGACCGCCCGTTGCTGCCGTGGTGGCTCCAGCGACCAGATTCACGGCATTGCGGCCACCCTCTTGCGCGACATCCGCCACAGCTTCGTTAATCTCGGACCCTTCAAACGGTCGAATCCCCGCTTCATTGCTGGACGTGAAGTCTTGCACAATCTCATCAACAGCACGGTCGCGAGCCAGATACCCCATGTCGTTTTCCAGATGGTCGACCACTTGGTCTTGGGTTGCGTTCTCGGGCAGGTCCAGAATTTCTGCCATGCGCGCAACCTCTTCGGGGGTTGCGGTCTTTGCTCGCTCGATGACCGGAGCGGCGGCACGGTCAAACATTCGGCCGAAACCCGCAGCGGCACCAATACCCATCAACGCCGCACCAGCTAGAGCGGCCGCGATGAGGCCAATCTGCTGCCGGGAAACACGCAACCCCGACCCTTCGCTATCCGGTCCCTGTAGATTTGCCGTTTTCAGCGCAACGAGGAGCCCGTAGCTGCCCAGTAAGACCTGGACACCGTTTTCATACTGGGTTTGCTTCTGCGTGTATCCGGGATCCGCCAGGGTCATGGCTGTTGGCGGGTTGCCGGCACCGATGCTGTACTCGTAGTCGTTCGTGAAGTGGCTAATCAGCTCGTATGACGAGTCATGATACGTGTCGCCGACCGTCACGAGGTTATCCAGCGCCTGTTCCACCGATTGCGGTGATGTCAGGTTGTTCGCCGGAATCTCGTTGTTCTCGTTTTCGGTCGCCGAATTGCACCCCGCTGCAATCATGACGAACACGATCAATACTACTTTCAAAAGACGCATAACCTTCTGTTCCGCTTAGGTTTATCTGCTTGATTGGTTTTTCGCAGACATCGGCGGCGATATCAAGCAGATTGGGGTTCGCCTTTGGCTCACCGATGTGGTTCGGCTTTGCTCACCGATTTGGTTAACTGCGCGGCTTCGCCGTGCTCGTTGACAAGTCTGTAGTTCTTCAACTCCACGGACTGGCGTCCGTTCCGTTTTGAACAACTACAGCCGTGTTCGGCTTTGCCTCACCGATTCAATTGGTAGGTGATTTGAGGGTAGGTGCCGTTGTGAAGCGATAAATTGGTCACTTTGAACCAGGTTTGGCCAAGGTCTTGGAAGAGTGGGATGCCCGAACCTAGCGCAACCGGAATCTGCGTCAGGACCATCTCATCGAGCCGATTCACCCTAATGGTTTGGCTCACCAGACTACCGCCATCCACGTAAACATCCTTGTCGCCTGCAATCTGCTGCGCATGGTCCAGAAGCGCATCAATACTGCCCTGGATGGACGACACGGTTGTCGCCGGAGGTTCGATGTCGCGAGTTGTCGCGACCAGAACCGGCATATCACCGTACGGCCAGTCAATGTCGAGTCCCGCGACAAAATCGAATGTCGCTCGACCCATCAGTATGCAACCAATGCCTGCGATGAAATCCGTATATTGCAACCCGTTCTCGTTAGTCGCTGGGTAGAGTTCATCCGCCTTGTTCAACCACTCGATATCGTGGTCAGCACCAGCAATAAAGCCGTCAATCGAAATAGCGAGATATGCGACATTCATAGAGTCTCCAATCCAAATCGGTGAGCGCCAGCGAACCATATCGGTGAGCCAAAGGCGAACCAAATCGGTGAGGCAAAGCCGAACCAAACCGGTGAGGCAAAGCCGAACCAAACCGGTGAGCCAAAGGCGAACCCCTAGTGGACGCGATGCGAAGCGGAGCGTTACACTAGTCGTGTGCTTCAAACTTTGCGGGTTGTAAGGGGTGGCGCCCCGCCCACCACAAATGCCTCCGTCGGCTACTATCTCTACGTTCCTGCCATGCGTCTTGGCGACCTCGCCATGCCCGCTGACGGCGACGCCATAGCCGCGTTGGGTTTCCCGGACGTGGACCGGGAGGGCACGCGCATCACGCAGATTGATGCGTCGACCCTTGTGATGCCAACGCGTTGGGAAGAACTCTTCATCGACTGGGTGTCCAGCGAGCTCGCCGCACCCGTTCTCTGGCCACAGACGGTGTCGCGTGGTGACATCACAGATGCGCTTGAAACCGGTGGATGGGCGACACCCTCAGACATGCCTGAGCACGTGTCAGTACGCCGTGCAGCGACGCGTCGGGGTGAGGTGAAGGCGACAGTTCGCGACATACGACAAACTGTCGCTTCGGCCGAAGATTGCGACAAGGTTTTGATCCTCCTGCCACGCTCGTCGGCGATGCGTGCGTTGTGGATTCGCGAGCTCGAAGATGCTGACTTGCCCGTTCGTGCCGCCCACTTTGAATCGATTGACTCACACGCGATTAGTCGATGGGTGCTGGCGCTAAGCCAGCTCAGCCGCTGGGATACCCACCCGGTCAGTCGCTTCCATGTCCGCACAATCTTGGAAGGAAAATACTGGCGACAGGAGTCGTTGGGCGAAAACGTGCGACGTGGCGTTCGCAACGCTCTGGCAGCAATACGGCGAGAAGCGTTCACTCTGTCGCAGTGGCGGCGACACCTGGTGTCGCATGATGTCAATCGCTGGGACCGCGGAAGCGCGCAGACCTGGACCGACCGAATCTGGCGCGGCGTCAAAGAAGGCCCGAAGCCATTTCAGCGGTTGTTGAAGCTGGTCTTGGAACTCGGCATCCGACAAGCCGTTCAAGTGCGTGGCGATTCACGTGCGCCCGATGTCTGCGAGAAGGTGCTCGCGACACTCGAAGAACTGGCTTACGTCGAGGAACGACGCGGCGCGCATCCACTTGTGAAGAAGCTTGGCGCGACACAGGTTTTGGCGACCGAGCTTGGCCGAACGTACCTGAATCACAGCCGACGCTCCGACCATGGCGTGCGCATCACCACCTATGATCAATACGATGGTTCGTCCGCCGACCTTCTGATTGCCGCCGGACTGGGCGAAGGCGACTTCCCTCGCATCCCGACGATGATGGACGCGCATCAAGCTTCGTGGGCGCGGGCACTGGGGTTGATGGAATCAGACGAATCCCCAGCTGACCTGGTCATGCATGAGATTAAGCGACAGATGTCGCTCTTTGGTGTCGCCGCCGACCAGGCCCAACGTGTTGTCTTAAGCTACGCAAACGAAGGGGCGGGTACAGAGGTCCGACACCCCGGTCCTTTGTTGTCGCTTCTTGTCGGCAGTTGGACAGCGGAAGACTGGTATTCGCACCCCCAAATCAAGTCGTTTGAATGGTCGGACGAAGTCCCCGCAGCCCCAACTGATGCGCCAGACTGGCGTTCCGCTCGCCTGTTTGGCTGGCATGAGGGTTTTCGCGAATGGGTGTCGCCTCACGACACAGGCGACACGGTAGAATTGCTGCACAACACCCTTCGCACCTCCCGCGAAGCACTCGCCGAGCGCTCGCCGTCATCAGACCAAAGCTCGACGTTTGGTCACTACTCGGGGCGCTTGCCAGCAGGTGTTCAAGAGCCGGACGCATACAGCGCCTCGTCGCTGGAAAACTACGGCCAGTGCGGCACGAAGTACTTTTTGCGCAATGTGCTGACCATCCGTGACAACGAAGACCAGCCTGACCAGCTCGACGCGCGCGAAGTGGGAACCTTGCTGCATCGCGCGTTTTCGGACGCGGCACGCAAAGCCATCGATATCGCTGAGGACGAGCTTTGGAGCCTCTGTTGGCGACCCGGCGAAAACCCCGACGACGTTGTGGAGCGCATCACGTTTAGCATCGCGCTGTGTTTGGATGCGGTCGTCAAAGAGTACCTGAAGCAACAGGTCACGCTCTCGGACAAGGTCACGGACGCGATTGTTGAGCGCTGGCGACCCGCCATCAAACGTTGGGTTGTCTACCATTTGCGTCCCTGGCTACCCGCAATGCCGGGTGAGGAGCACTACGCCGATGACGTCCGGGTGCAAGATGCGCAGAAGGCGCTGGACCAAGCACAACGGGTCTTGGAGACAGTGGATGCATTGGCTGCTGCGATCGCAGACGGCTCGGTGACGACGCAAGACAGGGCCGCGAAAATCGGGGATACGTTTCGAGGTGTCTTGTCGCAGGCCGACCTGAAGAAAGCATACAAACACCGTGAAGACAGCGGCGTTGAGGACCTTCGGGCTGAGATCGAAGCGAAGCTACAACAGGCGACGGTCGCGCATCAGGCCGCGTTGGAGTCCGTCGAAGAACGATTCGAAAACTATATCAATCGTGAGGTCGCCCATGCCGAATTCAGTTTTGGTTTGGACCTCGAGCGCATCCAACGCGATGCCGACCCACACAGCATTCCGACGCCTATTAGCATTCAAGTCGACGGCGTCGAGCTAAAGGTCAAAGGTCAGGTCGACCGCATCGACTGGGACCGCGAGCGCAATCGACTTGCGATTCGTGACTTCAAAACTGGCAAAGGCAAGTCGCGCGACAGCCTCGAAAAACGCCTGCTGACCGGTGAGCATTTGCAGCTTCCGCTCTATGCGCTGGCCATCGAAGAGCTCGCGCGTCAGGGCGTGCTTGCGCACTTGGACGGTAGCGCCGAGGTCGCCGAAATCTCGCTAGAGTTTCCACGCGACCCCAAAGATGAACGCTACGCACCCGAGATTGCCTTGGACGCCAAAGCCGGTGCCATCGTCAACGGCGACAGCAAGACCTGGCGCGAACTCAGCCAGACCTGGTTGAGCTCGCACCTGTCCAATATGCGCGAGGGGAACTTCCTGCTTCTTCCTAATAGTTGCCCCATCGAAGGTCGAGGATACTGCGATTACGAGCGGGCATGCGGGTATACGGTTGCGTTGGGCGAACGCTGCGAGGACCCAAGAACGCTGCCTGAGATCGAAATTGATGCGTCGGTCTCAAGCCGACAGGACAAGTTCTATCCAGAGGTCATGCGCCCCATCGCCGACGTCCAGGATTTGGACCGCGATACGCTGCGCGAGCACCATGAACGCGCGACCGTCGCGTCAACGGATTTGGAGACGGATGTCTTCATCTCCGCCGGTGCAGGCACGGGCAAGACCTACAACCTGGTATTGCGCTACTTGGCGGCCTTGGCTGATGGCTGCGAACCCTCGGAAATCCTGTGCATCACCTTCACGCGTCGCGCTGCGAGCGAGATGAAACGCCGCGTGCGCGAAGCCCTGCTGCGAACGCCAGAAGGCCCACAACGCCCTTATGTCGAAGCTATCCGCGCCGACGAAGAGCGCTTCCGCCGCATCCTAATTCAACTGTCCACAGCCCCCATCACGACCATCGACTCGCTCGCCGGCGAGATTTTTCGGGAGTGTCACGGTGCCCAGGCGGCGGCGGATGGGGAGCCTGCCAGGACATTTGAGGTCTGCACCGACGATGATGTCGCCGAGGAATTGGCGACCTACGTGTCGGACCAATACCTGGGGGATTTCGAGAAGGAAGAACCGCATCTGATGGCGCTGACGAAGACATTGGACCCGGTACGTCTTCGTGCGCTTCTGACCGAGACTTGCGGCTATGACGTCCCTGAGTCCATCGCGCAGAAAGACAGTCTGGAAGACCGCGCGGAGTCCATCAAAGAGACCTGGCTGATGGCTATGCAGCGCGCAGCTGATGCCGTCTGTGAAGTCGTGAAGTCTTGGGATGTAGATGAGCTCAACGCCGCTTATGAAGAGGCGCAGCGCCGGGTCGACAAACCTATCGCCGATGAAGCGGCGAAGCTGTGTGAAGCGGCTACTTTTGCCGTGAGTTCACTACAGACCACCAAGAAGACCCATTCTGAATCTGCGTGGCGCAATATTGCGCAGATTATCAACCTGCCGACCAACAAGACCCGCGGCGGTCAAAACTGGTTGGGTGACAGCAAACTGCGCAAGGTCTGGAAGGCTAACCAAGAGGAACTCGCCGAGCTCTTTGCCTACGACCCCGACCGCGACGCGGCTGTGCAGGCCTTCTGCAGCGCGTTTGAACGCATCGACTTCCTTGCAGAGACGGCGGCGCATTCGACCTTTGTCAGCCAGCGTTGGAGCAAGGGATTCCGCGAGTACCTGCAAGAACACGGCAAGGTTCGCTTCAGCGATATCGAGGCGTTGGCCTACGAAATGGTGCGGGATAGGTCGTTGGAATCCGTGTTGAAGGCACGCTTTCCGCTGCGCCATATCTTTGTCGATGAAGCGCAGGATACGTCCTATCGACAGCTGTCTTTATTGGACACGTTGCGGGAGCGAATCCAGACCGCAAGCCGCCCCATTCACCTGTTCTTTGTGGGCGACCTGAAGCAGTCCATCTATGCATTCCGTGGGGCCGAAGTCGACGTGTTCAATCGGCGGATTTCGTCAGCGATTGCGCATGCAGACCGCACCAGCGAGAAGTTCACCATCAACCGGCGCAGCACGCCAAATCTGCTGGACGCCATCAACCGATTGTTCGCTTCAGTGTTCCCGGCTGAAGGTGAAGAGGGCTCGCTAGACCCGCGTAGCGACGTGCCGTTTGAGGGTTTGGTTGCGCCCGAGGGGACTTCGGAAAAACCCGCGCCGATTGAGCTGATTGTCGCTCGAGGTCGTGGCCTGGAAGACGAAGAGGCCGATGATTCTGAGGACGACGAAGAGTTAGAAGACGACGATTCGACCGTATTGCAACGAGCGACCATCGCGCGGCTTTCGGAGCTGGCTCAAGAGTATCCGCCACTGGCCGATGGGCCGCAGATTGCGGTCCTCGTAGGGTCGTGGGCGCGTGCGGAAGTCATGCGCGATTTGTTGTCCGCGCATGGCGTGTCGGCGGCAGTTCAGGGCGGTCGCGGCTTGCTGGGCACCGATGAAGTCGAGAGCCTGGTGTGCTGGTTGGAATCCGAAACGCACGAGAATCTGCGTACGCCGTTTTTGGCGACGTTGCGTGGTCCCGGAATCTCGATCTCGGACGTGGGTCTGTACTGCTTGCGTCGTGGGCACGGCGTGACGTTGAAAGACGGCGGCGAAGTGAAGAGCCTGAAACAGGCGGCCTTCTTTGCGGAGTCGTTTGATGCCGATGCCGCGGCTCGTGAATGGTTGGGTGATGACCACGCAGAGCTAGACGCCGTGCGTGCGCAGCTTGAGCTGGACGCCGCGTCGTTGAGCCGTTTTCAAGAGACGCGCACGCAGTTCAAACCAAGGGTTGGCGTGGATGCCACCAGTGATGTCTTGAGTTGGCTTGCGGATGAGCTGGGCCTTTGGACGTTCTGGGCCGGCACCGAAAACGGTCGTCAGCGCGTCGCCAACCTGCGCACATTCTTGGACTTGGTGCGTGACCTCGAAGAGTCGACCGGCAACGACCCGCAGACTTTGGTGCGACGCCTGGCGGCGATGCGAAACACATCAGACCCGAGTGCTGGTGGCCTGACGGCCAGTAATGGTGCGGCTGTAGTCATCACCACGTATTGGCAGAGCAAAGGTCTGGAATGGCCAGTAGTCGTTCTGCCTGACCTGCATGCGACCAAGATTCGTGGGCAGAAGCGGGGCTTGAGCATCTCGCGAGTGTTCCTGCCGGACGTTCAAGAACGCGTTGTCTTCAGCCCAGAGGTTCGCGAAAGCCACCCCGAGAAGCCGCTCTGGTCGGACAAGAGCGATGTCTCGAAGGTTTTGGACCAGTACCGCAATCCCGCAGCAAGAGCCGAGTTGCGGCGGCTGTTATATGTCGCGATGACACGCGCGAAGTACAAGCTCTTGATGTCGACGCGCCTGAGTGTGCCCACGCGAAAGAACCGCACAGGTCATCCAGAAGCGACGACGCTCAGCGAGGCCAAAGATTGGTCGACAACGCTTCGAGTGACCCTCGGTCTGACATTCGACGACGACGGGCCCCAGGTCATGAGCGGCTCGCCGTGGGCACCGTTGGTCGAGTCTGGTGATGTGGTTTTGATTGACGCCCACGCCGCGGACGGGCCGAGACAACAGCCGGTTGGTGATACTGAACTGGAGCTTCCGGACGAAGCGTTGATTGCGACCTGGAAGGACCACGCACTGCCAGTGCGGACCTACTTGAAACCGTCCGACCACAGGGTGGACGAAGTGCCACCGCACGACCCGAAGCTCAGCACCCCGCTGCCGATGTTCCGGACGAATCGTGTGACACGCTTCAACAACGACGCCGACGCCGGAACCGCGTTCCACGCATTGATGGAAAAGACCGGTTTCCTTTGGGTCGCCGACCCTTGGGAGACCGCGTATGAAGTGATTCACGACCTGCGTCTGGATGTTCCGGAAGGCAACGTGCGCGCCCGAATCGACGAGACGTTAGACCTCTACGAAGGCGCGCTCGCCGCACCTGTCACCCGCGAGCTGCGCGCAGCAGCACTGGCCGGCCGGCTGTTTCACGAAGTTCCGCTGTCATTCCCGTGGGCCGGTGAATCCGAGGACAACTGGGTCAACGGCGTGGTGGACCTGATGTGGTACGACCGTGACGGCTTGCTGCACCTGTTGGACTACAAAACCGGCTACAAACATCCGACCGAAGACCAACCCATCACACCAGAATTGAAAAAGCACTACGCACAGGTGTGGCTGTACGCGCAGGGCTTGAAAACATGCGGGGTTGAGCTGGGTTCGTTTGGAGTTTGGTACGTTGCGGGTGGTGCCATACTACGGTGGACATGAGCGAAGGTCGTTTCCGGACCTATTCGTGATGGTCGTCGCCATGTGCGTGTCCGTCCCCGTGCCCGGATTTGCCGTGGCCCATCTTTGCATGGTCCATGTGCTTCAGCGCCATGCCACACAGTGGGCATTTTCCATCACCCTCTGTGGCCCTGCTGTAATGGGAGGTTCCCATGTCGCAGTACCAATGGCCGTCCGGCACTTTGTCTAATGCAATCGGTGGGTCGTGTTTCGTGCCGTCCTCGGTTTTCGGGTCTTCGGCAGGCGTGGCCGCAACAGTGTCTTTTTCGGGGCTTTGATCGGCCGCCGCTTTCTTGTCGGCACAGCCAGAGAGTGCAATGAGTAAAGCGAAGAGAGAGATTTGGATCTTAAACATGTGTTCCTCTTGATTACTGAAAACTTCGTGGTCTTCGTTCGAAGTTACCTACAACGCAAGGAACGTGCCGTCACAAACCAGGGCGTTTTGGTCTCTCAGGGCACTGATTTTCAGTCACTCCGCAGAATATTCTGCAGCATTGTCGAATATTCTACAGTTCGGGACGACAAGGACCACCATTCCAGGGTTTTCCCATGTTGGCTGTGGCGTGGGTCTTGCATTTTGACATCGTTACGCCATGTGCGCCCATCCAACTCTAACGGATTACTGGCATGACAGATTCGCAACATCATCAACATCACGAGCACTCACAATCTGACGATGGCGCTCCACATCAAGCGAGCGCCAAACACGACGGCCAGAAAGATGGGCACGGCGGCCATCACAATCATCATGCCCACATGGTGGCGGATTTCAGGAAGAGATTCTGGATTGCACTTGTGCTGTCCATCCCGGTCATCATCTTGTCGCCGATGCTTCAAGGGCTCGCAGGACTGCGCGACACCTTGCATTTCACCGGCGACCTCATGGTTTCAGCGGCGTTCTCGACGGTGATTTTCTTCTATGGAGGTTGGCCGTTCCTGAAGGGGCTGGCCGATGAACTTCGGAAGAAGGCCCCTGGGATGATGACGCTGATTGCGATCGCCATTGGCACTGCTTACGTATACAGCGTTGCCGTCGTGTTCGGTCTCGAAGGCAAAGTGTTCTTCTGGGAGCTCGCGTCGCTGATCGACATTATGTTGCTTGGTCACTGGATCGAGATGAAGTCAGTCATGGGTGCTTCGAAGGCGCTCGAAGAGCTAGTGAAGCTAATGCCGTCCGAGGCTCACAAGATGTTCGATGACGGTCGCATTGAAGATGTACCCGTCGAGACTTTGAAGCACGGTGATCGACTGCTCGTGAAGCCCAGCGAGAAGATTCCGGCCGACGGTCAGATCGTTGAGGGGCGCAGCTCAATCAATGAAGCGATGCTGACCGGAGAATCGAAGCCGGTGGAGAAAGCCAACGGAGACGAGGTCATCGGCGGCTCGGTCAACGGCGAAGGCTCCATCGAGATTGTCGTGTCGAAGACCGGAGATGAAGGCTTCCTGTCGCAGGTCATTCAACTGGTCAGTGAGGCGCAAAGCTCGAAGTCGAAGACTCAGGACCTCGCGAACCGTGCAGCTGTCTGGCTCACTGGGATCGCCCTTGGCGGTGGTGCGCTCACACTCACCCTGTGGCTCGTATTCGGTGGCGAGTCGGTCGCGTTTGCTATCGAGCGCATGGTCACGGTGATGGTCATCACATGCCCTCATGCCTTGGGGTTGGCGGTCCCGCTGGTTGTCGCCGTGTCGACCGCCATCGCAGCCCAGAACGGACTACTTATTCGTGACCGCGCTGCCTTTGAAACGGCCCGTAACATCGACGCGATCCTATTCGACAAAACGGGAACGTTGACTAAGGGAGAGTTTGGGGTAACGGAGACGATCGTCTTCGACGAGGCTTCCGACGAAGTCGATGAAGCTCGGCTGCTTAACCTCGCGGCGTCGCTAGAGTCGCGTTCCGAACATCCAATTGCGCAAGGAATAGTGCAGTCTGCTGACGGCGGGCTCGAGGTGGTCGACTTCCAGGCTATTACCGGGAAGGGGGCCGAGGCCAACGTCGATGGTGTGGATGTGAAGGTCGTGAGTCCTGGGTACCTTCGCGAGAACGACTATGAAGTGAAGGACGATCGGGTGGACGCGGTACTGGCAAAAGGCACCACAGTTGTCTACGTAATCCTCGACGGGACTCTCAGTGGCGCTATTGCGCTCGCCGATATCGTTCGTCCGGAGTCCAAACGGGCCATCGCGAAGTTCAAAGAAATGGGGATTCGCTGCATGATGTTGACCGGCGACAACGCTCAGGTAGCCAAGGCCGTCGCGGACGAGATTGGCCTCGACGAGTTCTTCGCCGAAGTGTTGCCCGATCAAAAAGCGAAGAAGGTCAAGGAAGTGCAGGGACGCGGCTTCGTGGTTGCGATGACAGGCGACGGCGTGAACGACGCTCCGGCGCTGGCCCAGGCCGACGTTGGGATCGCCGTCGGAGCGGGTACGGATGTAGCGGTAGAAACGGCGGACATTGTGCTCGTAAGCAACAAGCCGGATGACGTGGCCGCGTTGATTGGGCTGGCTCGCAACACCTACAGCAAAATGATCCAGAATCTCGTGTGGGCTACCGGGTATAACGCGTTCGCGATTCCGTTGGCCGCGGGGATTCTCTTTCCTTGGGGCATCTACCTCAGTCCTGCGGTTGGGGCAGTGTTTATGTCCGCCAGCACGGTCATCGTGGCGTTTAACGCGCGCTTACTCAAACTCGAAAAGTGAACCGGTATCCTAGTATTGATCATAAATACCAAGAGGTTGCGATTCTAGTCGACTCCTCTTTTTGACCAAGGGGAAAAAACTCTTTGACCTTCCAGTTACTGGAAGGTGTAGCGTACATCTGTCAAACATTGAGAGGTGTATATGCAAACGTTAAATCCAATCACAATGCCAGTTGAGGGGATGACCTGCGCGAGCTGTGCGGGCCGAATCGAGAAGATCGTGTCAGAGGTACCAGGTGTCGCCGAAGCAACAGTGAACTTCGCGACCGAGAACCTCCAATTGCGGTTCGATCCAAACATCGTCAACCTGAGGAAGGTCGCAGACGCGGTGAGAGATGCTGGTTTCGCCACACCGAGTGTCGACTTCGAACTGAATATCGAAGGTCTCACGTGTGCGAGCTGCGTCGCACGTCTTGAGGGCGTGCTTGGCGATGTCGATGGCGTTCAAAAAGCGACCGTGAACCTCGTCGACGAACATGCCAAAATCACCGCCTTGTCTGGTGCCACGAGCGCCGCACAACTAATTGGTGTTGTACGCGACGCAGGCTTCGATGCGACGGTGAGAACCGCCACCGCCGATGAACTTGAGACGCAGCGCAAGCGTGTTGAGGCTCGCAACCGTCGCGAGCTGGTCGTGCTTGGCGTGTCGGCGCTACTGACCTTGCCTATGGTTGCTCAGATGATCTGGATGTCAGCCGGAATCGACTGGATGATCCCTGCATCGGTGCAACTTGCTCTGGCGACTCCGGTTCAGTTCATAATAGGGGCGCGGTTTTACCGGGGGGCTTGGGGAGCTCTGCGTTCCGGGGCCGCGAACATGGACGTGCTTGTCGCGCTTGGGACATCAGCTGCGTACGGATTGAGTATCTACCTGATGACTCGCCCGGGCGAGGGTGCGCCCCACCTCTATTTTGAAGCGTCGGCCGCCATCATCACACTGATCCTCCTTGGTAAGACCTTCGAAAGTCGAGCAAAACAGAGCACGACACTGGCCCTGAGGGCGCTGATGAACCTGCGTCCCGAGGTGGCTCGCGTTGCGCGGGACGGGGACGAAATTGAAGTGCCCGTCGAATCCGTTGCCGTCGGAGATATCGTCGTCGTCCGTCCGGGGGAGCGAATCCCCGTTGATGGACGCGTCGAGGGCGGACATTCACAGGTCGATGAATCGATGGTCACGGGCGAGAGCCGGCTAGTAGACAAGCGCCTCAACGACCAGATCACGGGGGGGACGATCAACGGTGATGGTCTGCTCCGAGTGCGTACGAGCGCAGTAGGTGCCGAGAGTACACTGTCAAAGATCATCGGGTTGGTTCGGGACGCACAGGGGAGCAAAGCTCCCGTGCAGAAGCTGGTGGACCGCATCTCGGCGGTGTTCGTCCCGATTGTCGTAGTGATCGCGATTGCCACGTTCGTGGTGTGGTTAGCGATGGGAGCAGCGACCGTCGATGCGATTCTGGCCGCCGTCGCAGTTCTCGTTATCGCTTGTCCATGTGCACTGGGGCTTGCGACTCCAACTGCGCTTATGGTCGGTACCGGTGCAGCTGCACGAAATGGTATCTTAATCAAGGACGCCGACGCCCTCGAACGAGCGCACGACGTGAACGTCGTCGTCTTCGACAAGACTGGTACTCTCACCGCTGGCCAGCCGGTGTTGTCCCACATCAAACCCATAGGCATCTCCGAGTCGGAGTCGCTGCGACTTCTCGCCACTGCGGAGGGAGGGAGTGAGCACCCCATTGGACGCGCGATCATTGACGCGGCGCGAGAGCGAAACGTGGAGCTGGGCGTGATGTCCGAGTTTCAGGCCGTGAAAGGGCACGGGTTGCGGGCAGTCGTCGATGGGCGCGAACTCATCGCTGGCAACCGGCGAATGATGCAGGACCATAACGTGTCCCTTGATAATGTAGAGGAAGATGCCCGCTCGCGCGAAGCCGCGGGACAAACTGTCGTTTGGCTTGCCGACCCAGACTCAGGTGAGTTGTTGGGGCAGTTCAGCGTCGGTGATGCACCTCGACCCGGCGCCGACACCGCAGTTCTACGCCTCCGAGCGCTTGGTACACGCGTCGTGATGCTCACCGGAGACAATGCCGACACAGCAGCATTTGTGGCGGAACGCCTTGGCATCGACGAGGTGGTCGCAGACGTGCTTCCAGAGGAGAAGCTCGATGTGGTCAAGGAACTCAGCGAGGGCCAAACCGTCGCTATGGTAGGTGACGGCGTGAACGACGCCCCGGCGCTAGCCGCAGCCCATCTCGGTATCGCGATGGGGTCGGGTACAGACGTTGCGATGCAGACAGCGGGTGTCACTCTGATGCGCTCCGAACCTGGCCTCGTCGTGGATGCGATTGACATCTCGAGGGCTACCTATTCCAAAATTCGCCAGAACCTTTTTTGGGCATTCATCTATAATGTCATCGGGATTCCATTGGCTGCGGTTGGACTGCTGAGCCCCGCAGTCGCAGGGGCAGCGATGGCCTTTAGCAGCGTAAGCGTCGTTGCTAACTCGCTGCGGCTCAGAAAATGGACACCGACACTTGAGCAGGAGACGAAATGAATATCGGTCAACTTGCGACGAAATCAGGCGTAAACGCCAAGACGATTCGTTACTACGAAGAGAGCGGCTTGATACCACCAGCTCGGCGGGGAGCTAATGGCTATCGAATGTACGGCGAACGCGACGTGCAGGTTCTGACGTTTGTGCGCCGTGCTCGAAACCTCGGATTTTCCGTTGAAGACGTGGGAGCGCTACTAGCGTTATGGACGGATCGCGATCGTGCGAGCGCTGACGTAAAGGAGCTCGCTCGGACGCACATCGAGGAGGTCGATCGGCGCATCGAGGAAATGAAGTCTATTCGCAACACGCTTGCAGACCTCATCGAGCACTGCCATGGAGACAATCGACCCGATTGCCCGGTTCTCGAGGCGCTCGCTGGCGAGTCGTCAACAGATGAACAATGAGCAAAGCACGGAGTCGAAAATGGAAACGAGAAAATTCCTGTTCACGACCATTATCCATTAAATCAACATTATAAAATCAGGATAATAAAGATTTACTACATATTGGCTCCCCGTCATTGTGGGCACGGACACACAATGGAGTGCCATTATGAGAGTTGAAGCTGGAATATTCGTGATGTGTTTGGTTGGAACGGGTTGCGTCGCAGGACCGGAGAAAGGCGAGTCAGAGGTGCCTGTTGATCTCACCGAATCCGCCGATGTCGATCCCAACGGTAAGTTCGATCCAATCGATGGAGATGACACCATCGATACGATCGACGCCGTCACAGACCCGGTCGACGTTCGTCCGAAGCCAAAGCCGCAGCCCGCTGGCTGGGTGATGGACTGCGTGAGCGATTTTGTCTCACACAACGGAAACTACTACTCCGCGACAGTCATCGAAACTGCCGCGGGCTCAGAGGTCGAGATCTCCTTGCATCGCCTCGCAATTGCCCAGGCAACGGGATTCGGCGGCGAGGAGCAACAACCGGCTTCGTCCGAAATCGTGTGGAGCGATGTTGTCGAGTCGCGACTCGTTGACGGTTTCTTCGGGTTCGAGACGCCGGACATGTTCCTCGTGGCTCAAGCTACGGAGCGGCGAGGTCTCTTTACGGGGTCTATTGGCGGCGAATCCGAAATGCACGTCCACGTGCCCATCGGTGTGACGTGCTGGAGCGCCGAGTTTGAGCTCCCGGCGACCTACGATCCGGCGACCGGTGGCTGCGTCGACGACTCAGGGCAGCCGTCAAGAAACGATGTGCCGTTCGTGTTCGCACGTCATACGGGCTTCGGACAGTGCTCGACTTTCGAAGGCCAGCTTAATGAGGAGGCTTTCGGCTACCCCAGTTTCATCGACCTCGATCTTCGCGGTTCCGATCTGAACGCAGCGGCGTTGAACTTCGCTCACTTCATCGACGTCGATTTGCGTGGCGCCGACCTCAGCAACTTCTCGTTTGGCTATTCGACCGTACGCGGACAGGTCGATGACAACACCAAGTTGCCCGCCGACATGTGGTGTAGCGGAGCGGTCGACGGCGACGCTTTTAATTGCACGCAGTGAGTCATGAGCTCAGTGGGCATGGTTATGGCCGTGTTCACCGTGTCCATGGCCCGCTGTTTTGGCCACGAGTGCGGAGTACTGATCTGGGCTCATGTTTCGGAATCGCGTCATCAACGCGACCATTCCCCAGATGCTCTCATCGTCATGCGTTACGCCCCACGCCGGCATGCCGGTCATCATTACACCGTGTTTTGTAACCCAGAACCAGGCGGCAGGGTCCGGATCTGACACCTCCGCCAGCGTCGGCGGGCGGGGATTGAGTCCTTTGGCGATCTCGCCAGGTTCAACGCCGGGCGCACCGTGACAACTGACACACATGGCGTTGTAGTGCGCAGCACCACTCGCGACCAGAGCCGGGTCGTTCAGCTCTGGAACAGAAATCTTGGATGCACGGTTCGCTACCGAACGTTCCATCGCGTTGTGCAACACTCCTTCAACCCATTGCGGCGGCGGGTCGTCGGCAGCGACGTTGATGACGCCGGTCACCGCGATGAGAAACGCAATCACGAACACCAGAAGCGCGCCAATGGCCGCAGCGATCATTTTAGCCTTCATTTTCATTTAACTCCTTTGGACCCAACCATCAGACTTCCAAGGCCGCCAATCGCCGAACAGGCCAGGTGGCGACTAGTCGTCCTCCTTCTTTCCCATAACGACAATGATCGCTATCGCTCCAACAATGACGAGCAACATCACCGCCGCCGCGAACCACCCCATAAAATCTCCATCTCCCATGTGATTCCACATATTGTCCTCCTTTGGTCGATGCGATTCTCTGCAAGCTTCTGGCCAGCTCTGCGCGGCACATGGATTGCAGAAAGCATGAGACTGGAGTCCCTTACGCGCAGGAGTGGTGATGGAGCACAAACACGACGACCGATCCCATGATGGACACGGTCACAGTAGACTGATGATTGGGATGATGGTGGGCTGCCTCGTCATCGGTTTAGTTGGTGTGTTCTACACCAGTTTTTACCTCGATCTGGCCTTCGTCGTGACCATGGGTGTTTGTGTGGGCCACCATCTCGTCCATCGCTTCCGCAAAGGGAGACACAGCGACGAGCCAGGCTAAGGCTGTAGACTATTACCCAAGAGTGTAGAATATTCTTCAACTCTGGAGGCCGAGTGATGGATGAATCCAATCAGACCGGAAGAGTACGGTTCGTATTCGCGATCGTGCTCGTGGTACCCATCACGCTGATTCACTTTGCCACTGACCACCATCTCGTAGAGCTCCACAACGTGTACCGGCGGCTCTATTACATCCCGATTGTTTTGGGTGCTTTTGCCGCGGGCATGCGTGGCGGACTAGGAGTTTCCATCATCGCGACGCTTGGGTACCTGCCCCATGCGTTTTTTGCAGAACATCATGACCCGGCCCCCGCAATAGACAAGTTGCTTGAGATGGTCCTCTATCTCGCGATCGGTGTGTTGACGGGTTGGCTTGTTGAACAACAGGAGCGTGTGAGGAAACAGCTCGAACGAGCATTGACGGAACGGAATGCGTTGGAGACACAGTTGGTTCGCGCGGGGAAACTAAGCGCCCTTGGCGAACTTAGTGCTGGGCTCGCCCATGAAATCCGCAATCCTCTGGCGTCGATTCTCGGAGCGGCCGAGTCGTTCGTGGGTGATCTAGAGCCTGACCACCCGAAACACCGCCTTGGTGAGCTCTTGATTAAGGAAGTCCACCGGTTGAACGGGGTTGTGACGCGCTTTGGCAGTTTCGCTCGCTCCGAACCCATGAAACGTGTCACAACCAACTTGATGGGGCTCGCAGCTGACGTCGTAGAACTAACTCAAGCTGAGGCTGAGTCACGTAACATTCACGTCGCCCTCCGCGATGAGTGTGTAGAGGCAGACGTGGATCCTGAGCAGGTTCGTCAGGTACTTCTCAACGTAATACTGAACGCCTTCGAAGCGTCAGAGGGCGAGGCCAACCCGCGCGTGTTGGTGGTTGCTGAAACCCGTGATGTTGCAAGTTCGCGGTTTCATTGCATAGGCGTTCGCGACAACGGTCCCGGCTTGCCTCGGGGCCATGAGGACGACGTGTTCGACCCTTACTTTACGACACGTGACGGGGGTACCGGACTCGGGCTGTCGATTTCGTCTCGAATCATGGAAGCCCACGGCGGTTTTATCGACTTCGAGGAACACGGCGGTGAAACCACTGCGTGGCTTTGCTTTCCGGAGGAAATCAAATGACGACACTGCTTCTAGTCGAGGACGACGACAGTCTCCGAGAGGTTATGTCGTCGAACCTCGCCGACGCCGGATACAACGTGATTGCCGTGTCGGGAGGACAGAAGGCGATCGAAATCTTCGATCCAGCTGAAATCGACGTCGTTATCACCGACTTGCGCATGCCCCAAATGAGTGGCTTCGAGTTACTCGACCAACTACGCGGGCGCGACCCGGCGGTTGTGGTCCTGGTCCTGACGGCCTTCGGAAGCATTGAACGGGCGATCGAGGCGATGCGTCGTGGAGCATTCCACTATGTTGAGAAGCCGGCGAATCTCACAACACTACTGATGATGGTCGAACGCGCCCTTGATCTGAGAAACCTCCGGGTCTCGAGCAAGGAGCAGACAACGGTTATCTCCGCGAGTCCGGCCATGAACAAGGTCCTGCGGCTGGTGGATAAGATCGCAACTGCCGACGCGACGATCTTGATTCGTGGTGAGTCAGGCACAGGCAAAGAGCTTATTGCGCGTACGATTCACGAGCGTTCGGACAGAAGCAACCGTGCATTCGTCGCTATCAACTGTGCCGCAATTCCGACGGATCTGCTCGAAAGTGTTCTCTTCGGACACGAGAAGGGGGCATTTACCGGTGCCTCGAAGGCGTCGCCCGGAAAGTTCGTCGCCGCTAATGGCGGTACAATCTTCTTGGACGAGATTGGTGAGATGTCGCAGATGCTTCAGGCCAAGCTGCTGCGCGTGCTTCAGACAGGCGAGATCGACGTTGTCGGGCGAACAACATCGGAAACGGTTGATGTCCGGATCGTCGCCGCTACACACCGTGATCTCGAGTCGATGGTTGCGAGTGGTGAGTTTCGGGAGGACCTCTTTTACCGGATTAATGTCATTCCCCTCGACGTACCAGCATTACGTGACCGTCCCGAAGACATACCAGTTCTATTTCGGCACTTTGCTCGACAACAGGGGAAACCAAACGTCGCGGTGGCGCGAGAGGTTGACGTGGCGTTGGCGAAGTATCAATGGCCTGGCAACGTTCGTGAGCTCGAAAACGTGGTGCGGCGCATGCTGTTGCTCGCTGACGGGCCTCGATTGGAGGCGTCTGATTTGCCCGGGCAACTTGGTGAACGTCAGGCGAAAGGTGGCGAGGGGCTGCCATTCGAACTGCCGGAGGATGAGCTCGATCTCAACATGCACGAACGTAGGATTATCGTAGCTGCTCTTGAGAAGTTTGATGGAAACCAATCCGCTGCGGCGCGGTACCTGCGCATACCCCGCCATGTCCTTCTGTATCGAATCGAAAAATATGAGATCGAACCCTAACGTTCGTCCTAGCGCAATCGCTTCAGAGGGAAGATTTGGATATGCGGTCCTTTAACTCCAGCATTTCCCGCGCGCTGTATCCCTCGTCATGAAACCACACGACCTTGCCGTCTTTGTCCAACAGGATAACTCGGGCGTTGCGCGGTTTTTCGTTGCCGGTGAAGGCGACAATCTTGTCGGCTTCGTCGTAGACGGTGATGACAATCGCCCAGTCTTCCTTGGGAATCCCACTGCGCATGCCGTCGTCAATTCGCTCTGAAATCAGGCCGGGGACAAACCCATCCACGGTTGGGACTTCAAAGACAGTTGCCTGAAGTTTGGAATCCAGAATCCCCAACAACCATCGGTCGATATCAAACTGCGCGTCCTGGTCGTATGCGACAATCAGGACAGCAGGCAGGTCTGACAACAGTGCGTGGTTTGGCAGCTTCACCGACTCCCCAGACAAGGTGTTTCCTTGAACGGTCGGAAACGCTTTGCCAACGGGGTCTTGGTTGGGCGTGGTGCTGGAACATCCAAACAGGCTGAGAGTGAGCACTAAAATCAGCATTCGCATATTTCCTCCTTTTGCCACTTCTTAGATGCCCGTTGAGTTGAATGGGTGTGGTTGTCTTTTTGCGTCAAAAACTTGATAGGTTGATGTCGCCATGCGATAGTGGTATCAGCTAAATTCTGAAAGAAAGCGGCATAGTTACGCCGCACAAACTGTGTCACCACGCGTCAAGGATGATGCGTGTCACTTAAACGCCAGGAGGCGACAATGCTGACACTTAATGAAGCTGCGAACACACTTGGTGTGTCCACGCGAACCATCCAACGTAAAGCCAAATCCGGGGTCATTGAGCGTGTCATCACGACGAAAGGCGTCCGTTACGTCGTTGCCGATACGCCTTCGAATATCCGTCGCCGACCCATGGTTTCAGAGACTCTGTCCGAGTATCCCGACGTATTGGTCGAAGAGGTCTTCCACCTCCAAGCCGAGCTAGAGTCACTCAGAAAGCGCGTTGCCACTCAAGCCCAAGAACTCAATGAGCTTCGCGGCGCCATGGCGGACACCGGTCTTTTCGTACGGCCCAAGTAGACTGACCACGTAACAGAACGCGAAGCTGAAACGTGAGGCGAAGCCGAGCTGGAACGCACCGCGCAGCTGGTGCTGTAACGCGAGGTGCTAGCCGAGCTGAGACCGTTCAGATGAAAACCCCTTCGGCCGTATAATCATTGTCCGGCTTTTCAAAAAACCGCGCATCCACGATCCGGTACCCCTTATCCAGCGCGGCAATCTCGCCCATGTCGTCTGCTGTCAGCTCCAATTCGGTTGCGGCGAGGTTTTGCTCGATACGACCCTTGTTCACTGACTTGGGGATGACACTGGTGCCACGTGCGATGGCCCAGGCGATAAGCACCTGACCGGGGGTTGCGTCATGTCGCGACGCGACAGCTTCGATGACAGGGTGGGTCAGAAGCGGTGGCTCGTCGGCTTTCTTCATCGCCTCTGCTCGGTCGGTTGAACCCAGCGGCGAGTAGGCGGTGAAGGCGATGCCTTTGTCGTTGCAGTAGGCCAGCAGGTCGTTCTGCGCCAGATGAGGATGTGCTTCAATCTGGTTGACCGCAGGCACTTCGCCAACCACTGACAACGCGTCAATGCGCTTGGGACCCATGTTGGAAACACCAACCTGCTTGGTCAGCCCAGCCTCTTTCACCGCCAACATGCCTTCCCACGTCGCCTCGAGCGGAGCTTCGCTCAACGACAGGTAGCCTTCGCCCGTGTCAGGGAACACCTGCCCCTTCTTGAACGCGACCGGCCAGTGAATCAGGTACAGGTCCAGATAGTCGAGCTTGAGGTCGTTCAACGTCTTCTCGATCGCCGGCCGCACGTCCTCTTTGAGGTGCATGTCGTTCCACAACTTCGACGTTACCCAGATGTCTTCACGCTTGCTTTCGCCCGCTGCAATCGAGTCACGGATGGCTTCGCCAACTTCGTTCTCGTTGCCATAAATCGCCGCGCAATCCAGATGGTTGTAGCCCACCTTCAATGCGTGTCGAACTGCGTCGTAGACCTCACCAGGCTTGGATTTCCACGTGCCCAGGCCGAAGGAAGGGAAGAGGGTGCCGTCGTGTAGTTTGATCATCTTTTGGTTCTTGGTCTTTGGTTCTTGGTTCTTGGTTCTTGGTTTCGTTGATAGCAACACTGTTTCACACATCTGAAACGATCCGTCCACCACCCATCATCCGCGGATCCCTCACAAGACGGCCATTCATGCGCTGATCCACGATCCATGCGGTTTAGGCACGTTTGTTGCTCAATAGAAGCGTGCACTACAGGGGTGCACTCAGAAAAACGTGTAGCAAGAACAGATAATGACAACGTTTATCTATCCGTTGGCGCTGGTCGTCATCTCAATATTCGTCGCGGGGCTTGAGTACTTTTTCCCAAAGCGGGAACAGCCCCAACTTCGTGAAGACTTGTGGTCGGATTTTGTGCACCTCGTGTTCAACGGCCACTTTCTGGGCGTCATCCTCTTCGGGTTGGCGACCAATTTCGTGTTGCCCTACTCGGATGCGTTGCTGAGCGAGTACGGCCTGATCGATTCGGTGTATCGCAACGCCGCGCAGCCTTGGCCGATGTGGCTGCAAATCGTCGTCGCGATCGTCGTCATCGACTTCATCCAGTGGTGTGTGCACAACTTGTTGCACCGCGTTCCCTTCTTCTGGGAGTTCCACAAGACCCACCACAGCGTGAAAGACAAAGAGATGGATTGGATCGTCTCGTTCCGTTTTCAATGGACCGAGGTCATCGTCTACAAATCCATCCTCTACCTTCCACTCGCTTGGTTTGGCTTCGACCCGACGGCCGTGCTGGTTCACGCCATCTTCGGAACCCTGATTGGTCACCTCAACCACGCAAATATCGATTGGGATTGGGGTCCTCTGAAGTACGTCTTGAACAGCCCGAACATGCATATCTGGCACCATGACTACGAAGGCGACATCGATACGACCGTTAACTTCGGCATCATCTTCAGCACGTGGGATTGGATTTTCGGGACAGCAAAAATGCCACCGAAAGACCCGGAGCATATCGGCTTCCCAGGCGTTGAAGAGTTCCCACACGACTTCTTCACGCAAGCGATCTGGCCGTTCCAAAAGTGGTTCCCGTCGTTGAACAAACATCGAGTTGTTGCGGGCGTCATGGGAGGCGTTTTGGTTGCGGCTGGATACGCCGCGGCCACCGTTCCATCCAACTCCAAGGTGGCGACACCGATGTTTGGAGAGGCAGCGGCGGCATCCCAACCCTCCAAGAACACGGCCCCAGCCTCCGCCTACGCAACGTCCCCTGCCGAAGCCGAAGAAGCACTCGCTAAGTTCGGCACAGCCGCCGCCTCCGACGGCATGGCTCACCCTGAATACATGGTTTCCGTCAACGAACTCGCCGCAGCCCTCGGGGCTAAGCGGCTTGTCTTGTTAGACGTGCGGCCAACCGAGCGCTTCGAAGAGGGACATATTCCAACGGCGCGCCAGCTCTACCGTCCAGACTATTCGGGCGGTGAAGTTCCGGGTCTGTCGAAGTCGAAAGCAGACCTCGAGGCGATGTTGCAGCGCTTGGGTGTGAACAAGGACTCGGTCGTTGTCGCCTATACGGATGGTGGGCCTGAGGCGTACCGCCTGTGGTGGACGCTCCGAGACATCGCTGGTTACGATATCCGAGTGCTTGATGGTGGCCTTCAACGATGGAAGTTCAACGGCCATGGTATTGCCGCTGGCGCAGGTCTTACGCCAGATCCCGGCACGATTGAGCTGCCTAAGCAGGTTCGTGAGCCTCGTCGTTGGGCCGATATCGAGACCTTCAAACAAGGCAAAGAGGTCGTTTTGCTCGACACGCGCAGCGCTGAAGAACACGCCGGCAAAAAGCACAATAAGAAGGCCAAACGACCCGGACGAATCCCAGGCGCCAAGCACCTGGATTGGTACTCGGTCTTCCGTTCTCAGGAAGATGACTACCGCTTGTCACCTGCAGCCAAACTCGAATCGGTTTGGTCTGGTCTAGGCGTTGAAAAAGGAACGCCGGTTGTTACCTACTGCCAGTCGGGCACACGCTCAGCCACAATCTACTTCGCGATGCTGCAGGCCGGTTATGCCGAGTCAGACTTCGTAAACTACGACGGCTCGTGGGCTGAATACAGCCGCTTGGATCTCCCAGCTGAACCTTGAAAAAACTCGTTCCCATATTGGCCGCGGCGGTCCTTCTGGCCGCTTTTGGCGAGCCCACACTCACGCCTGTACCCGATGACAATGTGCGCGGCGTGGCATTAGGGCTGTTTGCGAGCGACCCGTCGTACGACTACGGCATGCTCGTCGACGAGATTCGGGGCCGCGGTTCGACCGATGTGCTGGTTGTGGTTCAATGGACGCAGCCAAATGTGTGGTCGTCAGATATCGATGCGAGTGGTCCGGCAACCGCAAAAAATGAAACGGTCCTGCGGACGATTCAACAGGTGAACGCCGCCGGGATGCGCGCGACCGTCATGCCGATCGTCCGCTTGCAGGAACGAACTCCGACACAATGGCGCGGGACCATCGCAGCCGACCCAGACGCTTGGTTCGACGCGTATGGAACACATCTCGAAACACTTGCACGCACTGCCGAGACAGCCGGCGCAAACCGACTTCTTATTGGTAGCGAGCTGGCATCGTTGCAGAAACACGACGACCACTGGCGTGCTTTGATTAAGCGAACGCGAGGCGTCTATTCAGGGACTTTGAGTTACTCGGCAAACTGGGACGCATTCGAGGACGTTCCGTTTTGGGATGCATTGGATGAGGTCGGTGTCACCGGCTACTTCCCGGTAACTCATGACGATGCCTGGCGCGCACCAAAGGCGAAGTTCGAAGCACTGCGAAAACGAACAAAAAAACCCGTAATCATCACCGAGATTGGCTACCCGTCCCATGAGCTCGCCGCACAGCGGCCTTGGGACCAGTTTGCCAACTCCAAACCCGCGCCGGCACTCCAGGCCAAACTCTACAAAAGATTCTGTGCGGAGGTTGAGTTTCCGCGCGATGTCGATGGTGCGTTCTTCTGGAATTGGTTTGGCTTCGGTGGACCTGGCGAGGTGTCGTTTACACCACGCGGGAAACCCGCAGCTGCCGTGATGGAGAGCTGCCTTCGACGCACCACAGGGGAAGGAAAATGAAATTGAAAGACGGTCAGATGGACCAGAAAACCAACCGTCGTCGGTTCCTCCGCGGCGCCGCTGCAGTTGGTAGTGGCGTCCTCGGATTAGCAGCTGGCTGCAAACCGGAATCGCCTAAGGCACAAGAAACACCGGCCGAGCCAAAAGCGACAAGCCAACCCCCAACAGCTGCGCCGGCGCCCACGCTTCCCGATGGACTGGATGAGAACAACTTCATCGTCCATGGACGTAGCCCGCTGACGGCCGAGGCAAAGCGCTCGAAGATGGGAATGGGCGTTATCACCCCGATGTCTGTGTTCTTTGTGCGCAACAACCTCCCGATGCCTGATGCATCGATTGTTCAGCAAGCAGACCACTGGAAGCTTGAAGTCAAAGGCGTTCGCAACCCTTCGATTCTGACCGTTGCGCAGCTCAAACAGCTGGGGTTCGAAACGGTTACGTCCGTGGTTCAATGCTCCGGAAATGGCCGTAAGTTCAGTACTCACGGGCCGTCTGGTTCGCAGTGGGCGACCGGCGCTGCCGGTTGTGCAATGTGGACGGGCGTCCGTATCTCAGACCTCGTCAAGGACCTGGGCGGCGTGGATGCTGGCGCAAAATTCATGACCAGCACGGGCGGAGAAGAGCTGCCCGAAGGTGTGGACCCGTTGACCGTGATGGTTGAGCGCTCCGTCCCCATCGAAAAAGGGCTCGACGACTGCATCCTTGCTTGGGAAATGAACGGTCAACCCATCCCGATTTCTCACGGTGGTCCGCTGCGCGTCATCGTTCCAGGGTACTTCGGCTGCAACCAAATCAAGTACGTCAAAACCCTCGCGTTCACGAAGGAAGAGACCAAAGCCAAGATCCAAAAGACCGGCTATCGCTTCCGTGATATCGGCGAGAAGGGAAATCCGATTCACCCTTCGATGTGGCGCATGAACGTCAAGTCCTGGCTCAACGGTCCGGGCGCAGACGACGAGCCGGTTCTGGCGGGCCCCGTACAGTTCTACGGCGTCGCTCTGTCTGGTGAGCGAGGCGTGGAAAAGGTCGAGTACAGCATGGATGGCGTCGAGTGGAAGCCAGCCGAGTTCTTCGGTCCCGACCTGGGCCCGAATGCGTGGCGAACCTTCACATTCACTGAAAAACTGCCACCGGGTTCGTATCAAATCTTCACGCGCGCAACCGATACCAAAGGTGAGGTTCAGCCCGAAAACCGCATCGAGAACGAGCGCGCCTACGCCAACAACGCGTGGCGTGACCACGTCTTGAAGGTCAAAACGGTCGCAGTCCTTCCAAAGAAGAAGATTGTCGCCGGCAACAGCAGCGCATCAGCCGGAGGCAAAGCCAAAGACTCCGTCGCGCTATCCGAGCAAGGCAAACGCGGCAAGAAAGCGCTGCTCGGCGTGGAGCCCAATTGCGGCGCATGTCACACCATCGGCGACGCCGGAACAGCCGGCGCTGTCGGTCCAAACCTGGACACGCTCAAACCCTCCGCAGAGATGGTGGAAGCCGCCGTCACGAACGGCGTGGGAGCGATGCCGCCGTATCGGGATACGATCTCGAAGGAACAAATCGCTGACATCGCGGCGTATGTGGTCGAGGCCACCAAATAGCTCGGCTCCGCCTCGCGTTCCAGCTCCGCTTCGCTTCGCGTTACAGGCCTTGCCTGCGGCTCAGGCCGTTTCAGCATCGGCTTCGCGATGCGTCTCAGCTTCGCGTTCTGTTTGGGAGCAAACGCGACCGAAGGGAGCTGTAACGCAAAGCCCGAAGGGCGAGCTGCAACGCGACCGCAGGGAGCTGGAACGCGACCAACGGGAGCTGCAACGCGACCAACGGGAGCCATCAGCGTGTCAGCATTCGCGTATGCTCCAGTACCCCATCCTCATCATAGAACTGCACCTTCAACGTGGTGCGCGTCGCTTCGATAAGCAGGAAGCCTTCGGTATCACGCTCGAAGTGTGCGGTGTTGCCACGACCTTCTAGGTCGGTCGTCTTCGCGCCGGCACCGGACACGATGAACTCGGTGCCGCATGTCGCGACAAGGTCCTGCCGATTGTGGTCGTGGCCGCAGATATACATGTCGAACTTGCCGCAGACGGTGTCGTCCATGAACTCTTTGACGGCCTGACCGTTTGCGATAGGCACAAACGGAAGTCCTTCATATTCGCCAGCGTTTCCGTGGCGACCATTGCTGATGTACGGGTGGTGGCCGAATGCGATTTTCCAACGATCGTTTGGCGCATTGCTAAGCCAGTTCAGAACGTCGGCCTTCTGATTGTCGGCTTGGTCGAAGAACACGTCGGTCGTGTTCAGACCCACGAGCCAAAGGGCGTCCTGATCAACTTGATAGTGCCGTGCTGGCATCTTCCACTGCTGGTTCTGCTGGCTGTAGTCGATCTGGTAGTTTGCTTTGTTGAAATCCAGGTCGAGGCCCAGCCCATCTCCGCCAAGGTCGTGGTTACCCAGGACGACGTAGAACGGGAAAGAGAGGTGGCCATAAGGCACGACGAAGAAATTCGTGAAGCGCGCATCGTTCACGCTATCGACGCCCGAATCGTAGACATTATCACCAAGCAACAAACCAAAGTCACAACCGCCAAGCGCGTTGCAGACCGTGCCGATTGATTGGCCGACTTTGATTTGAGTCGGTGAACCAGTGCCTACGTCTCCAATCGCCACGAAGCGACGGAACGGACCTTGAGGCGGCATGTCAGCCGCCATGTCCTTTTCGTCCGGCATGTCCGCAACACCATTCATGTCTGAGCCAAGGTCCGGCTGCAGGTTATTGGTGTTGTTTGTATTGTTGGCGTTGTTGGCGTTGTTCGCGTTGTTAACGTTGTTGGCGTTGTTGGCGTTGTTCGCGTTGTTTTCGTTGTTTGCGTTGCCAGGCGGCACACATTCTCCGCTAATCGGATTCAGAATCAGACCAGGTGCACATGTCTCGGTATTGGATTCCGAGTCACTCGAACATGCAGATAGGGCCAACAAGGCGGCCAAGATTAGGAGTTTCATAGGTTCCTCACGTATGAACAGGGCACTTTCGCACTTTTGGGACTGAATTGCCACTGACGGACTCTGGTTTCAGCTCGGCTTCGCCTCACGTCACAGCTCGGCTGGCCTCGCGTTACAGCACCAGCTGCGCGGTGCGTTTCAGCTTCGCGTTCTTCTGGTCAGCGTACGCGAACGGAGTGAGCTGAAACGCGAGGCCCGCAGGGCGAGCTGTAACGCGACCACAGGGAGCTGTAACGCGACCGCAGGGAGCTGTGACCGAAGGAACCCGCGTGAGCCCGGCGACATTCTCAAGTATGCTCCACCCATGAAGCACCTACGCATCATAGCTGCTGCAATCATGCTCATTGGTTGCGATTCCAAACCGGCGGGCCCTGAATCCCAAGCGCAGTCCGTCCAAAAAGACGCAGACATCCAACTGTCCTTCGATGAGTGTTTCCGAGCGTCAGCGAGCCCCGAGGCGAGCGCCAGCGAAGCCGAGCCCCGAGCGCAAGCGAGCCCCGAGGCGAAGTCGAGATCCTGCGAAGCAAACTGGGCACTTCAGCTGGCCCTCACCCAAGGCAAGACCACCGCATTCACACTACCCGTGCGCGGCGCAAGCGACCTCAACAAGGACCGCTGGTTCATCCGACCGGATGGCTCCGGCGTGTGCTGGGCCGTGCGGCCCCGCGGCCCGGAATTGCTCGATGTGAAGCGGCACGACTACGAACCGGGAGACCTCTTTGGCCCCGCACTAAAGGTCGACTTCGCCAGTGCCAGCAACTGCGACAAGATTCGTTCGGCGCTCGAAAACAAGCCCAAGATGATGACGAAGGAAGAGGTTGAGGCGGCAACGGCGGGTGTCGAATCCGCTGGAAAGGTCGACCTGTCCTGCCGCGGTTGTGCGCGTGACGAGGTCGCGCTCAATGCCATCAAGGCCGGGTCATTCCCGGTTGGCGTTCGTGTCCATCGAGCATCGCCGCCGTCAGTGGATGCATGGGTGATTCGCGAGGATGGCTCTGCCGATTGTTACGCGATTGATGGGGCCAACAGCATGGTTCGATATCGCCATGCGCCGCGGTCTGTGTTCGACCCTGATAATCCCAAGCGGCTGCGCCGGAACGTGTCTGACTACTTGTTCTGCCGGCAAGATGCGCCAGATGCGGCCGCTCGCATCATGGCCACGGGCCAATCGGGCAAATACCAATCGGTTGTCACCGCCGATATCGATCGCCTACAGATCCGTGGAAATCACGCTGCTGATCCGATCGTCGAAGTGATCAAGAAGGGCATGTACGACGTGCAGTCCTGTCACGACGCGCAATTGCTGAAAGGAGGCCGCGAACACGGCAAACTTAACCTGTCTTGGACAATCGCCTTGGATGGCAGCGTTAAAGACCTGTCGATCTATGACAGCTTAACCAGCAATAACCTTCGCGAGTGCATTCGGCGCGGCCTTCAAGGCATGAAATTCCAGAAGCCTGGGCGGGTTGAGGCCTACGTGAAACTCCCAATCGAGCTGGCAGCTGTCCCCGCAAACTAGCGCCAATAGCGCGGAAAACTCAAAAAATCTTGAACTCGCGCAGTGAGTATGACAGAAATTGACAGGCTTTTTTCAAGAGGGACAAAAGATGAGCACACACGCGCGGCGACAGCAGATTTTGGCATGGTTACGAGAGAACAAAAGCGCAACGGCTGAGGAAGCCGCAGCAGCGTTTAACGTGTCTTTGCGTACATTGCACCGTGACTTGGCCGCGCTGCGCTACTCCGGAGTTCCGATTCAAGGCGAACCTGGCCGCGGTGGCGGGCTTCGCGTCGATCCCCTGGCGACCATGCCAGCGATCACTTTCTCGGGTGACGAAGCTGCCGGCCTCTACCTGACGCTCAAAGTCGCGGAAGCCGTTGGTTCGCCTACGGCGAGTGGCAAAGCGATCACCAAGAAGGTCACGGATGCGCTGCCAGAAGACCGCGTCAAAGAGCTCGACGAGTTCCTCAAGCGCGTCATCGTCAAGAAGGGCGGCGGCCAGCTGTCCGACGACGGCCTCCTTGGAACCCTCGAAGAAGCCTTCCGCACCAACCAAGGCCTGCGCTTCGACGTCGGCAAGAAGACCCACACGATCCACGTTCAGGGCCTCGGCTTCGCTGGCGGCAAGGTCCACATCCTTGGCGTAGACGACAAGAACGAGAAAGCCAAGACCTACGATGCCTCGAAGGTCAAAAAGCCCCGCATCCTTAAGTCTGTTGAAGCCAAGCGCGTTGGCGTGGCCGGCTTGAAGAAGCTTCTGAAGTAATCAGTCGCCCCAGAATTCATCTGAGGGCACTTCCACCAACATGTCAAAGAACTCTTTCAGGGTCTTGGCGACAGGATTCTGGAAGAACGGTGCGTCTTCAATGCGGGCTTCCCGCGATTCCAGATCTGGAAGCCAGTCCATGTCGTCATCAATCGTGTCGATGCTGTAGAGGCCTTCGTCATGGAAGTTGATGAACACGTGGTCGAACCACTTTCCCGGCTCATCGATGTGGACGTACTCCTCACCATTGGCGGTCATGATCGCTTTCGCGTGGAAGTACGCGTCTGGGTCCGCGACTGGGATGTCTTCCAACCCATCGATGCCTTGGCCGTATTCTGCTGAATCCTCGGCCGAGAGCTCCTCGAGATGGGGATTTTCGAGTCCGTCTTCGCCCTCGTCATAGGCCATCTCGTAGGCCTTCCCCGACGTCGTCAGGACATAGTCATCCCGCTCGTACCAGCCGTCTTTCAACGCAAACTTCTTGTTCACCGCTTCTTCGAATTCGTCCCGATTCATGTCCGCCTCGATGTAAAGTGAGCGTCAATTACTACTTCAGCCTGAATCCGGCCGGAACTGAAAACACACCGTGAGGAATGGATTCCCGCGCCATCACCGTTCATGCAGTCGCGTCGTGTTGCCCTGAGCGTCAGTCTAGGGTAGATGATTCGCTGTACGCGCTCGTAGCTCAGCTGGATAGAGCAACGGCCTTCTAAGCCGTGGGTCGCAGGTTCGAGTCCTGCCGGGCGTGCTTCTTAGCAAGACAGTAAGATTGGGGAAGGCGGTTAAGGCTTGTCTTCGACAAATCTCGCCGTGCGCCGTACAATGCAACCATGGCAGCATCCGACCGAAAGAACTGGCAATCCAGCGTTTCAAAGTTGAGTGAACAACCAGCCGTAGACCGGTATTGGCTGTCACTTAGCGTCGATGAGCGAATCGCGTTGGCTTGGGAGCTCTCACTCGAGGCTTGGCAGCTAGCTAACCCGGACAAGGAAGATGAACCAGGACTTTCAAGATCTGTTGCGCGAGTTATCCGCGGCCCGCGCTAAGTTTCTGGTTGTCGGTGCGTACGCAATGGCCGCCCATGGCGTGCCGCGCGCGACAGGAGACATAGACGTTTGGGTGGAGCCAACCGAAGAGAATGCTGCGAAGGTTTGGACCGCACTCGAAGCCTTTGGTGCACCACTTCAGCATCTGACGGTAGAGGACCTGAGCCAGCCAGATGTGGTTTTCCAGATGGGATTGCCGCCCCGACGCATCGATGTTTTGACACAGATTTCCGGGGTTGAGTTTGAGGTTGCCTGGCAAAATCGAGATACGGCTATGTTTGGCGAGATAGAGGCATTCGTGATCGGTACAAAAGAACTGATCGACAACAAGCGTGCGACCGGACGTCCAAAGGATTTGCTGGATGTTGATACCCTTGAGGCTTTTCTGTCAGACAAGTGAATGAACACGATCAAAGAACTCACAAACCGACTCCAAAGCAACGTCGAGGTCGATACACTTGGTCCAGCTCCATTTGACTTGGTTCGTGAAGTGGAATCTCGGCTCGAGGTGCAGTTGCCCGCTGATTTTGTGGAGTTCCTGACCTTGGTGGGTGGCGTGATGTTCGGGGATTCCTGCATAAATGGAGTTGTTCACCCGATCGAAGACCCCAGTGGTGGCTTGGTGTTTAGTGAAACGATGCGGGCGCGCGCAGAGTATGGTCTGCCGGCTCGCTATGTCGTATTGGAAACCGAAGATGACGAGTTTTTTTACTGCCTGGATACAGCTTCAGGGAACGGTACGGTGCCCGTCATGGGGATCGAATTGCCCAGGCTCCATGTAGAGACATTCGCTCCAAACTTCACAACCTATTTGAATGACTTCGTAACCTTACTGGTTGAGTCAGAGTAGGTACCAGATTCATGTTTCCCCCGGACATTCACAGGGATCTTCCCAATAAATCAGTTCGTGATTTGGGGATACGGGCTTAGATGCCGCGTTTGGCCCAGCCTAGAACCACCCCAACTGGTTTATGGTCCGAAAGCTCTTCCTGATCACTGTCTAAGAACGTCAGTAACTCGCGTGACCTGAGCTCAAACGTCAGGTTCCGGGACGAGCGGTAGAGCACCTTGTCGAACATCTCGTCTGTGCACTGTGTCTCGCGGCAGGTGTCCACCAAGCCCGTTTCATCCAAAAACGCTTCAAAGCTCGCCTTATCTGCGTCGATGAAGTCGACCAGATTTACGTCACCGCCAATGATAATCGCCTCATCCGCGGCATGTTCGTGAATATGGTCAGCGAGTTGTCGGAATTGCAGCCTACGAGCTTCAGCGTCCGTATCGCTCTCGCCCGCGTCAAAATGCACGTTGTACACACGTACATCGGTCGATTCGCCGATGCGCATCATCGCAGACGTAAACCCCTTCTTCGCAAGGCAGTCGCAGCTGTCAGTGATGTAGCCAGCGCAGTTCGTCCACGTATGACGGCTATGCCCGTGAATCTTGAACTTGGAAAAGCGGTTCAACCCGTCATGCATGTCAAAGATGCTCGGATCGGTGTCATGCGGCTCTGTGCGATATTCGTGTTGAACACCCGGGATTAGGTCCTCGTGGTAGTAGAAGTCCTCTTGCAACAAGGCGATATCGAACTGATTTAAATGCTGCCCCATGAGCGGTGTGTTGGTAATGGGGTCCGAAGACGACACAACCCAGGGCAGGCCCGCAATATTGTAACTGACAAGCGACAACGACCCGCTGCGGGCGACACCATCATCAGGGAGATGTTCTCTTTCTCCCCCAGTCCGTATCGTTTTGAAGATGCGCGTCCCGACGCTGGAACTCTCGCTGGCCTGGCTGGTGCTTTCACACGACGGCAAGGCTAGGAGTCCTGCTCCCAAAAGCAACATGGCGAGCTGTTTCGTTTGCATACTTGGAGAATAACACATCGTGCTGCGCCGATCGCGTGTTTTAGCTAAGTTAGTTTGGCTGCAATCAGGGGCCTGTGGCCCTCTTGGGTTTCGACAAACTTCCCGCTTCACCATACACTTTAACAATGCGCGAGACCGACCAAACAACCGAGCTGACGCCCGCCCAGAAGTTTCTAGCTGCAGTGAAACTGCAGGAACTCGGATTGCAAATGAAGCGGACTCAATTCAAGCGTCGGCACCCCGAGGCAACCGAAATAGAACTCGACGACATGCTCCGCAAATGGTTGTTCAATCGTGATTCCGTTCCAGAGGGATTCCGTCGCGTCGATTGGCCTCGCAAATGAATGACATCGTGGAATCGCTGCGCGTGCTCGCCAGGCATCTAGAAGAGCTTGAGATTGCCTATGCGGTGATTGGCGGCATGGCGGTTTCCGTGCACTCCGAGCCGCGGTTCACCGCTGACGTGGACCTCGCCGTTTCGGTTGCCAGCGATGATGAAGCCGAGAGCGTCATCTATCAGCTGGTTTCACGTGGATATCAGACCCAATCTATAATTGAGCAAACGCGATCCGGTCGGCTTGCCACAGCTCGATTGCAGCTTGGCGACTTCGCTGTTACCGACATTTTGTTTGGGTCTTCGGGCGTGGAGCCCGAAATTGTGGCAAACGCCGAAGAGATCGAAATTGTCCCTGGGTTGGCGCTTCCTGTGGCTTCGATCGGTGACTTGATTGTGCTCAAACTCTTGTCCGCAGCCGACGACCGTCCCCAAGACCAGATAGATATTCGCAACCTTCGTGATGTTGCGCATGGCCAGGACTTTGAAAGAGCCAGGTGGATCGCGGGGTGCATCATGGAGCGGTCGACAAACCGAGGTCGCGACCTGGTCACCTTGGTGAATGAGTTAGAGGCGATTCACTAGAGAGCTCCTAGACTAGATTATTCCGATGCAGCGTGCAGAAGTCGGAAGTCTTGAACCACTTGCCATGCCGTCGCGAATGAGCAACTCGCTCGACGCGCGGCCTCAGCTACACTTAACTCGGGGTCTTCTTCTAGCACCGTCCAAACGTCGGCTCGCCAGGTTGGTCCCATGAGGACGCGGTTTCGATAGCCTGCATGTCGTTTTACGAGAGCCTCAGGCGACACCGCATCTGCTTCTCGATCACGAAGCGTTCCCGCCGGCACTCGAAGGGGAGAATCCACAAATCTCTCGTCCTCGCCTCGCCGCGAAATCTGAAAATCGTTGCCAACCGGGAGGAGGTCGATTGCGTCCTGCTGCATGTTCAGCCTTGCAAAGCGCCGGTCCTTCGACAGCCAGGACGCCATGGCGGCCCAATACGTATGTACTCGGTCAGAGGGGTGCTCAGCCACGCACCGTATGAGTCGGTCAGCGTTGATGTATCGATGGTGGACTTCAGTCCAGGTGGTAAGCACGGCCAGCACACGTAGGTCATGTCCATCCATCCCCAATGCGGATGCATGCACCAACGTCTCCTCGATCGGTGGCGATTGGTTTGCTTCCGTGGCGAAGTTCATGCCAATCCCGACCATGTCGCGAGTTAATGTATCTTCGTCCGGCGGCTCGCTCAGCGCTGTGGCTCGATTAAACGCCATGACTGAGCCTCTCTTTCAGGTCCGCAAGTGTCGCATGCACATGGTCAGGCCATTGCGGGTGGGCGTCCTGCTCTGAAAGCCATGGTTCAATTTCTTCAAGCTCAGTCGCGGAGGGCGCTAGCGCAATACAATCAGCCAGATCAGTGCCGCGGTCACACAGTGCAAACAGTTTGGTCATCAACAGGTCTGTTCGACCCAGGGTCGAAAGCGAGAGCGACGTGCCCGTGAATGCATGTTGTAGCCGCTCGCGCCATCCTTCCGGCAGAACGTCGGCGAGTTGCATGGGGCCGTTGTTTAGCCAGTCGTCACCGAGTTCGGTGCCCTCGTCACGTAGATGCGCAGCAAACTCTCGAGACGCCAAGACAATACTCTCAGGCAACTCGGGATCTAGGATGTCGAAGTCGCGGGTTTGGCGGTCCGTGACGCCAAGTAGGGCGAGCGCTGAACCGCCTACTACAACGGCTTCAAGTTGGAGGGAACGTTCCGTTAGCCAGTGGTCAAACGCTTCAATTGTGGGGCGTGGTAGCATGAGACAAACCAGCGTGTATCAGTATAGCCGATACCTATTGTATTGATGAGATTCTGTAATTCAAGGCTTGCTTCGACAAATCTCGCCGTCCGCCGTAATATTTGGTCAGAGGATTTGCGTGAAAACAATCGAAGAGCGGATTGCCCACGCTACGGGCGCCACACGAGCCGTTCGGGCGCAGCGAATTCAGTCCGTTTGGAGCGGTTATGGAGAACTGGCGCGTTACGAACTAACGGGCTCGAATGTCTCTTCCGTCGTGGTGAAACATGTACAACCCGGCCGCGAAAAGGGCTTTTCGCATCAGCGAAAACTCCGGTCCTATGCGGTTGAAGCGGCGTGGTATCAGGATTGGAACTCAGACCTGCCATCTGGCTGCACAACCGCGCGGGCGCACGCAATCGAAACCCTGGACGACGGCTGGCTTTTTGTACTCGACGATCTAAACGCAGCTGGGTTCACGGGGCGACACCATTCGCTGGACGGCGACCGCATGCAATCCTGCCTGCGATGGTTGGCCGCCTTCCACGCGCGTCACCTCGGGCGAGCGCCGGATGGATTGTGGCCGACCGGGACGTATTGGCATCTAGAAACGCGCCCCGATGAACTTGAAGCTATGGAAGCCGGACCGTTGAAAGATGTCGCCCATCTCATCGACCAGCGGCTTTCCAACGCTCGATTTCAAACTATCGTTCACGGCGACGCCAAGCCGGCCAACTTCTGCTTTCAGCCTGGCGGAGACGCCGTCGCAGCGGTCGACTTTCAGTACGTGGGCGGTGGTTGCGGCATGAAGGATGTCGCGTACCTCCTGCAGGGAAACACAGACGCTTCGGAGCACTCAGCATACCTAGACTTCTACTTCGCCGAGCTTCGGCGTGCGGTCCCGACCGCAGTTGATTTCGACGAGCTGGAGTCAGAATGGCGCACCCTCTATCCCTGGGCTGTCGCCGACTTTCAGCGCTTTCTCGCCGGATGGTCACCATCGTGGCGTTCGGCATCCTCGCACGAACTCAAACTCACGGAAGCCGTCATTCAAGAGGTCTTGAACACATGATTCAGCCCACTCTACATGACCAACTCCGCGACACAGTTTCAGCCGAACTCGCCGACCTTTTAAACCTGCTCGCCGCGACAGTTTTGAGCGTGGGAGACCTCGTCCGCTCCGCGCCGTTTGCAGCGCAAGATTTGAAAGCAGTAAACGCCGAATACACAGAAAACTCTACGGGGGATAAGGTCCATCGCGTCGACCTTGCTGCACATGAGCTGATCTCGGATGCGCTTAAATCCAGTCCCTTGGTGGGCTGCTTCGCGAGCGAAGAGGCGCCAGATCTGGTGCTTAGTCAATCCAGCACAACGGGTCCGTATTGCGTGGTCTTCGACCCCCTGGACGGGTCAAACAACCTCGACTGCAATGGCCCTGTAGCCTCCATCTTTGGCGTGTTTCGACGCCGGACGCCGGTCGGGGAGCCTTGCTCGGAACAAGATGTTCTTCAGGCAGGTACAGAACTCATCGCGTCTGGTTATGCGTTGTTCAGCGCCACCACGCAGTTCGTACTCACCACGGGCGACGGTGTCGATATCTACAATGTCGACCCACAAACTCATGAACTACGGCTGAGTGCATCGAAGGTGCAGCTTCCCAACCCAGGCCAGCGTCTCTTCAGCGTCAACACGGGAAACACGCATAAGTGGCGACCAGCGGTACAGGCCTATGTCGAACAACTTCGGCAAGGTGGGTACAAGCTTCGCTACACGGGCACGATGGCGGCGGACGTTCATCGGCTGCTCCGTTACGGAGGCATCTACATGCACCCCGCAGACGTCACCGGCGACTCGGCACGTGGAAAGATAAGACTGCTGTTTGAAGCCATCCAATTGGGCTTCATCATTGAGAACGCGGGCGGGGTCGCGACCAACGCCCAGCAAAACATCCTAGATTGCGTCCCGAGTCATCTTCACGAGCAGATCCCTGTAGTCTTTGGAGACCCTGGCGAAATCGCGCGATTCTCAGCCCATTTTGGTTGCTGAGACCATTGCCTCGAACGCGGCGAGCAGGTCCGATTGGCCCAACGCTTCATCGAGCATTCTCAGCAGATTTCGAATTCGATCCGTATCCAATGTCTCTACTCCCTCAACGATAGCCCGAGCATCTTGAATATCATGTGCTCGCCCAGCGAGAATTTTGGAGACAATGAGATCTTCAGGCGAGATGATCGGGACGCTTACGCCGCCGAGGTCCACCAGCTTGCAGCGCGAGAGAAACTCCGCTTCAAGCCCGGGTCCAGCGATAACGAAATCCACAGATATCCCGGTGGATTTGTGCACAGAGGGTAGGGCGCGTGCGACCCGAGCCAAATCCATAGCTTCTGCAGAAACTTCAAAGTCAGCCAATCGGTCCACCAAATCATCCACAGATTTAACGGCGACCGTGATGTCTATGTCGAAGGTAGCGCGGGAACTGCCATAGAACACGGCGGCTTGAGCCCCAAACACGTACCATTCAAGCCCTTCAAGGCTCTTGGAGATGGCTGCCAGCGTTTCACCTGGCTTCATGGAACTGCCGAAGAAGCTCACTGACTCTTATGTGGGACTCCAAGTCTGCCTCGCGCATCTCGGGTGTCGGCCAATCGGGGTGTATCGTCAGCATGTGTTGCCGCAATCCTTCTACCTTCGCCAATCGCTCGGCCGCCGTCATCGCAGAGACAGCTTCACGTTTTGCTTTGTGCAAGCCCGTTCGGTCGCGATTCACAAATTCTAGAAGGTCTTCGGTCTTCATGACCTATGATAGCACTTGTGGTTCGAAACATGCCAATGGGTATCAACACATTGCAATGTGGTTCTCCACCGACTCAGTTGGAATAAACGAACTTGCTGCCGGTGCTCTCTACCCGCCCAATAGGGGGCAATCAGAGAACAAATCGTGCATCTACAAACGCCAAATAGCGCAATGTATCAGGCATCCAACTGGATCGGGACATCCCGAACCGGCGAGGTCGCTCTGTAGCTGTTTGGCGATACGAATGTATCTAGAAGGCTCGGAGTATGTGCTCCGGGCCTTTTTTTGTGCGATCAATGGCAAGGAAGACCAATGAAATTTCCAAGCATCGAACAGTTTCGGCACGTAATCAAAACGGTCCGATACCGCGCCTGGTACGTCGGCAAAGACGAGCTGGGAGCGCCCATCTACGACGAAAGTCGACCCCTGCCGACGCTTCGCGCGAAGGGAACCGTAAAACTACACGGCACAAACGCTGGAGTGTCGCTCGTTGACGGAGAACTCCGCGTCTTTTCGCGCAGCCGGCAGATCGACGTGAACGAAGATAACGCGGGATTCGCACAGCATGTGGCGAACAACGAAGACGCGTTTCGCTCGCTCTTCGAGCGGTTTGACGACGAAGTGATGATCCGCGGCGAGTGGTGCGGTCCTGGAATCATGAAGGGAACCGGGATCAACCAGCTGCCCGAGAAGCTATTTGTCATCTTTGCGGTCGCGCGCAGCGAGGGGGAGGACCGTGAGTGGCTGGACATCCACGGGCTAGACGACCTGGAGGCGCCGGAAGCTCGGGTATTCAACATCGCGGAATTCGATACGTACGAGATCGATATCGACTTTGCGAATCCGGCGGAAGCTGCGGCTGAACTAGAACGCATCACGAATGAGGTCGAAGCCGAATGCCCTGTCGCTCGTCACTTTGGCGTCAGCGGTGTTGGTGAGGGCGTTGTCTGGGCCCTTGAAGGGGACGAGTTCGAAGGCTCTCAGTTCTGGTTCAAGGTCAAAGGCGAGAAGCACAAAATCTCGAAGACAAAAGTCGTCGAGGTTGACCCGGAGACCGCTGCGAACGTCGCAGAGTTCGTCGACATGACTGTGTCGGATCAGCGTCTTCAGCAGGGATTGGAAGTCCTGAAACAAGAAGGTGTTGAGCTCGACCGGTCGTCAACCGGCGCGTTCATCAAGTGGGTTGTGCAAGACGTCCTCAAAGAGGAGTCGGACCGGCTGGAAGAGTCAGGGCTGACCAAGAAGGATGTCACCTCGGCACTGTCACAAGCCGTGCGACGTTTTTGGTTTGCACATCTCGATGAACTTGCAGGGCTCTGACCAAGGTCTCTTTTGGCCACGGTCAGGGTCCTGTGAGACCCTTCGTCATGGTAAGCGTTATCGAGATCTCGATAACTATATCGAGAAATCGATATAGGGTTGATTGGAAGCGTTCTTCTTGATAGCTTCATCGAAATATCGATATTGTTATCGATATTCCGATATGTGGAGGTCAAAATCCAAACTCATTTGGACAAATACAAGGTCACAATCGCCGAGAAGGTGCGGGAGCTGCGAACAGCACGCAGGTGGAACCAGCAGGAGCTCGCGGGTCATCTTGGACTCTCGCAGAATCGGCTTAGCGAGATCGAGCGTGGAGGTGGGTCCTTCTCGGCCGAACAATTGGTACTCCTACTTCAGTTGTTCAACATCGGGATCTCGGAGTTTGTCGGCGAAGACGAGGTTGCTGATTCTCAGCTCCAAAACGCCTTAACGCGGCTGGGGGCAACTCATTTGCGGGAAAGCGAGAACGTTGTGCCAAGTGAGCGCCTTACGGAGGTGAACCGGGTCGTCGTCGAAGTACTCATCGATGGATCGGCCCGCCTCATTACGCCGCTTGCTCCGGTACTGGTAGCAAACATCGATAGAATCGGCCTGAAGCGTATCGATGCGGATCTAGACAGGCTTGGGCTCGAAAATCGTTTAGGGTGGCTGGTCGAAAACGTCACCGAGGCGATTCGTCAGCAGTTCACCGACGCGCTGAGCCCAGCGTGGCGCAAACGGTATCAGCGTGCGCTGGTTCTACTGGACGATTTTCTTGAATCCGCGTCGGACAGGCGCTTGCAAGAGACGCACACCGACATTCTGGATCCAACCGTCCGCAGCAGTGCAACCTTGGAGAAGATTGTCGCCTCTCGGTCGGCAATTTCGGAGCGCTGGAACGTCGTCACAGACCTGAAACCTTCCGACTTTGGCGAGGCATTGCGAGGTGCGCGTGAGGGTGTTTAGGGAGTTTTTCCGTGAGATAGATGCGAATTGGGAACCTGAAGCAGATCAGAAGATCAACCTGCGCATAATCGGATCGACTGCACTTATGCTTCAGGCAAACTATGAGCGGGGAACTAAGGATAGTGATGTGCTTAAGGCCCGTGACCTATCGGATGAGACGACGGAACAGCTGCTCAAACTCGCTGGGAAGGGGACCGAGATCCACAATCGCCATCGACTTTACGTAGACCTCGTATCCAATAGCATCCCATTTCTTCCTCAGAAGCCAAATTGGATCACGCTTCCTGACCTCGGTTCCGAGCTGACTCATTTCGAGATATCCGTTCTATCAGTGGTTGACGTCGTCGTAAGCAAGCTCAAACGTTTCAGTGCAAATGACATTGAAGACATCGAGGCTATGGTCGACCAAGAACGTGTTCCACATGGCGATTTGATCGAGCGATTTGAACTCGCCGTTGACCTGTTTTTTGGTGACGCCCGAGCCGAAAACCTTCCCAGGTACCTCGAGAATCTGAACCGTGTGGAACGAGATATGTTACTTGTGCCTGAGTCCGATATCGAACTCCCCGATTGGGCGTCGTAAGCGACCTATTCAAAGATGTCGGCGATACCACCCAACTGCGACTCAAAACGCTCGATCGTCGCGTAGATTGCGCCTGTGTACATCCACACGAAATAGCCGCCGATAAGGGCCATAAACCAACCCGACATACCGCCTGCTAGGATTGCTTTGCGGCCAAGCATGGGTTCGAGAGCTATGGATCCCACAATGATTGCGGCAACCGCCGCGAAGACCATAACAACGCCAATAACTGTCATTAGAAGCGTGAGCTTCTAGGTGATTCCGGCCCACAGAAACGCGTAGACAAACGTCAGTATACTCATCATCAACCAAACGGCGGTCAATGGTCCGCCGTCTTGGTTCAGCAAGGCCATGAACCTCTTGTTGGTCGCGTCAATCGGGCCTTTGGGTCCATCGTCTGTCATTGTTTCCCCCAATCAAAGTTCGAGTGCATTTCTGAATAGTAGCCGATGAGCAGTTACAGGGATACCGCTCTATCGAAGCACACAGTCCTCGGGATTGAGCAGCTTCTTGCTCAGAAACTCGAAGTAGCCAGCAGGCAGCCACTTCTTGGCCGCCTCGCCCTTGGACACGTTTGTTGTCTTTCCGTCCTCATCCACCGAGTAGAAGGTCACGTCGGCTGCAGAGTTGGGGCAGTAGGTGTTCGCGTCTTCGACCGAAATGGAACCGGTTCGTTGGTCGATTAGCCGCGCCAGCGGGGCATCGACTTCCGCGATGATGCGGGCCTTCGAGTCGACGCTGCGAACGTACAGGCGATACATCTCTTCCGAGTTGATGATGACGCCGTGCAGCACCTCAGCCGTCCCGTCCTTGTCCAGGTCCAAGATCTCCAAATCGTTCAACGCGTGACCGATAGAGACGTAGCTCTCGGTGTTGTAGCTGGACTCGTACATCCGGGAACGCCAAACGCGTTTCCAGGTCGCGCCCTGCTTCTGATGAATCTCGAGCGCGTCTTTCACCCAACCGTTGCAACAATCGCCATCACTCGCACTGAATGTCGTCACCACGTACTCGCCGCCATCGTCTTTGAAACGAATCTGGCTCCACGGTGACAGCCTCGCCACTTCTCCGGGCACGTCCGGCCATGGGTTCTCGAACTCAAGATGCTTCCCCGACTTCACATCCACCCATTTGGCCGCCTTTGCGTCTTCGACGACCACCTGAGCGGACAAAGGGGCGGACACCAGCGTAACGAAAATGACGGCGAGCGCGTTGTTATTCACAGTGCTCCTAAGTTGGTGGGCACTGTAAGCAACCAGTTGTCTTGCGAACGCTATTCCGAGTTCGTCGGGCCGTCGAGAAGGGCGCGAAGTCCAACGAATCTGCACCGTCGCGATCGACGGCGACGATGATCTTCAGGAAAGCCTAGGACAAAGCGAAAAATAGACCTGTGTTTGAGACTCAACCCATGTTGATTCGCCTTTGTGTCCGGTGTAACAGTGGCGAGGCTGGTTGATGTGGAACATGGTTGGTTGAATGTCACACTGGGATCGAATTCAAGAAATCCCCGAACGGTTGGGAACTCGTGGCATGTCCGTAGTCGTGTTCGTCGGCGCGTTCTTCGGCTGTTTAGTTCTGAATTTGGATGAGCTCCAACAACCGCCTCCATGGGACGCGGCGATGGGGGTGTTTACCCCTGCGATTGAACTGGCACGGTCGGGATTTGATTTTGCGGATCTGCTGGGTAAACCCGGATGGTTTAAAGGCGGGCCAAATGTCTACACACTCAGCCCCTTAACTTGGTTTACGGCGCTCGCGTTTGTGGTTTTCTCTCCCCCAACTGCAATCACGTTCCTTCATATCTTCCATATCGCAATCACCGCTTTATTGGTGATGATGGTGTTTCGTGTAGGGCGCGAATTTCTGGGACCATGGCTTGCGGTCGCATCTGCCATTTTGGTGGGGTGTTTGCCACTTGTGATTGTGCAAACCGCGTATATGTACGCCGAAATCTTGGTTGCGGTGACAAGTCTCCTTGTTATCGAGAATCTGGCTCAAGACAAGCGCTGGCGTGCGATTGCTTGGGGTTGTTTGGGGTTGAGCTTAAAAGCTTCTGGTTTGGTTAGCATTGGACTGATCTTCGCAGCAATCGCTGTCAGATCAGAGCCGATCAAGACTCGGTTGAGATATCTGGGAGGGTTGGTTCTTGCCACAGCGATGGTGTTCTATCCGTGGACGATTCAGACGGATGATGTTCCAAAGAGCTTCGTAGCAAACGCCGAGCATTTCTGGTCGGCGTTCAGGCAGTTTTTGGAGATATATGTTTGGCGACGTATGGAAGTGGTGCCGGATGTCAACGTGGTGCTGGTCATTTCTGGGCTCATTACCTTATTGATGTTTGAGCGGCACTTCAATGGGTTGCGAGATGGGCCATCCCAGACGGGTTTGGTTCCCTATCCAGTGAGTTTGCTCCAAATCAATGTTGTCGGATTCTTGTGTTTCATCCTTTCTGTGTGTGCTTATGGGGCCACATTTTGGATGCTGCCTCGGTATGTAGTTCAGGTCCTCCCACTGGCATGGTTGGGGCTGATTTGGTGCGTTCAAGAAATCGTTGCCAGGATGGGAAAACGAACATGGATGACACAGGCAGTGGTTGCGATTTTGGTGTTGATCATTGCGGGTGTTCAGTTCACCAATCGTGACGGCCGATTCTACGAACCCTATCACCTACGAGTATTTTCGTTGGTTGAGCGGGATGAGAGTTACAAGGACTTCATGTTGATGCAGCAAGATGTCGCTAGAACACTTGTTGCGTTCCCCGATCACGTTCCCAAGTACTATCCGCGGCCGATGGGTTACTTTGTGAGCTACCCTGAGATGGGGTATGTGGATCAGCGCATTGAGAACGGGTATTTCATCTCAGAGAAAGTGCCCGAGAAAAGCGCGAACCCAGAGGTGTTTCCGGACCATTTTGTGTTTGCAATGAGCAATGATGGTCATGGCGGAGAACTGCTCAACCAGTTGCGAAAACGACTTCTCCAACATGGAGGCTACAGTATAGGAGTCGTAACCCACAGCCACGGAAGTTTTAAAGGCTGGGTGTTAGAGGTTAAGAGGAAGGCTTCATGAAATTTTGGATGAGTAACAAGTGGTCAGCAGCTCTGACTTTTGGTCTTTTTGTTCCATCTGGCTTGGTGGCGATTGGACTTCGTGGGCTAGAGCTAACTCGAAGTACTGCATCAGTGGGTTTGGCTCTGGGCGGGCTCTCGATAGACCTTGTTTTCGTGGCTGGAATGTGGTTGGCGGCGCTTGCAGTTTTGAGACTGGTTCCCCGTTTTCCGAGAGTTATAGTCGCGATCGCGGCTGTGGGTTTGACGCTGATGAATCTCTCAGAGGTCGTTAGCGCAAACTTCTTTCTTACGACCGGCAGCGTGCTTGATTTTGGTATCTTATTGTATGGCGTTGTAGGTCTCGTCGATAACTGGGATGTCATTTCGAGTGAAACACCTTTTGCGATTCAGGCTCTGACAGGAGTTGGAGTCGTGTTCCCCTGGGTCTTGCCTTGGTTTGTAGCGCGAATAGCTGAAGAGAAGTTCGCACTTGAACCATTACCTCAGACAGCACCACGCGCACGTTATGTGTGGGGATTTGGGGTTGCTTCGCTGCTCCTGCTTGCGGTGGCTACTTATGTTCCCAAGATGAGTTCTCGTCCCGCATTCACGAGAGCTTCTCCACAGAATCTGTTGGCGTCGGGTCTCCAATACGCAATCACGTCGTTGGAAGACAATCTGGCATCTGGGGTAGGATATGTGCCGGTGACAAAGGTGGAGTTATCCCCTGGAGACGCACCGAACATCGTTATTGTGCTCATGGAGTCCACCCGTGCGTCCGCTACATCGATTCTTGGTGGCGCTGAAGGCACTACTCCAAATCTGGAATCGTTGGCTAAACGCGGCACGGTGTTTGATTCCGCGTACACGGTAGTTCCACATACCTCGAAAGCGCTGGTGGCGATCCTTTGCGGCATTGAGCCCAATCTGGATATGACAATTCATGAGTCGATGCGGGGGATTCCGACAGATTGTCTGCCCCGCATCTTGGGACAAGTTGGCTATGAATCGGCCTTCTTTCAAAGCGCAACGTATGTGTTTGAGAATAGAATTGGGCTTGTCTCACACATGGGTTTCGATTCCTTCTTTGCGCTTGAGAACTTCGACACGGCCACGTTCGCGCGGGTGAACTATTTTGGGGTCGAAGATGAAGTCATGCTCAAACCAAGTGAAACATGGTTAGATTCGATTCCAGCTCAATCTCCATTCGTTCTGACCTACCTCACCGTAGCCACCCACCATAACTATTTGGCGCCTGAGACTCGACGGAAACGGAAAAAATTCGCGCCGAACGACGAGTTCAACCGATATCTCAACTCCGTGCGTGCCGTGGACTCTTTTGTTGGAGATGTGGTTGCGTTGTTGGAGAAGCGCGGGGTGATGAAGAACACAATCTTGGTGGTTCTGGGAGATCATGGCGAAGCATTCGCTGAGCATGGACTACGTCAACACGACAATGTCATGTACCAAGAGGGTGTTCATATCCCATTGCTCATTGTGGATGGGCGCGACGAGAAACCCAAACGTGTTAGCCATCCAGTTAATCAAGTGGACATCCTACCTACGGTGTTGGAGATGGCAGGGGTGGAACTCGAGGGTGGACTGTTTGAAGGCGCGGATATGAATGCTCTAGATGAAGATCGAGAGCTCTTTACGCAGTGCTGGTACAGAGGAAGCTGTTTCGCCTCGATTACAAAAGACACCAAGCTCATCCACTACTACGACAAGCGTGAAAACGAGTTCTACGACCTTGTTAACGATCCCTTGGAAACAAAAAATCTTATTGGAACCCTTGAGCAGTCTGAAGTTAGGGGCCGGATTGAACGGGGAAAGAGGTGGCGACGAAATGTCACTCGACGGTATCAAACCTATTACACCGATATCGAGAAGAACCCGCGAATGATCGAACAGACCAAGCTTGCCCAGTCTCGCGGAGGTACATTCCAGAACGGGCTAAAGATCTTATCTTCTGAGTTCAAGCCGAGAGTAAATCCCGATGGAACGCTTCATCTCACGATTCCAATTCAAGCGAGGGTGGCTCGACAGATGCCCCAAGGCACCAAAATTCGCGTTTATGGAGAGACTCCGGACGGTCGCAGACTGACGATTCAACCGGCCGAGATTGATGGTTCACGATGGCGGCAAACATTGACGCAAGCACACTATCAGATGGATGTGCCAACCGACGTAGACAGTTTCAATATGTTGATGGAGATAGAGTATCAGGGAAAGCGCCTCATCGCCCAAGATGGGAACCATGAAGATGAAACGCTCGTGGTGGTTGGATCATGGAAGCGCGACTCGGCGGGCAAAGACTCCCCCAACTGAAAAATTGCACTTATGCAAGACTGGGCATCTAGAACGTGGCAACTCGTGTTGCTATCTGGTCGGGATCGATGTCTGTTGACCCCAAAGACGAGTTGCCAGGCAAAGGTTGCGCGTGGTTGTTTCCGCATGACTACTCGTGATTCTTGGGTCTTTTGAATTTGGCACATTCGTTGCTTAGACCCCAGACATGTCTTCGTCGAAAGGAAATGAAATGAAGTACCGAAATTTTGCAATCTTGTTGGCTAGCTCGATGTTCATGGTTGGCGCGGGATGCTCCGGTGACGCCGGGAGTGAATCGAGCACCAATACTGGTGATGGAGTCGTTTCAATTCCGGATGCATTTGGGAAGAGTGACAACTACATCGCGACTAACGCATTGGAGTTCATTCTTTCGGGCACGACTTCGGCTGAACTCCCTGATGGTTTTGATGGGCTTTCGCAAGACGAACAGCAGACGACCCTCGATGAGTTGATTTTGGCGCAGACAACGAAGATTACGAACGCGGCAAAACGGCATGTGCAGGACCTTTTGCGCACATCAAACGAAGGTGTTGAAGACGAAGAGGCGAAGTTCTTCATCTATGTGAAGCCTTCGTATTCTGGCGGCGAGGCGCTCGACCCGATGGTCGAAGGCAATACGGTCACCTGGGTTTTTCAGCTTGAAATGGTCGGTTCAGCCGACCTGATTGGGCTGTTGGTCGAAGCATCGGGTGATGAGACATTTCAGGTTGATATCGATGGTGAACCGGTGGAATTCATACTCGAACCCAGTCCTTCAACCGACGCATTCCCAGACTATAAGCGACTTTTCGAAGATGATATCTACGATATTGCCATCCACTTTGGCGGCGATTACAACGAAGAGCGGTACGATATCGAGACCGCCAAATGGACCGTGGAATTCCTGCTCGAGAGTGGTTGGGCGCATGATTCGGTCAGCAGCTTCGAAGAGCTGAAGCACGACAGCGGCCCATTCGTCATGCCGATCTTTGTTGAAGGTCGCCAGATTGAAGCTCATGTCTACGTTTACCACTCAGACATGGATGACGATGCAGAGGCCGAACAAAGCTTACTTCGTGAGCTCGTTGAGCTGAGCGTCAAAGAACGTGACGTCGTCATCTACAGCGGCCACGCCGGTTCCAACGCGGGCATGATTCTGGACTATCATCCTCGATACGAATTAGATGACGATGAGTTCAAGGACCTTGAGATGTCCAACGATTACCAGATTTGGGTCTTCGATGGGTGCAACAGCTACCGTACCTACGTCGACAAGTTGATGCTCAACCCGGCGCGTACTTTCGACAACACCACTGCCGTGACAACGGTCAACACCACGCCATTCTCAGCGGGTTATGAAGTCATCAACCGCTTTGTGCACTGGTTTACGTTCGCCGATGAAGCTGGCAATCACTTCCCTGTCTCGTGGAACACGATGCTCCAAGGCATCAACGATGATTTTCCGACGGTTCACTATGGTGTGCACGGGATCGACAACGACCCGAAACTCAACCCCCATGCGGCCGAGGGCTTCCAATGCCGTCCCTGCTCGGACAACACTGACTGTGGTGCAGGCGGAAACTACTGCATGAACTACTCCAATGGAAACGCATGTGGTGTTGGCTGTACGTCGGACGCCGCTTGTGGTGCGGGTTTCGAATGCATCACCGTGTTCGACGACCCCGACCTCTTTTATGTTCCCAAGCAGTGCGTCGCAACGACACTCACCTGCGAATAGCGAGACAGATCCATTCCGGTTGTGAATATCAAGTGCCGCCTGTAAACCTTCTCAACTTTGGTTGGGTTCGGTCCCCTCTCGGAGATGGTCTAGGTACTCTTTGAACACCACAGCGCGGTTCTTCTTTCTGTCGTCGAGCGCGAACAAGATGTTCGCTCCTTCAAGTACCCGAACCGCTTTGGTCGCAGCCGGGCGGGAGCACTGAAGTAGGTCAACCGCGAGATTCACTGTGATGATTGGGTGTTCTGGGAGCAGTTCAAACAGCCGGATACTAAATACGGTTGCATCGTCGTGAGCGAGTAAGCGTTGATGGGGGCTTCGCCGGACGCTTCCAACTCCAGAAGGTCCATCAACGTGGCTTGTGTCCCTTCAATTTGTGCCGAGAGAACTCTCCAGTCTTACGGATCATCAGCTTTCTGGTGAAGGTTTTGAAACAAACGAACTTCCTGTTGATTCACAAAATAGGCGATCGCTTCTTGTTGATCCATAAAAATAAGCGATCGCTTCTTGTTGATGCACAAAAATAAGCGATCGCTTCATTTGGGACTTCGAACTTAACCGATCGCTCTGTTTGGTAGGCGAGTGACCGCGTCCGAAGAGTGGATTGTAAGCTGGTCCAGTGCGCTTCTTAGGTCGTGCGCCAAATCCTTCGGCCGCTCAATTCCTACAGAGAGACGCAGCAGCGGGTCTGAAATCCCCGCTTTCGCGCGGCCCTCAGGACCCATCGCCGCATGTGTCATCGACGCTGGATGGGCGATGAGGCTTTCCACACCGCCGAGTGATTCCGCCAGCGAGAAGTACTTCAGTTCATCAACGAACGTCTGCAGGTTTGAACCTTCGATGAGCTCGAAGCTGACCATCGCTCCAAAGCCGTCTTGCTGACGCTTGGCAATGTCGTGGCCTTCGTGCGTCTCAAGTCCGGGATAGAAGACCGTTTGCACCAACGGGTGATCGTTGAGCACATCGATAACCGCGTCCGTCGCCGCGGTATGTGCGGCGATACGTGCGTGTAGCGTGCGCACACCGCGCAAGGTCAGGTAGCTATCAAACGGCGCGCCGGTGAGCCCGAGGCAGTTGCCCCACCAAGCGAGCTCCTCCAGCAATGCCGAGTCGTTCGCGACGACCGCCCCGCCAACGACATCGCTGTGGCCGTTGAGGTATTTGGTGGTCGAGTGAACGACGATATCCGCCCCATGTTCAAACGGGCGCTGAAGTGCTGGCGAAAGGAACGTATTGTCCACGACCAGAATCGCGTCCACAGCTTCACAAAGGTCCGAAACGCGGCGGATGTCGGTGATTCGCAGCAGCGGATTGCTGGGTGTTTCGACCCACACAATCTTGGGTTTCACAGTAGTAATCGTCTCCAAGACGTCCGGCGCAGTAAGGTCAACGAAGTCGACGTTCAAGAGCCCGCGTGCGGCCAACGACCGGAACAAACGATGGCTTCCGCCATAGCAATCATGCGCCACCAAAATCGTGTCGCCGGGGTCGAGCAGCTGGGCAACCAGGTTGATCGCTGACATACCGGAGCTCGTGATGACAGAGCCCGCCCCGCCTTCCAAGTCGGCGATTGCATCGCCCAGGATGTCGCGTGTCGGATTGCCTGAGCGCGTGTAGTCGTACTCGCGCTTATCGTTCAGCGCCCGGAACGTGTAGTTCGTCGAAAGGTGAATCGGTGGAATCACGGCACCATGTTGGGTGTCCGTTGCGACGCCGGCGCGAACGCATGCAGTTTGGTTCGTTTGATTACTCATTGGTCTCTCCAAGGGCTTTGACAAGCGCAAGCCCGACGCGTGTTGTTTCTTTCAAGAATCCGTCGTGTCCGAAGCGGGTGGGGATAACCTCAAGTGTCGAGGGTCCGCCCCATTGCTCGCACAGCTCTTCCAAGATTTGTGGTGGTACTAAAATGTCCGTATCGAACCCGATCAAGGTCAGGTTCTGCTTGCACTTTTGAGGCTCGCTCGTGAATGCGTCGATCGCGCTCGAAAGGCCTGTATAAGCCTGTGCCGAGAATCGCCCGACGATCTGTTCACCGTTGTAGTCCAGGTATGCCGCAACCTCTTCAGGGGTCAAAAACCGGTCGCTAAACTCAAGTGCAGATCGATACGTCAACATCGCCAACGATCTAGCGAGTGCGACATCCTCTTGCGCCCCCCGTTTCAAGATTGAGCGTTGTATATGCCTTAGGCCGCTCGCAAACGGATGGGGCCGGTGAGCGGCTGCTAAAACAATGACATTTTTTGACAAAGTTGGGTCTAGCTCGACCAATCTCTGCGCAACGAGTCCCCCAAACGAAGCACCGATGATCGCGTGGGTCGCGAAGTCTTCGCGCTTCAGCACTTCAAGCAACGCGGTCGCCTGTTCATCGACACCAAAGTCTGATTGCTCGACGTCTCCTGCGCACCAGTCGACGCTGAGTACTCTGTACTCGCGCGTGTCCAAGCTGCAGCCGTCGCCAACGACGCCCTCCCACCATTGCGATGCGCGCGAGCCGGCCGAGATGCCACCCAAACAAAGCACCAACGGTGCGCCTTCAGGCCCTTCGATCTCGTAGTGAATGGTTCGTTTGGGCTTAGATTTCAATTCGCCGGAAGCCCGCGCTTCCAACAAGTCCGAGATTACCGCACTCGCCGTCGGTTCACCGCCTGCGCCTTTACCTCGAACAGTCCACGAATCTCCATCGACGAAGCGAATCACAACCGCGTTGTGTTCTCCGGAAACGTCGAAGAACGGGTGGTCGGGCGCGACTACAGTGGGTTTCACCGACGCGTTTCCAAACCGGTCGACCTTGCCAATCAGTCGGTGAGTCTTGCCATCATCGACGACCTCCTGGATGCCTGCCTGCGCGATGTCCTGAATTGAAAATCCGAACGCGCGGCGAGCGATGATTCGGACCTTGTCAGCGGTGTCGGTACCGTCGACATCGCGGGTTGGGTCAGCTTCCGCAAACCCGGATTCGATGGCTGCCTGCACTGCGTCGACGAAGTCGTCTCCCTTGCGAACCTGGTCCAAAATGAAGTTACAGGTTCCATTCAGGATGCCTTCGATCGACTCGATTTCTCTTCCTTCCAGCAACGCCTTGTCGATGGTTTCGAGTACAGGAGCCCCGCCACCAACACTCGCCGAGAACCGCAAGTTCGACAGTTCGTGCCCGTGATCCGCCGCCAAGACCTTGCTCGCCGTGATGACTGTGACCCCGCGGTGTTGGGCCTCGAACGCGATGTGTTTTGCCAATTCTGGATCTGAGGTGACCTCGACGATGACGTCATGTGGTCGGGTCAGTAGAGCCTCGATGTCATCGGTGAGTAGCTCCGGCGAAATCTCGCAATCTCGCCGCTTTTGCAGGTCTTTGACCCCGATACATACGACTTCGAATGGAAGCTCGGGCCGCGCCAATTTCTTGAAAACACTCGTTCCAACGACACCGCAACCAATCAGCAGTACTCGTGATGGTGGAACGGTCGTGCGCATGTTTGTTGGCGCGCGATGGTTGCGTCGAGCAGTGTGCGCAGAGCGATAGTGTTGACTGTGCTGTGTGGTTTGTTGTGTCTGATACGTCATTTGCATCTCCGCATGTTTAAGCGGGACGCAAATCAGGAGGGTGGGAGGTCAGACCAAAAAACGAGTTTTATATGAAGCTCTCTGACCACTCATCTTCCGGTAACTTACGTTCCCGCAGGAATTGGCACCTTCCCGAGTGGTTAGCTTCGGTGGTTGCCTCGACGTCATAGGGCCTGTCCCTCGGTCGATCTTCATGAGTTGTCCTGACGGTAGGAGCGACTTGCTCGCGCGTCAAACAGTTTTTTGAGTTACCAGTTCGATCCCCACCGAATCCAGTCAGCACGAAACACGGGGTCTCCTGGATCATAAAGAAGGCGGTCATTGCTGCCGTCGGTGTCCATGATATGAACCCCGCTTCCAGTGAAGTATGCGATTTCGGCCCCGGACGGGGATAGGTCGAAGGCGGCACCCGCACTATACGCAGTGCTGTCAAAGGTGGCGATGATTGCGGAGTTCTGCATCGCGAAGTCGGATCGCCCGATATCTTCGCGGCCGGACCAAAAAACTAGACCATTTAGCTGGTCGACTTTGATTTTGAGGTCATGGATTGCCGCCGGAAGGGTGAACAGGTCTGGGAACGCAATTCCCGATGCATCAGACCCCTGAGGATCGGAGCTCCAAAATTCTCCGTATTGTGCCCAGAAGATACGAAGGTTCGCGGGGTCATTGCCCCATTGCATTTCTGAGCCATTCGCCGTGGTGAGGTAGTTCACGACGCCTGTTTGGAGGTCAATCACAAGTTTCTCAGTCGCCCCCGTCACCAGTGGCAATCGACGACCATCGAACGAGATGTATCGAGAATCCGGGGAAAACGCAGCATGACCCTGGTAGTCGATCTCGGTGGCCCCCGTTCGTTGTGTGCGTCCGGACCCGTCTACACCGATCGTATACGTCCACTCGCCGACGTTTCGTTCAGATTCGGAGTAAAAGAGCGTGGTCCCGTCCGGGGAGAAAATCACTCCTCCAATATCGCGATTTGCAGATGGCGAAGCCACGATAGTTTCCGGTCCACCACCGAACGGGGCGGTGACCAATAGTCCATTTGCGTTGACGATCGCGATCGTGGAGCGGTCAGGTGAGATAGCGTCAAAGTCGTCCACAGCAAGGGGGGAATACTGCCCGGCCTGAGAAATTTGGCCTAAATAGTCGTCGAACTCTTCAAGATTCTCGTCCGGCTGTGTTTCGAATTTCGCCAAGATCTCGCCGCCATAGGACACGGTGAAGGCACCGTTACCGTCTGGGTTTGTAGAGGCAAATGTTTCATCGCCGGCTGACCCCTGCGTAATGATCACCTCGTAGTTTCCGGTCTCCATGTCGTTGGGGATGTCGGCCGTAATCCCCAGGAACTCACCGTTTGGACCTGTCACGGCGCTGGAAATCGTGACCGGTGTGGTGATGATCATGTCGCCATCATCGCGCGCGAACAGAAGCCGCTTGTCGTCGAGTCCATCGGTCAACCCGCTCACCGTCACTGTGATGGTGGTTCCTGGAGGGCCTAAGGTTGGATCTACTTCGGTTACGTAGAAACACGTTCCGACTTCCGGCAATGGATTGATGGGTTGGCGCGCGAGTGCCCACGTCGCGGTTGTCGTGAGTTCCTCGAAGCTAAACGTAATCGCCTCGTCACCAAGGCAGTTTACATAGTCTTCCCAAGCGTTCGATCGACCCTCGGCAGCCTCTTGGCGAGCTTCCTGCAGGAACTCCATTTGCACTTCGAAGTCGCTGGATGCGCTGAAATCTAGCTCAAACGCTCCAAGCCGACCGGGGCATGTTTGCAGGTACTGCTGTCGCTGTTCCTCGACCTTTTTCGCGTCTTCGTCGCTGTCGGAAATGAGGCCTACGAACTTGCCCAACGACTCCAAAATGCCTGGTTCATCGGCTGTCTCCGCGACAGCTGCCGCTTGTTGGGCCTCGAGTTTTCGGAGTTGTTGGTTGTGCAGAGCTTTCTCAAGCGCAGCGCGCGCATCGCCGTTATGACATTCATCGACAAAACTCTCGTCTCCGCCAAATGCCTGTGCAGCTAACTCCTCAAATCTGTCCTCGGACGTTCTCTGTGCACTTCGCCATTCAGTATCGACAAGTTCGTGATCACTGACAAAATCGGCGAAACATGCCTTTGCGTCTGCACTGGCAAGATCGCCGTATTTGGTTTCGTAGCTCTCCGAGAGGGTCGCGATTGTGCTGCGCGCGTTCTCAAGATCTGATGCGATGAACTCCCATGCTTCCGCGCGAACGGTTAGATCCGCAAAGTTGCCGGCGTTCTTTGCTGCGTGCACATCCTGAGCGAGGATTTGTCGCATCTTGTAGTTGATATAGGCTTTCGGAATGTTCTTGAGGATGTCGACGCCGATTCCTTTGAGCATGTCCTTTAGGTTTACGTTCCCGTCGGGACCGTCCTTGAAACCCTTCTGGCGACCAGCCTCGAAAGCCTCGCCCACAAATCCTCGTATCTCGCCAACCACACGGGTGACGGTCTCTTCCGAAAGCGGAGGCGAACCTGGTTTCGACATTTCAGCGAACAGCGCTGTCAACTGAATCTCAACGTCGGAGGTGCTGGAAATGTTCGAGAGAATCGCAGCTTGGTCACTAGACACAACGCCGCTCAACAGATCCTCGACAACCGATCCTTCGCCCGTGATATAGGTGGGTGGGCCTTCCTCTTCTTTCAGGAAGTACTCATCGATAAACTTCTCACCTGCAGCCAAAAGCGACCCGGGCAACCCCTTTACGCCGTCCTGCCCCTCAATGATGTCAGCGATCATGTGCATCGTTTCGAGGTAGTAGTTGTCCATGATCATATCTTGCAGCGAATTCCAAGAGACGGCTGACGCGCTCATCGTGGACACATGAACCCCAAGGGCCTGCTGCTTTTGACCCGAGAGAAGGACGGCTCTGAACGCGGCGTGCTCTTGGAGGTTGGCGAGCGCTTGTTCGTACCCGATGAGGAAGTTCAATTCGCGAGTCGCCTCTTCCTCGGTGACGACGCTGGGGTCGCAACTCAGGCGCGTCTCGAACTTCTCGACGACGCTTTCAAAATCTGTGTAGAACTCGACATATGCGTTGCGCTCGTCCCTGGAGAACACATACGGCGGCAGGTCCGACGCGCTAACGGACATCAGCGAAAGCTGCCCCATGCTGAGCGGAACAAATCCTCCAGGCGTTGCCAAAACCGCATCGGACTCGACGTCGGGACCGTCAACCTGAAGACGGAACTGCCCTGCCCAGGAAATCCGGATTTGCGACAGTGGTCGGTCCGTGACCTCGGTTGTGATGATGTACATTGGAACGTCTTCCGGAACCGCGCCGATATAGCCCTCAGGCAACATCTCAACCGCCTGCGCATACAAATCTGACGGCCGCACGATGTAGTCCATCTCGGTGTCGATGCGTGCAGGAATCTTGTGAAGACTTGTACCGTCAGCACGGCAAAGTGAGACCTCAGGCAACGCTGCTGACGCGGCGACATCTTCAGGCATCAGGACTTGGAAGTACGTAGGTCGGTTGTCGTGGTCGACTCGATGGCAGTAGTCGGCTTCGTCGATAACCCCGTCGAAGTTGAGGTCCAAGATGCCCATACTGGTTTCAGTCGTTAGCATCGAGACAGCGGCCAGAGCTTCCGCGTCGCCACGGGTAATCTCGCCGTCACCATTGACGTCAACCGACGTGGTTTCATCGAAGAATGATGCGCTCAATGCCTGGATGGCGAGGTCAACGTCGTCAAGGCCGACGAACCCATCCCCGTTTAGGTCATGGTCTTGTGGTGACTGCATGAGCTGGCTCAGAAGCGTGGTGTCTTCAGAATCGACGACCCCGTCGTCGTTGTAGTCTGCAAAGACGTCGTAGCCCACGTCAGCAAGTGGACCTTCACCACGACCGAGCTCCTCGAGCCCTTCGGCAAACGCTGAAACGGCGAACTCCGAGCGGTTTTTGCGAACACCGATCCAGCTTTGGCCCAGAATCAGGTCGGCGTCGTTGACCTCGCCATCGCCCGACCAATCACACTCAGGACGCGCTTCACCCGATTCGATGCATTCCTTGAGCTCGCGCAAATCATCGGCATTTCCAACGCCGTCACCGTCCAGGTCGATGCGTGTCAGGACATCGACCAACGGTGCACGTGTGAAGTCTGGGAAGTCCGGATCGTTGGCATTTAGCGCCGGAGTGATAGGTACGACAGTATCGTCGTTTTCTGTTTCGGGTTCATCGCTAGAACAGGAAAACACCGCCATTGCCAACAGCGCGACAGTCACGTCTCGAAGTTTCATCTAACATCCCTTAGTGTGGTCAGAATCGACACCCTACCAAAAGGGCAATGTCGTTAAAAAGAAGTTTTATTACTTGGGTTTAGAGAGAGATACGTGACTCACGTCGAAAAGGGGACTACCACCCTCTATTACGCCCCTCGCACGCGGTCTTTCACCGCACTATGGCTGCTTGAAGAGCTCGGCATCGACTACACGCTCGAGAGCTTTGACCTCAACACGGGACGCCACAAAAAGCCTGACTTCATTCAGATGAATCCGATGGGAAAGGTGCCTGTCGTAGTCGACAAAGGCGTCGTTGTTTCTGAGCTCGGGGCCATCGCGATTTATATGTCTGACCTCTATCCAGATGCCAAGCTTTCGCCCGCGTTTGACCATGCTGATCGAGCTACATTTTTGCGTTGGTGCTTTTTCTCGAGCGCGATCATGGAGCCGGCTTTGGGAGAGAAAGCATTCAAGTGGGATGTGCCCGCGCGTTCGGTCGCCTGGGGTTCGTTTGACCAAATGCTAGAGACGCTCGAAGGCGGGCTCGCCGACGGGCCTTGGCTACTTGGCGAGTCGTTCAGCGCCGCCGATATCTTGGTTGGTGCTGGCGCTCGATTTGGACAGATGTTTGGGATGATTCAGTCAGAGGCTGTCGATGAGTACATCAAGCGACTGACGCAGCGACCCGCTTGTGAACGGGCCGCTGCGATTGAATTGCGCGAAGGAAAGCGATTCCCGCTGCCAGCACAAAGCTAGGCAAGGAACTCGCTCATGATGCGCTCCAGCTCGAATGGCGTCACGCCTTCGTCTGGGCTGAAGACCGTGTCGGCGTCTTCCGGTGAATCCACCAGCTCACCACGCGCCGTGGCGTGCAGTGTGAACAAGTCCAACAGCGTGGTCTTGCGCATCGTGGTCAGGGCCTTACCCATCTGCACGATGCTGGTTCGGTTCTCTTCGACGTTGACCCATCGCGGGCTCGCCTTGAGGCCGATATCACACCAGATGACCTGACGTTCCTTCATGTCAAAGATGGCCGGGATGCAGATCTTTGTATCCGCACTCAGGTCCACTTTGTTCGCCACTGTCCGAGGTTCGAAAACCTCGCCAGACTGCGGTTTAGAGCGGTTCATCCAACCCACGAAGCACTCGGGCATCGTGACAAATGCCTGCCGCGTGAACGACAACGCATTCATCACCACATACCGGCCGCCGTACTTAACCACCGACTCGACATCCAGATCGATGAACTCACACGCGCCATTTGGCGCAGATGTGATGTCGCCGCTGTGAGCCGCCTGGTACTTGGCAGACTTGAGGTTGGTATACGAAATGTGCTCTTTATAGTGCCAATTTTCGTCATACATAACCGCGCTCAAATCGATATCCACTCGACCTGTGTTGGCGCCGCCGACCTTGCCCTCTTTCCACCAAAGGAAGAGCCGCACTGTCGAACCGTCACCTAACGGAACCCGCGAACCACGCACAAGCGTACGCAAGGCTTTGCTGGCTGACCGCTGCGAGAACGGCACGTTGTACCGCTCAAGCTCAGGCGAGATATACACCCTGCCCAGCGAATCCATTTCGCTAAATCGCTTCACAAGCGCTTCACGACAGGTCTCTTGCACGCGCGATGCAGCACCTTCAGGCAACTCAGGCAGGTCGTTTGGCAATGCCATAACCTTGCCGACGCTTCCCTTTGGAAACACCGTTCGGACTTCCGGCGGGTTGTCCCGGTGCTTGAAGTGTGTGAACAGCTGCAACAGCACAGGTGTACTCACCTTTTCCGCAACGCCTGCAAACGCCTCCAGAGCACCATCGACAGCGCCAAGTCGCATCAAGTGGTCCAACCGCCGTGACAGCTCACCTGGGCGAGCCTTCAACAGCTCGATGGCTGTGTCAGTGTCACCGGCTGCAAGGGCCGCCTCGACCTTCGAGTTGAACGTCCGGAACTTCTTGCCGTCCCGGAAGAACTGAAACGCGTCGTTGGCGTTTGGATACTTCGACTTGTACTCGCCAGGGTGCAGTCGTTCGCCCAGGCGAATCCATCGACCCGTATGACGACTCATGTCTTCGAGCGGATACTTGATCCGGTCGAGCAACGACAAAAGCAGCCGACGCTCAGAACGCTTGAAGCTCTTAAACTTCGTGTTCGCGGCGAGGCTGACATCACCTTCAGACAGCGCTGTTGCAAGACGCAACACGTCCGTCGCGGTCTTGTAGTACGCCGTCAAAAGCACGTCTGAAGCCAGGTCGTTGTCCAACATCAGAGACGTCGCAAAGGCGAGGTTCTCTTTGTTTGGGATTTCGGCTGGCAACACACGCTTGATGGAGTCCCTGAAGTAGTAGACCAGCACCTTCACATCATCCTTGTCAGTTTCTGACACAGATGTGTTGGCACCAATCAACGCCTTCGCGATGTCGGCGAGTTCGTCCTCAGTACCAAGCTCGATCACCTTGAGGTCAGCCTGCAAATCAAGCGGCGCACGCTCTGCCTTTTCGTAGACAGGCATGATACGCAGACCCAGAGCATCGCCCAGATAGTGCATGATCGCGTTGATATAGAGCTCAGCATCGCTTGCATCCATTACCTGCTCAGGGAAGTTTGGATACATTGGCTCATGCTCGACATGCGCACCAAGACTCGTCTTGAGGGCCTGTACAACACCCGCTTGCAACGCTTTCAGCTCGGTCTCGTTCTGCGTTAGCAACACTCGGATCGCCTCAGGCGAAAACGTGTAACCCAGTGGTTCGATATTCTTCAGAAAGGTCGCCGCGTATTCTGCAGGCAAGCTATCGCTACCTTCAGTCAGAAGTAGTTTGTTGCGTCGTCGCAACAGGATTGAATTGATCGTACTCATCTTCATTTGGAACCACCTTGTTCCGGCACAAGGCAGGGCGGAGAGTGCAAACGCTAGGTTGGTTTTGTCGTAAACAAAGAGAAGGAAGCGCTCGCATAGCCGCCCGATACCTTGAGTATCGGAACAAAAAGGGTGGGAAGCGACCAGGCTAAAATAAACCGGCGTGTTGCCATTTCACTACCTTCTCCGAAGAGAAGGGCAGGAATCGAACCTGCGTCTCCGGTTCCCTGGATTAGAAGGAAGCCCGGTCATAGCCACCCAGATCTTTCGTAAATGTCATCCAGAAGTGGGAATTGGCGCACCTAAAATGCCATTGCTCTACCACTGAGCTACCCCCGCGTAACGCGGAGGGCGGGATTCGAACACCGCGACCTATGGATTAACAGTGAGAAGGAAGGTGCGCCATAGCCACTTCGGACGCGATAGTACCAGAGGTGGGGGCGAGAATATTCCACGAAGTTGCGGCTCGCGTTTCAGCTCGCTGGGGCTCGCGTTACAGCTCGCCCTTCGGGCTTCGCGTTACAGCTCGCTGGCGCTCGCGTTTCAGGCTTCGGCTTCGCCTCGCCGTTTTGTTGGTTGAACGATTGACCGGATATGTCGGCTAACCGGATTTATCGATTAACCGGATTTGTCGGCTAACCGGATATGTCGGCTAACCGATTTTGTCGGCTAACCGGATTTATCGGCTAACCGGATTTATCGGCTAACCGGGTTTATCGGCTAACCGGGTTTATCGGCTAACCGGATTTATCGGCTAACCGGATTTATCGGCTAACCGGATTTATCGGCTAACCGGATTTGTCGGCTAACCGGATTTATCGGCTAACCGGATTTATCGGCTAACCGGATTGTCGGCTAGCCGGATTTATCGGCTAACCGAATTTATCGTTGACCGTGTGTACCGGTCGCGTTTCGGTTTGTATCCTTGGGCGTTGGATTGGCGTCCTGCGTTCTGTTAGCGTTTGTATTCTGAGTGAATCCTAATTGAGGTTTTGGGGATGGTTCCAAGACGAGTGAAACTATTGAGCGTTCTGCTTTGTGCGGTCGTCACGACAAGCTGCGGAATGGTTGAACCCAAAACTGGGAGCTCCGAGCTGCAAGGTGCAGGTGAAGACGACCAGGGAGTTCCTCAACCGTCCATCATTGAAGATGAGGTGACTTTGGAAGGCCGATTGGTCATGGTTGACTCCACCGTACCGGTCGAAGACATCAAGCTAGCGTTCAATTGGCAGATTGACGATGGGCCATATCCCGCAACACCAACGTACGCGGACTTGGGACCGGCAGCGCTTGAGTTCTCCATTTCAGCTTCACCGCCGCCGCCTCCCGAAGCGCTCACTCTCAATGAAGTCAATGGACGGGAGGGTCTCGCCATCGCCCGACTGATGGCCTACGTCGATGATGGAAACGGGCAGCTCGATTGCCGACTTTGGGGAGATTGCGACGACGTGTACGTCGGCGCCGCTCCCAACGTCGTCGCGGTCTATGTCGAACCTGATGTGAAGAACCTTTCACAGGTGTTTGAGCGCTGGGTGCCTGGCGAGGGACTTCAAGAGGGCACGGGTTACACTCCAAAACGCGGATGGCAGCTAGTTCACGTCACTCCAACGGGATGCGAATCTGCGCCGGAAGTTCGTGCGTGGGACTACATTTCCGACGACGTTGAAGTTGTAATCATCGGCGACATGCTCGCGAAAGAACGATGTGAAGTCCGTTCTGCTGTTTGGCCGGCGGTGCGGTAAATGACATCTTGGAACTGGACACTATGGGTGCTGTTTGTTGGGCTCTGTTTCGCCCTGAGTTGCGATTCAACAGATGAGAACGCACCGGTGCGCGTGTCTTTGTTGGACTACGACAGGACATGTTCGACCAATGACGAATGCGCGGCGGTACGAACCTGTGTCTGCAACTGCCCGCCGATAAACGACGCGGTTATCCGAGCGGAAGACTTGGAGCGGTTCGAAGAAGACCGCGCGGCAGTTGACTGCGAGGACAACTGGGAAGACCCCACTCCCAATGCAAGAATTGGTGACGAAAATCAGTTCGCAGCCTGCGTCGACAATCAGTGCGATTTTGGGCCCGCAAGCACGGCTTCGGATGTAGAAGTTGTGCCGCCTGAACAATGGGAGCGTGGATGTCGATTTAGTCGTGAGTGTAGCGTGGCTATCGTCAATCAATGCGCCGTCAAACCATATTGCGGGGCCACTTACGAAGGCATCAACCAGCAGTCCGAGTTCGATGTTTGGCCATGGAACCTTGCGTGTGACCAATTCACCGCTGGTGATGACGCGTGCGATCGTCCGGCGATGCGCGCGTTCTGCCAGGATGGAGCGTGTGAGGTTGCCGATTACAACCCCAGAGCCGTGCCCACCGCAGCTGAATGTTCGGCAATTACTGACCGTGAAGCGTGCGTTCGCGCAAATTGCAGTTTGATCGATGTACCTGGATTCTTGTTGGAAGATGACCAGTGCAAAGTGGCCATGATTCCGCTCTGCCTGGCTTGGAGCGATAACGGCGGTCCTGATTCCGCGAACAACAATGTTGCCAGACGGTACTACAAAGATGACCTCGCCATGTTGTTCTACGCCGGGTTCAGCGACTGGGAAGAGTGCTCCGGAAACACCGGACCCTGCGTTTGCGTGAACCCCAGTTTGACCGCCTTCCCGTCAGCGGTCGAGCACTTGCGTCGTTTGGAATACCGCGCTTGGAACGACTCAGAGCCATGCGATGAGACAGGTTTCGTGGGTGAATTCGCGCTCGATCGTTTCGAGCTAACCATCACGCCTGACGGCGAGGACCCTGTCACGAAGCAGCTCACTCAGGAGCAGATTGACCGGTTGCAGGAGCTCGTGGTCGCCGTGCCACCAAAAACGCCATCGGGCCAAACCTGCCCAGCATGCCGTCTGTCGCTGCTGAAGGTTGAATCGACTTCAGAAGGTCGCGAATGTTGTGGGGCATGCGACCCAGAATACCAAGTCGCGTTCGACGCAGTTGCCACCTACCTTGAAGGACTAATCGATGCGCCGTGAGATATTGTCTCTATTCGGTTTGGGGTTCTTGGTTCTGGTTTTGGGCTGCGGCTCAGGTTCCGATGATAGCAAAAACTCCGTCAACACTATGTATTATCCGCCGGTTCAGGTGGACGTATCGGCGTACGATTTGAGCTGCGCCACGAACGATGAATGTGTTGCGGTTCGGGCGTGTGTTTGTAATTGCCCGCCGGTAGTGGACACAGTGATCCGCAAGGTTGACCAAGCGTCGTTTGAGCAAACACGTGAAGGTATTGAGTGCGAAGATCATTACGACAACCGAAACAGCCTCTACGGATCACCTGGCGAAGCAGCATGCGTTGATAATCGCTGCGCTTTCGGCCCTGGAGCCGTGTCACCGGACTCCGTTGAACCACCTGAAGATTGGGACCGTACCTGCTTCAAAACGCAGGATTGTCGAGCGGTTCCGTTGAACCCATGTGTCACTCAGCCAGCCTGCGGACCCTATATCGGTGTTGCGAAGGACGAGATTTCAAAAGCGGACTTGTGGAATAGCGCTTGTGACAGCTTTACCCACAACGAATGCCCAGATGGTTGGCCGCGTGTCAGATCTTATTGCGAAGCCGGGCAGTGTGAGGCTGTGGAGAGCGCCGAACCGAACCAATCACCTGCGTGCGCTGACTTCACAAATCGTCGTGACTGCCGCGTGGCCGGCTGCGGATTGGTTGATGTACCTGCGTTCACTCTGGCGGATGGGAAGTGCGAGTTGACACTTGTGCCGGTTTGTTTCGGAAACGAACCATACTTCGCCAATAACCACGAGGCTCAAGCATACACAAAGGGCGATACCGCAATGTTGTTCCATTCCGGTTTCCAAGACTGGTCAACGTGCAACGGATTTGAAGGTCCGTGTGCGTGCCTTGACCCCAGCAGAACAGAGTTTCCCGGTGCATTGTCGGGTCCATTTATCAGTGAAGTCGAGCTCACGGTCACCGACACAGGCGAACCATGCCAAGAACCAGGGTTTCGCGGACGTATCTTCATCAACAATCTTAGCGTCAGGATTACCCCAGAAGATGCCGGAACGACCGAGGTCCGCCTCACACGAACCGAAGCCCATGAACTACGCGGGATAGTATTGAATATCCCGCCAAAACAAAGCACAGACGACAGTTGTGCGAGTTGCAAAGAAACCACGCTTCGAATTGGACAACATACCGTAGATGGCTCTTGCTGCGGCAGTTGCGACCCAGAGTTTGGGAATGAATTCGCTGCCGTTGCTAACTACATCGAGGGCCTCGTCCAACCCTAAAACGCGAACGAAGTGAGCTGCAACGGCGAGGCGAAGCCGAAGCCTGCAACGGTGAGGCAAAGCCGAACCAAATCGGTGAGGCAAAGCCGAACCAAATCGGTGAGCCAAAGGCGAACCAACCCGGTGAGGCAAAGCCGAACCCCTCCCCTTGCATACCCCAGAAATCGGCGTATGGTTGCCTCGATTACCGGCCGTTTCACGTACTCAAGCAATACGGGAGAACATGAAGAAGTCGGAGAACATTCTTGTGTTGGGGCTTGGGGGCGTTGGTGAGCATGTCGCGCGCCGGCTCAGTCGCGCAGGTCATCAGGTCACTGCGATTGAAAACAATCGCGACATCATCGCGCACGCTGATGCCGAGCTCGATGTCCGGCTGATTCAGGGTGACGCGCGCAGCTTCTCGACCTGGCATCAGGCGGAAGCGTCCAAAATGGACTACATGATCGCCGTCACGGACGACGACACGCTCAATATCCTTGCGGCAATCATCGCGAAGAAACTAGGCATCGAACAGCGTATCGCCCGTGTGCGGACGATGGAGCTTTGGTCCAAAGGTGCGATTCTCACCGCCGAAGACCTCGATATCGACTTGCTGATTCGACCCAAAGAGCTGGCGGCGCGTGAAGTTGCGCGCTTGCTCAAGAGTAGTTCCGGCAACGTCGTCATCGATATCGGTGACGACGGCAATCTCCAGGTGGTCGCCATGACGGTCGACCGCGACTCACCGATGGCAAACACCCGCCTGGCGGATTTGGCCAAGCGGTATGACGACTTCCCGTTCCGTGTCGTCGCGGTTGCTCGTGATATCGACACGATTATCCCCACCGGTGGATTCGTGATCGAGCCCGGGGACCGTCTCTACATCATCACGACCTGCGAGCTTCGCCCTCAATTGATGACCATCGCGAAGATGGAGGAAGACCGGCGCCAAAACCTCATGATTATTGGCGGTGGCCTCATTGGTAAGCGGATTGCGCAGCTATTGCAGAAGCCTTTCAACGTGCGGTTAATCGAGAAAAACGAACAACGCGCCGAAGAGCTGCTGCACATCCTTCGAAACACCGAAGTTCTGCATGGCGACGGGTCCACCCGCGAAGCGCTCTTGGACGCGGGATTGCTGCAGATGGACACGATCGTCGCTGCGACTGGCGAGAACGAAACGAATATCATGAGCAGCGTCTTGGCCAAGCACGTCATCCAGATGCGGGGTGACGACAAACGCGCTCGAATCGGCAAGACCGTCGCCCTTGTGAAAAAGGAAGAGTACGTCGCGCTCGCCTCAGCGATGGATATCGATATCGTCTTGGACGAAAAGGTCTTAGGCGCCAATGAAATCTTGCGCTACGTCCGTCGTGGTCACGTGTTTGCAGTTGCGCACTTGCATGGCTGTGACGCCGAGGTCGTAGAGTTGGTCGCCGAACAAGGCGCCCCGATTACCCGCAAGCCACTTCACGCACTCACCGAAGTGCATGGCCGGGTCGTGATCGGCGGACTGCTCAATGAAGACGGCAAATGGGAAATCGGTCTTGGCCTGACCCAGATTCTGGCAGGTGACCGGGTGGTGTGTATCTGCCGCGAAGATGACCTGGGTGACCTTCAGCGCATGTTCATGTCATGAGTGAGTCACGGCGTCACCTTTTGTTGAAGCAGTGGGGACCGCTGGCTTACGTGCTCGGCATGCTCTTGCTGGTCGTTGCTGCGACCATGATTTTGCCAATCGGCGCATCGCTGATTTATCAGGAAGGCGATTTCCAAGCGCTAGCGTTGTCGGCCCTCATCACGGCGTGTTGCGGCGCACCGCTTGCCTGGTTCTTCCGCTCCCGCACAGATTTGCAACCCAAACAGGCACTCGCAGCGGCGACCATCGGTTGGATCGTCGTTTCGGCCTTGTCGGGGCTCCCATTCATTATCCATGGCTCGATCCCGTCGTTCACGGACGCATTTTTCGAGATGATGTCCGGCTACACGACGACCGGCGCGACAATCCTAAGTGACATCGAGTCACTGCCGCATGGTTTGCTGCTGTGGCGAAGCGAAACCCACCTGATTGGAGGCATGGGGTTCGTGACCTTGGCGGTCCTGCTCTTGCCGCATGGTATGGGCGGGCTGCGCCTGTTTCGCGCTGAATCCTCACCCGGACAGGTGCTGACGCGCGAGCGTATTTCGTCCAGAAATCGCGACGCAATGTACATCTTGTGGGGCATTTATCTGGGCCTGAACGCGCTGCAGATCGTGATGATGATGTTGGGTGGGATGTCGCTCTTTGATGCGATGTGCCACGCCTTTGGCACGATCTCAACGTCTGGATACTCACCGTATAACTCGAGCATCGGGCACTACGACAACGCGTATTTCGACTGGGTTATCACGTTCTTCATGTTCTGTGGCGGCGTGTCGTTCATCCTCTTCTTCTACGTGATTCATGGCGACTGGAAGAAGATTTGGACGAACACCGAACTGCGTTGGTACGTGATCGTCGTTCTGGGATTTTGCCTCTTCACCACGTTGATTTTGTGGCAGGCCGGCACCTACGACTTTGCCAATTCAGCGCGACATGGGTTCTTCCAGATCATGTCGATTCTGACGACGACTGGGTACACGACGACCGACTACGAACAATGGCCATCCGCGGCCCAAATGTTGGTCTACGCCGTTGCGTTCATCGGAGCCTGCACAGGCTCGACGTCGAGCGGTATCAAGATCGCGCACTACGTCATCATTTTTAAGTTCATGTCCGCATTCGTGAAGAAGTCCTACTTCCAGCCGCTAACGGTCGTTTCGGTGCGCCTGAACGGCGAGCGTATCGAGAACTCCATTATCCATCTGGCGCTGCTCTATTTTGCCATCAACATCGTGATCGTGGTCGTAGGTGGGCTTGTTATGTCGCTGAGCGACGGGATGGATATCATCTCTGCCACGACCAGCGTCGTCGCCAGTTTGATGAATATCGGCCCCGGATTTGGGCAGGTCGGACCGTCGCACAACTTTGGTTTCATCAGCGATTTTGGGAAGTGGTTCCTTTCGATGCTGATGTTGGCCGGACGCCTGGAGATGTTCTCGGCGCTTGTTTTGCTCTACCCCAGCTTCTGGCGCGGGTAGGACGGACTTCACTCGATCGCTTTAAGGTGGGCAGTCAACGCGTCAAAGGCCTTGCCGTCTTTGGCATTCTTGCGCTCTTTCTTTGCGTTTCGGACGAGCTGGCGTAGGCGCTGAACGTCGATTCCTGGTCGCTTTTCAATGAAGTCGCTCAGGACGTCGTTGTCTCCAGCGACCAACGCTTCACCTAGGAGCTGTGCTTCGTCTGGAGCCTTCGCTTCAGGCGCTTTGGGCCCCTCGACCAGTGCCGTACGTATGGCCGCGACATCCTCGTCGTCTAGTCGGCTTGCGATGAAGCGTATCTGCCGATTCAAAGCGGATTTGGACATCTTCCCTGCCTCGCGGATGTCAGCGCGGACGCTGTCGGCCAACGGGATGAGTTTCAGCTTCTGCGCGGGGAGGTCGATAAGCTGACTGACCAGGTCTTTGACCTCTTCATAGTCGCGTTTTTGTTGCGACCGACTCTTGTATTCTTCGTCTTCTGGTTCCATGAAAGCCTCCTCAGGCGTAGATTGCTTTACCACAACACCGTTTGAAACACTCCAGAGGAAGCCCGTGAAGATAATCCTGATCCTCGCACTCTTTGCGATTAGCTGCGACCAGAAGGCCGCGCCCCAGACTGTAGAAACCCAAGAGGTGCCCTCAGAATCCGCAGAAGCTGATACGCCATCGGAAACACATGAGCCAGCCGCTGCTGAGCCCGCCAAGACGACCTCGCCGCTGGATAGTCCCGACGCCTTGAAAGCGTGGAAGACCAAGCTTCAAGCTGCGATGGACGCGAAGAAATGGGACGAGGCCAAGGCCATCATGAAAGAGCTCGACCCTGAGTTTAATGCCAGCTTCTTGTCGGAATTTGAGAAGCAGAAAGTCGAGTCATTTGACGGACATCTGGATGCGAATCCTGGAAAAGAAACGGTCGTTCAGGTCCGCCAGGAAGGGCAGCTCGAAGGCCACGGTGAGCTCGAGAACTTCTATTGGGTCGGCGTGATTGGAGAGGTTGATGGCAAGCGGAAGCTGATTGGAAGGGAGATGCGCCCCAAGCTGTTGGTCTGCGTTTTTGCTGACCGGGCCGGGCTGACGTTTGGGTTCAATACCAAAGAAGCTTCGGATGATGCTGCACTGTGGTTGGTTGAGCAGGACGTGCAGTCATGCGGCACGCTCATTGAGGTCGACTATAAGAAGCAGCACATCTCGGTTGCAGATGGAAAGCTCGCCTCGAAGACCATGAAGCCTCCCCAATCAATTGAGTACGACCGCATGGAACACATGCGCGAGTAGTTACTCGAACTGGTTGAACGGCTGGATAATCTCGAAGTCCGCCAGATGTTCTTCCCAAGCCTGCACGGCTTGCGGCGTCAGATGTTTTGACTCAGCAACGCTCACATACTGACCGAGCTGCAAGTCTCGTGCGTCCTCGATGGTTAAGAGGGCTCCCTCAGAAGGCCGGAAGTTGTCGACCAACCCTCCGGACGACCAAATCGAAAAGACGATGTTTTCGGCGGCTTCTGCAAAGCTTGGGCGGCTCATGTAATCCATGAAAGTCTCGGTACGCCACGTCTCCTCGCAGTTCCTGGCATGCTCAAACAACGGGAGCACCAGCGCCGCGATGCTGGTTGCGTCTTTCGGAACACGATCCAAAACCGCCGTGGCAAGATTCTTGTGTCCATCCTGATTTGCGAGGTTGGCTAAGCCTTCGGTGGCGCGCTGTTTTGCGGCTGGGTCGGGATGCTCCTGCATGATCTTAAACGCGCTCAACGGGCCAATCCCGTGGTCGGCGTTAACCAGTGCGTCGATGAACAGATTGCGATAACCCAAGAACCAGAATCGATTGTCTTCTTCGATCAGTAGGTCGCGTACCCACTGAATCACGGGTGGGCTACACATCGTGCCGATCGCGGTGATTGGCCATTGCCATTCGTCTTCATTGACCGGCTCACCCCTACACAACGTCTCGACCACGAGTTTGCGCCAGCGCAGATAGTAGGCGGCCCACAACTCGTCATTCCATTGCTGCGGCACGTACCGACCGTTCCAAGAGGTTTCGACATCCGGGTCGGGCGTCACGATCAGGTCACCAGGCGGCTCCACAACCAGCCACGGGGCCAGCGCGAGCTCAAAGCTGAACTCGCCGATATGGAACACATCACCAAGCTTCAGTCTGACCTTCTGCCCGATACCGCCAAACCTCTCGGCCTTCATGCGCACGCCATTAACGTACACTCCATTTGTTGAGTTGTGATCGACAACTTCAACGCCGTCTGAAGACACGATCAGACGCGCATGAGACTTTGCGATTCGAGCACTCTTCAGAACGATTTCACACGAGGACGACCGGCCCATTCTTGGCTCACCAAACGGCAGTTCAAACAGTTCGTCAGGATGATTCGAAAACAAGACAAATTGTGACAATGTTTCCGTCACGTTCACTCTCCCACGTGTTTGCGTTCGCTTGGTTTCCAGGTCTTGGTCCGCGGCTGCAACAAGCTCAATGTCTTTCTGACCGGTTTGGCTCTGTGCACTACCCATCCAGATTTGCAGTTGGACTTTGTCTTGAGCGCCAAACTCGCGAATGTACATTTGGCGCTTGATGCGCATCGCGAGGTCTTGAACCGCTTCCTCGTTGCCTTTGGTCCAGATTGCGAATTCTTCACCGCCGATCCGGCCGACCTCGCCATCGTGCCCCACAACACTCCGAAGGAGCTGGCCAAAATCACGCAGCGCCATATCGCCGACCAGGAAGCCGTTGTAGTCGTTGACGTCCTTGAAATCGACAAGGTCCAGCATCGCAACCGAGACTGTTTCGCCTTCGGCAAGCGCGTTGCCAACTTGGCCAATAAAGGAGCGCTTGTTCCAAATCCCGGTCAGGCCGTCTGTCGTAGTGATATGGACACGTTCCTGGTCCAGATCGACTTCGGGCTCATCAGACAGGAACTTCATGATGGTCCGGCCAGTTCGAATTGTAGCTCGGTCAGGTAATACTTCGTCGCCCTGAACTTCGACGTCGTTCACGAACGTGCAGTTTGCGGAGTTCAGGTCTCGAATCAGCCATCCATCTTTGGTCTGCTCGATTTCAGCGTGAAAGCGCGACACGACGGCATCATCCAACTTCACGTCACACGTAGAATGACGGCCAATCGTCGACACCCCTTCCAGATCAAACTTCTTCCCCAGATCTGCGCCGCAGATGATGACAACGCATGGCTTAAAACTGCTGCTCATGACGCCATTCTAACGCAAAACAGAGGAATTGATGCAGTAGGTATCAGCGTGCGGCAGAACGCTCCGCCTTGGGCTGCGGAAGGTCCGCAGATTTACTCAGATTCAACACAGAGTTCACAGACTTTTGAAAATGGCGTTGGAGGTTCGGCGAAGCATAAACCCTATCCAAAAACAGTCTGCGAAATTCTGTGTCTAATCCGTGTCTATCTGTGGACCTTAGAACCGAAGGTCTTCAAAGCCGAGGACCTTAGGAGTCAGAACTTCGCACACGACACAAAAAAGCTCGCGAAGGCAAAGAGGTATCGGCATGCGGCAGAACGCTGCGACTTGGGCGGGGGAAGGTCCGCAGATTTACTCAGATTCAACACAGAGTTCACAGACTTTTGAAAATGCCGTCGGAGGACTTCGGCGAAGCATAACCCCTATCCAATAACAGTCTGCGAAA
>JAUIBR010000071.1 GCA_030427705.1 bacterium | reverse complement strand
GAGTTGTGAGGTGTTGAATGCCGTCACAAAAGGAAACTTCTGTGTGATTCTGTGAACCGTCTGTGCTGTCTGTGGATACGGTAGTTCCCATATGCTTCGATCCACCCTGCCAGAGCTGAATGCTGGGAGCTGAAAGCTGGAAGCCTTTGTGGACCGCCTAGAATGTACCCGCAAATTCATCCACATAAGCTATCCGTACAGACTTCACATAAGTCTTTGCCGCCTTATTGAACTTCCCGCCTTACTAAGGTAAGTAACTCCGACCTAGCCAAATCCGCAATTTTAGCGGGTTAGATGGCAATCGCAGTGAGCAGTGGCGAGCATGAAGTCGGTCGATCAATCCAAAATTCGTAATTTCTGCATTATCGCCCACATCGACCACGGTAAGTCGACGTTGGCGGACCGGATTCTGGACGTGACGGGCGCGGTTTCTGAGCGCGAGCGAAAAGAGCAGTTCCTGGACAGTATGGATCTGGAGCGGGAACGCGGTATCACCATCAAGGCACAGGCCGTTCGCCTTCCCTACAAGGCAAAGGATGGCCAAGAGTACATCCTCAACCTCATCGACACGCCGGGCCACGTCGACTTCACATACGAAGTCTCGCGCAGCCTCGCCTGTTGCGAGGGAGCGGTACTGGTGGTCGACGCATCGCAAGGGGTCGAGGCGCAGACTGTGGCGAATGTCTATCTGGCCGTCGATGCTGACCTTGAGATTATCCCGGTACTCAACAAGATTGACCTTCCGGCCGCTGACCCCGACCGCGTCGTCGACGAAATCGAAGAGATGATTGGTCTGGATGCGTCGGAGGCCGTGCGAACGAGCGCGAAGACGGGCATCGGAATCGAGGACGTGTTGGAAGCGGTGGTCGAGATGGTGCCGCCTCCAGAAGGTGACAAAGACGATACGCTTCGAGCGCTGGTCTTCGACAGCTGGTTTGACCCCTATCGTGGTGTCATCAACCTTGTTCGCGTCAAAGATGGCACGCTGAAGAAAGGTCAGAAGATTAAATGGATGGCCAGCGGCGCCACCAGTGATGTGTTGGAACTCGGTGTGTTTGCGCCGATGCCGATGAGCGTCAAAACATTGGGACCCGGCGAAGTCGGATTCGTCATCTCGATGATCAAGGACGTTAAGCAGGCGAAAGTAGGCGACACGATTACGACCGAAAAAGCGGGTTCCACCGAAGCATTGCCAGGCTTCCAAGACGTCATGCCCATGGTGTTCTGTGGTATCTTCCCGACCGATAGCAAAGACTACGAGGAACTGCGCGACGCCTTGGACAAGCTGGTCCTAAATGACTCGGCATTCTCATACGAACCTGAAACATCGCAGGCGCTCGGCTTCGGGTTCCGTTGTGGATTCTTGGGGTTGTTGCACATGGAAATTGTGCAGGAACGTCTGGAGCGAGAATACGACCTCGACCTCATTACCACTGCACCTTCGGTGATCTATGAGGTCGAGCAAAAGGATGGCGAAATCCTCAAGGTCGAAAATCCATCACGACTTCCCGATACGAACCTCATCCAAGAGATTCGCGAGCCGTATATCCTGGCGACGATTCACGTCCCTTCGGACATGGTGGGGCCAGTACTCGGGTTGTGCGAGGAGCGCCGCGGAACGCAGATCGACCTTCAGTACTCCGGCAGCAACCGCATCATCGTGAAGTACGAGATGCCGATGAACGAGGTCGTCTTCGACTTCTTCGACCGCTTGAAATCTATCTCACGTGGGTATGCGAGCTTGGACTACGAGCCGATGGGTTACAAACCCGGCAGTTTGGTGAAGCTCGATGTGCTTGTGAACGGCGATGTCGTTGACGCGCTCAGCATCATTGTACACCGCGATTCTGCGTACAATCGCGGGAAGGCTCTGGTGAAGAAACTTAAGGAAGTCATCCCTCGCCAGATGTTTGAGATTCCGTTGCAGACTGCGATCGGCACCAAGATTATCGCCCGCGAGACTATCCGAGCGTTTCGAAAGAACGTCACGGCGAAGTGCTACGGTGGTGATATCTCGCGAAAACGCAAGCTGTTGCAAAAGCAAAAAGAGGGTAAGAAGCGGATGAAGCAAATCGGGTCCGTTGAAATCCCCCAAGAGGCCTTTTTGGCCGTATTGCGTGTCGACTCCGAGTGATTTGAGGAAGCCAGTTGGCGAAGCCTTCCAAAAAACAGCTAGTCAATGACGGGAAACTCCTGGTCAAGGACGTGTCGAAGCACGTCAAGAAAGCCAAGATTTCCGACGACGTTCGACGGCGTTTTGACGAGGAACTCAATGCGCTTCGCCAGGCGCTTGCATCCAAAGACTACGAGCGAATTCAAGCGTCCACTGAGGCGATTGACACGCTGGTCGACCAACACCTGGACATCGAAGAGAAGAGCGCATTTCGCGAATACGCCGAGTCGATTGGGCTTGCGGTGTTGTTTGCGCTCTTACTTCGCGGTTTTGTGGTGGAAGCGTTCAAGATTCCCACGGGCTCGATGATTCCGACGTTGCTCGATGGCGACCATATCTTCGTCAATAAGTTCATCTACGGCATCCGCGTTCCGTTTACGGAAACGTATGTGGTCGAGTTTGGGCAGGCCGATCGTGGCGAGGTCATCGTGTTTACGTTTCCGCGTCACGAAGCCAAGGCCCACGTTGCCAAGCAACCAGTGGCGATGCGGGACTGCATTGACCGAGGCAGCCTAGAAGAGGAAAAGGACTTCATCAAACGGGTCGTCGGCGTGGCTGGTGACACGATTGAGATTCGAAAAGGCCGTCTTCACGTCAATGGCAAGATGCTCAACCGAACCCTAATCAGCAAAGAAAGGACCGGGGTCTACGTGAATCCGTATCGCATCCGCGAACGTGAGCGGAATGCAGGAAAGGACTACACGATCCAGTACACCCAGGCGGACAGCGATTTTGGGCCGGTGAAGGTTCAGGATGGTCATCTCTTTGTTATGGGCGACCACCGGAATCACAGCTCGGATAGCCGCTGCTGGGGCCAGGTTCCGGTCGAAAACGTGAAGGGAAGGGCGATCTTCATTTGGTTCTCAATCTCATCGCAGGGCGAAATTCGATGGGATCGTTTTGGACGAATTATCAACTAGACAGGAAGCGTGATGAACCTACTCGGAATTGAAGGCATGAATCGCGACGATGTCCTCGAGTTCTTGGAGCTTGCGGACCAGTTTGTCGATGAGGATGGGCGGCCTGTAACCCCCAAAGAGTATCGGACAGCTTTGGACGGGGAGTCCGTTGCGCTGATGTTTTTCGAGCCAAGCACCCGAACCCGAGTGAGTTTCGAGCTCGCGATCCAGCGTTTGGGAGCCTATCCGGTCGTCATGGTGTCCGAATCCAGCTCAATGGTTAAAGGCGAGTCCATCCGAGACACCTGCCAGAATCTGGAGTCGATGGGTGTGGCTGGCTTCGTGATTCGGCACCCCGAGCGCGGGCTTCCGTATTCGCTAGCTGACAAAGTGAACGCCTGCATTTTCAACGCAGGCAACGGGACAGGTGAGCATCCAACGCAAGCGTTGTTGGACGTCTTCACGCTGAGGAAACACTTTGGCCGAAATGACCTCGAAGGCCTCAACGTCGCAATCGTCGGAGACATCATCCATAGCCGTGTCGCACGCTCGGATGTCCACGCGCTGCGCGCGTTAGGGGCGACACCAATCCTTGCCGGCCCCCCGCACTTCATGCCCAAGCCTGAGGATAAGTGGGACGCCGAGATTGCCGCGACTCGCTCGCAGGCGTTGGAAGCCGCCGATGCGGTCATCATGCTGCGAATTCAACGTGAGCGGATGGTCAAGGATGTCGATATGGACGAATACGTTCGTGATTGGGGCGTCGATGACAGCGTCGTCGAAGGCGAAATGCGGCAGACAGCACCCATCATGCATCCGGGGCCAGTCATCCGAGGCGTCGAGCTGTCGAGCTCGGTGGCAGACGGGGCGCGAAGTTTGATTTTGAAGCAGGCCGGGAATGGCGTCGCTGTGCGCCAGGCTGTTCTACTCAACTGCATTCGAGAAAACGCATGAACACCGCACTGCTCGTACTTGAAGACGGAACCGCGTACGAAGGGCTCGCCCACGGCGCAGACGGACATTCGTTTGGTGAGGTGGTCTTTAACACGTCGATGAGCGGCTATCAGGAGATCCTGACTGACCCATCCTATGCGGGGCAATTGGTCATCATGACCCAACCCCACATCGGGAACTACGGGGTGAGTCCGGCTGACATGGAGAGTTCGGATATCAAGGCCGCCGGGCTGATTGTTCGCAGCATGTCGACGTTTCCAAGCAACTACCGGTCGACGACCAGCCTGCCGGATTGGCTCGCGCAGGAGGACCGGCCTGCAATCTCCGACATCGATACCCGCGCACTGACCCGACACATTCGTGACAAGGGCGTCATGATGGGCGTGATTGCCTGCGGGGCGACGATGGCCGACAAGGACCAGTGGCTTGAGAAGTTGAAGGCGCAGCCCGATTACGGCGACCGCGACTTCGTGCAAGAGACTGCGGTGGATGGCGTTCACCACGTTGTGGTTGATGACCTAGATCACGGAACCGCCATCCGGCTGGAACCCGGAAAGCACGCCTCAGCCGACCACGTCGTTGTCTTGGATTTCGGTGTGAAACACTCGATTCTGCGCAACCTCGCCAAACGTGGTGTGCCTGTGACGGTCTTGCCATCGACCGCCAGTATCGATGAGATTCTGGCCCAACAGCCCAAAGGGGTGATGGTGTCGAATGGTCCAGGCGACCCTGCGCGTTTGGACGAACACCTCGAGACCATTCGTGCGCTGGCGGACAACGTTCCCACGTGGGGCATCTGCCTTGGCCACCAGCTGATTGCGCGCGCGTTTGGTGCGACGACCTTCAAGCTTCCATTTGGTCATCGTGGTCCAAATCAACCAGTGCAAGATCTTGCGACCGGTGTCGTCCAGATGACGAGTCAAAATCATGGCTACGCTGTCGACGCCGATGCACTTCCGGAAGACCTTGAAGTGACGCAGATTAACTTGAACGACAACACCGTTGAGGCGCTTAAACACAAGGCCTTGCCGGTGAGTGCCGTCCAATATCACCCCGAAGCAGGGCCAGGGCCGCACGACGCTGAGAACTTCTTCGACGCCTTCATCCGACAGGTCGAAAGCGCATGAGCGATTCGTCAGAATCACAAGAACCGGAAGACCTCGACGAGTCGTCGGACCAAGAACCGGAAGACCTCGAGGACCAAGAACCGGAAGACCTTGCGGACCAAGAACCGGAAGACCTCGACGATCCCGTAGAATCTGACGAAACGAAGGAGCCGAGCGACGTAGAAGTCGCTCCGCGACCGCATCGAATTCGGGCCTATATCGTCCCGCTTCTCACACTCGCAGCGCTTTCAACGCTTCTGATTAGTTTCCGGACAATTCTGCTGCCGTTCATCTTTGCGTGCCTGGTTGTCTACTTGATGGAGCCGATCGTCAGTCGAATCGGCCGAACCCCCGAATCGCCTAATGGGCTACCGCGGTGGGCAGCAGTGATCCTGGTGTACCTGGTGTTCATTGGAACGGTGACCGTTGCAGGTATCATCATCGTGCCTCGATTCGTTTCGGAGTTTGCTCGCCTCGGCGAGACGATCCCGAATGAGGTGCAGAAGTTTCGGGCGGAATCCTTGCCGGATATCGACGAGAAGCTCCAAGACCTTGTGGAGGAGTATCTCCCTGTCGAAGGCAATCAACAGAACCAGGCCTTCGAAATGGCGAGCGAGACGGTGCTCTCTGCTCGCGAGCAATCCGGTCGACGGGCATTGGCGTTTGGCCACGTGAACAGCCGTCTGAAGCGTGCCCGTGATATTCAGGTTGAAACGCGTTCGATGGACAGCCCGGATGGCGGTTTGGTGTGGGTCTACGATGCCTTGCCACCGAAGAAGCCGATTACCAAGATGTCTACTGATGATGCGCTGGGAACGCAGACCTGGCGGTACGGAGAGTCCCGCGATGCGGCCATGCGTTTGGTGCCTGAAACGGGCGGTGGTGTGCAAGTCTATCTCAGTGACGTCGAAGTTGAGGTAGAGCAGACGGGTGAGGGCAAATGGTTGGTTCGCCGCAAGGATCTGGAACGTCTTCCGGAGCTGAAACAAGGCCCCTCGGTCTCAAGTGTGAACCTTTCTCGCAGCGTCGACGAAGTGGTGTCTGGCCTGGTTGATACGTCCACGGAGCGCATCGCGAATATCATCGATTTCGCCCGGGCGCTGGTTGTGGGAATCATTCAGGGATTTGTTGCGATCGTATTGACGTTGATGGTCGCGGCATTCATGTCGATTGACCTCTACCGCGTTAAAGGCTTTTTCCGTCAGTTGATTCCGGATGATGGGAAATATGGCTACGACCGGTTCCTCGCCATGGCAGACCGTGGTCTCGCGGGAGTTGTACGCGGTCAGCTGCTGATTTGCTTGGTGAACGGGTTTTTGACGTGGGTCGGTCTGGCGTTCTTAGGCGTACGTTTTAGCGTGTTACTTGGGGTGGTAGCGGGTATACTCTCGATGATACCGGTATTCGGCACAGTGCTATCCACGGTTCCGATCGTGCTGATAGGGTTGACGGACGGTCTGATGACAGGCGTTTTGGCCTTAGGTTGGATCTTATTGATTCACTTTATTGAGGCCAATTTCCTGAATCCAAAGATCATCGGTTCGTCGGCTCATATCCACCCGGTGATTGTGATTTTTGCGCTTCTCGCTGGCGAGAATGCGTATGGGCTCGTTGGAGCCCTATTGGCAGTACCCACAGCGTCATTATTGCTGACGCTTTTCAATTTCGTGCGGCTCAAGGCTTGGCGCGAAAATTCTGAAGCGGCCGTCGAGGCGGCGCCGAGGACTTAGATGGAACTCGAATTCTGGGCGACAACGGATGTCGGTCGGGTAAGGGATCACAACGAGGATAACTTCCTTGTCGACAAGCGGCTGAAGCTCTTCGTCGTTTGCGACGGTATGGGCGGACACGCTGCCGGGGAAGTTGCGAGTGCCATGGCGGTGAAGATTGTTCGCGAGCGAATCGCGGAGAATCGCGAGGTGTTTTCGCGGATCGAGGATGACCCGGAAAACATCGCATTCCGCAAGGCCGTGATGGCAGTGTGTGAGTCTGCTATCTCGGAAGCTTGCCAGAAGATCTTCCTGGCTGCAGTCGAAGACCCTGCAAAGAAAGGCATGGGAACCACGTGTTCGATGCTGCTCTTGCGGGGAAACCGTGGATTCATCGGCCACGTTGGCGACTCAAGGATCTATCTGCTTCGCAACAACCAGGTCCACCAGATCACCGAAGATCACTCGCTCATCAACGAGATGATTCGGTTGGGCAAGATTCAACCTGGTGAAGAACACAAAATTCCCAACAAGAATGCGGTTACCCGTGCCGTTGGTGTGAACGAGTTCGTCGAAGTCGATACGTTCCAACTCGAACTTTATAGCGGTGACCAATTCCTGCTCTGCAGTGATGGTCTGTGCGGCTACTTCAAGTCCGATGATGACATCATCGACTTGCTCGATACCGAGGACCCACGCGAAGCGACCGAGCGTTGCATCACGTTCGCCAATGACGGCGGCGGTAAAGACAATATCACGTCCATTGTGGTTCGCGTGCAGGGCGACGATGACTCACGCGATATCCAAAAGACGATGGAGACGCTGCGGGCGACGCCGTATTTCCAGTACCTCTCGTATAAAGAGATGGTGCAGATCGTGAACATGACCGAACGCCTTGAGTTCGGCACTGGCGATGTGATTCGCGAAGAGTCTGCCTCCAACGACACGATGTATCTCATTGTGCAGGGTTCAGTTGAGGTCACGCGAAAGGGCATTGAAGTCGGAGTCTTCGAGGCAGCTCAACACTTGGGTGACTCGGCGCTGATCGACGAAGATGCACGGCCGTACAAGGCTGTGGCGTTGGCGGACACTGTCCTGCTGGCCATTCGGCGTACGCGATTCATGGAGCTGCTGCGCGTTGATAGCGAACTTGCGGTCAAACTCCTCTGGAACTTCGTACAGACGTTCGCGATTCGCATGCGCGAGTCCGAGGTCGCCTACGAAACTCAGAAGGCGAAGTCGGAACCAGAACACACGCCGCCGTCTGGGGTCCTCGTGTTCGAGGAAGACAAGAACGGTCACGATCTGCATGACGAACCTCCTCTCCATATCGGAGACGAGATGGGGTCGGATGAAGAGACCATCGATTTGGACGGCTTCAACCGAGATGCGCTCGCCGCCGCGATGGAAGGTGACGAACCTTCGGCGCCAGAGGAAGACAATCCAGCGCATGCGGCGTTCCGCGAAACTGTGAAGCTCGCGTCGGCAGACGAGGCGACCCAAACGATGCCGGCACTGTCTCGTGCGGAGGTAGAACGAGACGCTCAGAAATCGGGCGCGATCAGCGGCACTAGCCAGACGCAGGATGACGAGGCTCCGAAGGCACAAGTGATGAAGCGCTCGAAGCTCGTCATTGGTGCGTCATCAGCGATCGATGACGAAGAAGCCGGCGAAGACGACGTCAATCAGGAGGCGGCTTCCCTGGCGGAACGCCTGAAGAAACGAGCGCAGGCCTCTTCCGAAGACGCGACGGTCAACGTCGAAGACGCGAATTGAACCTCAAAATTATCGCCATAACGTTATTGGGGATTGTGACGCTGGGCTGCCAGACTCGCGAGATTACGGACGTTAAGACGCCAAGTACGTCGGGCAAGCTCATCTTCAAAGACGACTTTGAGCGGACTCAGCTTGGCGGCAACTGGGAGAGGGGTGTCGGCGAAGCGGGCACCGGCAAGTGGGAAATCAAGGACGGTTGGCTTCACGGCAGTGCCATCAAGAACGATCCCTTGTGGCTGAAGGTCAAAATCCCATCCGATGTTCGCGTGGAATTCGATGCGAAGTCGACAACACCTGAGGGCGACCTCAAATTCGAGATTTTTGGCGACGGAAAGACGCACTCGTCAGGATATGTCGTCATCTTCGGCGGGTGGAAAAACACGTTGGACGTGATCGCGCGTTTGGACGAGCACGGCAACGACCGCAAAGCTCAGAAATCGGTCAAAGTTCAGCAGAATAAGGTCCACAAAATCGCGGCTGAGCGACGTGGTAACACGTTGAAATTCTTTGTGGATGGTAAGTTCGTAATGGAGTTTGAAGATGCGGAACCGCTGATGGGCGAATCGCATTCGTTCTTCGCGTTCAACGACTGGATGGCTCCCGTGCAATTCGACAACATCATGGTGTACGCCCTTTAGAACAGGTTTGGCGTTACGCTTCTTAGATTTTTGCGGTATATTTCCAGCATAAGTGTACCGCTGCTTTTGATTCCTTATGGAAACACGCACCATACTTCAGATTGTATTGGGGTTGATCGTTGTTGCTACGTTGGGCCTTGGCGGGCTCATCACGTATGAACTGACGCGTGAGGCTGAGACAATCTACGTAGACAAAATCGTCGAGACACCGAAACAGGTGTTCGTGAACCCTTGGGCAGAGCAGGGCGACATGGCGGTTACACTCGTGAAACAAATCACGGTAAATCCGCCCTTCGACCCTGAGGCAGCTCGCAAGGCCGAAGAAGAAAAGAAAAAGAAGAAGCGTCGCCGCAAGAAGAAAGACGAAGAAGAAGTCACGGAAGAGCCGTTACCCATCTCAGACCTGATGGCGAACGAAGACTTCGTCAAAAAGACGCTCAAGATTTCCGGCGAGCCCGAGGGTTGGAAAGCAACCTGGTGGGGTGAAACCAAGTTTGGACCAACATTCTATCTGGTCCGATACGCCTTCAGAGATGGCGATATTTTGGTAGGACCTGAATGGCTCGTGAATCTGGAAACCAAGAAAGTGGTCGCCAAGAACCTTCCGGCGATGGTTGCTGAAAACCCAATGAAGGGAACAGAGAGCGAGCTCTACGGGAAGAGTCAACAAGTTGTCTCCGCGATTGCAGCCCACCGTTTCGAATCGAAGATGACCCTCGCGGGCGCACTGTTGCTGTACTTTGAACAACGCGCGGACGCGGACGAAGACGACACGATTCTGGGATGGACCATCGACCACGACCGTGGCGATTTGTTTAAGGCCTACTTCCAGTGGGTTGAGAACAAGCAAACGACCTATGCCGAGTTTGAGTTCGACTACAAACGCCGTGCGCTGAAGCCAATCAACCTTCAGGCAGCGAACATGATGAACGTGGGAGACGCGTTTAAAAAACAGCGCGTGTCCATTATGCCTTCCAGCTATGATCCGACGCAGAACGGTTCGAAACGTTGGACTGGCGCGGCCCGAAAGCAATGTCGAAATCCGAAGCACCGCTCGCGCTGCAATGCGTTGGCGACCATTCTGGGACAGAACGAAATCATCGAATCGCTTGAGTGGCTCCTAACCGCTCAGGCTGCGACCGCCGAAGGGTTTGAGGAGTGCAAGACCAACCGCAAATGTGCATGGCTTCCGGCTCCGAAAGACAAGAACACATTCAACGTGAAGTATCGGTACAACCTTAAGGGTAAAGAGAAGACGGTGTCTTGGGACGTCAATACCAAGACGGGTGATGTTTCTCCGAACGACCGAATTGGTAAGTTGGCCTTTAGCGTCATTCGCGCGCGATGATCGCGGGCCTTCAGCGTCCGTCGCCTGAGCGCAATCCAAATCTTGAAGTCAAAATCTTTGGGGAAAGCACAGGTCAACCTGTGCGGTTCTTTCTGTTCGGCGACCTCTGCGACGAATTGATCTTCGCTGGTGAGTACCAGGACCAGTCATGTGTGGCAGTCCTCACCGGCGCGTTCGGCGTCGAGCAGTCGGGTGGCTACGTGGAAGTCAGCGGATTCTCGGGCCTTGAGTACCTCGATGACGAAGTCGAAAATGCGCTCTATCGCTCCATCCGGAAGACCACAGACAAGGCCATTATCTCTGAAGCGCCCGAGCCAATCGTAGGATTCTTTGTTTCAGAAAGGGGAAGTAAGGGCCGCATCGACCCTGAAATGGCGCGCGTACACTTCAGTCTTTTCAACGTGCCGTTTCAGGTCGCAGTCGTTGTTGACCCAGATTCGGATGATTTCGGCGTTTATGCTCGTAATCCGCATGGGCAGTTCGTTTCCTGCGAGTTCCGTGTGGTCAGGTTTCGTGCCTCAGACGAGTCAGAGTAGTTAGATCTTGAAGTTGTTGGGGTGAAAGGATAACACGCGGATCGAGATGACCTCTGCCAACTCACACACGAGAGAATCATGTTCGAAATCATTGATATTACCGCCCGCGAAATCCTTGATTCCCGCGGAAATCCTACGATTGAAGCTGACGTTTGCCTCGATGCCGGGATCATTGGTCGAGCAGCTGTTCCAAGTGGTGCATCCACGGGTGAACACGAAGCGATCGAATTGCGCGATGGCGATGCCAGCCGATATGGAGGCAAAGGCGTCACGAAAGCCGTCGAGAACGTACACAATATTATCGCACCCGAACTTTTGGGCGAAGATGCAGCAAACCAAGAGCGAATCGACCGGTTGATGCTGGAGCTCGATGGGACTCCAAACAAGTCGAAGCTCGGCGCAAACGCGATTCTGGCTGTCAGCATGGCGACGGCGAAGGCTGCTGCTGAGCTGATGGGACTTCCGCTCTACCGCTACATTGGCGGCGTTGCGGCGAACACCTTGCCAGTGCCGATGATGAACATCGTCAATGGCGGCAGCCACGCTGACAACTCGGTCGACTTCCAGGAGTTCATGGTGATGCCGGTCGGCGCATCGAATATCCGCGAAGCAGTCCGCTGCGGTGCCGAGATCTTCCACACCCTCAAGAGCGTGTTGAAGAAAGCCGGTCACATCACGTCGGTCGGTGACGAGGGCGGCTTCGCGCCGAACCTTGGCAGCAATCGTGAGGCGCTCGACTTTATCATGAACGCTATCGAAGCCGCCGGATACAAAGCGGGTAGCGATGTCGTGCTCGCCCTGGATGTGGCTGCGAGCGAGTTCTACGATAAGGGTGCGAAGACGTACAATCTGGATGGTGAAGGTCGCAAACTGACGTCATCAGAAATGATCGATTTCTATGCTGAGCTTGTCGAAGCCTACCCAATCTCGTCGATTGAGGACGGCTTGGACGAGAACGACTGGGATGGCTGGGCTGAGCTCACCACGCGATTGGGCTCGAAAACCCAATTGGTAGGAGACGACCTGTTTGTGACGAATACCGAGCGATTGCAGCGCGGTGTCTCGAATGGTGTTGGAAACTCGATCCTTATCAAGGTGAATCAGATTGGTTCGCTGACGGAAACGTTGGAAGCGGTCAACCTGGCCCATCGCAACGGCTACACCTCGGTCATCAGCCATCGCTCTGGTGAGACTGCAGACACGACCATCGCTCACCTTGCCGTGGCGGTCGGTTCCGGCCAAATCAAAACCGGATCCCTGTCGAGAAGTGACCGTGTTGCAAAGTACAACGAATTGATTCGGATCGAAGAGGAACTGGGCGGGATCGCGCAGTATCCAGGTGCTTCGATCTTCGGCTAATCCTGCCGAAAATTGATTTGTTTGAATATTCTGGTGACTCCGTAGTCCAAGCGCTTGATAGGCGAACTTACCGCTAGCAAAGCGGACTACGGAGTGACCATGGATACGTCAATTCTTACATGTTGTTTCAATAGAAAAACGCTTGGGACCATTTTGCGGGCAGCCTTTGTGCTGTCTCTTGTCTTTATGACGGCTTGCGCCGGCTGCGATGAAAGCGGCGGACGTGACGTACGCAATAATGACCCTGACCTGACATGCGGCGGCGATGAGGCCTGTGGCGACGACCAAGTTTGTCGCGAAGGTCGATGCTGCGACGTGTGCGCGACGGATTCTGAGTGCCCTGAAGGCGAAGTCTGCACGCGAGACCGCTACTGCTGGCCAGAAGAGACCGCTGGCGCCTGCACGGTTGATTCGGACTGTGAATCACGGCGGTGCGACGATGGCATGTGTGCAGAAGCACGGCGTTGCGACGACTCCAGTCAGTGCTTTGAAGGTGAATTCTGCAGTCTAGACGGTGTCTGCGTGCCAGAGTGTGCGGTCAACCTCGACTGCGCGGCGATCGAAGTTTGCTTCGGCGGACGCTGCATCATTGGCGGTGCCTGCGTATCCGATGATGATTGCGGCGTCGACGGTGCATGCGTCGGTGGTGCGTGTGAAGTCACTTGTGGTTCCGACGCTGAGTGTGGACAAGATGCGACCTGCTTCCTGGACCGCTGCAACTCGGGTTGTGTGGACGACACGGATTGCGGTGACGAAGGCATCTGCTTCCGAGGTGCATGTGTCGCGGCAGACCCGGACGATAATCCGGTTCCGCCTGTCGAAGACCCTGCGAACAACGACAACAACAACGATAACAACGACAATAACACCAACAATGACCCGAATGTCGTCGACCCAACCGATGCGCCTGAGTGCACGGCCGCAGCAGGATGCGCAGACAATGAGCGATGCGAGAATGGCCGCTGCGTTGTCGACACCATCTGCTTAACCAACGCTGAGTGCGGACCAGGGGCAGTTTGTGACCGTGGCGAATGTCGCTTGGGCTGCGCAGCAGATGCGGACTGTCGCCAGGGTGAAACCTGCAACGCCAACGGTCAGTGTGAAGATGTGTCACCGACTTCGCTCGCCTGCCAGTCCAGTGAAGACTGCGAGCCTTGCGAGAGCTGCATTGCCGGTAGCTGCCAGGTGATTCCGGTCGTGTGTGTGACCAACTCGCAGTGCGGACTGGAGAAGTCCTGCCTGGACAGCTTCTGCCACTATGACTGTGCGACGGATGCAGACTGCCCATTCAGCCAGACGTGTCAGGCTGGTGTCTGCGAGACGAATCCAGCACCGACCAATGCTTGCGCGGACAGCTCGGCGTGTGCCGCTGGACAGACCTGTGTTGATGGCCACTGCTTCGACCAGTGTGCTGCAGACAGCGAATGTGGCGACAAGATGATGTGTAACCAAGGTCTGTGTGAGCCAGACTGGCGCCGCGGGCTGGAGTGCCGACGCTCCTCGGACTGCGGTGGAGAGGGCGTCTGCGTCGACGGTTACTGCACCGTGGCCTGCATGGCTGACAGCGAGTGCCGAACGGACACCTGCAACCTTGGATACTGCACGAAATAACCACCGGGGAACGCAACGTTGACATTGGGCGACCCGATTGCCGGGTCGCCCAATTCATTTCTTGCCCGAATTGGGCGCCTTACGTAGATTGGTTCTGATGAATTCGCGACCCACAATCATTGCGTTGATGCTAGCCGGTGCACTCTTCCTGAGCGCAAATCCAGCCTCGGCTGAGCTGTACAAGTATCGCAACAAAGATGGATCGGTGCTGATAACCTCCGAGAAACGGAGCGACCTCAAGTTGATCGAGGTCATCTCGGCCAGTGGGGCTTCGTCGAAGCCGACTTCGAAATCGGCCAAGTCGAATCTCGATAAGGCGCGCGAGCTCAAACAACGCTCGCAGTCGCGAACGCGCGAGAAGACCGACGTTGCGAAGGAAAAGAAGTACGACGATATCATCGCGGAAGCCTCTGAGGCTTATGACGTGCCGTTTGGATTCATCAAGGCGGTCATCCGAGTTGAAAGTAACTTCAACCCGAACGCCCTCAGCCACGCTGGCGCGATGGGGCTGATGCAGCTGATGCCGCGCACGGCGGCCAGCTTGAATGTGACCGACCCTTATGATCCCCGCCAGAACATCTTTGGTGGCACGAAGTTCTTACGAATACTCATCGATCGCTACGACGGCGATATCAATTTGATACTTGCTGCATACAACGCAGGTGACGCGGCAGTTGCAAGGTACGACGGAATCCCGTATCCGAAGACCCGAGGATATGTCTCGAAGGTCTATTCGCACTATCGCAACTATTCCAAAGCCGCGAGCGGTGAGTGAGCGCCAAATCAATCCGTCAGGACATTGTTAACGTTCCGAATCTGCTGACGTTGTTCAGAATCGCGCTGATCCCATTGGTGTGTTTTCTGATTTACGATGGTGCGCCTTGGTCGTGTCTGATTGCCTTCATCTTCTTTTGGGTCGCGGGCATCACTGACTGGCTGGACGGCTATGTCGCGCGGAAGCAGAACCTCGTTAGCCTCACGGGCAAATTTCTGGACCCGTTGGCAGACAAGCTTTTGGTGATGGCTTCTTTGGTAATGTTGGTGGCTCTGGGGCGCGTTCCGGCGTCGCTCGTCATCATCATCTTGGCCCGCGAGATTTCCATCACATCCTTGCGTGCGCTTGCAGCAACTGAAGGCCTGGTCATCGCGGCCGGCGAGGGCGGCAAGTTCAAGACGGCGTTCCAAATGGTAGGCCTGATTGGCCTCTACGTGCATTACACGTACGTGATCAACTACGGCTTCATCTCGTTTAAGTTCAACTTCCATCGCGTGGGATTTTGGCTGCTTTGCATTTCAGTCATCTTCAGCGTCTGGAGCGCGTGGGAGTACTTTCGTGGCTTCATCGATGCCATCGACGGGAAAAACCGTCAGGAACCTTCTGACGCGGCCTGATTTGGCTTGAAATGAGCCTGCAATCCGGTAAGAAGTTAGCGCCCTTGAGGAATATAGATTGGGATCGCGATCATTCCTTAAATGGCGTGAGACTACGCACATAACTAAATCGGCATCGCCGGCAACAAAGAGTACAGACCATGCGCCTTTACGGTGGACAAGTTCCAGTCATCGCGGAAGACATTTTGCGCGTGCTTAAGAAAGAGGACGCACTGGAAATCGAGCCAGAGAACTTCGATGAGGTGAAGCTCGACATCGAGTCGGTGCTTCGCGAGTACATCCGCATGGACCGCGAGGTTACGACGCTAGCGCGCGATCAAGCTGCTCAGACAGGTCAGAGTCTCGGACGTGCAAAGCGGTCGGTTGCTCGTGACAAGGGTTTCGAAGTTGGCGACGACGCGATTGCCTACATCATCAATCAGCTGATTGAGACCTTCCTGCACTCGCAGTTTGTCGAAGAGGTCTACGCTGAAGACAACGACTTCCGCCGGCACATCAAGCCGATTTTGGCCCGTGCTTCGGATCAGGACGAGAAGTTGGACCGCGAAGTCCGTGACAAGATCAAGAACATCGAAGAAGGCAGCGCTGCTTGGGACGTCGAATATCAGAAGGCGATGGGCAAGCTGAAGCGCAACAAGAACCTCGAGTAATCACTCAGGTTCAGCGAGGAACCGGTCCCGGTTCTTCTTCCACCATTTAGACCAGTAATCGTGCAGTTTTCGGCCGTCGGATTGCTCCAGTGGAGCCCAGCGGCCGGTTACTTTTCGCATCAGGCGATTTGCGTTGTAGACCACATGTGCTTCGCCGGTCTTTAGAAGCGGCAACATGGCGTCAACCGCGTTTGCGTCCATGGAACGGACGTCAGCACCTGCTTGCAGCATCCCCGCAAAGATCCAATTGTCGCGATCCAAGTGGGCGTTTTCCGCATACCAGGTGCGCCACTCAGCCAGTGCCTTTGTGCGTTCGGCGGGGCCGGCGGAGGCCCAATCGGTGGTCGTGGCGTGATTCGTGAGCCGGCGCAGGACATCTGCGATTTCCAGGCGAACAGGCGCTGGCTGCTGCTCAAGCTCATCGAAGAGAATCTTGACGTAGTCGGCATTGGTTGTGTGCCGTAGCGCTCGTGCTGCAAATCGACGCTCGTTGGGCTCGGTCTGCGACGACCGGAGTTTTCCAAGTACGTATTCATGTGCGACGGGGTCGGCGCTGCGACGGAGAATCGAGTACGCCATGATCTTCTCGTCTAACGAGGTCGATGGCTTGTCGATGAGCTTTGCCGCTGCGACCAGGGTTGTGGCGGTCCATGGATACGTGTAGCGGGCCAACTGCCACGAACGCTCCCGAATTTCAGGTGCTGGGTCGTACACACCCTTCGTCAGGGCAATCTCAGACGCAAACGGATTTCGCGTTGTGTCCATGTAATCCAAGATGGCGAGCTTGGTATCGACGTCTTTTTCATGTTCAAGCCCGCGGCTGAGCTCGATGGCCTGCGCAAGCAGTTCTGCGTCGTGCCAGTCGCACCAGTCCCAGCGCGGGCCAGTATCGACACACCCTCGAAGTCGGTCGTCTTTGGAACAACCAATTCGCAGGTGAAAATGGTCATCGTGGGGAAGGGCGTCTGTAGGTTGGTGAAGCACCTTGGAGGCACGATCCACCAACTCCGCAGGTTCATTTGTGGCGCGCGCGTGGTCCAAGAGCATGTGCTTGAGCGGCAAACTGATGAACAAATACTGCACGTTGATATCGGTTTGCAGCATGCCGCGTACCAGGAGCCAGTTTCGCTCCACGTCGAAAATCAGGTCCGGATAGCCTTCCGGGACGCCGTTCTCATCAAAGTGGATGATGCCGGGAACGCGAACTGATTTTCCATCCGCCTTTCGCTTAACGTAGAAGCCCAAATCGGCGTCGCGCCCGGAATTGTGTGACCGGCTCCAACGGATATCGCCTCCTTTGGAGCGGCTCATATTGCCGACACGCAGGGGGGCGCCTGGCGAATGTTCATTGACGTGCGCGGAGGCGACTTTGATGAGCTGAACCATCTCGTCGGTCGCATAGGCTGTTCCGTAGCGACGATGCCGTTCGATGATTTCGTGATCCTTCCCAACAAACTCCAGATTTGTTGAGGAAACCATGAATCCGCTACCCACCGTGCCCATCGACAACGAACCTTGATGAGGGCGGTCGGGATTAAGAATGTCAGTGTACGCCGAGACTTTCGGCAACGATTGCCACCCAGCGACGCGCGATGTGGCCTCGCGAAGCGCGACCGCGGCGTTTGAACTCGCCTCCAGCGCAGCACCAGCGACCTCTTGAGGCGGTGCGATTTGTCCAATGTTCACGTAGACCGGAAGACCTGAGACGGGCGCGTGTATTCGATCCTGCGCGTGGCTATTGACGGGCAGCGCCAATCCAAGCGAAAACGCTAGCGCACTCCACCCAAGTCGTCGTTTATGCATCGCCATCTGAACATGCTTCGAAGAACGTCCATGCCAATTGTACGCACCGTCACACGGGGAGCAAATTCGGCATGAAATCTTCATCTTATGCGGGTTGGTGGGTGTTGGCGCTCGTGCTGCTGTTGGTCAGTACGGGCCTCAGTTACTGGCGTTTTGCGAGCCTCGTCGACCTTCCGATCGACCTGGGTCCGGATCTTTCGGTCCGCAACTCTCAGAACATCGAAGCCACGGATTCGTCCATGCGCGTGTCGCGGGGAGACCGATTGAACGCGTTGAACGGGCACGCGATCAAAGACCTTTCCGATGTGCGTTCGATCGTCATCACGCTGATTGAAGCCGCCGGTCCGCAGGCGAATGAGCCCATCAGTATTGACTATCAGGCTGTTCGCCCACTCCACCGCTTTACATTGACGCTTCGCGGCGAGTCGTTTGACGGGACGATGTTGCCGCTGGGGGTCGAGCCTACCGATGACCTGGTCGAGGTTGATGGGCGAGCGCTTCCCGGCAAGGTCGGGCCGGAAGGCCTGAAGAGCATCATGGCGTCGCGTCCCGAGGCAGTGTTGGGGTTCGAGCGCCGAAACGCTGTGTTCGGTGGCAAGATTCAGGTTCAACAGACCACACTGGGATACGCATATCTGGGTGTGTATGGCATCGCAGCTTTCGTCCTACTGCTGCTCGTTCAGCTGCGAAGCCGGCGACTTGACCCAAGATTCGCGGTTTCGGTCGCACTCGAAACCGTTCTGTACGCCACAGTGGTCCTGCTTGTTCTGCGCTACCAATGGGTGGTCGCGGATGTGGTCATGGCTGCAGCGGTTGTGACGGCGGCCGTTACAGTGAGACCCATCGCATTTATCGGTCGCGCCTTCACCTCCGATTCCGAAACGTCAGCTGGGCCGTTCCTGTCGTTTGGGCTCGCAGTCATTGCGGCCATCGCGGTGAACGTCCTCATGATGCGGGGCATGCTCACGACGGAACGCGCGCTCCAATTCGCTGCCGTTACGGGCGGGCTGTATATCGTTTACGAGCTCATAGCCGGCTTTGCGCGGGCAGCTGGGTCGTCCTCGACGCAAGAGCGCAGCATCTATCTTGTCGGCGTGATCGTGGTCTGCGCGCTCGCCGCAGTGTTTGAGTACCTGGCGGAACCCACGCGATTCTTGGAAGACGAGTGGGTTCTCTACGCAGTCATCGCGATTGGCCTGGTGTGGTTCTCTGATGTGATTCTGTGTTTGCGGGGACCGGCCGTCAGCGGGCTGGACGAGCTTGAGACCTCTGAGATTAGACAGGCCAAAATCTCCGACTACTTCGAGGCTGTTTCAGACGAGCTCGACGAGGTGGTGTTCCGGATCATCCTGTATCGACCTGAGCGTTCGGTTTCTCTGAGTCGCGGTATTGTCGGCTTCGAGGTCAACGCGGTTGATACGGCGCTGCACGACGCGATGACCATCATGATTGACGAAGGCGCGCGCATCCCTGTTCTGGCTTCGACGGACGCGCATACGGACCCGATGGCTGGCATCGCCCGCACAATGCGTATCAAGCTTGCGACGGTGATTCCACCGCCCACGGGCGGTGCGCAGATTCCCAATGTGCACTTGATCCTGTTGGGATTCGATCCAGATAAGGATAACGACGAGATGACGCTCGCGCCGATCGAGGCGTTAGAGCAGGCCCACAAGCTCATGACGGGCACCATCTGGACCGCATCGTTGTTGGAGGGCGTTCCGCATCTTGCAAGCGAGACAATTGAGATTGGGCCCCCCGAGCCTGCGATTGCGCCCGAAAAAGTCGAGGCGCTCGAGACGCGAATCTCGGAGCTCGAGTCGGAAGCTGAAGATCTGCATAAAGACCAGAGCGGTCTGGAGGAGAGCGTAGCGATCTTGCAATCGCACTTCACCGAGGAAATTGGCCCTCCTATCGATATCGCGAGCAGTCTGGTTGAGCCCGAACTGCTTGAGGGCCTCGATTACCTCCTGGAGTCCCAGGAACCCATTGTGATTGCGGGTCCAAAAGGTGGCGGCAAGCGATACACCGCCTACCTCGCCCATGCTCAGGACCAAGAGTTCGAAGGTAACTTGATGCAGGTTGATGCCGCACGAATCGCGGATGCGCGTGGCTTCCCAGACGTTGAGTCGATCGACGAGATGTTGTTTGAAGCGGCCAAGGGTGGGGCGGTCGTCGTGAAGTCCTGTGGGCTTCTGACTGCACAGCAGATTAAGGCGCTGCTGCACAAAGCAAAGGAGTCATTCCGGCTGTATCTGCTTTTTGATATCGATGATCCACAAGCACGCTCGGCCTTGGAGTCGTATCCCGATTTGTTGGATCAATTGGAACATCGCGAGCTGATGGTGCCGCCGTTTCGGACACGGCAGTCCATTAAGAAGGCCGTGGTCCAGTATTACCTCAACGAGACTGCGCTTCGCTTGCGTAAAGACGTTCTCGGCATCTCTTCAGCGGCTTGGGAACTCATCATGGACCATCCGTTCCACGGCGAGATTGAGGAATGTAAGGTGTTGGTGCAGACCGCAGTTGCCCGCACAGAGTCTGAAGTTCTGGATGAATCGGACTTTCTAACTGGCGTGTAGCAGGCCACGAGCCATGCTCAACGCACTGTCGAATGCAGTGCCTTTTGGAATCACCTGTCGGGCGGTCACACCGAGATTGTAGTAGCCTTGGATCAGGCTCATGATGGCTGCGGCTGCCGCTGCTGGGCCAATCGATTCGTTGAGCTGGAACTCGCCAGACGCCACGCCGTTCGAGATAGCTTCGGCTAAAGGCGCCTGAAGATCTGCGACGGATTGTGTGAACACTTCACCAACTTCCGGCTGACGTATCGCTTCGGCTGTAATCGTCACCCAGCTGGCCACCGTGTGTGGGTCTGCGTTTTCCTCGGGGCGAAGATGCACTGTGATGAACGCAACGACGCGGTCCCAATCGTTCTTCGCATCGACCGATTCATCGACGAGGGCTTGTTGTTGCTCGTCAATGATGCGTTTGAGGAGTTCTAGAAGAACTTCCTGCTTGCTCTTGAAATGGTAGTGAATCAGACCCTGGGTTAGCCCGGCTTCTTCGGCAATCTTCGCCGTGGTCGCCTTTGCGTAACCTTGATCAGCCATCACACGGAGCAGCGCGTCCACGATCTCGGCGCGTCGTTCTTTTGATGACTTTCGGGGCATTTGACTCCCTAGGAATGCTCGGAAATCTCGTCGAGCGAGGGGATGGCACCGCGACCGCCGATGCCGTTGCAGGTCAGGCCGGCCGCGACATTTGCGAATGTGATGGTCGTCTCAAGGTCCCAACCTTGAAGGACACCGTAGACGACTCCGCCATGGAACACGTCGCCCGCACCCGTTCGGTCAGTAACATCGACCTCAAATGCGGACTGTCGGACCATCTTGCGGTCTGAGGAGTTCATGCCAACGCAGCCTTCGTCGCCGAGGGTCACGATGACCGTCTCTGGTCCGCGTTCCAGCAATGCATCGCAAAGGTTTTTCAATTGGCCGACGCCTGCGAACTGACTTGCGAAACGCTCAGATGCGACCAGGTAATCACACAGGGCCACGGCTTCGTTGATTCGAGGATGCGTGGCCGACGCGTCCAATACGACCTTTACGCCGTACTCACTAGCCGCGCGCATGAGCGCAATCTCTGCATCGACATGCGTTCCATCGACGAGCAGGACTTCGACACCTTCGAGGACGGACGGGTCGACTTCGTCGACGTTCAATCGTTCAACTGTCCCGCGGGTCCAGTAGGTTTGTTTCTTAGAGGTTGCGGCTTCGACGACGATGAAACTGAGCTGGCTGATGCCGCCAGCTTGGCGAACGACATGGTCGGTGTTGACGCCTTCATCGCGGATGGTTCGGACAATTTGCTCACCACGGTCGTCGTCCCCAACCTTGCCAATGAAACCGGCTGCGGTTGACCAACGAGATAGGGCAACCATCGCTGTGGCTGCGGAACCGCCACCCTGAACAGAGAACTGAGACATCTCGGTCTTGGTGTCGGCTTCAGGAAACCGTTCGACCACGGAAAATTGGTCAAGTGTGCAATGGCCCACGCCTAGAACGCGCATACGTCAAACTCCAACGCTGGGTGTGCTCTCTTTCGGCACACTGTGCGGCGGTGAAAGTATAGATCATGCGGCGACGATTGGCCATTCAGACTTCAAGCAAACGGTAGATCGCTCGTCATTGACCAACCTCAGAAACCTGAG
>JAUIBR010000013.1 GCA_030427705.1 bacterium | reverse complement strand
CAACGGCGACAACTGCTCAAGCGATGAAGATGCTTGCTTGCCCGGTTACTCGTGCGACAGCAATTCCTGTGAAGCAGACATCCCTTGCCCAACCGGCGTTTGCGAACGCGGTATTTGCCAGGCTGAAGCTTGCGTGAATCCTCCGGAAGGGGCTTGCCAGACGAACCAAAACTGCCTTGCAGGATTCTTCTGCAACGACGGAACGTGCGAAGCGGACGCTTGCGCGGGTGTCACGTGTGATCGTGGTGTTTGCGAAGTCGGAACCGGTGAGTGCGTCAACGACGTTTGTACTTCGGCTACCGAAGACGAAGCTTGCCTTGACGGCTTCAAATGTGACGGCGGCGAGTGCGTTGATGAAACAACGTTCTGCGGCGGCCTGACGTGTGACCGTGGTGTTTGTGACTTCGACGCCCTTGCATGTGGAAACGCAGCAGATTGTGGCGGCGACGATAACGCATGCTTGGAAGGCTTCTACTGCACGGACGCCAACGTCTGTGAAGCTAACCAGTGTGTTGACGGCCAATGTGCACGCGGTGTTTGCGACGAGGCATCTGGGGATTGCGTCAACGCTGACACCTGCGGCAATCAAGATGATTGCCTTGACGGCTTCTCATGCGTCGGTGGCGCATGCGTTGATACCGATGATGCATGCGGCGTGGGCGGATGCCCAGGCAACCAAGTCTGCAACTACAACGATGCAAACTCGACCGCGGTCTGCGAAGAAGATCCAAATGGATGTACTGCAGCAGTCGACTGCCTAGACGACCGTGTCTGCTCCGCAGGCGCATGTGCTGCACCATCGGCGTGCACCGACGACAGCTACGAGCCAAACAATGCTTCTGGTTCCGAGACCGTCTACGATGCTGAGCCACTTGATGCAGGCATCTGCTCTGGCGACGAAGATTGGTACGCGTTTGACACCACACTCGACCCAACCAGCATTGGAACCTTGCTGTTCAGCGTGACGATTCCAACCGCAGACGTGGGTCTTGGAACGCTTGAGCTCGAACTCTTGAGTCCAAACGGAACCTCGCTTGGCACCGCCACGACTTCTGAAAACGGCGCTCCAACGGCGACCGCCCAAATCACGACCGCAATTGATACCAGCAACGCTGGTGTGTACACGGCGATCGTGCGTGATTCCGGCGATGTCTCTACCGCAGGTGTGACCTACAACGTTCGCCTTGATGTGGTGAATGATGACGCAGCAGCCGCATGTGCCGCTCCAATTGGCACTCTGCTTGAGGACCAAGCCCTGACCGGAACCACGAATATGGGTGCGAGCTCGACACTCACCAGCGATTGCACCGATATTGACGGCACGATCCCAGAGGCGATCATCGCACTTCCAATCGATTCTCCAAAGTTCGTGACCATCACGGTCACACCAATCGACAATATCGATATCTCGTTCGATGTACGCAGACTCTGCGACGATGATCGTTCAGAGCTTGAGTGTGCAAATGACCTCGGTGAAGGCCGCAACGAACAGCTTTCGGTGGGCCTCCAGCCTGGCGACTACTTTGTCGTCGTTCAAGGTGATGAAGGCACGGATGTTGGTAGCTTCGCCATTACCTACACATCTGACGCCGTTGTATGCACCCCTGCCGACAACACCTGTGTGGACGCAAGTGATATCAACTCGTGTAATGAGTTTGGCACCGCATTTGACGTCGAAACCTGCCCACTCGGATGTGATCAGGCACTAAACGTCTGTAACCGCCCCGCTGGGGATGATTGCGCCATGCCGTTCACGCCAACCTTGCCGATTGTGAATGAGACCATTTCACGTACCAATTTCACGAATCAGCTCGACCCAGGTTCAGCCGGTTGTGTTCCAAACAACACTGGATCTGCGAGAGGCACAGATGGACCTGAGCGTGTTTATGCGATCACGATTCCAGCCGATCAAGTTCTTGAAGCGACATTGCTGACCCCGAACTCGTTCAACTATGGTGCGTTGTACTTCACCACCGACTGCGCTGATTTGGCGAATTCGTGCCTTGCAGGTGCAAATGCTGGACAGAGTAACGATGAGTTCCTTGCTTACCATAACGATACTGGTGCAGACATTTCTGGCTTCTTGGTTGTGGATACGCAGGATGTGGGTTCATCACCAATTGCCAATGCTTTCTTGGATGTGAGTATTCGCCCACGAGTGTGCGTACCTGGTGAATCCCGCTGTGTCCTCGATCGTGAGTCGCAGCTTTGCAACGACAGTGGAACTGCCTACGATGAGACTACGGTCTGTGAGTTTGGTTGTGATGCGAACAACCTCTGTGTCGCACCTACCAACGAGACGTGTTCTTCAGCACAGGAAATCCAACCAGGTGTCCTTGTGGGGCCTGTCGAAGCAAACCCATACAATGCGGACTACGCTGAAACCTGTGGATGGGGAACTTCAACCATCTCGCAAGATGCTTTCTATGTCGTTCGGGGGCTTCAGCAAGGTGCAGCGGTGACTGTAAACGTCGACACATCCTTTGATTCTGTAGTTTATGCGTTCAATGGTTGTGATTCAGGAACAGATGAGATCACAGGCTGTACCTCGCCCGAATCAGGCCGCGATACGCCAGACAATGGTCCGTTCACCTTTGTTGCTGATGTGGCTGGAGACTACTACATCGGTGTTTCAGGATGGACTGGTTCGAGTGTCGATCCTGGCGACACGTTCACCATTCAAGTAGATGTCACACCACCGCAATGTGCGGCAAATACTGTGCTCGGATGCTCGGCGACCACGCCTGGCGATATTGAGGTCTGCGATGAGTTTGGACAAATTCAAACGGCCTACTCCTGCACTGGTGGCTGCTCAAACAGTGTATGTGGCACCGCCACCGGGGACTCTTGCTACGATGCTCTGTTGGCGCCTACTCCAACCACGGGCGCATGCCCAACAGGCACGCCTGTTGGAGTTGCATGTGGTTTGATCGCGGGTGACGCAGCCGGCCAGTCGAATGTCGTCGACATTCCTTCTGGTGTCGTTGGTGGATGTAATCTTCCTTCGGCTGGTGACTCCGGCGAACTTGTATACACCTTCCAACTTAATGCTGGTGAGTTGCTTACAGTTGACCTTGATCCGAACGATACGGATGTCTTCGGGTATTTCCTGAAGGATTGTGCTGATTTGAGCACATGCAGCGGCAATGATGGTATCAGCAGCAGCGGAACCATGTACTACTATGCACAGGGAACCGAAGACATCTTCTTTGTCGTCGACACCAAGCAGCCTGCTGCGACCGGCGATGACTACACATTTAATCTGCTTTTCCAAGTTGATCAGTCGGGTACGCCACAATGTGCCCCAGGTAGCATTCAGTGTTTGGACCCGATCAATCTTGGCATTTGTAATGATGATGCGACCCTAACGACCTATTCCTGTGGACTGGGTTGTGACAGCGGCGTGTGCGCCAACGATTCGGCTGTTGATTCGGTTTGTACCACTGCACCTGATGTCGGAACCGGCGGGATCTTCTTGATTGATCCAAATGATGCCGCGTACACGAACCAAATTGACCCCATCAGTTGCGGAGGGGATGTCGGAGATGCGGAAGGTAAGGAGTCTTATCACTCCGTATCACTTGCTGCAGGAGATATCCTGACAGCAAGCTGGGCTCGGGCCAGTGGCGTCGATGACTCGGTCATCTACTTGATCAGTGATTGTGCGGATCCTGCAGGTACCTGCTTGATTGGTGACAAGACCTACCCAGGCGCAGCATCGATCCGATATCAGGCACAAGCCGCTGAAACCCTGATCATTGTCACAGACAGTGACTTTGGCGTTTCCTCGCAGCGTGCGCTCGAAATCGACGTTTCACCTCCTGAATGTAACGCTGGCGATATCAGATGTAGTCTGGACGACCCAGATGTTATTCAATCCTGTGACTTCGGATTCTACGTTGACACGTATACATGCTCAGACACATGCTCCGCTGGAGCCTGCACGAATCCAGATGGCGATACCTGCCTTGAAGCTGCTCCTGTTGACACTTCGACAGTAACTAGCGGCGTTGTGATCGCAGCATTGGATGACTTTGAAGATGAAGGAAATCCATTTTCGGTCTCCAACCCAGGCTCCTGTCAGGTTTCGACGTCAGACATCACCGGCGAATCAGCTTGGTACGCGTTTGATGTTCCAGCGGGTCAGCTCCTTTCACTTCAACTGGACTTCAACCCCGAGGTTTCAAACACGGGTGCGGATTCTGCACTATTCGTGGTTACCGAATGCGGCAGCAATGATGCATGTGTCTCGGGAACTTCCGGCGCGGGTGACGAACGACCCAACACCGCATCATACTTTGCCTCCGCTGCAACCACTGTATTCGTGGGTGTCGTCCGAGACACATCCACCTCATGGGGAACGGAGAGTTTCGAACTGACTTGGTCTTTGACCGGTGCGGTTTGCCAACCAGGGGGCGTAGGATGCGCTGATGCATCGAACCTTGAGGTCTGCAACGAAGACGGTTCTCAGGCTGAGCAATTGGCTTGTCCGTCTACCTGCGATCCGAGCATCAGCGCTTGCGCAGCTGATCCTGTACTTGAGGATTTCTGCGATTCAGCACCATTGATTACAACCAATACCCGAATCATCGGTAACTCGGCGGACTTCACCAACACCATTTCCATTCCAGACGATGGATCTTGTCCTGGCACGCAGTTCTCAGCGACTGACAACCCTGAGGCAATCTACGCCGTTGAAATCCCTGCAAATGGATTGCTTCGCGCGTCGATGAATCACTTGACCAATACTGGCCAATGGGAGCACATGTACCTGTTCACAAGTTGTCTTGACCCTGTTGCTACCTGTCGTGCAATCGACTACGGAAGCAGCTCACAAAATGCAGACATCGAGTACTTCTCCGAATTCGGAGAGGTTGTTTACCTCGGTGTGGACAGTGAGGACTACTCATTCGCCTCTGAGGAGTACAACCAATGGTCTCTGGATATCGAGATACTTGTTCCAGATTGTGACCCATCGACGTTCACGAACGTGTGCAACGCTGGCAACACTGGATTCGAGTACTGTGATGCCAATGGTTTCACACAGAACTACGCTTGTGCCGGCAATGGTGTCTGCTCAAACGGACGTTGTGAAGAACCTGTCGGCGATGTTTGTCTCGATCCATTCGTAGCGACGCCAGCTGTCCTGGGAACGCCAGAGGTGTTCACTGGAACGCTTGGCGATTACGACAACGACTACGACTTGGGAACAGGCAACGCCTGCACCGGCTCGCGCACAATCGGTCCTGAGCCTGCATACGTCGTTGACCTGCTTGCAGGTCAGACGGTGACGGCGTCTCTGGTTTCGGATGAAGCGACACCTGAAGACCTTGCGGTCTACATCGTTTCAAGCTGCAACGATTTGACGGCAACCTGCCTTGCGGGTTCGGATACCGTCGGCGCTGCAGCGAACCCAGAGTCAGCGGTCTACACCGCGACTGCAGACGAATCAGTCTACATTATTGTTGATTCGTTCTACGCAGGTTCGACTGGCGACTACAGCCTCACGGTTGGCGTCCAGTAATCTGATTTAGGCTTTCGCCTAAAAAACCGCACCGGATTTTCCCGGTGCGGTTTTTTTATGTCCTTGAAATAGTGGGATTTCTGCGTGCAAGCGCTTCGCCAGTATTGATGCAACTTTGCGCAAGCCGTTGACAAAATACGGCTTTAATGCAAAGTAAGGCGGTCTTCTGTGAGACACATTCCCAGCAGTACCTAGAGGAAAGATTCCCATGACAAAGTCAGAACTTATCGAAACTCTCGCAACCCGAATTGACGTGCCAAAGAAGCGCGCTGAGGACGTTGTGAACGCCGTTTTCGACTCGATGAAGGACGCCCTTCTTGAGAACGAGCGTATTGAGATCCGCGGCTTCGGCAGCTTCTCGATCCGTGAGTATCGTGCCAAGCAAGGACGCAATCCTCGCACCGGCGAAACGGTACAGGTCGACGAGAAGAAGTCGGTCCACTTTAAGGCCGGCAAAGAGCTGCGCGAGCGCGTCGACAGCTAGCACTGCTTGACTTCGTGTCGAATCTCGCTACACATGCTGCGGCTTTGTGATAGCGAGATGACACGATGAACACAGCAGATACGGACATGGCGGGACTTAATGAACCGGACACACATTCGTCCGGTTTTTTGCGTCTAACCGAGATCTTCTACAGCATTCAGGGCGAATCTAGCCGAGCAGGGCGGCCATGCATTTTTGTGCGCCTGTCGCGGTGCAATCTTCGTTGTACCTGGTGCGACACAACCTACAGTTTCAAAGGCGGCGACAAACGTACGTTTGATGACGTCATGGAAGAGGTTGAGGGCCACGGCTGCAAACTGGTCGAGATCACCGGCGGGGAGCCGCTGTTGCAGCCGACAGTGTTGCCGTTCATGAAGCGCCTGTGTGACGAGGGCTATGAGGTCTTGATTGAGACTTCTGGGTCCTTGGACATCAGCGAGATCGACCCGCGTGTCTGCATCATCATGGACCTCAAGCCGCCGGGAAGCGGCGAGGTCCAGAAGAACCGATGGGAGAACATTGAACACCTCAAGCCAACCGACGAGGTGAAGTTCGTCATCCTAAATCGTGAAGACTACGAATGGGCGGTTGAGACCGTGCGCAAGCATGAGCTCACCACCCGCAGCAATGTCATCTTCTCGCCAGTTCACGGCGTGCAGGACGCACACCAACTCGCCAATTGGATTTTGGAAGACCAGCTAAACGTACGGCTCGGCCTGCAAATCCACAAATTCCTAGACGTAGAATAGAAAAAGGCCGGGTTCTCACCCAGCCTTTGTCATCGAAGTGTTAACCGCTGAATTACTTCAGCAGGTCTGCGACCACTTCACGCTCTTCAAGAAGCTGGTCTTCGGTGACCTTGATCTTCTCTTTCGCGAAGTCGTTGAGCTCGAGACCTTCGACGATGCTGTAGTTTCCAGCGCCATCGCAGCGAACTGGGTAGCTGAAGATAAGTCCTTCAGTCACGCCGTACTCGCCGTTTGATGGGATTGCCATCGAAACCCAGTCGTCACTTGGCGTGACTTGGAACCAATCGCGAACGTGCTCAATTGCAGCGTTACCAGCCGATGCAGCAGACGAAGCTCCGCGAGCTTCGATGATTGCCTTTCCGCGGCTTTGGATGGTGCTGATGAAGTCGCCTTTCAACCACTCGTGATCGCTGATGGCGTCGGTGACTGCCTTGCCGCCGATCTTGGCGTTGAAGAAGTCAGGGTACATCGTGTTGGAGTGGTTGCCCCAGATACCAACGTTGGTGATGTCAGCCACTTGCGCGCCCGACTTCATCGCCAGCTGGTGCTTGGTGCGGTTTTGGTCCAAACGCGTCATCGCCGTGAATCGCTCCTTCGGAACGTCAGGTGCATTGTGCATCGCGATCAAAGCGTTGGTGTTGCATGGGTTTCCGACCACGACGACGCGGATGTCATCAGCAGCGTTGTCGTTGATTGCTTTACCCTGACCTTCGAAGATCGGTCCGTTGATCTTGATGAGGTCGGCGCGAACCATTCCTGGTCCCCGAGGACGTCCACCGACAAGCATTGCGACGTTTGCGCCTGCGAAACCTTTGTTTGGGTCGTCGGTCATCTCGATGCCGTGAAGCAGCGGGAATGCACAGTCGTTGAGCTCCATCGCGACGCCTTCCAATGCGCCCATCGCCGGCGTGATTTCCAGAAGTTGGAGAATCACGGGGGTGTCTGGTCCGAGCATTTCGCCAGCGGCGATACGGAACAACATCGAGTAGCAAATTGAGCCTGCAGCGCCGGTAACGGCAACACGAACTGGGGTGGTCATCTTCAACTCCAAAAAAGGTTTTTGAGACAGGAATTGCGCGATCGCTAATTCGGGCGGACCATAGATCGAATCGTATTGGAATGCCAGAGTGAGAGCCGGTTGTGGCCGAAGATATGCGCAATTTGCACATGTATTCGGGGTACGTGTTTTTTTCGAATCTGTTCTTCTGGACACCTGTGTTCTTTTTGGTGTTCTCGGAACACCTCACGCTCCAAGAAATCATGCTTCTGGAGGGGATCTACTACTTCTCTGTTGTGCTCATCGAACTTCCCACGGGATACGCCTCAGACCGCTTAGGTCGGAAGCAGATGCTGGTGTTATCTGCCGCCAGCGCGGTGTTGGCGTATTCGCTGTTTGCGCTGGCCGATTCCTTCTGGACCTTCGCTGCAGCCCAAGTCGCCTTTGCGTTATCAATTTCATGTAACTCTGGTTCGGACACCTCGTGGCACCATGACACCCTGAAAGCTATGGATCGCGAGAGCGAGTTCATGGAGCGCGAATCTCTTATTGTGCGGCTAATGCTGATCGCCCCGGCGATTGGTGGAGTCGGTGGCGGATTGATTGCGAGCGTCGAGCTTCAGTTTGCGTATGCGGCGAGTGCGGCTGCAGCTGGCTTTGCCTTGCTCTGCGCGCTAACGCTTAGGGAACCACCGCATACGCTTTCTGAGGAGTCACCGACTCAGCAGCTCAAGCACGTATGGCGAACACTAAACTCCGACGGTCGGCTTCGGTGGATGGGCCTCGCCTACACGACCTTGGTCATCCTCAATCACCTCCCTTACGAGTTCTTCCAACCCTATCTGAAACGCGCGGTCGACTTGCCCGTTGCGACGTCAATCGTGACCGGCGCCCACACGACTCTCGCGTTGCTGATTGCCGCATTCATGGCCGGTCACACCGCCAATCTCACGAAGCGATTCGGTTCACCCACCATCATCATGCTGGCGCATGCGTTGGTGCTGGTTCTGCTCACCGCCATGATGTGGACGTTCCACCCGGTCGTGGCGGTCTTGTTGCTGCTGCGTAGCATGCCGCGGGGGCTGGCGACGGCGCCGTTGAATGCGGAGGTCGCTGAACATGTGGAATCATCCATCAAGGCCACTTTGTTTAGCACTTTGAGTTTAGCGGGTCGGCTTGGCTTCGGAGTTGTGTTGCTGGGTCTCTCGCTGGTCGCCGGATGGGATGACTCCAGTGGGCTCACAGCAGTCTTGGGAGCATCTGCGGCGATTTCTGGCCTATTGGTTGCGTCACTCTGGCTTACCCGGCCTAGAACGTGATAGGCACTAGGCCTCGAAGATCACGTGAGATTAATGCAATGAAAGTTCTTGTTATCCTTGTCGCAATGTTCGCTTTTGGCTGCTCATCTTCTCCGGATATCCCGGACCAAACCGAAGAGGCGAACTACCGTTCGACCAACCTCGAAGGTGAAGAGAAAGAAGCGCAACCCGAGGAAATGCCTGGCGACCCAGCGCCGAAAGAAGTGGTTTCGGTCGTCAAGGCGACAGGCCCGGTCGCGACCGTGAACGGCAACCCCATTCCAGCCGAAGAGTTCAACACGGAAATCAACCGCGTCATGCAGACCGGGCAGGTTCCGGTGATGATGGTTAACCAGGCCAAAGGCACGATCATTCAAAAGCTCGTCGACCGTTACCTGTTGGACCAGGCCATCGAGAAAGAGAACATCGTCGTCTCTGACGAAGAGGTCGATAAAAAGCTCGACGAAGTGAAGTCTGAATTCCAGAAGGTCGCTGCACAACGCGGTCAGAACGTCACTTTGGATATGCTTGTTCAGCAGATGGGCATCACGCAGGAAGAGCTTCGCAAGTCGTTGAAGCAATCGGTTGCGATTGAGAAGGTCCTTGTGAAGCGCGGTATGGGCGGCGATCTGGAAGGTGATGCCAAGAAGTTCTACGACGAGAACTCGACGCAATTCCAGCGACCTGAAGCCGTTCACGTACGCCATATCCTGATTACGGTCGCACCGGACGCGGATGAAGCAGCTTGGGAGAAGGCAAAGGCAAACGCGGAAACGGTGCGAAAGGAAGCTTCTGCGAAGGGTGCCGACTTTGGCGAGATCGCGAAGAAGAAGTCTCAGGGACCGTCGGCCTCCAAAGGTGGCGACCTTGGATTTGTTCCACGCAAGGCAACCGTTCCTGAGTTTGAAAACGCATCATTCGCGCTTAAAGATGGCGAGATCTCCAAGCCTGTGCGCTCGCCGTATGGTTGGCACATCATCAAGCGCGAAGGTTACAAGGCCGCGGGTCAGGTCCCGTTTGAAGAGGTCAAAGAGCCTATCATCGCGAAACTGAAGGCGGATCAAATCCAATCCCAACTTGACGGGTTCCTCAAGGAACTACGCGCTGCAGCCGCGATCGAAATCCACAACGAAAACGTCAAGTAACCGACCCAGTAAACTAGCCTCAAACGGCGGCTTGGGGTAAGGTTGGCAATAGGATATTCCTACGTCAAAGTATCGCATGTCGCAGTTTAGCGAAGGCAGTGAAGTAGCCGGCCGATTCGTCGTCCTCGATCCCATTGGGGAGGGCGGTATGGGTGCGGTCTACCGTGCACTTCAGACTTCATTGGATCGGGAGGTTGCGCTCAAGGTGCTGCATTCGCAGGTCGCCTTTACGCCACGCGCTCGCCGACGATTTGGTCGAGAGGCTCGAGCCGTTGCGCGGTTGAACCACCCTCACATCGCTGCGGTCTACGATTTCGGAACAGACAACGACGATCAGACGCTCTGGCTGGCTATGGAGCTAGTTGAAGGCTCTGCGATGACGGGTCTGAAGCGCCAGCAGTTTGATATCCTGAGGCTATTGAGCCTAACCGACCAGATCCTGTCAGCACTCTCAGCAGCGCATGCACGCGGAATTATCCACCGCGATTTGAAGCCCTCGAACGTGCTTCTGGCAGAAGATGACGAAGGCCACGAGATCATCAAACTTGTGGACTTCGGCCTGGCTGCAACGCAGGAAGGCGACCTTAGTCTGGAAAACGCTCCGGGTGGTCTTGGCGATGATGCGAGCGAATCGCAGAGTCGCGTCATCATGGGGACGCCGCGCTACATGGCGCCCGAGATTTTCCGCCGAAAACCGGTCGATCCTCGTGTGGATCTGTATGCACTCGGCGTAATTCTGTTCGAGATTATCTCGGGCAAACCGCCGTATCCAGGGGACGACCCTCGGGTCGTGATGCGTGGACACCTGAAGCAGCCGATTCCGCAATTGGTCGCCCGGGAAGGCATCGATGTTCCAAGTGAACTCGAACGCATCATCTACGACCTGCTGGCCAAAGACCCTGACGAGCGCTTCCAGTCAGCCTCCGAGGTCCGTGAAGAGATTATGGCCATCATTGGCAATTACTCTTACGTACCGTGGGCAACCGGCCCAGCGTTGGGCAACAATAGCGTCAGCGGGAACCTTTCTCGCCCCGGCTTCCTGTCTGCATTTGGTGGACAGACGATTCCTCCCGTCGCGATGGCAGGCGGGTCCAGGCCGGGATTCAGTTCGGCGACCACGCCACTCGTCGGCCGGTCACAAGAACGGCGTCAGATCGAGCAGCAGATTCGAAACACCATCCGTTCGCAGAACGGCGGTATCGTTACGATCGAAGGCGAAGGCGGCATGGGCAAGAGCCGCCTGACCCAATGGGTTCGCGTTCGCGTCGACGAAAGCGGGTTGATGCGCCCGGTCTCCGGCGAGTACAGCCGAAACGGCGGTGGCTTCGATGGGGTTCGCTCCATGCTGGACCAGATTCTTGGCACCAGCGAGATGACCTACGAAGAGATGCCGTTCGCGATCAAGTCGCGCCTGCAGCGTTGGGGATTCTCGCAAGACGAGATCGACACAACGACGCAGTTGATGCGGCCTGGCGGCGACTCATTCCTATTCGACGGGACCGGTCCTGCGTCAGACGCGCGGGTGTCGCAACAGGAGCGAGTGTTCGCTGTCGTAGAACGCATCCTCCGAACGATCGCAGAAGAACGACCGTTATTGATAACACTTGAGAGCCTGCAAGACGCTGGTGAGACCACCTATGCGTTCTTGGAACACTTGGCCGTGGGCATGCACCTTAACCCGGCGCCAGTGCTCATTGTTGTGACGATCAACACCGAGGGCGAAGTTCCGCCGTCACTCACAGACACGTTGCAACGTCTGGGCCGATTCGGGGTGGAGCTCACCCGCATTCAAATCTCCCGAATGTCGCTGGATGAATCTCAGGCGTTGGTGCAGCAGCTACTTCCTTTGAGCGACGACCTCGCCGGCGAGATCGCGGCACGGTCCGCCGGAAATCCACTGCACCTCACGCAGATGCTTCGGTACCTACAGGAAAGCGAGAAGCTGTTCTTTGCCAATGGAAAGTGGCAGCTTGCGCCCGGCGTGGATATCGCGACCGAAGTCCCGACCGAGATGATCGAGCTCATGCGCTACCGCGCTGAACGCGTAGCTCAGCGGTATCTGGACCCCGACGCGCTGAAAGCCGTCCTGATGCGTTGCGCGATCATCGGTAACCGTTTCGATTTCAGGTTGCTCAATGGATTTGTCAGCCGCGAGGCTGACCCAGCCATCACGACACATCTGGACAGTGCGCTTGAGTATCTGGTGCGTGAGGGCGTGCTACGCGAAGTCGGCCACTCGGCCGAGGACATGCTTGAGTTCAGCCACAGCATCATGCGTGACGTGTTGCTCAACGACATGGAGAACGACCGGTCCGCGCGAAACCTTCAGGTTTTGGCGGCTGAGACGAAGATCGCCGCGTACCGACATCGTGTGAACGAGCACGCGCTCGAAATCGCTGAGCACTTCCGGCGAGCGCGTGACCCGCAGAACGTCTACATCTTCACAGTCAAAGCCGCGCGTTCGGCGATGAACTCATCGGACCTCGACGCGGCTATCAAGCTCTTCCGGGACGCCATGGAGCTTGCTGAGTCCGATCCTGGAATTGAAGATACTCTGGATGAAGCGCAACAGGGGTTGACCGAGATTTCGTCTGTCATGCGGACAGAAGAAGTGTCTCTTGAGGTTGCCCATCTTGAGCTCAAAGTTGGCGAGTACACGCAGGCTCGGTCGCACTACCGTGCGCTCCTGCGTTCGACCAATCGAGAGGTCGCTGCTTGGGCGCGGTGGGGATTGGGCGAGCTGGCGCGCGTCCAGGGCGAGCTTGATGAAGCGGTGGGCTGGTTCGAGGCTGCTGTCCGTGAGTCTGAAACACTGCGAAGTAACGGCCTCGAGGCCACCGCAGATCGCGTTGAGGCCCACAGTTTGTACGGGCTCGGCGATATTGCGTTCTCACGCGGTGAACTGTCGCCAGCATCGGAGTCGCTAAGCTCCGCGCTCGAAACCGCACGAAAGCAGGACGAAAAGGTCCTCGAAACCCGCATCTTGCGAGTCCTGTCCGATATCGTTTGGAAGAACGGCGACCCCGATACCTCCGATATCTACCGGCGGCGCGCCACGATGCTTGCCGAAGGGTTGGGCGACCACGAGAACCTCGCACACTCGATGTTGCATGCAGCGACGTACCTTCAACAGATTGGCCAGCCAGGCCGCGCCGAAGAACAGGCACAGGCCGCGATGGCCATCTTCGAAGAACGCGGCAATCGGCACGCTTACGCCCACTGCGTCTTGTGCTTGGGGCACCTCGGTTGGTGTCGCGGTGATTTCAAATCGGCTGCGGCGAAGTACCGCGAAGCGCATCGTTTGTACGAAGGATTTGATGACCGACGCGGCATCACGCGCTGCAAACTGCGTCTGGCTGAGCTGGCGTTTTCGATCAAGAAGTTCCGCGAGTCTCAAACGCTCCTGCGCGATGCCTTGGAGGGCTATCGCTCGATGGGTGACAAGATTGGAATCGCGAAATGCAAACTGCTTGCTGGCCGCATCGAGCTAGAGGTTGAGAAATTCCAGAACGCCAAGACGACGTTCCGTTCCGTCTTTGAAGACATGGAAAGCCGCGGAGACTCCGCAGGTCTGGTGCAGACGATGACGTTGGAAGCGCTGGCGCTCGAGCACTTGGGTGAGCACGACACCGTAGATAGCTTGCTTGAGGATGTCTTTGAGCGTGTTAAGACCGTGCCCGTGGCCCAAGAGGGATTCGCCACGGCGTTGGTGAAGCTCAGTGAGTTGTTGAATCAGCGTCGCCCAGATTTGGCGCTGCAGACGGACACCCTGGCGGATGAAGCCTGGCATATGCTGGGAAGGCCGCGCGCTTAGAGCTTAAGCGTGCCCATCAGCTCGACAAGAGCACTACACACATCGTTGAGGCGGGCCATGTTCTTCTCGCGGATCTTGAACGTCTTCTCGTTCATATAGACATCGCGATTCACCTCGATCTGAATTGCGTGAACGTTCTCTTCAGGTTCACCGAAGTGCCGTGTAATCCAACCGCCTTTGTATGGCTTATTGGTAGCAACGGAGTAACCGTTCGACCGGAAATGGGACTCGACTGTCATGCGCACTGCATCGGCGCAAGACGTGCCTTCAACGTCTCCCGGCACAATATCTGCGCGGCGGCTTCCTGGATCTGTGTGGCCGGAGCGGCCCATCGACGGCATGGAATGGCCGTCAATCAGAATGCAGTAACCAAATTGGTCCCGGATGCGGTCGATCTCCGTCCGAATCGCGGTGTGGTAGGGCGTGTGGAATGTCTCGATTCGACGGGCGAACGCGTCCTGTGTCATCGGGCCAGACAAGACTGGGATTCCGTCTGTCGTCGTACGCCACACCACCCCACGGTCATGGTAGTAGCCTGGCGCGTCGATGCGCTTGGCGCCTAGAACTGTCTTGGGGGACACGTCGTCCGCGGCACGATTCAAGTCCACCACATATCGAGACACTTTCGAGTAGATCAGCGTCGCCCCAAACTCCGGGCTGCGGTCCCAAATCTGGTCCACGTAGAGGTCCAGGTCACGGCGCAGAGTTTTCCCCTCAACTGGCATCTCCGTCAGGAGCTCCTCAGGAATCCACTCGCCTGCGTGTGGAACATCAACCAGGACTGGAATCGTCTGCTCGGCAGGTCTTACTACTTCAAAGTACCGCGACATTACTTGCTCTCCAGCGCGTACCGTATCTCTTCTAACACGTAAGGCTCAGATTCGCGATTGAGCTGTTCAGCCAAGGCTGCGCGCGGTCGAGGACCGGCGAACTGCCCTAGGGCCCAAGCAGCATGCCCCCGGACAAGTGATTCGGATTCGTGGTGTAACGTCTGAATCAGTGTGTCGAGCGCGGAATCTGAGCGGGTATTGCCTAGCACGACTGCCGCATTTCGCAACAGGCCTCGGCGTTTTGTCCGTTTTATCGCGGACTTTCGGAATGTGCTGCTGAACTCTTCTTGCGTCATCTTCAGCAGCGCCTCCGGGTTAAGAGCGGTGTAGCTCTCGCGCGTTTGAAACGCGGGGTCGTTCGTCGGTTCTGACTTCGAATTCCATGGGCAAACCTCCTGACAGATATCACAGCCGAAGATGCGCTCGCCTATCATCGGCCGGAGGTGCCGTGGGATGGGGCCGCGGAGCTCAATGGTCAGATAGGAAATGCAACGCCGTGCATCCAGGACATACGGACCCACAATCGCGTTTGTCGGGCATGCGTCGATGCAGGCCGAACAACTTCCACATCGATTGGGAACTTCGACGGGTTTCTCTACAAGGTCGAAGTCGACCAGCAATTCTGCGATGAACGTGTAGGAGCCACGGTCGGGATGAATCAACATCGTGTTCTTTCCCACCCATCCCAACCCGGCGAGCTGGGCCTGGTCACGTTCCAAAAGTGGCGCCGAATCGACCGCGGGACGGTATGCAACGTCGGCTCCCGTCTCGGCGTGAATGAAAGCCCCAAGCTCGCGCAACCGGTCCCGAATGATGTCGTGATAATCATCCCCGTGAGCGTAGCGCGCGATCACGAGCTCGCCGGCGAGTTTCGTGCCTGGGTCGTAGTTTAGCGTAACCGCGATGACGGTCTTGGTGCCCGGTTCCAGATTGCCCGCATCCACACGTAATTCCTGGTGGTTCTGAAGGTAACCCATCTCGCCGTGACGTCCTTCGCGGAGCCATTGAAGGTAGAATGGCTCAGTCGGCAGGCGGCTCGCTGAGACAAACGCAACCTGTTCAAACCCTAGCGAAAGCGCATGGCTTCGTATGCTATCGGTAAGGCTGATAACTACTCTTTTTCGGCTTCGTCTTTGGCCAGCTGGACCAGCTTCTCGGGGTCGAGGAGGTCATTGGCGATGAGCAATTTCAACGCTGCATTCAGAAGGGCGCGGTCCGAGACGCCGTATGGGATGTCCAGTTGTATCTGGCCTTCAGTGAGCGCTTGGACAGCCACGTCTGTCTTGGCATGGGCAGGCATCGCCTTCCCGACCGTTGTTCCTCCACGTTGAAGCTGAGAGGCCGTGATGGCCTGATTCTTCCTCGTCTCGCGTGTGTGGGCAACATCGTCATGTGCAAACGAAGCTTCGTCCAGCAGGGCCCTTTGGTCTTCGATCACGGCAGCAGCCGTGTCTTCGCTCAACCCGCTGGCAGCCGCATAGAGGTCTGCTTCGTCCATCTCGCGAGTATTGTTCTGGTCCAAGAAGCCCACTGCCGTTGCATTACCGTGGGCTTCTGCGACCAGTTTCTCTTCTTCAACCAACGCTGATGCATCAGGCACATCCCGCGTGTGGGGCTCTGAGATTTCCTGAACTCCAGGAGCGGCTTCTTCGGGCGGCTCTTCTTCCTCGGGCTCGTGAACGTTCGTTTTGGGATCGTGAACGTTCGTCTCAGGATCTTCTTCCTTTTCATGAACGCCGGTCTCGACTTCGTCTGTCATGCCTGTTTCAGGCTCTATCTCAGACTCTTCGACGGCATCCTGAGTCGGGATATCGACCGTCTCTTGCGCGACGGGTTCGTCGGCCGTCTCGTCAGCGATTGCGTCTTCGCCTTCAACTTCTTCTTCGACTTCGCCACTCGCGGGCTCGTCATCGGTCTTCTTCTTGAGGATTGCTCGACCAAGCGCGCCATAGTCGGTGTTCGAGTTAGGCTTCTTATTGAATCCCTTCTTTTCCTTCTTTTTGCGCTTGTCGCTCTTGAGTGCATGCGCCCCGATACCCGCTTGAGTTTTGGAAGACCCGGTGTCCAGAACCTCTGAATCTTCTTCGCTAAGCTCAGCGAGGGATTCCGCTACCAGATGGTCTGTATTTCCAGCGGTCGCCTTATCGTTTCGCTTGCCACCCACTGACATGCTGCCGGCGCCCTGTTCGGCGATCTCGTCGACGCCGACGCCAATCTGCGTCCGTCCTGTGGGCGGGTCGCCATCATCGGCCAGAGATTCCGAGAGCTCTTCCATCGACTTTCGTTGGGTTGGCTCATCGACATAGTCATCTTCTTCTTCGACCTCTGCTGGGTCGGGGAGAGCGATGCTGGCTTCGCCACCAGATTCATTTTCGTCAAACAGGTTCTTTGCCGCATAGGCAGATAGAATCTGCGCCTTCTGCGGTACCTGCTTTACGCCGCCGTCTTTGCGTGACGTGATGGCCTCGTCGATATCCCAATCCTCGAGTACGTCTTCGGCCTCTGGATTAGGCTCAGAAACGTCAAAGTCATCCTCCAGCATGTCTAGGGATGGAACCTCGCTTACCTCCGAAGCAATCTCATCGACAGCCTCGAAAACGTCTGAGGACGGCCGGTCGCGCATCTCTTGGGATATTGAAGCGCTATCCTCAAATTCTATGGCTTGGGCTTCATCGAAGAAGTTCTCCCAGTTTTCATCCTCGAGCACATCCAAAGCGATGTCGCCGAGGTCATCCAACATATCGTCGAGAGCGTCGTCAGCATGACCGTTTTTGTACTTGGTCTGCAGCGCGTTCTCGAGTTCGGCTGGGCCGACCAAAACGGGGCGAATATCGATGCCGGTGTGGGTTGCGATTTCGTCCATCGCCAGAACGTCGATTGGGTCTGCCATACCCAGCACCAGCTGTTGGCCGCCATCGTCTTGTTTTATGCGAATGGGGATGACCTTGTTTCGCATGGCCATCGAACCCGGAACCAATTGCAGCGTTTCGGCTGAGATTGCGACTTTCTGAAGATCGATTGAGGGGACGTTGAGGATGCCTGCGACGAGGCCGACAATCTCGGATTCCACCACCAATTTATTGCGGATCAACGTATTGTAGAGATTTTCGCCCTGCGATCGCGTGAGTGCGATGCCTTGGTCTAACCGGGGCTGATCGATCACCCCTGATTCGAGCAGTCGAGGGGCGAGTTCCGCATCATCGATCATCGATTACCTACTACTCCATACGTGTTTCCCGGCTTCCGGCCGGCGCAGCGAGTTCAAAGAGACTTTCTGGGAGTTCGACGTCCAACTGAGTCTCACCCACCTCCATAGAGAAGTCAAGGTCACGGTCAGGCCACTCAAACCGCCGAAACTCAGGAAGTGCGCGGTTTCCGTACCGTTTCCAATCGTCCGTAGAATACGAATACACCTCGTCTCCGGACTTGTTGGTTTCGACCATTTTGACGACCGCATAGTCAGTATGTCGGACCCACATACGAAGCTCGCCGCCTGATCTGCGGTCGACTTTGTATTTGTAGGCCCCTTCACTGCCATCCCAGCTCAAGGTTGGGACGTTGCCCTGCTCATCAAAACGATCCCATGGAGCCGATCCCAACATGACGCGCGACACGTCTGCCGCCGAAAGCTCGATGGGCAGAAGTTTAGCGATGTTCTCTTTGCTGGCTGTGCCCGAGAAATACTCGTTGGTATCCCGTCGATGCATCGAGAACTGCTGCCCGTCGCTGACCAGAAGGCTCATGATCTCGTCGCTCGCGGGCATTCGGGTCTGCACACGCAGATACGTTGGGCTCATCACCAGAATAAGCTGCCGAACCTTCACCCGGTCTCCCTTTCCGAAATAGTCCAACACCACGTCTTTGAAGCGCGCAGACTCAAACGACGAGTAGCGAGCATCAACCGCCGCACGCAGCTCGACTGGATCTTCGATCTGGTTTTTGGGTGGTGGCACGTTTTTCGGACAGCCGCTGACCCATGGGATCAGCAGGAGCAGCAGAAAACTAGCGGTCAGGAGTGCTGGCCGCCCCGTAGAACGAGTAGCCATTGAAGGTGTGGATGAGCGTTGATTGCCCGTTGTTGCGATCGATTTCGATGAGCTGACCCGATGACGTAAGTCCATACAACGTGTTCCAAGCAGAAGTGAGCGCCCAAATATCATTAAACCCAGTAGTTCCAACAAACGATCCAACGCCTGTTGTTCCGTCGATAAACACCAACGAATCCGTCAAGGTGTGGCTCGACGTCATGTAGAGTGCATCGGATTTGGTCACCACACAATCGCCACTGCTGGAATAGGTACCGCCCATCGCCCCAACCAGGGTCGCTACCCCCGTGGTTACATCGACCGTGAACAGGTTATTGCCCGACGTCACCCAGATATTCTCCTCGCTGTCGATGGCCATCCCGTTTGCTGTGCCGATATCCACGCCAAGCGGTTGTGGCAGGGCCACCCAGGTCATCGACGTTTCATCAAGACGCCAGAGCTGAGTTGTCGTCAGACCGTAGAGCGTGCCGTCGGGATGCGTGTCCATGTCGAACAGGCCGGGAACGTCACCGACCTCCGAAATGGACCGTGCGAATGGGTCGATGAGGTACAACTTCTGGTCGGACTGTGCGTAGAACGTGCAGTCGATGCCGTTGTTCACGATGCTATCGCAATTGTTGTCGAGGTCGTCGCAAATCTCGGCCTGGGTGGGATTCTGCGCGGCTTCGAGGTCGTTGCAGTCGTCGCCGCCGCACTCCAACGCGATATGCCCATCGTTGTCGTTATCAGATGTGCACAAGAGGTCGGGCATATCCATGCCCATATCTTCATCGTCGTTGTTATTGGTCGCGTTATTGCTGTTGTTCGCGTTGTTACTATTGTTGACGTTGTTGGCGTTGTTGACGTTGTTGACGTTGTTCGCGTTGTTGACGTTATTGACGTTGTTCGCGTTTCGAACACGCTCTTCACACGCCCCGGAAATGGGGTTGTAGATCTCGTTTGCGCCGCACTCAGGGTCTTCGCCAGTGGCATCGTCTGAGCCACATGCGGCGGTCAAAAGAGCAAACATTAGTAGTGCAATCAGCTTCAACATTTCTCACTCACATTCGAATTCGAGCGGGGAAGATAACGGATTGCCTCGCAGATATCGAATTTGCAATCGAGATTGATTCATCCGTTTGGTAAACTGCCGACAGATTAATTCCAAAACGGAGCCCGACGTGATCACGAGAATCGCCACCCTTGCGGCGGTAGCAGTACTCTTTGTGTCCTTCGATGCGCAGGCGAAGTCGTTCCGAGTGCAACAGATCCCGAACGCTTCCCAATTCAATTGCGACACATGCCACGAGCCTGGAAACACCGGCTACGTCAATCCGTTTGGGGTGCAGGTCCTCAGCCATCTGAGCGGCGGCGACGTGAAGTGGGAAGAGATGTGGAATCTCGACGCCGACGGGGACGGCTACACGAACGGCGAAGAAATGGGGGATCCGAACGGAACCTGGCGCATTGGAATGCCCAACCCATCCTTCCGGGCCACGCACCCGGGCTATGCAGACCAGAACCTCTGCAACAACGGTATCCTCTCGGACAATGAAGCGTGTGATGGCAATGAACTGCGCGGGGAAACCTGTGAGTCTCAGGGTTACGCCACCGGTGGTTTGGGATGCAATGCCCTCTGCCAATATGACGTCTCAAACTGCTCCAATTGCGGAAATGGCATCGTGGAGCTCGGCGACCAATGTGACGGCGAGGACTTTGGTGGGACGACCTGCGAGTCGCTCGGATTCGATGGCGGATCGCTTACCTGCTTGTCTAACTGCAAGGTCGACTACAGCCAGTGTACTGGCGAACCCGCACCAAACTGTGGTGATGGCATCCGCGTCACCGGAGAAGAATGCGAGGACACCGACCTCGCCCAGCGCACATGCACCTCTCTGGGGTGGAGCGGCGGCGAGCTGCAGTGTTCGGACACGTGCACATTCGATACCTCTGCATGTTCGGGCACGGGACCAGACCGCGAACGTTTGGTGAGTGTGCCAAATCCTACAGGTGGTGACGGTGGCGATTCGAGCAGTGAGTCTGGAGATTCTGACTCCGCCTGCTCAAGCACCGCTGCCACGCCCGTCTCCACGCTGCCATGGTTGGCGGTGCTATTCGTCTTCGGATGGCGACGGCGGCGTTGACAGACGGACAGCCCCGAACTTAAGTGGTCCTCTCGTTTCACGAACGGAAGGTCCATGAGCCTTAGCGGAAAAACACTATTCATCACCGGGGCAAGTCGCGGCATCGGCAAGGCGATCGCGCTGCGTGCGGCAAAAGATGGCGCAAACATCGTCATTGCTGCCAAAACGACGGAGCCAAAACCCAACCTGCCTGGGACGATCTTTACCGCTGCGGAAGAGATTGAAGCAGCTGGCGGAAAGGCGTTGCCCATCAAGGTCGATATTCGCGATGAAGCGCTCGTGCAAGCCGCGGTAGACCAAGCGGTGGAGACCTTCGGCGGAATCGACATTTGCATCAACAACGCCAGCGCCATCAACCTCGGCGGCACGCTGAATGTTTCGATGAAACGCTACGATTTGATGCATGCCATCAATTCGCGCGGCACGTTCATGACATCGAAGCTATGCCTGCCGCACCTATTGAATGCAGAGAACCCACATATCCTGACTCTATCGCCGCCGTTGAATATGCGGCCAGAGTGGTTTGGGCCGCACGTCGCCTACACGATGGCGAAATTTGGAATGAGCATGTGTGCGCTGGGAATGGCAGAAGAGTTCAAGGACGAAGGGGTGGCCGTCAACGCGCTCTGGCCGCAAACGACAATCGCGACCGCTGCGGTCCAGAACCTCTTAGGAGGTGACGACCTCGCAAAGCGTTCGCGCACTCCAAGAATCGTGGCCGACGCGGCCTATGTCATCCTGAATCGCGACAGCCGGACGTGTTCCGGCAATTTCTTCATTGATGAAGATGTGCTTCGCGAAGAGGGTGTGAGTAACTTTGAAAACTACGCGGTAGACCCGAGCCAGGAGCTCTGCCCTGATCTTTTTGTGTGATTGAGGACATTATGAAGAAGGCACTCGTGCTGATTATCTCGCTGTTGGTTGTGGCCGGCTGCGATTCGAAGAAGAAAGACGCGGAACCGAAGGCGGATACGGAGACCCAAACGGCCAGGCAAGAGGTCAAAGAAGAGCCCAAGAACGTCCTCATTGGCAGCGATATTGCGACGCTCGGCAAAAGTGATATCGAGTCGCTGGCCACCGGCAAAGACAACGACAAATTCAAGGCGTATGTCCTGCATCAGGCGTTGGTTCGTGGCGTGCCGCCCCGTGGGGAATCGAATCCTGTGGGGCCGCTGAAGGTCGATGCCGGTGAAGGCAAGACGCGCGACATCAACAAGGGTGTCCTGGTGGGCGTCGGTCGTATGCGTGGCGTGTTGCTCACGCTCTCGGAAAACGTCACGCCGATGCCAGAAGCTTGCGACAATGAATGCAAGAACGCGCAGCTGAACACGATCTTCTCGGCCGTCCTCGGCAAGCCGGTCTACGGTGCCGATGGTGTGACCAATCCCGAAGGCGTGCAGGCGCTGGTCGAGTTCTTCAAACTTGGCGATGCAAAGGTGCTTGGGCTTGATGAGGCGACGCTTTACCAGGTGTTTCGGCCCACCATTCTTGAGTACGCGCAGATCAAAGCGGCCATCAATAAGGTCGGAAAGGAAGACCTGTTGAATCAGTACAAGGAAGCTCTGAAAGAGAATCCAGCGCCTGAAAGTGGACCAAACACCGAGTTGATGAAATTCTATCAGCGATTCCCTAATATGAACGGGATTCCTGCCGAGGCTGGTCTTCAGCCGGGTCAACGGGTTTGGGTCGCGACCGGATTTTGGATGCGGCGCATGAACGACGGCACCGCAGATATGCTCGAGAAAGAACTCTTCCGGTTGGTCGAAGCGCAGGACAAAGAAGCGTTTAAGGCGCTGAGCAAGTAGGACGAAGATGAGACGATTGGGACTAGCGTTGGCGGCGGTCGCGATGTTCGGGTGTCATGAAATGACAGCACCTGACAGCGACGCAGATTCTCGTCAGCAGGCCTTGGAAACCGCCAATTCACCGGCGAAGTCGGAGGCCCACAAGATCGAGGTCGCCGAAAAGAAGGCATGGAAAGAAGGGCAACCGGTCGAACAACAGATCGATTGGGCTGCCGCGGATGCATGGCCGACACTTTCGGTTGAGCTGCCCAAAGAAGCGGCGACGAAGCTGGACCGTGCATCGCTGCCCGTTTTGCTGCCGAACGAACCCGCGTTGCTGAACAATGTCTTCGCGACAGTCGGGGACACCTGGTACAGCGCTCGCCTGCGTGGCGAAGGGCTGACCGTCAATGTTCAAGGCAACCGAGCCGCGTTCCGTCATCCGTCCTTTGGACCCGACGTCAAAGCGAAGGCCGGCGATTTCCACATCGCGCGCTCGCATCACATCGTAACGCTCTCGACCACGTATTTCGGGGTTTCCTACGTGATCGACGTGGAATGTGCTGAACTGCCAGACACTGACAAACGCTGCACCGAAGATGCGTTTGTGACCGGACTGGCTGAGAAGCTCCAACGTGCAGGAGGCCAGCAATGAGATGGCCAATCCTCGCGCTATTGCTGGTGTTAGTCCCCAGCGTTGCCAGCGCACAGTTCACATACGACCCACCAGGTCAGCTTGTGCCAGGAAGTGGCACCGGTCGGGCCGATGACACCGTTTATGTACCCGGAATGCGCTACCCAATCGAAGTTGCGCCTTCGTACCCGAACTCCCAAGTTTGGGGCGTGGGTGGCAGTCAGGGGCCGTCCGGCGGACAGTGTGACGAGCGTAACTACAGCTATCCGTGGCAAGACAACTACTGTGAGTCACGGCAATGGGATATGCCGCTTTGCCCGTCGGGAAATGGCCACCAGGGGCAAGACATCCGCCCCTCAACATGTGCTGATGTTACCCACTGGGCGGTCGCAGCCGAGGATGGTCAGATCACCAGCATCGGTTCGTATTCAGTCAACTTGATGACCGCATCCGGCACGCGTCACCGCTACCTGCACCTAGATGCGGGGACGCTCGCCGTCAGCGAAGGTCAGAGTGTTAGCCGCGGCGATCGAATTGGCTTGGTCTCAAATGAGTTCGGCGGCACGCCAACGACCTACCACCTGCATTACGACATCCTTCAATTCTCGCAGGAAGCCGGCGCTTCGGTCTATGTTCCGACGTATATGTCGCTGGTCCGAAGCTACGAAGAGCTCATCGATCAGCCCGTCATGCCTTGTGCTGTTGTGCCTGCGGGTGGCGGAATCGTGGATGACTATGGTCCGTGTTTTACGGCCTACGGGAATCCGCAATTCTGGCGCGAGGAAACATCAGACGAAGCCAACGACACGCGCTTTCATTGGACGAACGGGTTCGAGAACGCGACACCAAGCAACTGGGCTCGTTGGCGCTTGTTCTTTGAGGAAGCTGGGCGCTACCGCGTGGAATTCAATGTCGTCTCGACGCGGGCCGTCTCCAAAATCGTGCCCTACACGGTCAAGCACGGCACAGACGAGTCCGACTTCATCGTCGACCAGTCGGCGGTTGATGGGTGGCATGTGTTGGGCGAGTTCGATTTCGTCGCGGACAACAACGTGGCTCAATACGTCGACGTGTTCGACAACACAGGCGATAGCGCGAGCGACCAACACATCACGGCCGATGCCATTCGCTTGACCCGCTTGGACGGGGCGAACAACGACATGGGCGGCACGCCGGATATGGGCGCAAACAACGTCAACAACGCGAACAACGTCAATAACGTTAATAACGCCAACAACGTCAACAACGCCAACAACGGAAACGGTGGCGATGGGGACGGCGAAGTCAGCACTTCGTCGGGTTGTTGTGCGACGGTGACCAACGAACCGCGGATGCCACCATTCGCGATCGTCGCACTGTTGCTGGGCGTTATCGTGTTGCGCCGCCGCCGAAACTAACGCCTTTACGCCTGCGGCAGGTGTTCCGTATATTGCCGGCCAACTCTTGGTTTTGGACCGTCATGAAACTCGCAAAGATTCTGGTCGTTTGCACTGCGCTCGTCGCAGCTGGCTGCCTTGAAGAGAGCGCAGGCACCGTCTCTGGGACCGTCCTGGGCTCGACATTCGACATCGTGTCCGGCTCAGCCGAGCGCGAAGGCGGCTCCTACACGATCTTCTTGAGCGATGTTGAGGGGTTCTCGTGTTCGCCTGAAGACGTGCCTTCCACCTACCTTCAGATCGCGTTGGCAAACGTTTCCGAAGAAACCACCTACGACGCGGCGGGTAACGTCACGTTTAACAGCGTGGTCGAAAACGTTATCGAGTCCGATACCGCCACCGCAGGAACCATCACCATCACGTCATTGGACGAGACGGTTGAGCGCATCGAGGGCACGATCGACGCCCAAGGTGCAGACAGCGCGGTTGAAGGTGACTTCAAGGTCGATATCTGTAACTAGTCGCTTGGCCAGTAGCTAAGGGCATGTTACGAATTTCGACCCGCCTCTGTGGCGGTTTGCGCCTCATCCCTTTTCAATGAGATTAGTCATGCGCAAGCGAAGCTTGTCCGGTATCAAGTCGACCGGAATCCCGCATTTGGGCAATTATTTGGGCATGATCCGCCCTGCGATTGACCTGCAGGAAGAGTACGACGCCATGTATTTTGTGGCCGAGTATCACGCCCTGACGTCCGTCAAAAACGCCAAGGCAATGCGAGACTCCACTCATTTGATCACCGCGTATTTCCTGGCTTTTGGCTTGGATCCCGCGCGAGCAGCATTCTTCCGCCAGTCGGATGTGCCGGAGGTTACTGAGCTCGCTTGGATTCTTAGCTGCGTGACAAATATGGGGATGTTGGAGCGAGCGCACGCGTACAAGGCGGCCAAGGACCGTGGCGAACATAAGGAGATTAATCATGGCATCTTCGCGTATCCGGTCCTGATGGCTGCCGACATTCTCATCTATGACAGCGACGTCGTGCCGGTTGGTGCAGACCAGGTTCAGCACCTCGAGATGACGCGCGATATGGCGCAAAAGTTCAACTACATCTACGGCGAAGAGCTTTTGAAGCTGCCTGAAGCGATGGTCCGCAAGGAAGTCGCCACGGTGCCTGGCGTCGACGGCCGAAAGATGTCGAAGTCGTACAACAACATCATTGAACCCCTGACGACCTCGAAAAAGCTGCGCAAGCAGTGCATGAAGATCGTGACCGATTCCAAAGAGTTGGAAGATCCGAAGGATCCGGATAACGACAATGTGTTTGCGCTGTACAAGCTCTTTGCCACCGAGGACGAGCAGGCGGAGCTCGCCGCAAAGTACCGCGCGGGCAACTACGGTTATGGCCACGCGAAGCAAGAACTCTTCGAGAAGATGGACGCGTATTTCGCGCCATATCGCGAGCGGTTCAACGAGATCAAAGACGACGAGGACTATCTGGAAGGCGTACTTGATGAAGGCGCAAAAAAGGTACGTCCCATTGTTGAAGATGTGATGGAGCGAGTTCGCTCAGCCACCGGTCTGGGTGGCAAGTGATGCGTTGGCCCTTCGCGGCATTTTTTGTTTTTCTCTTTTTAGCTCCGCAGTCAGCTATCGCCGGAAGCGGTGAGCTGATGCGGCATGTCCGCGCGATCGTGGCGCCTGAAACGCAAGGCCGGCTTGCGGGTACCAAGGGTGCCAATCGTGCCGCGGACTACATCGAATCCCAGATGAAAGCGATTGGATTGGAGCCCGCGGGCGACGACGGTTTCGAGATCGAGACTGAGCTCGTCAACGCGGTCGAATTCGATACGTCACTCACGATAGGAACACACGTCGCCGCGCCAGACGTGGAGTTCGGGGTCTCCGGGTTCTCGGACGACGTCGATGTCGAGGGCGTCCCTGTGTTCGTGGGTTATGGGCTCAGCGATTCGGCTTGGGATGACTACCAGGGTGCAGACGTGCGTGGACGTATCGTGATTGCGATGACGGGATGCCCCGAAGGCCAGGAAGAACGGCTGTCGTCGAAGCATCTGTTGTCCTCACAATCCAAGGCGGCAGTGGCACTGTCAAAAGGTGCCAAGGCCATGATTTTAGTGAACGACCCACGGGCTCATGGGGATTCGGACACGCAACGCGCGGATGAACTTCCACGGACGGTTCCGGCTTTTCCGTTGGAGGGCATTGGCGTCGTTCGCCTTACCGCCAAAGCGTTTGCGACGGGTTTCGCCGCCGACTTGGCTAAGCTTCAGACGGAAGTAGATGGCGGCAAATGGCAGCATCTGGCAGTAAAAACCAAGGTCGCGTTGGAGATCGATGTCGACCGCGATGATGTCGACACCGCCAGCATCGCGGGCATGGTGAGAGGTTCGTCCGACAAACCGCCCATCGTCTTTGGTGCCCACTTCGACGGATTGGGGGAAGCTGCGATTCCTGGCTATCAGGGCGCAGACGACAATGCGTCCGGCGTCGCCGTGATGCTCGCCGTTGCCCGGCGAGTCGCAAACCAGAAAGGGCGTTTGAAACGCACGGTCATCTTCGTGGCGCTGACAGGCGAAGAGCTTGGGTACGTCGGTGCCCGGCGTGCCGCGCGCTTCATCGACGAGACCTACGGCCGCGGCGTGTTTATCAACCTCGACATGGCAGGGCGACTCGATGACGACGGCCTGCGCGCATTTGGCTTGGAATCATGGACCGCCAACAAAGCTGCCACCAGCGCTGCTTCGGGTTCAGGAATGGCATTGGATGCCCACCCACTATATGCATCCGGCAGCGATCATATCGCCTTCGCCGAGGCAGGATTTGGCAGCATTGGATTTTCGACCGGAATCCACCCTGGCTACCACAGCGCCGACGACCGAATCGAAAAGCTGAACTGGAAACAGATGGCCAAGATCGAGGTCTTTCTAGGTCGGCTGATCCGCGACCTCGCCGACTGATCCCGGCCACTCGGCCTGGTGGTTCGGAACGAGTGGGAGACCCCAAATCCACAGACAGCACAGACGGTTCACAGAAACACACAGAAGTTTCCTTTTGCGACAGCATTCAACACCTCACAACTCTAGAATTGTGACTTGGCTGATGCCCTGTTGAAAAAAAGTCTGTGCACGTCTGTGTTTCGTCTGCGCCGTCTGTGGACCGTTCTACACCCACAGAAGTGGATCACAAATGAAACCCTGATGCTGAGCTGGTAGCCGCTGCAACCCTCTTGCAATTCAAGCATGCGACATGGCAGCATGCGCCAACACCGGATGTTACGCGAAGGATTCACGATGAACGATTGGCCCGAACTTTGGAAAGACCTGCCCCTGGCGGTGATTGACGTTGAGACCACGGGCCTTGATTCGGCAGAAGACCGGATCATGGAGATCGGCATTATCCGGTTCGAGAAGGGCGAAATCATCGAAAGTTATGGGCGGCTCATCGATCCTGAGCGGCCGATTCCGGAAGACGCCACCAAAGTTACGGGCATCAAAGACGATGACGTGGCTGGTAAACCGAAGTTTGCGGAGCTCGCGAACGAGATTTATGAACGGATTCAAGGTGTTGGTTTGGTTGCCTACAACCTATCGTTCGACCGCGGTTTCGTTCGTGCTGAGCTGGAACGCTGCGGACTGGAATGGCCCGAGGACGCGCCAACCCTCGACCCACTTATCTTCGCTCGCCAGTTCTTCAAGAACTCGCCTCGCAAGAACCTCAGCACCATCTCGAAATTGCTCGGAATCCCGCTCGAAGAGGCGCACCGCGCCGTTCACGATGCGGAGGTTGCCGGTAAGGTTCTGTACGCGTTCGAAGATCGACTGCCTGAAAGCTTGGAACAATTGCTGGTTCTGCAGGCCCAGTGGGAGGCCGCACAAGCCAGCGAGATGGCCCGAAACTGGCGTGGGTTCGATGCCGGCGGTGGCTTGGGATCCTCGATGGACCAACCCATTGGGCTTGGACCCGCCTATATCTATGGTGACGAAGCCGATCCCCTCCGTGCGCTTTTCATGAGCGTTCCAGAAGCGCCTCGCGAGTAGTTCGAAGGCCCCGATCTTGCAGCTATAGAAACCACTGTGCGCAACCTAACGCAGGCCCGCTTTTGGCGCGGGTTTTCGATCGCCGCGTAATACGTGGGTTTGATGGCGTTTTGTTGTTCCGAAAATACGCTTGTGTTAGGCTCGGCGTGGTTTATTGAGCCTTGGAAATTTGTGGAGTTAGGCCGTGAAACGTCAAATATTCGTGACGTTGTGGGCGCTGTTGGTGGTCATCAGCTTCAGCGCGATGATTTCGAGCTGTGGGCGCACCAATTTTGCCGATCGTTGTACGACGGATTCGGACTGCGAGTCTGGGAGTTGCGTTGGCAATTTCTGTGCTCCGCCGGTCGAGTGTGTCGATAGCACGGACTGCGAACCTGGGTTCACCTGCCTGGATGGCACGTGCCAGGACTCCCGAGCAGGGTGCACGAGCGATACGGAATGCCCAGCCGGCCAGATCTGCGATGCCGGCGAGTGCGTTGACCAATCAGATTGCGCCACGGACGACCAATGCCAAAACAACGAGCGTTGCGTTGATGGCGTGTGCCGGCCCGAGTGCGAATTCAACAGTGAATGCCCCGCGGACGAAGAGTGCGTCGAGGGAATTTGCCAACCACGATGCGATTGTGACAGCGATGCAGACTGTGGTCCGAACGCCGAGTGCATCGAATGCCAATGCGTCGAGACTGGCTGCGAAACGGATCGGGACTGCCAATTCCTGGGTCGCCCAGCAATTTGCTCGGACGGTGTGTGCGAGCTCGTCGACTGCAACACCGACGGAGACTGTGGCCGAAACCAGGTCTGCATCAACAACGGTTGCGTCGACATCAGCGAGTGTCGAAGCGATATCGACTGCCCGCCAAACTTCCGATGCATCGGCGATCGTTGCATTGAACGTCCCCCCGAATGTGTCAACGATTTCGATTGCCCACGCGGCTTCTTCTGCGATGGAAACGTTTGTCGCCCAGACGCTGGATTCTGCCGCGGCGACTTCGATTGCCCCGAACCATTTGTTTGCGAAAACGGTGTCTGTGAGTTCGGCGGCGACTGTTTCGACGACTCACAGTGCGGCGTGCGTGAGGTTTGCCGCGATTTCCAATGTATCGATATTGAATGCTTAAACGATGCAGAGTGCGGCCCTGGCGGCTTCTGCATCGGCAATCAATGCGAATACTTGTTCTGTCGCTTCGACGACGAATGTCCAACCAACCAGATTTGTGACGGCGGTATCTGTATCCCTGTTAGCCCCCAGTGCAACACGGATATGGATTGCCCACCAAACGAGTTCTGCGTTGGCGGCTTCTGCCAACAAGCGCCCCCCGATTGTTTCTCGGACTTCGACTGCCAGCCTGGTGAGGTTTGCCTGGATGGCCAGTGCATTTCGAACCCCCAATGCACCGCCGACACGGACTGCGGTCCAAACGAGATTTGTCGTGCCGGTAGCTGCGTACCAGTTGGGGGCTGCGTAAATGATAATGACTGCGGGCCATCTGAAGTTTGCCTGGGTGGCGCGTGCTTCTTCATCGGTGACTGTCGCAATGACTTCGAATGTTCACCAAACGAGACGTGCGTGAACTTCCGATGTGAAGTGACCAATCCGTGCGACCTGATCATGTGTCCTCCCGACTCAGTGTGCCGAAACGGCGCCTGTGAGCCGGTGAACGCTTGTGTCAACGACTTCGATTGCCCACCAAACTTCGAATGCTTCAATGGCCAATGCCGCCCAGATTTGCCGAACTGCACGACCAATAACGACTGTGCCATGGACGAGATCTGCGACAACGGAAACTGCGTCTTCCCTGGCGATTGTCGAGGCGATGACGAATGCAATCCTGGCGAAGTCTGTCAGAACAACTTCTGCGTCGTCCCTGGCGGCTGCAACAACGACTCGGATTGCCCAATGGGCCAAGAGTGTGAGCCTATCTCGCGTCAGTGCATCACCGCTGTGCAGTGCATGGCCGACTCCGATTGCCAACCCGGATTTAGCTGCATTGGCGACCGATGCATCGACTTCCGTCAGTGTACGTCGGACGCAGACTGCCCAACCGGCGCGGTCTGCAACGGCTTCTTCTGCCAGCCTCGACCACAATGCCGCATCGATTCAGATTGCAGCACGGGTGAGCGTTGCGACCTTGGCAACTGCGTACCGACAAGTTGCATGACAGCAAGCGACTGTCCGCCAGCATGGCAGTGCAATGCCGGAACCTGCACGCCGCCGCTGGTGTGTCAGAACGATAGCCAATGTCCACTGCCAGGTCAGGTCTGCGTCAACAACGTCTGTGAAGTACCAAACGGTTGTATGTCGGATGCCGACTGCCCATTCACACTGCGTTGCGTGACCGGCGTCTGCTTGCCGTTGCCGCCTGGCAACTGCTCTACCGACCAAGACTGCTCGTCTGGAGAAATCTGTGAATTCGGATTCTGTATCCCAGATATCGGCTGCACATTCGACGACGACTGTGGCCCTGGCGAGCGTTGCCTCAACTTCCAATGCCAGTTCATCGGTGAGTGTCAGTCAGACGCGGAATGCGATCCATCCGAGGTCTGCATCGACCAAATCTGTCAAGGCACGCTGATGTGCATGACGGACTTTGATTGTCCTCCAACCGAGCGCTGTATCGGTGGCGTTTGTGAACAACCGCCACCGCAGTGCACGGCCGATGGTGATTGCCCGCCTGGCTTCGAATGTGACCCGAATGGCAATTGCCAGCCGATTTCCACGATGTGCGTTACCGATATGGATTGTGCCGCCGGCGAGCGATGCTTCCAAGGCGCATGTCGCCCAACCGGAAACCAATGCACGACTGACATGGACTGCCCAAATGGACGTGAGTGTCTTGGCGGACGTTGTGTCACGACGCCAGGCTGCCGCAGCGATGCAGATTGCTCGGCAAACCAACGCTGCGACCTCTTTAGCGGACAGTGCATTCAGGACACGACCTGTAACTCTAGCCTCGACTGCCCAATGGGTCAGACCTGTGTTGGAACCACGTGTTCGGTGTTGACGGGTTGTCAGACCAACTTGGATTGCCCGAACGGCACAACCTGCCGCAACAACACCTGCTTGTTGACGCCAGACTGCATCAACGATGCGGACTGCAGTGCCAACGAGCGTTGCGACTTCGGTTACTGTCAGCCGTTCACATGTCAGTCTGACTCGGATTGCGAAAACACATTCCAATGCGTCGCTGGACGCTGTCTCGTCGGCCCATTCTGCGGTCAAGGTGGCAATTGTCCTCCGCCGTCACAGTGCATCAACTTCCAGTGTCAAAATCCTGGTGGATGTACATCCGACTCGGAATGCCCAGTGGGTCAGAGCTGCTACGCTGGCGCTTGCTACGCGATTCCGCCGGTGCAGTGCAGCACCGACGTGGACTGCCTGGCATCCGAGGAATGTAACTTCGGTATCTGCCAGCCACGCAATCCGCCGCAACAATGTCAGATCAACTCGGACTGCCCTGTCGGCCAGCTGTGCGTGAACAATCAATGCCAGGGTGGCGTCCAATGCATCTCGGACGGCGATTGCTCATTCCCCGAGGTTTGCGTCAGCAACCAGTGCGTCCTTCCGCTGCCATAGACCGTGTTCGTCTTCACTGGATTCGAGCCGTTTGGCGACCATGACTACAACCCAAGCTGGGATGTGGCTCAGGCCGCTGCGCGGGTGTGTGGCAGTGCTTGCCACTTATTGGCAGTCGACTTCGAAACCGCCAAATCCGCGTGGGAGCTGAGCGAACCCGACGATGTTCTCATCCATGTCGGCGTGGCCGCGTCTAGACAGACCGTCGACTTTGAGCGGTTCGCCCACAACGCAACAGGTGATTATGAATCACTGTCAGAAGGTGTCATGAGCTTGGACGCCAACGGGCCGCTCGCGCGCACCACTGATCTCGCGCTTCGCAAGATGGTGGACGAATGGGGTATCGAACCGGCCGCACGAGAATCACGGGATGCCGGTGTCTACGTCTGCAACGCAACGCTCTTCCACAGCCTGGGCCACCGTCGGGCGATCTTCGTGCACGTGCCCATGGTTGATGAAGAAGTCGCGCGTACGCTTGGCGAGGAACTGGGACGCGTCGTCCAAGCCGCGCTCAGATAGGTTTCATCCGTAGTTCACGCACCGCATCGTCGAGTCCTTCGACGGTCAGCGGGAACATGTCAAACAGGGACGAGATGACCCGAACGGTGAAGTAGCTATTCCAGTACTTGATGGGGTCTGGGTTCAACCAGATGGTCCGGGGCACTTTCTCGGCAATGCGCTTCAGCCAAACGATCCCAGGGTCTTTGTTGATATAGAACATATCGATCGAACCACCGGACTCCATCAACTCGTACGGTGCCATCGCCGCATCACCCATGATGATGCAACGCCATGTCCGGTCGATGTTCTTCAGCACGTCTTCTGTCTTCTCGCCCTTGCGACGAGACATATCGCTGTAGAGCACGTCATACGGGCAGTTGTGGAAGTAGTAGGACTTGAACTGCTTGAAATGAGATGCCTGGTGCGCGGCCGAAAACAGCAAGCTGGTGAGGTGCGAATAGGGCGTCATGGACCCGCCGACATCGGCCAGCAGCAGAAGCTTCACCTCGTTCTTTCGAGGCTGCTTCATCACTATCTCGATATCGCCGCAGTTCTTAGCGGTTTGGTCGATCGTCTCGTCGAGGTCCAAGACCTCTTCACGCCCGTCCTTTGTCAGAACACGCAGTTTGCGAAGTGCCACGCCAAACTGGCGGACATCCAAGGTGAGGTCGGTACGAAGGTTACGGAAGCGACGGTTCTGGGCCACCTGAACCGCGCTTCGACCGCCACCAGGGCCGCCGACACGAATGCCCGCAGGGTTGGCGCCGCCGTGGCCGAAGGGGCTCGTGCCACCCGTGCCGATCCAGCGGTTGCCGCCGTCGTGCCGCTCCTTCTGCTCTTTGAGCCGCTCCTCGAATTGGCGCATCAGCTCGTCGAAGTCCATCGCCTCAAGCTTTGCCAACTCCTCCGGCGTCAATTGGCGCATCGCCTTTGGGTCCTGCAGCCACTCGTTGAGCTCGTCAGGCAGCCCATCTTGGAATTTGCTCCAGTCAACCACGGCATCCTGAAAGAACTCCGCAAACGCCAAGTCGTAGAGGTCGTAATATTCAGGTTTCTTCACCAAAATAGCGCGGGCGAGCGAGTAGAAGTGGTCCAACGACTCATGGGCGTGGCCCTTATTCAGGGCCTCCAACAGCGTCAAAAACTCCGTGACGCTCACGTCCAGACCGCGTCCCCGCAGGTGATAGAAGAAGTTGACGAACAACTAGCTCACCTTCTTTTGAATGCCCTGAAGATCGGCTTCCTTTTTCAGCAACACGCCCAGGAATGGGAACGCGCCCTGAAGTGCTGCCGCGTCCATGCCGGCCCGCTTCAGCGCACCAATCCAGTCGATTAGCTCAGAGGTCGACGGCTTTTTGCGAACCTCAGGCTGTTCACGGACCCAGTAGAACTTCATGAGAATCTGCGACAGCAGCTCGTCCTGAATCTTGGGGAAGTGAACATCCACGATTTGGCGCATGAGCGCTTCGTCTGGGAAGTCGATATAGTGGAAGATGCAACGTCGTAGGAAGGCGTCTGGAAGCTCCTTCTCGGCGTTTGACGTGATGACCACGACAGGCCGCTGTTTTGCGGTCACCGTGCGGTCGGTCTCGCGAATATAGAAGCTCATCTCGTCCAATTCATGGAGCAGGTCATTGGGGAACTCCATGTCCGCTTTGTCGATCTCGTCAATCAATAGGACGACGCGCTCCGGCGCTTCAAATGACGTTCCGAGCGGCCCGAGCTTGATGTAGTGCTCGATATTGCTGACGTCTCCGTCGCCAAAGCGGCTATCGTTCAGGCGTTGAACGGTATCATAGACGTACAGACCCTCTTGGGCTTTGGTTGTGGACTTCACATGCCACGAGATGAACGGCATCTGCAGGGCCTCTGCGATTGCCTTCGCCAGGAGCGTCTTGCCTGTGCCGGGCTCGCCTCGAATCAAGAGTGGTCGTTCCAGCGAAACGGACACGTTGACGGCGTCGCGCAGCTCGGAGCTCGCGATATAGCCTTCGGTTCCTGCAAACAGATTGAAATCAGACATGATGGAGATTCTCGTTTAGGCCAATGTCTTGGATAGGATGCCTGCCAGCGGACTTCGCTTCAATGCAATTTGAAATGTTCGCTAAGGGCACCTCGCAAGGACGCCGCGCCCTCGAACTTGATCGCGGTCATGCCCAGCCCCGCAGCCGCCTTGCAGTTGGAGCCACGGTCATCCACGAATACGAAGTGCTCAGGTGGTAGCTCGAGTCGGTCGCAGGCCACGCTGTAGGCTTGTGGCTCGGGCTTGCGATGGCCTGTATGGCAGCTGACAAACGACCACTCAAGATAGTCGCTCAAAGACAACTTCTCTTCGATCATTCGATACCAGACTGGGTAGTTCGACAGGGCATGCATCTCGACGTCGGCAGACTTCAGGTCGGCCAGGAGGTCGTCCATGCCGTCCAGAAACGCGTACGCATCGCGCATTGTCTGCTTCATCCCAGGCCCATCGATGGCTTTGCCGTCCGCGAAGAAGCGCGCGTAGAACGTTGCTTCGTCGATCTCGTCGCGTTCGAATTCAACCCAGGCGGTTGGGTCCTTGTCCTTCAGAAGCTCGTCCATCGGCTGGCCGAAGAACTTTGGGAGCTCCCAAAACGGGTCGTAGACGACCGTGCTCATGATGTCGAGCAGTAGGACTTTGCTCACTGGCAGACGTTCGACGAACAGGTGTTGCCCATGCCGCAGTTCTCGCCGTCGCAATCAGGGTCGAGGCAGTCAACCAACCCATCACAGTCATTGTCGAAAGTGTCTCCACACGTACCGCCCATTCCGGTCTCAGATGGGCAAGCTGTACATGTGGTCAATGGGTCACCTGAGAATCCGGAGTCACACTCACAGGTGTTGGTATTGCAACTTGCGTTGGTACCGCAACTCCCGCAATCCGCGACAGTTCGTGGGTCACCACAGTTATCGTTACCGGAGGCCGAACCGCATTGAGCGCCAGCGTTTGCGCAGAAGGTTGCGTCGTCTTCAGGTGTGCAGACGCACGTATTGGAGCCGGTGCAGACCTCGCCCGTGCCGGTGCAGGTTCCACAGTCCGCGACTGTGCGTGAAACTCCGCAGTTGTCGTTGGCCGTTAATGACCCGCACACCGCGCCATTTCGGCTGCAGAAGGTTGCGTCATCTTCGGGGGTGCAGACGCATGTATTGGAGCCGGTGCAGACTTCGCCGGTACCTGTGCAGGTGCCACAGCTGGCTACATTTCGTGGATCACCGCAGTTGTCGGTCCCGCTGAGCGCGCCACAGACCGCACCATTGGCAGCGCAGAATGCCGCATCACTTTGCGGCGTGCAGACACACTGGTTCGATCCCGTGCAGCTTTCTCCGGTACCGGTGCAGGTGCCACAGCTCGCTACATTGCGTGGGTCGCCGCAGTTGTCGGTCCCGCTGAGCGCGCCACAGACCGCGCCATTCGCGGCGCAGAACGCCGCATCACTTTGTGGCGTGCAGACACACTGATTTGAGCCAGTGCAGACCTCGCCGGTGCCTGTGCAGGTTCCGCAGTTTGCGACCGTTCGGGAGTCTCCACAATTGTCATTCGCGGTCAAAGAGCCGCACTCCGCGCTGTTTCGACTGCAGAAGGTTGCGTTGTTTTCAGGGGTACATCCGCAGACGTTGACCTCACCAGGGCTTCCGCCGCCGCAGGTCTCTGGATTGGTGCAGGTACCGCAGTTCTGATTGGTGTAGTTTGAGCAGACGCTGCTCAAGTTCACGGTGCCGCAGTCTTTGCCCAGCGCCGTGCAGCCCGCAGATGGTCCAGTGCAGCCACAAACGTTGTTGGTGCCGCCACCCCCGCAGATGTCGGCGCCGTTGCATGTGCCACAGCTCACCGTCGTGAAGTTGCTGCAGATCGCGCTGACGTTGCGCGTTCCACAGTTCAACCCAAGCGAAGAGCAAACAGATGCGTCATTCAGGCAGCCACAAACGTTTGGTGTTCCGCCGCTCCCACATCCTTCAGGGGAAGTACACGTTCCGCAAGACGCCGTGCGTGGCAGTCCGCAGTTGTCCGTGCCCGTGAAGTTACCGCAGTTCTTGCCGTTTCGAGCGCAGAATGCAGCGTCGGTTTCACGGGTGCATCCGCAAATGTTTGAGGAACCGGGGTTTCCGCCGCCGCACGTGTCGGGGGATGTACAGCTGCCGCAGTTCACGGTGTTCTTGTTCGAGCAGATGGCGCTGGAATTCGCGGAGTCGCAGTTGAAGCCCAGGAATGAGCACACGCTTGCATCCGTGCCGCAGCCGCAAACGTTGGCGGTTCCGCCGCCTCCGCAGGTTTCTGGGTTCGTGCAGGCGCCGCAGTTTGCCGTTCGGGAGCTACCACAATTATCCAGGTCGGTGACGACACCGCAGTTCTTACCCAGGCGCGAGCAGAACGTTGCGTCGTCTTCGGGCGTGCAGCCGCATTGGTTGTCAACGCCAGCGCCTGCGCATGTCTCAGGCAGTGTGCAACCGCCACAATCAACCAGTCGCATCTGTCCGCAGACATCCAAGCCTTGGAATGCGCCGCATTCTGCGTTGTTTGCTGCGCAGAATTCGACGTCTGTTTGGTCAGGGCAGGCACACGTGTTTGCAGTGCCACCACCGCCGCAGACGGCAGGCGCAACGCACGATCCGCAGTTCTCGGTACGCATCATTCCGCAGTTATCGAGCTCGGTGAAATCGTCGCATGTCTTGACGTAGCGCTGGCAGAATTCGACGCCGGACTCTGGCGTGCATCCGCATACGTTGGCTTCGCCTGCGCCGCCGCAGGTCTCGGGATCAGTACACGTACCGCAGTTGGCAGTGCGGCTCTCACCACAATTGTCGAGGTCGGTCACCTCGTCGCAGTCGAATCCAAGTCTTGTGCAGAATTCCGTGTCGGACTCGGACGTGCAGCCCATTTCCTCGGACATCGTCATGTCGGGCATGTCGACGACCATCATGTCCATGTCGTTCATGTCGGTGCTCGATCCCGCATCGACATTGACCCAGAAGCCGTTTCGGCATTCGCGTCCGTCTTCGCTTGCACCTTCATTTTCGCAGAGCACATCCTCGAAGGCGGCTTCATACGAACACGACGACGCAAACAGAACTAATCCCAACAACGCCAACAGCCAATTCTGGCGAGCCATTCGTCTCATCTTCGAAATCCTAAAGGAGTGAGTCCCCACTAGGATGCCTCAAAGTTGAACCGGACGCCAGCGCAGCAATTGCGCTAGTGCCAAAAGCCGATGCCGACTCCCCAGTTGTAGTAGCGGCGCGCAAAATCAATGACGCCATTGAGGCGCCAATCGATAAGGACATGAACACGAAAGTCCAGGCCAGCAGTGAAGTGCATTCGTGACGATTGACTCTCGATTCGGCTCGGTTCCAGGTACCCACCCATTCGTGCACGCATTTGATTGGCCCAAAACTCGCTCTCGGCGCCAAATCGCGGCGAAAACGTATGATCATTGCCCGCGACCTCTGGGTTGCCACTGAGGTACGACACCACGCCCACCGCGTCTTTGACGGGCATGTGCATGATGACGTCGGCAGTGAGGAGCACATAGCGTCTGCCGCCGTGGCCAATGATCTCATCTGGTTTTACGCTGCCAAAGGTCCGGGTCGGATTGTAGACGCGGTCCCAGAACATGTAGGAGGCGCCGATGCCAACTTCGGCCGGAACCTCCATGGCTTCGATGTCGACGACATCCATCAGTTCCACCGGCGGCTCGATCGTGCTTTCGGCAGCCAGTGCCGGCGAATCGTATTTGAAACCCACACGAAATGGCTTTCCAGTTGGCGCCCACACCGCGCCTAGCGACAGCCCACCCCCCTGAATACCCAGGACATCCGTCTGAGTATCTGGGTCGTTCATGGCAATCGCCACCGTGTCGATCGACAGGCCAAACACGATGTCGAGCGCCGAGGAAGCCCAGCCGAAGCCAAGCCGGCTGATAATCTGATTGAATCGATACGTCTGCGTGGACCCGTCTTCCAGGGTCACATCGAGGTCATATCGCTTTATCAACGCGTGAACACCGATACCAAACTTGGACATCCGCGCGTCCAGCCCGCCTCCCAGAAAGAACGAACCGTCGCTCGCATCCGGATTCCCTGTGATATCAGGGCGTGTGGATGCGGTGCTCAACAACCAATAGAGTGACCAATCCCAATCGAAGAAGTCATTTCGCGCCCAATTATAGCGCATCGCAAAGGATGCAGGCGTGATCAGATGGGCATCCGCCCCCTCGGCCACCGACAGGAACGCACCACCGACACCAACCACACGGTTGGACGACAGGATCGGCCCGGGACTGAACTCGATCTTCGTCTGCGCCCACGCCACGTTCGAGAAGAGCAGTACCCCAATGAATGCGGCGAGGAATCGGCGTGTCACTGGACGTCAGGTGCGCAGACCAATGAGGTTCTTGGTGAGGCACCCGACGCGCCGACAAAGCGGTCGCGCTCCTCAATAATCGTGCCTGGAATGTCCGCGCACTGATTGTTCAAGTCGACCGCTTGTGCTGCGCAAACTCCAACGTTCGGGACATCAGCCGCGATGCAAAATGTCGTCGCGGCTTGGGCGCGGTCAGGGCAGGTGCCCTCGCAGACGATCGTGCAGAATCCTACAAGCTCGCCTTGCAACGTCTGGAAATCCAAGCAGAACGCCGACTCGCCGTTGGCTGAGAACGTGCACTCGTCGTCTGTGCTGCATGGTGTGCCGATCCAGGCTGGGACCGTGGCGACGATCAGACCCTTGTCTTCCATGTGACGCGTGAACTTCCGGGCAATATTCCAAACCAACCAGTTGCCGCCTCGTCCTCGGAGGACCCAGGGGGTGTAGCCATACAAAGCAGCTGTCGAGTGGTTTTGCGGGGTGACGCGCACCCGGTCCAACGTGCTCTTGGTGCGTCCTGAGCGCCACGAACCAGTGCCGTCTGCGCTCTGGTCAAAGAGTTTTCGATGGGTCTCAGCTCCGCATCGCATTTGGTTTTCGAACCCTAAGAAACGGCTTGCGCAGTGTTGTCCGTCTGCGCAACCACATCCCAAAGCACGATTGATTCGACGCTCGGACGGCCGTTCGGTCTTCGACACCAGCCCTTGCTCAACCTGCAGGCGAACCAGCAGCATCAGCGGATTGATCTCGAACTCCTCGGAAACCGCGACGATGATATCAGCGGCCGAGCGGCCATCGAATTCAGCATCGGCCAGCCATGAACGGCTGTGATAAGGGCTGGATTCAAAGAAGGTCTGAAGGTCGGAAGCGGTGATGTAATCGCTGTCGGTATACAGGTGGTCGTCGACGACGAAATTCGCGTCGAATGTTGGTAAGATCTCATCACCCTTGCTGTCGATATCGGGCACCACTTCTAGGTCGGAGGGGTCCAATGCCTCCGGACCGCTCGCTTCCTCGCTAACATCATCTGTGCCGCAAGCGACGAGCCCCAAAGCGATTACGAGGAGAATCCAACGAAAACGACGCATACCAATCCCATACTTCCCGGTTCGAAGATAATGATGGCGGTATTAGGGATTCGAGGCAAGCGGCCAATCGGCGCTAATTCTCTGGCGTACGTGCGCGTAGTTCGACTTTCAGGTCGGGTTGCGACGTGTCATTTGACGAGATGGTCAGCTCGCCGATTCGTTCACCTTCCGGCAAGTTGGCCGCCACCGTGATCACTTGAGTATCAAAGCCATCGAGCGTCAGCGGAGCGGCGGGCGGATTTTCCAGGGCGAAGATTCCACCGCCGTCGTCGGAGAGCTCGATGGACGAAATGTTCAAATCCAACGTGCTCGAGCAATTGAAAATCGTCAGGTCCTTCGTTGATTTTTGGTTCGGCGCGATCTCGCCAAAATCACCAACCCGCGGTGTCACGGTGATGCATGCCGTTGGGTCGTTTCCGTTCAGCGCGATCTCGATAGATGGCTCATTCGGGTCGTCGCTTGTCACGGTGATGGTACCTCGGTCGACGTCGGTGTCGGTCGGCGTGTAGGTGACATCGATGGCGAAGGCCTCGTCCTTTTCAATGACGTTGGGCGGCTCTTCGCTTGGGATGAACGCTAGCGTGAATGGGCCAAGGCCGGACTTCACCGCATTCTGAATGGTTAACGGGTCACCACCACGATTGTAGAGCAGGACCTGTTGTGTCGAAGATTGGCCGACCTCAACAAATCCGAAACGAATCAGGGTCGGGAACTCAATATCGGGGTACGGGTTCTGCGTTTCCACGCGAACTTCGAGAACCGGATTGACGCTATCCGTGCTGTTGATCGTGATAAGGCCACGGTCCGCCTCTTCGTCCGTCGGTGCGTACAGGACCTCGATTTCCACGAAGGTTCCGCCTTCCAGAATCGTCGTCCCATCCACCCATTGGTTGCCTTGCTTGATCTCGACGTCGCCGCGGCGATTGATCTCACCCACCGTCACATCGGTGATGATGATATCTTCCTCGCCGGTATTCGTAATGGCGATCGTTTCCCGTCGTTCCTCACCCACACGAACGCCATTGAAAGTAATGACGTCGGTGCTCACGGAGATCACGCCCGGACTTAGCGGCATATCGTTCTGATTGTTCGCGTTGTTTGCGTTGTTCTCAGACCCGTCGTCGTTGGCCATATCGGCGACGTTGTTCTGGTTATTCTGACCGAGATCGCGAGCCCCAGCGGGTTCGGAGTCGTCTGAGCAGGCGGCGATGAGGACGATTAAGAGTGGGATCCAAAACTTCATTTCGACAACCATTGGTAGGGTTCGACCACCATTCTATGCGGTTCTTGGGTCTGAGGCCACAGAACGCTTTGTCGTGGTTGTTGTATGTTGGATTGTAAATTGCGTTTCTTACCACAGAGGGCCCACCGAAGCCCGTGAGGACCCACAGAGAGTTCCGTGGTTTTTGGCTTCGCTGCGAGTCGGGCGATATCCGCTTTGGCCGCAGTCGATTCACTCGTTTGGCAAAAGCCAAACTCCGTTCACGAAGCGTCCACGCGGACATCACACCGCCTCTTGCTGCCGCCTGACCGATGCTACGGTTCCTACGCCTGACGGCGTGGCACCTTCACTCTAGCCCAGTTGCACTGCTCAAAATGCCGACCCGCCACCGAATGATGACAAGCAAATCTCGGTGGGCCTCACGGATCTCGGTTCCCCTCGGTGGCCAAAATGCGCAATCCACAACAACCACATTATCTACATGCGCGAAGGCGCCCACCGTGATTACCCCTTTGCTGTTACCCCTTTGCTGTTATCGCTTTGCTGTTTTCGCTTCGCTGTCGTCGGGATTCTTAGAAGTTTTTTGGTCGATCTTTGATCACGATCAATGATGATCGAACCTTCAACCCATTACGACCTGACGCAAGCTCGCTTGCGTTCATCGATCCCGTTCGGTAAAACCTCGGGCCTTTGTGTGTGAGCTGATGAATCGATTTCTCCAAAACCTGCGCTCGGCGATGCTGTGGATCGTCAAGACTGCTGCGATGGTTGCGGTGCTATTGATTTGTGTTGGTGCTCACAAACACCAGACCGATGTTTTGGTTCCTGACGTCGACCCGATCCCATTACAACCTGATTCGGACTACTACAGTGCCGCACGTGACGTACGAAGCGCCGCGTATTTCGCGGTCCAGAGTGTGCCTGAACGGCCGCTTGGCGCGTATGTCTACGAAGCCCTGAATACAGGCGCGGACTGGGTAGCCTTCAAGATCGAAGAACGGGAAATGGGTGCGTTGAACCACGGCCTGGTGCGGATTAGCGACCGTTTTGGAATGCGCTATCACCCTATTTTGAAACGCAAGAAGATGCATAACGGTGTCGACTTCGCGGCCCCGCGTGGCACGCCGATCGTCGCCGTTGCCGATGGAACCATCGCCTATCGAAACTGGCGTGGTGGCTATGGTCGATTCGTGAAGATCGACCATGAAGGATTTTCGTCATCTTACGCGCACCTCTCCAAATTCGAGCGTGGGTACTATCCCGGTGTCGAGGTCAAAGCGGGTGATGTCATCGGCTACGTTGGCGCATCCGGTCTGGCTACCGGAAACCACCTGCACTTCTCAATCATGGTCGACGGCCGTTTTGTCGACCCGCTCAAAGATGGACTCGAACGAGTCGAGCCGCTCCGCGAGGCGCAAATCCTCGTCGATTTCGAACGCGGAATGTTGAGCACGCTCAAATCGCTTAATATGACAGCCCTCGAATACCTGCCCGAAGCACCTGAAGAAGGTGAGTTCGAGATGGTGTTCGAGGAAGACGACAGCTTCCTGTAAGTCGGTAAGTCAGCTCGATGAGCGAAGAACCCGAAATCGAAGACATCAAACCCCCTTCCAAGCTCAAAGCCATCGGTTTTGGGCTGGCGATCGTCGTTGCGATCGTGCTGGTTCTGGGCTTTGTCGGACAGATCTCAGGCACGGGATGGTTTGGATATCGCTCGTATCTCTATGGTCAGGGAGAGCTCTACGTTCTCAACAAGGGGATGGAGCCGCTCTGGGTGTCTGTTGACGGTCGCGAGCGGGTCGAGGTCAAAGCCCTGAATGCACAAGTCGTCGAGATTGTCGGCGGCGAAAGCGCTGTGGAAGTCACGGATAAATCGGGTGACGTCAAAGGCCGCTACACCGTAGACGCGCGCAATTCACACGCCTTCCTCAAACTCACCGATGACGATTGCCTCGCCGTGACCCGCTTGGACCCGTTTTACAAGGGCGGCGGAAATCAAGACATCGTGATCGAAGCCAAATTAGAGGCGAAGACGCGCGTCTGGATCCCAAACTCGAAGAACGTCGTTTGGCCGCGCAAACCTTTTCCGAAACGACTCTCGGCGGGTGAAGGTCCTGGACTTTGGGTCGAACTCGTCGGCTGCGAACTCCTAAATGACGACAAATTCTTGGACGCGTACCTCGCCCTGCGGCTTGAGGAACGCGTCAAAAAGGCGATGGGCGAAGGCAAGAAAGGGAAGTAGATGCGCCGAAACCAAACGCTCAGCGTGACTGAACATGACCGGGCTGTCGCAGCGGGCAAACGATGGCCAGCATTTGATGCTGTTGCTGAAGCACGCGCTGACTACGAGGGCTTCCGGTGGTCGGGACGGCGATTGCCAGCCCTGCACCTCGAGGACGTGAGCCATATTCCTTTCGTGGCGGACATCCCAGGGGTTGAGCTCTACCAACACCGAGCTCGAGTTCGAAGCCACACAGGCGACCTGTTTGCTGCCGTAACGCCGGTTTCAGAGGGATACGAAGACTACTGTCAGGATTACCTGCATCTGGAAAATCCAGACATGGTGTTGGCTGAACCGGTAAACGGGTTGCTAGCCGTCAGCCAGGCATGCGCGGCAGGTGAGGCGTACGACGCCATTGCCAGATGGGCACGAAACCATGGTGAAGTGCTTCTACATCCATACATGTCGATCAGCGATGTCTGGGAGTTGGCAAAGACCCTGCGAGAGCGCGAAGGCGTTCATGTGGAAGTGGTCGGGCCAAACCCAGAACCCTTGTGGGTTGCCAACGACAAGGCCAGCCTGACTGAGATCATTCGACTGGTGTTGGACGATCGGTGGGTCGTTGAGACGAAGACGTCGACGTCAATTGAGACGTTGGCCGAAACGCTGATGGCGTTCGCAAAGAAATATGAGTTCGTGGGTCTCAAGCGCACCAGATGTGCTTCAGCGATGGGCAACGCCGTCTATCGGTCGTCGGAAATCCAGCAGAAGTCGCACGCAGATTTGACGGCGATGATTCGAGATTTCCTGACCGATACCCAGTGGGAAGGCGACGAGGAAGTCCTCGTGGTCGAATGGGTCGATACGGATATCTCCCCATCGACACAGATTTGGATTCCACCCGAAGGACTCCCGGTCCTTGAAGGCGTCTACGAACAATTGCTCGAAGGTGAAGAGAAGTGCTTCCTCGGTAGCCGGCCGTCGACCCTTCCCGAGCCGGTAAACACGGCAATTGGCGACGCATCGTTGGCGATCTCAGCGGTGTTCCAATCCCTTGGCTATACCGGTCGCTGTTCATTCGATTTCATCGTCGACGGCGATCTCGATGGCGAGTTTCACGCACGTTTTACCGAGTGCAACGGTCGCTGGGGCGGCACTAGTACGCCGATGTATCTGACCGACAGATTGATGCGCGATCGACCACACTACATCGCGCAAGACTACAAGGATTCAAACCTCGCCGGGGCCGAGTTCAACGACCTGGTTAAGGGACTTGCCTCGCACCTGTGGCGGGCGGAAACGGGCGAGGGGCGGTTCATCCTGTACAATGTCGGGCCGCTCAAGAATGACGGGAAATTCGACGTGATTTCGATTGGCCAAAACCCCGAGGAAGCTTGGGAAGGCGTGCTCGAGATCATTCCCAGAGCATTGGGCCTTTAGCGGGAAATAAACCCTCTTCTGGATCGCTTCAAAAGAACGCGAAGCGAAACGCCTGCAGATTTGATATAACTAGACTGCGTTTGGCGATGTTTGATTAGGTCCAATTAGTCACATGCCCTCACAGACCGAAATGATTCGGGCTCGGCCCGTGTCAAATCAGCTCGAATCGCGGATGTCGTATACCGACATGCTGCCGACCGAGAAACACTACCGGCCGCGCCGCACACGGCGTATTGGCACCGGTTTCTTCTTTGTCATGGCGATGATGCTGGCGTTCACGTTCAGCGCACCCGCATGGATGCTTGCCGGAATGGTCTGCACCTATGTGATCTTCCTCGGCGCGACGCGCGAGGGCGCCGCCGCCATATCGAAGAATCAGAACGCGATTGAATTGTTGAACAACGGCAATCTGCATGATGCCGCTCGCGAGTTTGAGCAGCTCTCACGGACCGAAGTGAAGCAATCCGCGCACGCTGTGTACGTCTTCAATCGGGCCGTCACCTATATGTTGGAGGGACGGCTAAAGAAGGCGATGTCCCTCTTCAACGCCGTCTACCATTCCCGGACCTTCGATCGCGGTCCGAATGGCGGATATGAGCCGTACCTGCATGCCGAGATGGCGACGTGTCTTGGGTTGATGGGTATGATCAATGAAGCCAAGACACATCGTGAGTATGCCAAGCAGACCCTGCATGAATCCGAGCAATTTCGTTTAGTGTTTGCAGATAGCGTCATCGCGCTGCGTCGTAGAGACCCCAAAGCCGCGCTCTGGGTGATGGACCAACATTGGGACACCGCGTTCGAACAGCTCAGGCCGCCCTCATTCCGAGGTTTGATGGTTTTGCGCGCGTTCGCGCTCTATCAAGCTGGCGAGACAGGCTCGCAATATGAAGGGTTGATTCGCGCGACGAAGCCCACACGCCCAGGTGAGTTTGACTACCTGGGAATCCAGTGGCCAGACATGAAGAAATTCCTCAAGGCCAATCGGCGATACGGTGGGGTTCCTCGTGTCTAGAGCACGAATTCTCATCGTCTTTCTGGTGCTTCTGACGGGGTGCTCAAACTGCGAAGACCGCGCGGTTGGCTGGGATCTGCAAGAGGAATTGCCAGAGGATCGGCTAAACAACGTCCCCATCAACGGCGACCCCATCCTGATAGACGCTGGATTTGAGGTGGACTTGGGCGGACCCGCAGTCGACATGGGTTGGGTTCCAGAAGAGGTCGTCCCGGACGTTTCGTTCCAACGCGCCTTGAACGACCGAACCTCGCTGGCCGTCGATGACGACGGAACCATCTGGCTAGCCTACCATTCCTGCCCCACCCAACAGTGTTTGGACGTCCAGTTGTCGATGGCCTACAAACGGCGCGGCGGCGTATGGCAGTTCGAAGATATCAAACGGCAGGACGGGACCTTTGGTGTCAACGTCGCCGTACCAAACGAGCCTATCGTCGCTTTCCTGGACCCAACCGATAACACCTTCAAAGCCGCACGGCGTGTAGCCGATGGCGAATACGAGTTCCATCGATTCCCGGTCACTCGGACCGGGGTCTCAGATGGTTTCGATTTGACGCCCGATGGCGAGCGCATGTTCTTTACCTACGCGAACACGCAGGGCGACCCCGTGCGACTGTTTGTGTTCAGTCGTGGCGAATATCTCTCGCTTCCCAATCTTGATATCGGCAACGCACAGGCCGCTTTGGAGCGTGGTCTGGGGGCGGATGGTCAAGGTAATCTGTACCTGGTTCATCGCCGCGGGCGAAATCAGGATTGGGGTGTCGCAGTGTTCAGCTTGGAGCAGAGCGCTTGGCTTGGAACGCAGTATTACGGTGGCTTCGACCCTGAACATCCCAGCTCGTTGGTCGTATGGCCATCCGGCATGGCCTGCATTGCCGCCGATGATAACTCGCGTCTTGCGGTGACTTGCGGCGATCTCATGGATTTGGACTCGGATATTCGGGTCGCCCAGGGAGAACGGCTAGCCGGCTATTCGTCGATGGTCGGTGGTCAGGATGGCACGTTGTACGTGGCCTACAACGACAGCAACGACGACCTTCGGCTCGCCAAGTTTCGCGCCGATGGTTCTATCGAAGTTGAGACTGTGTTTGTTGGGGAAACCTACGGCGTGTCGACGGCCATTGACGCTGACGACCTTTTGGTCATCTCGTACTACACATGCACTAACGGTTCTTGCCGTTTAGAAGTCATTTCCAGACCACAAGACTAGTCGAACCGGCGCAACTCAGAGGATTGGAATGCAGCCCACGAGGGCGTGTGGATCTTTCCATCTGCGGCTGGCAGCTTGAACCAAACGCCGTCTAGTGCGTAGCGACGGTTGCTGGTTTTGACGACATGAAAGTCCTGGGCGGGCATGAAGCCCTGGCCAATCAAGGCCAGCCGGTCTCCTTTGGCATTCTCGACCACATCCAAGACCACGACCGCGTGCCCGGGAGAGCCGGGAGTCACAAAGAAGTCGCCCCCCTGCACATCGTTGATTTGGACCTTCTGAGAATCGCGCGCCAGGGACCGGGTGCCGGCGTACCGAAAAAGATGCTCCAGATAGTCTCGGAAGTGCACATGGTCATTCGCCACGCGACGTCCAAGTACGCGCTGGACCTTCGACCCGGAGACTTTGAAACGCTCACCTCGACGCCAATCTTTCCATGTACTGATATCGCCTGACGTGAAGTGGTAGCTCGCCGCGTCACCTTGGCCAATTGACCACAGGTATTCGGCGTGAAGGCGTATGGCTGAGTCGGCACATTGCTGCAGATTTCGGTCGCCGACATCGATCGCAACGATGGCTGCTGACGGGCTGCCAAGCCGAGAGCCTTTATACGATAGGACGTTGGTTCGATCGGTCCGAAGGGGCAAACGACGCAAGAATCCAGCGTAGGAACCGGTCTTAACTTCAACTCGCCAGTACCCCGACGGCGCAGGAAAAGCGCGGTCAAGCGTCGCCAGTTCGCTCGGAATGTCATACGTCGAACCCAGCCATTTGTACTTCTCGAGCAGCTCCGCATCCGTCTGGTTTTTCAGAGGACGCAGGACCTCGCCAGTAAGGGGGAGCGCGGTCTGGCCCATCGCGTCACACGCAAAAATGCACATGAGGACGAGGATGCTTAATGTGGCTTGAAGTGTCGTTCGCATCAGAACCTCTTTCATCGCTTTCTGTATCAAACGAGCCTCAACCACTTCGGATCTAAGATTTTCATGCACTTATGTAGGTGCACCGAGTCACTTGACTTTCGGGTCATAAAGTCTGAGAACAACGCCCGCTATCGCTTCGATTTCCTCAGGAGCCAAAATGTCGGACGACATCAGCCAACTCAGCATCAACACAATTCGTACCCTCTCGATGGACGCAGTTCAGAAGGCCAATAGCGGCCACCCTGGCGCACCAATGGGTCTCGCCGCCGCAGCCTACACGCTTTGGACGCGCCACCTGCGACACAATCCAGCAAACCCACGTTGGGCGAACCGCGATCGTTTTGTCCTGTCGAATGGGCATGCGTCGATGTTGATCTACAGCTTGTTGAACCTGACCGGATATCAGGTCTCGATGGATGAGATTAAGAACTTCCGTCAATGGGGCAGCATCACACCGGGCCACCCGGAGGTCGGGATGACCCCTGGCATTGAGACGACGACCGGTCCGCTCGGTCAGGGGCTGAGCACTGCGGTCGGAATGGCATTGGCAGAAGCACAATTGAACGCTCGGTTTGGCGACGTCATCGACCACTACACCTTCGGCATCTGCTCGGACGGCGACCTGATGGAAGGCGTCACCGCCGAGGCAAGCTCGCTGGCAGGCCATTGGGGTTTGGGTAAGCTCATCTTCTTGTTTGATGACAACCAAATCACCATCGACGGTCGCACGGACATCTCGTTCACTGAAGATGTGCTCAAGCGGTATGAATCGTACGGCTGGCACGTTGACCGCGTTGAAGACGGCAATGACGTTGAGGCCATCGATGCCGCGATCGAGCGCGCAAAGGCCGAGACCGAGCGACCGAGCTTGATTTCGCTTCGAACCGTGATTGGGTTTGGTTCACCGAACAAAGCCGACAAGTCCAGCTCGCATGGTTCACCACTGGGAGACGACGAAATCCGCGAAACCAAAGCGAGCTACGGATGGCCATTTGAGCCGTTTTTCGTGCCTGAGGACGTTCGCGCCCATATGGACGCCCGCGGTTCCGGTGCGGAGCGTGAGTCAGCGTGGAACAAGAAGCTTTCGGCGTTTGAGTCGTCGAACCCTGAACAACACGCCGAGCTGCATCGGCGCCTCTTTGGTGGGCTTCCCGACGGCTGGACTGACGCGCTTCCGAATTTTGAAGCTGACGCCAAGGGCATGGCGACGCGCGCATCGGGCGGCAAGGTCATCGCAAAGCTCTATGCAGAGCTTCCAGAGTTGACGGGCGGCTCCGCCGACTTGGCCGGGTCGACCAAGACGCTGCATCCTGAGTTTGGTGTCATCGAGAAGGGCAACTTCAACGGTCAGAACATCCACTGGGGTGTGCGTGAACACGCCATGGCTGCCATCGCCAACGGCATGTGTCTGCACGGCGCTGTTCGTGGGTTTGGCGCGACGTTCCTGGTGTTCGCCGACTACATGCGACCCGCACTTCGTCTGGCGGCCTTGAGCCATATTCCATCATTGATGGTCTTCACGCACGATTCCATCGGATTGGGCGAAGACGGTCCGACGCACCAACCCATCGAGCAGATCGCTTCGTTGCGCGCGATGCCGAACTATTGGGTGCTTCGACCCGGTGATGCGAACGAAGTTCGTGAGTGCTGGATCAAAGCCATCGAGCGCACAGACGGCCCTTCGGGTCTTGTCTTGACCCGACAAAACGTCCCGACGCTCGATCGCGAAGAATTGGCGCAGAAGGGCATGAATGGCGATGCAACGAACGGCGGATATATCCTTGCAGAGACCGACGATGACCCAGAACTGGTCATCATCGCGAGCGGAAGTGAGGTTGCCATCGCGTACGATGCTTTCAATTCGCTTGCCGAAGCTGGCGTAAGTGTCCGTGTGGTCAGTCTTCCATGCTGGGAACTCTTCGAGGCACAAGGGCAGGATTGGATCGACACGGTCTTGAATCCTGGCAGCAAACGGCTGGCCGTCGAAGCCGGCTCCACGTTTGGTTGGGAGCGCTATGTCGGACGTGAGGGCGTCGTGATCGGTATCGACCGGTTCGGCGCATCTGCGCCTGCCGAGGTCTTGTTCCAAAAGTTCGGTTTCACAGCCGAGAACATCGTGGAGCAGGCGCAAGCCCTCTTGGAAGGCGACGAAATTTGAATTTCGTAGCCGAACAGCGCACAATCGGCGCCGTTACGCATTTGGAGAAGGTTTGAAGTTTTTTGCACTCATCACCATCGGACTCACTGTCGCCGCACTGGGTTGCGGTGACTCAGAGGAAAATCCCGTTGGAAACCGGGATATTGTGGTCATCGTGCCGGACGACGGCATGGTCAACAATGGCGTTGATATGGGGATGGATGCGGAAGACATGCCCGAAGAAGACATGGGCACAGAGACCGGTGCGTACGATATCGTTACCGTCGAATCCGACCCCGATGCACCGATTCAGGTCATTGAAGGAACCTCATTATTCGTCACATTCCCAAACACCGCCGGTCAGGTCTCCATCTGGAATGCGGAAACGGCCGAGCGTGAGCAAGTCGAAACGTCAGCACCAGGTCCCGGTCTGCTCTGGGCAAATCCGGAAACGGGTGATTACGTGGTCGGAGCCGCGCTGGGTAACAAGCTGGTTCTAAATGCTTGGACCGCTGAATCCGAAGAATTTGTCACGTTCGCAGGACAGCTCACGAATATATGGCTACCGGCCAAAGGCGGGCATATCGGCTATGCAAGCCGCCCAGACGGCAGCCTGGCGATGCTCGACTTCGTCGCACGGACGGCGTTGATTATCGATTCCTCGTTCGGCGAAGACGGTGAGGTCATCGATATTGAAGAGGGCGAGTCTGGTCGGGTGCTCTACCGTACGATGGCGGACCCGCTGCAGCCGGTTCTGTTTACGCCGGAGCTTCGCGAGAAGACTCCAGCCCCGTCGGCGGAATTCGCTCGATTCATCGATGACGGCAAGACTCTATTCATCAGTGACGAGTCGGAAGGCACTCGATTCTACAACCCGGCAGACGATGCCCTGGTCCAAGTTGCGATCCAAAAGTCGACCTCGTTTGAGTCGTTCGGTCGCTTTGCGGTCATCCACTTTGAGGAGCGCAACGATGTGCTCTATGACTTGGAGGCCGAGAAGGCCATCCTGGTCACGCCCACCATTACATTCCCCGAGAATGCCTTCTCACCTGACGGCAAGTTCGCGGTGTTCACCGGACGCGGGCCAACGCTGCTGGACGTAGAAGCCGGTTCGACCCGGACCATCATCTCGACGGGTGTTACGGAGCAGGTGATTTACAGCAGCGATAGCGCCAAGCTCTCGCTTACGTATTCGGGCTTCCGGCCGCGGATGGTCGTGTACGATATCGTGAATCTTCAGGTCATCTACACCGACGAGATTCTTCGACTGAATGCGGATGAGACAGACCCATCGGTTCCCGCGATTCTGACACCGATTACGATGGACGCTTCGGGTCGTTGGATCGGGTATTTCGACACTCAAGGCGCCACGAACGCGATCGCAGCGTACGACTCGGTTGACCAACTTGTTTGGACATTGACCTCCAGCGCACACTCGACGGCCTGCGGGCTCGACATCGCCGACGACGGGTCGACGATGATGTTCCCGTACGAAGACGAAAACGGCGCTGTGTTTCTGGGGCAGTGGATTCCGGGCAACGAAAGTGGTGCGACCATCGCCTCGGACATCACGATTCTGGAGGATTGCGCGGCGCCAAAAGCCAGTGCGAATCACGACCGGATCATCTATGTGCAGGATACGGCCTCCGCTCAACGCGTCGCGATGTTCACCCCCGCCGGCGTACGTACTGTAGCTGACGGTTTCAACGTCAAGCAGCTGACGACATCCAACGACCTCAAGACCATCGACCTACGCTATGACACCCAAACCGGAACGCGCTCGACCACAGCGATGGGGCGGTACGATGCGGACATGGGTGAGTATCGTGTCATCGAAAACTCAGCCGTCAGAAATCAAGAGGTGTTGCAGAACGAATTCGGCATGGCCTATCGATTCGTGCCCGACAATTGCGGCGAAACGTGTGTGTTAGGAGTCCGAGCATACTTGTGGACAGACGACGAACCGACCACCGTCAGCGAGATTGGCGGCCGTGTGCGCGCACTTGTTGGCCCCCACGTCCTCTTTCAGGGTGGACGTTACGATGAGGACGGTGAGATCATCTCCGAGCTTCAGCTAGCTCGAAGACTCGAACAATAACCGTAGATGCAGATTGAAAATCCTCGGCGTGGGGGAGTGCTTGGCGTCATCATCCGCGCGCTTTTCGTGGTGTTGATCTGGGCACCGCTTCCGGCCGGCGTCTACGTCGCGCAGGAGTTACTTTCGCTTGCGGGTGCGGTGCCGGAGGTGCCGAATCTGGACCTCCTTCAACCGAAGTTCGGCTCCAGGGTCGAGACGGTCGATGGCTGGCAGCTCGCCGGTGCGCCGACGTCGACGGGCGTTCCATATCATGAGCTTCCGCCCTTGCTTATCGCGTCTTTCCTGGCCGCAGAGGACGAGGACTTCTTCGTGCATTCGGCGTTCAGCAGCCGGGCCATCTTGCGGGCAGCATTGCAGAACTATCGGGCCGGAAAGACGGTCCAAGGCGCATCGACCATCACGCAACAGGTCGCAAAACAGTTTCTCTCGAGCGAGAAGACCTATAAACGCAAAGTCGAAGAACTCCTTCTGGCGCGCCGACTCGAGGCCATCTACTCCAAACAGCAGATCTTGGATACATACCTGCGTTCTGTCTTCTTAGGTCACCGTGCCGAAGGCGTGACCGCGGCATCCTGGCGGTACTTTGCTAAAGACCCGCGTGATTTAGAGCTGCACGAGATGGCGACCATTGCCGGGATTCTACCGGCGCCTTCGACACTGAATCCGATTACCGACCCTGACGCCGCCAAAAAGCAAAAGGACCGAGTCATTCGGCGAATGCTGGAGCTTGGGATGATCTCGCAGGCCGAACACGACGCGGCAGCGGACGCAGAAATCCAGGTGGCCGAGTGGAATGACTTCAACCGTGACCGAATGCCGGGGCCGGTCTATGGGGCGATTCGAACGATCAAGGACCTCTACGGCGATGAGGCCTGGGGTCAGAAAGGGTTGATCGCGATCTGGCCACAAAATCCCGTCGCAACGGCTCGTGCGCGCACTTCGCTGAGGCAGGCATTGCTTGACCTCGACCAGCGGCAAGGCTGGCGTGGTGCGCCAGCGACGGTGGTTGACGCTCAGAAATTCGACGAGCTGACCTCGGCGCAAAACGGGCGCTACCGTGTTGGTCGCGTCGTAGAGGCCGAACGGAACGAACTGACGGTCGCCATCGGCGCCGAAACACAGAAATTGGCGCTCAAGGACAACGCGTGGCTTGAGCCAAACACCACAAAACGTCACTACAAACGTCCCGAGTATCTGAAGGACTTCCGGTCGGTGTTCAAAGGCGACGAGGTTGTGTTCGTCGATACCGACGCTCAGGGCATTGTCCAAAAACCCGCGTATGAAGGCGCGTTCCTGACCGTCGACTCCACTAGCGGGAGGCCCATCGCCAGCGCAGGTGCGTTTGACGTTCGAAGCAGTGAGTTCGACCGCGCCTTCATGGGTTGTCGTCAGCCAGGCAGCGTGTTCAAGCCGGTTGTCTACAGCGAGGCGCTCAGCCGCGGAATCTCGGCGGCGACCATGCTCAGCGATGTTCCCACCCAACTAGAATCCTCGCGCGGCGAAATCTGGACGCCGCGTAACGCAGACCGCAACTTCAAGGGCTATATCACCTTGGCCAATGCCCTCGCGTGGAGCCGCAATATCCCGACCGTCAACCTCCTACGGCACTTGGGAGCCCACTCCATCGTCAAGCGTGCCCGCAAGATGGGCGTCGTCTCGGTCTTAGACCCAACAGACAGCATGAGCCTTGGTTCATCGTGCATTCAACCTTGGGAGGTCGCGCGGATCTACATGGCCTTCCAGCGCTCCGGGCGCCGCGGCGATGTGCATCCCCACGCCTACTTCAAAACAACCGATGGTCGGGTCGAACATGATGCACTGCAGTTCCAAGACGGCGGACTTTCGATGGCCGCAAGGCTAGATCGTTTTGCAACGATCCAACCCCTACCGGACCGAGCGACAACGCAGGGGGTTGCCTTCGTGATGAAGGACCTGCTGCGTCGCGTCGTCACAAGTGGCACCGCACATGACCTGCCCAAAGAGTGGTTGGTCGCGGGTAAGACGGGTACCACCAATACGTATGATGGCTGGTTCGTGGGATTTGATGACCACACGACTACTGTCGTTTGGACGGGCAGCGACAAAAACGACCACGCCCTGGGTAAGGGCGAGCATGGTGCGACCTCAGCAATGCCGGCGTTTCAGGCGTATTATGCGCCCTATGCCCGTGTTGCAGAGGACGGCAACGTCACCTGGCCGGAGAATCCACCAGAAGACGTGGAGTACGTGCCGATCGACCCAACGACCGGGTTGCGGGCGCCGCCGAACGAGTATGGGGTTCCCTATGCGTTTGTGAAAGGCAGCGCGCCGATGGAGTTTTCGCCGACGCGAGGTACCAAACAGGCCCAGAAGGTCGACGAGCTCTTGTACGAGTTCTAGTCGTCAGTGGTGAGCAGGGCGGTAGCCTGGTGCTCAAGCAAGAGCCCTGTTGGGTCGGTGGCCTCCGTCGCCAACAATCCAGCGACTCTCACGCGAACCGGTGGAACAGCCAATAAAACCAGCGCCATCATCACGAAGCAGAATTTCGAAGCCAGAAAGACCATGACGACTTCAGTGGTCGACAGGGCGTTGATCTGCTGAAACAGCGCGTAAAACGAGGCCCCTTCCAAGAATGAGACGACAGTTTCCATCGTGTTTAGTCTTACGAAAAGTCGCGCCGATTGCCAATTCAGGAACGCGAAGTAGGAAATTTCACACTAGTGCGGATTCGCGACCTGAATCTCTGACACATATCAGGGTGGATTTGAGCTTCTCGACTTTGCGGGTCAGGTCGACTGCGTCGGGGTCTGGCTGAATGCCGACAACGTTCACGTCGGCTACCGGCGCATCTTCGAGCGTCTCCCAGTAAGGACCCACAAGGACCAGCTTTTGTACTTTGGACTTCCGGTAGCGGGCTAGATCGCACAGGTCTGAAAGGAACTGCTCGGCCTCGGCGACTTCATCTTCGCTCGAAACCACGGTGATCATCGTGACGGTAGCCTTCCACTCACGCATGAGGCGGTAGCCCGTTAGCAGGTTCAGGTTGAGATTGCCCGATTTAAAGGCTGCCTCGGCATCCCAGGTGCCAGGGGCGGGGCGGACCCAGAGGTTCACACGTTCACGTTGCCCAAACCCAACCTTCCCGTGCATCGCGACGACGAGCATTCCCACGCGCTCGTGCTCGGCGGTTTCGGCAAAGAACGCCATATCCAGCGTGTCGTGCCCATCCGCTTGGAATGTGGCGAAGAGCAGGTTGGGTCGGAAGAATGCAGCTTGCAGAACCTCGATGCCCGCGATGATACCGCGCTGCGGGTCGAAGTTGTTGAGCACCGTTGAGCTCGATTGGATCCCATCGGACCGGAACGACTCGCTTAGCTCTAGAAGCCGTTCGCGCAACTTCGGGTCTTCCTGGTCGCGGTCCAAGCCAAGCAGGGTCACGGAACCATCGGGCCGCGTGAGGTCGAGCAATAACTGGTACTGGCCGCGAATCTCCTCGGGGTCATCTACCGGGACCAGGAATTCTGGTTTCCAGGCGCGAGCGTTCTCGCGCTCTTCGGCAGTGACACGCGAAGCCGCCCATTGCGCCATGGCCACAAATGCTGAGGAGCGCACGTCTTCGTTTGCGTCCGCCACGCCGCGATTCTTCATCCAGATGTAACAAGCGACGACCAACCCGACGGAGATGAGTCCGAAGGTGGGGTTAACGATGAACATCGAGAAGATGCATCCAGTCATCCCGAAGAACGGGATCACCCGTGGCAGTGGCATCGTTGGCCGGTAGCTGACAAGCCCAAGGCTCGCCTCCATCAGCACCACCACATTGAGCATGCAGTAGGTGATGAGGAAGAACATCGTGACCAGCGGTGCGATGGTGTTGAGGTCGCGCACCATAATGCAGGCCAGGGTCAGCACTGCCGTGACCAGCACTGCGGACTTCGGATTTCCGTCGGCACCAGCCTTTGCCATCGTGTCGCTGAATGGAATCAGCTTGTTCTGGCCCATCGCCTGAAGGATGCGAGGGCCGCCAACCATGCCTGCGAGCGCGCTGGAAGCGGTCGCCCCCAACAGCCCCGCCAGCACGATCGGTGGCCAAAGGGCTTTGTCGATCGCCAGCGTGTAGTTGTTCAGCAACTCTTCAAGGGTGCCGGCACGGCCAACCCACCATGCGATGGCGAAGTAGATGACGCTGCTAATCGCGATGGCCCAAAGTGTCCCGACGGGGATGGCGCGTCTGGGATCTTTGAGGTCCCCAGACATGTTCGCGCCAGCCAGAATTCCGGTCGTGGCGGGGAAGAAGACAGCGAAAACGCCCCAGAAATCAGTGCCTTTAAAGCCGTTCTCGGGGAATCCGGGATAACTCCCCCACATCGGCGCTTCGGCCACGGGCTCAAACGTCACAGGGCTGGCGAAGATACTCACCAGAGAACCCACGATGATGGCCATGATGAGGTATTGAACCTTAAATGCCAGGTCGGCGCTGATGTACGAGATAGCGGCAAGTAAGCCAAAGACGATGAGGTCGACACCGATGGGCGGGTGGTCCGGAAAGATCCACAACCAACCTTCTCGGAAACCGAAGACGTACATCGCGACGCCGAGCGGACGCGTTAGGAAGAGCGGAACGCCGATCGCGCCACCAACTTCGTAGCCCAGCGAGCGCGACAAGATCGCGTAGGGGCCGCCTGGTCCAATGCGGGTGTTGGTCGCGACCGAGCTTAGCGAAAGGCCTGTTGCCGCGGTGATGCCCATCGCCAAAAGCATCACCATCCACGTACCCAACACGCCCGCGTTGCCAACCGACCAACCGATTCGGACGTACATGATGACGCCCAAGATGGTCAGTAGGGTTGGCGTGAAAACGCCGGTAAACGTGCCGAACAGGACACGTTTGCTGCCGCCATCTCCGTCCTCTTCCAGGACGGTAACTTCGGAGCCGAGTTCGCTCGTAGACACTTCGATTGCCTTGCTATGAGTGTGGAATCAGAGTGGTGCCAGACGTGGTTTACGTCAAGTTTACAGCAGCCTCAGCGCGCGGTGCGTCATCCTTGACGATGTGACCGATCCATTGTCCAATGCGCGCTCATTGAGGCCCCGCGCAACAGACGTGAGAAACACATGAACCCCAAACGTTATCCAGTATTTGCACTGCTTCTGGTCCTGCTCTTCGCATTTGGTTGCGATAAGTGCGGCAATAAGGAAGCGACGATCCCAGCCACGCCTAAAGAGCGTGTCCAAGACATTGCCACGCACATGCCTGCAAAGGTTGAAGCGCTGGTGTTCTTGTCGGATCTCAAGAAGACACGCGAAGGCATCAATGTCGTTAAAGACCGGTTCTCGGGGCTCGGTTTCGTCGAAGGTTTCGAGAAGAGCTTCCAAACCAATTTTGGCCTGAATCTCACGGACCGAGAGTCTTGGAAGCGCGCGGGTATCGCGCCCGATGCCACCGCAGCTATCGGCGCATATCGCAGCCGCATCATCTTCACAACCTATGTTGAGAATCGTCAGCAGTTCGAGAAGATCCTGACAGACAAGGCGAAGAACGCATTCCAGATTAAGTCCGTGACCAAGAACGAGACGGTTGGCGGTCACAAGATGAAGATCCTGAGCGACGATCCTGCTCGCCAGATTGCGTGGCTCTATAAGGGCAAGCTCGCCATCGTCTGCATGCCTGCGACGAGTGTGAAGGAAGCGCTCGACGACGGAACCGGCTCGCTGGTTTTGGCCGATATCGCCGGAACGAAGAAGGAAGTCGCGCTCGGCTCGACCGAAGGCTTCAAGGCATTCCAAAAGGACATCGGTGAGGCTTCGACCGTTTCGGTGTTCTTCAATCCCGTCGAGTACATGAACTCCGACGACTTCAAAGCAGCCATGAAGGACAACCCTGAGGTTGAAGCAGGCGCGGCATGGACAAAGCAAAACGTTCAGTACGCCGGTTTGGGCGTCAACGTCACGGATAATCAGGCTGATGCGAAACTTCGAGTTGGCATGAAGGGCGACGTCGCCAAGCAAGTTGTGGACGCGCTCAAACCACCGCAGAAGTTTGATTGGAACGGTTTCTCGACGCAGTTGGTGCTGTTGGGACTTCGATTCTCGTTCGACGCGAAGAAGGTCTGGAAGCTTATCACCGATAATCTCCCGGACGAGGACCGACGCGGCATGCAGCGTAGCCTCAAGATGCAGAGCCAGGCTCTGAACCTGGATATCGAAACCGAGATCATCAACAAGCTGACCGGTAACATCGGTGTCTTCTTCTATGGCGTCAGTGGCGGGATTCAGTCCCTCATGCCAGGTGCCAGCAAAGGCGCGGACCCATGGACGAAGGCTGGCCTGATTGTGTCGCTGCAGTTTGATGAACCTGCATCGGTCACGAGCGCTGTCGACAAGATGATGAGCCCACTTGCAATGATGCTGTCGCGCAAGCCGGTGACGATCGACGATGCGCCAGTTGAAGGCTGGGAGATGCTTGAAGTAACGGGACCAGGTGCCCCAGGCCGACTCTATATCAACGGTGCGAACGTCTATTTCGCGACGATGGCGCTGGCTCCTAAGTCGGTCATCGAATACGCGACGAATAAGCGTTCGGAAGGACGACTGAAAGATGCCGAAGGCATGGACCTTGGCAAGGCGTTTGCGGGCGAGGCGCCGTTCAATGGTCTGTACCTCAACGCTGCACGTCTTCGTGACAACGTCGGACCAATGCTGATGATGTATCCACAGGCATCCTTCCTGAACGACATCGAGGAAGCATCCTTGAAGCTTGATGCCGAGCCAAATGGCGGCATTGCACATCTTGTCATCGACCTGAAGCCGAAGAAGGGCACCGATACGGTGACCGACGGCGCCAAGGACGACAAGCCGAAGGAAGAACCAACGACGGAAGACAAGAAGTAACGCGTGATTTCCGTTTCAAAGGTCAGCAAGACCTACGGCGATGGCGACGCCCAAACTCGGGTGCTCAAGAACGTCTCGCTTGAAATCGAGGCAGGGGAATTCGTAGCCATCATCGGTACGTCCGGCAGCGGCAAGACGACGTTGTTGAACGTCGTTGGCGGTCTAGACCGCGAGTTCACCGGCGATGTGTCCGTCAATGGCGCCAAGATTTCGGGGCTGCCTGAGGCAAAGCTCGCCGAAATGCGAAACACCCAGATTGGGTTTGTGTTCCAGCAGTTCAATCTCTTGGACCATCTAACCGCTGCTGAAAACGTGGCTTTACCAAGCTTCTTCAGTCCCAAGGAGACCGCCGATGCGGAGCGTCGTGCTGTCGAACTCTTGGAGCGCGTTGGGCTTTCTGGTCGGTCTGAGTCCAATCCCACGCAGCTGTCCGGTGGACAAAAGCAGCGCGTAGCCATCGCACGCTCACTGTTCTGCAATCCTCAACTGCTGCTCTGCGACGAGCCGACCGGCAGCCTGGACCGCAACACGGGTGTAGAGATTCTGAACATCTTCCGAAAGCTCAACGAGGACGATGGCCTAACCCTCATCATGGTCACCCACGAAGAGCACATCGCTCGCATGGCTCGCCGCATCATTCGCTTCGAAGACGGCGAGATTGTTAGCGATAAAGCGAACAAACCCTCCGACCCGTCGCGCCGGTTGCAGCTAGGAGAAGAGGAATGAGCTTCGGCCGTCTCATCCAACTTGTCCTGCAGTCGATCCGCCGAAACCGGCGAGATTTTATACTGTCAAGTATTGGCATTGTTATCGGGATCGGGACGCTGCTGTTCTTCACGGCGCTGGGTGCTGGCGTGCAGACAACCGTGTTGGAAGACGTGTTCGTTGTGCGGCAACTGGAAGTTGTGAAGCCGTCGTATGACGTGGCCGGTTTCCAAACCGGCGGCCTGTTTGGTGGGCCTAAACTCAACGATCGGACAGCTGATATCTTTCGCGATATCGAAGGTGTTCGGACCGTCTTTCCCAAGATGAAGCTGACGTTTCCCTCAAGCGTGAAGGGCGGCAAAGCCTTGTTGGGCAAGGATATGTGGGCCGAACTGATCGCAGACGGCATCCCGCCGGAGCTGGTTCAAGAAGAGCTGACCGAACCCGTCATAGAGTTCAAAGATTGGGAGTCGATCCCATGCGATGCTGGCTGCCCGGACGGCATGAGTTGCGGGTCAGACAATGTTTGCACGGGGCGAAGCTGCGGGTCGGATGCAGATTGCGCGTCACCACAATACTGCCACCAGGAAGAGAAAATCTGCCTGATGCCTATCCCCGCATTGGTCGCGCCGGCGCTCTTGGAGATCTACAACGGCAGTGTCCAGACGGCGATGGCCGGGGCGAAAGGGATGGTCGGCAACCTTCCAAAACTCTCGCAGAAAGCACTAATCGGTTTCGAGGGCGAAGCCGTCTTCGGCCGAAGCTATCTGGGGCGTTCGAAATCGGACAAACAGATATCGCGACGTGTGAAGCTGGTTGGATTCTCGGACAAGGCCATCAACCTCGGCCTGACGATGCCCATCGGTTACATCAAGCGCTTGAATGCTGAGGTTTCGGGGCAGGCTTCGGCTGAGGAGTATCACTCGATTGTGGTCGAGGCGAAGTCCAATGATGCGGTGGCTATGATTGCGCAGACGATCGTGGACGAACAAGGGTTCGCGCTGTCCAGCAAGTACGAGAACGCGCAGCGCGCTGGCCTCTTAATTCTGCTGCTCACGCTAATCTTCAATCTGGTTAGCCTCATCTTCCTGGCCATCGCGGCTATCAACATCATGCATACGTTCCTGATGGTGATTCTGGAGCGCCGCCGCGAACTCGCCCTGATGCGGGCGGTAGGCGCGACACCAAACAATATCCGAATGCTGGTATTGGGTGAGGCGACCGCGCTAGGTCTCATCGGCGGAACACTTGGAATCATGGTGGGCTACGCTGTCTCAAAATTCGTCGATTACCTGCTCGCTACGCAGGTAGGAGCGTTCCCCTATAAACCCGAAACGCTCTTTTCGTTTGAGCCTTGGATGGTCGCCGGTTGCTTGGGTGTTGCGTTGCTCTTCTGCTGGATTGGCGCGCTGCTGCCTGCTTTCCGCGCGAGCCGCATGGAACCCGCAGCGATCCTCGCCGGCAGATAGAGATTTCCGGTCTCGCATCTTTCTGAAAATTAACGTCTTTTTTCGCGGGTTGGGCAAAAGTGAACGGCGATTTGAGTTGTGTTACGGTCTCCGACTGGCGGCGGTTGTATGGACTGTAATGTGAGGTTTCGATGAAGTATGTATGGATTGTTTGTGCGGCGCTCTTCCTGTTCGCTTGCGGCGATGGGGCGTCTGATGGGTCAAATAATGGGAAGGTCGAACCGAACAATCAGAACAATCAGAACAATCAGAACAATCAGAACAATATTGATCCGGGTGAATGCGATCCGCTCGTAGGCGGCCCCGAATGCGAGGAACCCGAGCCCATCGCGAAGGTCTACGTCGACCTCTACCACTCGACGTTGCAAAACCCCTTGGACTACCGACTCGAGAAAGGTCAATTCAGCTATCAGGGCGTGTTTGGTTTTTGGCGCCTATTCGAACACATTCAGAACAATGGGTATCAGACCACGTACGTGCGCGACCAAACGATTTCGAAGGAGCGTCTGGAAGGGTTTGATGTCTTGTTCATCAATCTCGTGTCGAGCAGACTGCCTGATTTTGGCGACGACGAGGTTGCGGCGATCATCGAGTTTGTTGAGAACGGTGGCGGGCTCTACGTCATCGCCGATCACACGAATGTCTATCGGCATGCTGAGCGGGTGAATCGCTTCCTCGTACCGATGGGCGTCGAGGTTCTTTATCACATCGCCACCGACCAACCGCCTCGTTACGCGATTGGCGGAATGGGTTGGATCATGGTGCGCGATTTCGCCGAACATCCGGTGACTGCGGGCCTGGAAATGGTCAGTTTGCAGACCGGCGGTCCGATGGACTCAGGTGGTTCAGGTGTTGCGTTCACGAGCACCTGCCCCGAGGGTACCAACCCACCACGTTGTTCGTTTGCGGACCTCTGGAACGAAGAGGCGGGTGGCGGATTCTACGGAGACTGGACGTGGAATGGTGACGCGGAAGCGGAGCCTATCGGTCCGCTAGAGGTCGTGACTGCTAAGCAATACGGCGAAGGCCGAATCGTCGTCGTGGGCGACCAGAATATGTTTGGCGATTCCTGGTTGCACTGGGGCAGCAATTTCGAGCTCGCGCTCAACGGCTTTGATTGGCTTGCCAATCAAGAGGGAACCGAGCGGCCTTTGCGTTCGATTGAGCCACGCGGCGTCAGTGTCGGCCACTATCAACCGGCGATTAACTACCGCGCTGGAAAGCCACAAGGCGATGCGTACTTCTCGCTCTATGTGAACGCGAATCGAGACTTGGACGTAACTGCTCGTGGCAACGAGAGTTTGGACGGCCGCGACGACGTGATGATCCTGACAGATGTATCCGAAGAAATGTCCACATCTGAGATTGAATCGCTGCGACAATATCTGCGTGACGGGAAGAAAGTCGTCGTCACGTTCGAGGCAGACGAACTCCGGCCTGAGACCGTCGCGTTGCTGAATTCAATCGCACCCGATTTCAGCCTCGAGGTGGGTGGCACGGATTACCCCATCGACAGTGAAATTGCGGTCTTGACTGCCCTTGAGGTGCCGCGCAAAGACGGGACATTTGCGGGAACGTCGGAGTATCTTGATGTCGATGGCCTGAAGATCGCGTCGTTCGAAGGCGCAAACTCTGACCCGTACTTGCTCGATGTCCGCTCAAAATGGGGCCGACCCTTTTTGCAGGCTGACGGAGCGGACCTCGCCCGCATCGCAGATGTTGATGGCGGCGAGCTCATCATTTTCATTCAGGATGGATTTCTTCGAAACCGAACGCTCGGCGACTACCTCCGTGTTCCCAATGACGAGGGCGTGATTCAGCGTGATGGCCAAAGAACGGCTTCTGGATTCACGGACGCCCATTCGCTGCACTTCCGACTGCTCGACTGGTTCAAGTCTGAGAGTGGGATTGAGTAGGCGTACGCATGGAAATTCATCGAGCCTGAGACTATAGTCTACGAGCTTGGAATGTGAGGTTTTGATGAAGTACGTATTGATTGTTTGTGCTGCTCTGTTCTTGTTCGCGTGTGGCGATGGGCCGTCGAAGACCAAGAAATTCAGTTCGAACAATGGCAACAACGTCAACAACTCCGAGTGCGGAGATGGGGTGCTGCAGGACACCGAAGCGTGCGATCCGCAGATCGTAGGCGGTGAAGGCGCCTGCCCGGATAGCTGTGCCGCCCCGGCGTGTGCCACGGCGGAGCTCGTTGGAGACTCCGACGACTGCACGGCAGAGTGCATCATCACGCAGAACAGCTGTGGTGGCGGAGATGGTTGTTGTCCGATGGGATGCGACTCGTCCAACGACCCGGACTGCACCAACTTGTGTGGCAACGGCACCGTCGAACCACCAGAAACCTGCGACGGCAATTGCCTGGACTTGTGCGACGACAACGACGCCTGCACGTTTGACACCGGCATTGGCAACGCAGACCAGTGCAATATCGTATGTGAGTTCAGGGATATCACGACTTGCGCAGGCGGTGATGGGTGCTGCCCCGACGGATGTACCAACCAGAACGACTCAGACTGCGCCGTCGTTGAGACCTGCGGCAATGGAACGCTCGAGCCGGGTGAGCTGTGTGACGGTGATTGTCCAACCACCTGCGTGGACAACGACGCGTGCACACAGGACTCCATGGCTGGGTCGCCAGACCGCTGCAACGTGGTCTGCCAGAACACCCCGATATCGGCCTGCACCAGCGGTGACGGTTGCTGTCCCACGAATTGCACGTTCAACAACGACACCGACTGCATGTGCCAGCCAATGACTTGCCAGCAAATGGGCTTTGAGTGCGGCATTCAGTCGAATGGATGTCCAAACGGGACCGTCAACTGCGGAGGCTGCCCTGCGGGCGAGAGCTGCCAGGCAGGGACGTGTGTGAGTAATCAGCCTGGAAACGGCGAAGTTGGCAGTCCGTGTACAGCCAACAACGAATGCACCGCCACCAACATGCTTCCAGGCGTTTGCGAGCAAGGAGTTGATTGGCCAGGCGGATATTGCACGATCCCATGTATTCCGCCGATTGTGCCTTGTGGTGCAAACCAAGCCTGTGCCGACCTGACAGCAACGAACATGAGCGGTACTTGTCTCTCCACATGCAACACCGCGGCAGATTGCCGGCCGGGGTATCAATGCGCCACGGCCTTCTCGCCATCAGGCACAACCGTGCGGGTCTGCTACAACGGCCCATAGCGCCTTCCATTCTTGAATTGACCAATGAAAGCGGGTAGGAACCTCATTCGTTTTGCGCCAAACGCGGAGAGATGAATGAAAGTCGCTGTTATTGGAACTGGATACGTTGGATTGGTCACCGGTGCTTGCCTCGCAGGTGCAGGAAACAAGGTAAGATGCGTGGACATCGACGAGCGCAAGATCGCGCTGTTGAACGATGGCCATATCCCAATCTACGAAGAGGGGCTTGAGCCGATCGTGGCGAAAAACGTCAAAGACGGACGCCTCATCTTCACGACCGATTCGGCAGAAGCAATCAAAGCCTCCGAGATCATCTTCATCGCGGTGGGAACGCCGTCAGACTACGACGGCTCGGCCGACCTCAAGTATGTGCTGCAAGTCGCGAAGACCATCGGCGAGTCGATGGAAAGCGAGAAGATCGTCATCTGCAAGTCTACCGTGCCGGTTGGCACGTGCGATAAGGTGAAAGCGACCATCGAAGAAATCACCGATATCCCAGTGCATGTCGTTTCCAACCCGGAGTTCTTGAAAGAGGGCTCGGCGGTGAAAGACTTCCAGTCTCCAGACCGCGTTATCATTGGGAGCTCGAACGACGATGTCGCAACGCGCGTGGGTGAGCTCTACCTGCCGTTCATGCGCCGCAACGACCGTATCGTTCACATGGATGTACGCAGCGCGGAAATGACCAAGTATGCGTCGAACGCGATGCTCGCGACCAAGATCTCGTTCATGAACGAGATTGCAAACCTCTGCGACCGTGTCGGTGCAGACGTCGAGAAAGTGCGCGTGGGTATGAGCTTGGACGAGCGCATTGGACCACACTTCATCTTCCCTGGCGCTGGCTACGGCGGGAGCTGCTTCCCGAAAGATGTGCGTGCGTTGTCGCGCCTGGGCCACGAGAACGGACTGGATACGCAGCTCTTGAACGCTGTCGAAGACGTGAACGTTCGTCAGAAATCCCGGTTGCTGGAAGCATTGACCGAGTACTACGACAACCTCGACGGCAAGAAGATTGCCATCTGGGGAGTGTCATTCAAGCCGAAGACCGACGACATTCGTGAGGCCCCATCATTGGTGACGTTCGAGGCTTTGGCGAAAACCGGCGCAACCATCGTCGCCACTGACCCAGCGGCCATGGAGAACGCGCAGGAAGAGTATCCTGAGCTCGCCAAGTCCATCACGTTTGTGAAGGACGAATACGAGGCTCTGAAGGATGCCGACGCGTTGGTGATCCACACCGAATGGAACCAATACCGCAGCCCTGACTTCGATCGGATGAAAGAGCTGATGGCGACGCCCGCAATCTTTGATGGCCGTAACCTCTATCGGCCCACCAAGATGGCAGCGAGAGGCTTCCACTACTTCTGTATCGGCCGCCCAACCGTCGAACTCTGAGACGAGGCGGGGAGCTCTCCAATGAGACTCGGAGTCGCTGAGGCGCGGAGGGTTTTTTGTTTGGGCCCGCAGCAACCCCGCCAGCACGTGGCGATCTGCCAATCATCCCAAGAAGAAACTCTCCGAGTCTCCGAGTCTCCGAGGCTCCCAAGAGAGCTCTCCGAGTCTCCCCTCCCATCTCAGAACGAAAAGGCCGCGCCAGCACCGACGTTCCAGTCATCGACGGTCTCGTAAACTCCGGTGTCCCGGAGCTTCCATAGTCGGCTGTACTGTCCCTGCACAAAGATGGGACCGAACACCATGACTCGGCCTTCCAAGACGCCAAGCGCGCCATCGAGCTCAAAGATCTCGTCAGCACCGTCGAAGTTCTGTTTGTAGTACATCGCGCCCAGTTTGACGGGGCCGACCTGCCGAAGGTCCAAGCGCAGCCACAGTGCGCCATTATCCGGGCCCTGGTAGTCCTGATACGCACCACTCGCCGTGACGATATTCATCACGTTCACACCCAAGTCTCCATAGAAGCCCAGGACAGAACCTCGGTCCTGGCTAGCAGCGACGCGCAGTTTCGGGGCGGGTAGTGGCACGCCCCAGCCGAAGTATTGGTAGCGGTCGATCTTGTAGAGCGGGCCGTAGTAGTCGGGCAGGTAGTTGTTGCTCAGCCAGCGGAACTCGGCACGTGCGCTGAAGCCAAGCGATTCCCATGGCCAGATATTGAACATCGTGCCCAGGTGGTACCCCGGCCCCTGACCTGCATGGATATTGAAGTCCATGTACGGCATGACGTGGATCCACGATTCATCCACCACAGATAGTTCGACATCGAAACCCATGATGCCGGTGAATTGGGAGTCGGCGACTTCTGGTGCGACGCCAGGGTTGACCACGATGTCGCCGTTTTGGTCGGTCTCAAGCTCCAGTGGGGCATCGACATCGGTGATGAGCGAGAAGCCCACCGCTAACCTGTGCCAGAACGAACTCGGGTCGATGAAACCCCAGGGACGCGCGTAAACGCGGCCGCCGACGACCGCGGGATTCACGAAGTCATCGAGCATGAATTCGACCCCGCCGTAGGACGTGTTCACGTCAAAGTTCAGTCCCCACGAGAAGTTGTCGACGGTCACCACGTTGTAGTAGCCGTTCATGATCGTGCCGTGCCCAATGACGAGCGAGCCAAGCTCTCCCAATCGGACGTGCAGTGGCTCGCCTCTTCGGCCGTATTCGATGACGCGGAGGATCTTGAAGTAGTCCGAGACTTCGTCCCAATCTTCTTCGCGGATCAGCTGGTCATTTTGTGGGTCTTCATCGATTACACGCCAGCGCACGGGCACTTGCAGATTGAAGCGAAGCTGGGTCGAGCACGATTCTGATGACTCACCACACCCTAACTTTGGAACCGGAAATCCAATGCCAAATTGGGCGCGTGTCGTAAGAAACCAGTCTTCTTCGACCTTGCCGAAACCCAGATCGATGAGCAGTTCATTGGAAGTTTGGGCAGCTTGTGCACCCGCGACGTCGGTCGACGTCATATCTTGCGCCCACACCAATGCCGGTATGAGCACAATCACACAGATTGTCAGAAAGATTCGAGCCACACGTCGTCCGCTGTTTTTGCAGTCCATCGCGTATGACGAGGACGTACGTGAAATTATTCTCCTCTGTTGTACCGGCTTATGCGGCTTTCGCCAGTATTTAGGCGTCGAGATGCTCGACTTCTGCCCTGCAAACCGCTAGAAACCTCGATAGATACACCAACTTCGATGGGGTCATATCCAATGCGACGCATTGCCATCTCTGTATTTTTGTTTGTCTTCTGTTTCACCTCCCTCGCTTGGGCCAATGGTGCGGTTTCTGTTGTCGTTCAACAGGATGCGCATTTGGTAGCCGACGTCACCAACGGTGAGTTGCCGGTTCAAATCCGAGTTCAAAACCAGGGTCCTTCCAAGTTCGAAAACGCCCTCTTGCGTATCGACGGAACCAATGTAACCAGCGCGCATCCTGAGCCTGCGGCAATTGGCGGCGAGCTGGTTTGGACGATTGGCGACCTCATCGACGGTGACAGTTTCGACGTCACGCTTGTCGTCGATGGCACGGTTGAGGGCACCCGACTCGACGGTATCCGGGCAACGGGTCTATCGGGCGGGACGCGAGCAGATGTGGATGGAAGAGCCGTCGCACTTCAAGGCGCCGGATTCCCTGCGGACAAGCTTGTAGCAAGCGCGGATGCCGATCCAACGGACCCGGCGATTCAGCATCAAGCCGGTGTCCTAGGCGGTGACCCAGCACGAATTTTTGCCTTTGTTCAGGGCATCGATCATCAGTTCTATGAAGGCTCGCTCCATGGCTCGCGTGGCGCGTTGTACGCCAATGGCGGCAACCGAATTGACCGGGCGAGCTTGTTGGTCGCGCTATTGCGCGCATCAGGAATCCCTGCGGTGTATCGCGAGGGGACCCTCGCCGCTGCAGACCAGACTCGCCTTGCCCAGCAGGCCGTTGCGACCAATGGCGGACTTGCGAATGCGCCCGCTACGCTTTCCGAATTGCGTGCAAATCCTGGCCTGGCAATCGCTTACATGGACCCCACCGAGAGCTACACCTTGGGAGCAACAGCGACCGAGAGGTACGCTGCAATTCAGGCACTGAATGACTCTGACCTTCAGGCGTTGCTTTTCTCGCCGGACCTTCCCCAGGAAGTCATCGACTACGCAGCCGACCAACATGTTTGGGTCGAAGCGTTCATCAACAACGCTTGGGTGGCTATGGACCCGGCGTTCAACGATGCCGCCATTGGCGATGTCGTGGGAACCCCTGGTCAAGAGTTGATCGGTGTCCCCGAGGTATGGCGCCACAAGGTTATTGTCAGCGTCTACCACGAAGAAACTGAGACCATTCTGGCAGGCGGCGGTCTTGCATTTCGAGACCCTAGCCTCACCTTTACTCGCGGCGCGGGCGAGATGGTGGGCAAGCCCGTGACGCTCTCGCACACCGTCGACGTCAACAGCAACTTCGGGTTGGTGTTCTACTCCGTGCAGGTGGACTACACGGCGGAAGCTGAGATTCGGGACCTTGAGCGAATCGAAGCGTTGGAAAAAGTTGAGGGGGCACCGTACGAAGAATTCTCAACCTCCTTCACGAGTGGTTTGGTCGATAAGTTTGTGACCAGTGCGTGGGTGAGCGTCGAATTGCTTGCACCAGGTCAGAACCCTGGAGAGGGAGAGGTTGTTGTCCAGAATCTCGCCGACCGAATTGGATTCGAGGCCAGAAACGGTGAGGCCGCAGACCTCGACATCAACTTCGGCGAGCCGAATCTCGATAGAGTCGATATGACGACGTTGTTGATCCAGTCCTCACATCTTCCAGGACGTGTGACTCGCGCTGCCACAACCTTGTTGGACGCAGCCACGATCACCGCCGAGGAGAGCATCACTGCGGCGTCGCTTCTGGATCCGATGGAAGAGCCAAGCCCTCAGGATATTGAAGGACTGAGCCACTATGCAGCGGCGCTTACGACAACTCTGACCACGCTTCACTCGTCGAATATGGGTGAGCGTCTGGACCGCCTGTCTGAGTACTACAACCAACGCGCATTCGCCGAACGTCCGCGTGTGACCTCCAGTTTCGCTCGAATCGAAGTGGCTACCTTGGCCAACACGTACGGCATCGACCTGATGCGGGAACAGATTCAAGTCGTTGGTTTGCCTGGGGCACCAACACGAAACACGCGTGAGCTGAAGATGGCGTATGGCCATGCGACGACGGAAGCTGAGACCGCTCTGATCGAACTGGCTGCTGGCGGAAATGACGTTGTTTCCGCGACCACGATTCTGGAGGCCGCGCTCTCTCAAGGTATTCGGGGCATCTTTCTGACTGGCCAAGCTGGCATCGAGTACGTCAATTCGGACGCATTCGTTGCATCGCCTGAGGCAAAGATTCGTCTGCGAGCCGCCTTGACCCGCGGAGACTCGGTCTACATGCCGAAGTCATCGGTGATTATTGCCGGAGAGCCACGACTAGCTTGGTTTGAGTGGGCTCAGGACGGAAGCTTCATCGGTCGAACCGATACGGGAGCAGGCGGGGCTCTGATTCAGTACGCGACGTTGATCCAGGCGATTGTCTGCGGCGCGTTGCTGCCATGCATCACACCAGGTTCCATCCTCGTCGCCATCCAAGGCTTCCTTGGTTACATGTACAGCCTCGTCCAATTTGGACTCGCGGCGGCGGTTACTTGCGGGTCGGGCGCGCGCGGCGTCTGTTCCAAACTGGCATCAGAGGCGTGGTCGTCTGCGGTCCGTGGGTTCATCAACGACGGAATTGGTGCGCTGGGTATGAACCAGGGCGATCCCACGGCACGAGCCGAAGCGACCATCGTCGGGATTGGATTCTGGGAAATGGGAGAAGCCATTTCGTTGGTCGACGAATTGGGTGTCTCCGCGGCGCTTCCTATCGATGGCATGATTCAGGGGCCCTATACATTCATCGTGAACTGGCAATCGGTCCAAGATGGACTCAATGCGGTGTTGTCTGATCCCGTGATGACCGAGAGGCCGTTTGGTGTGATGGCGCCTGAAGGTGGCGATGCGCGTGATGCGTACTCAGCCACCAGCCAGCGCACGTTGAGCGCGACCCTCGCTCGCGTCGATGTTCAAGGCACGGTGGATGTGAACAGCAGCTCCGTGGCGGGAACCGGCACGGTGACCTTCAACTCCACAACGCCCCAGAACTTCGTCCTGACGGGAGTCTCGGGCAATGTCTCGCTTGAGCTTGACGGTGCGAGCGTTGGAAATGGCGCAATCGATTGGACGGGTGGTGGCAACGGATTTGTCGTTGAGGACACTCAAGACTTCACGATGTCCGGTGACTACTCGGCGACGCACTACTTTGAGGGGACGCCCGCAGCCGGTGCATCGGGAGTGATTACCTTCGGAGAGCTTGGTGTGATTGGTTCGCAGCTCGTTCTGCAAACCTCTTCGAACGCGATGGCCGCGTGGTCGATGATCGACGGACCGTTCCTGCAACGACTTCGGTCCGGCAGATTGAATCTTGCGGGACAGGAACAAACCTACGGTGCCTATCAGGCGACCGGGGCGACCGAGCTGACCGGCCAGTACTTCTCGGCGTTTGGCACGACGGTGAATCATAACCTGACGGCAGATGGCGTAGTTCGACTTGAAGAGACAAGTGGAACGCTGACTTTTGGTGGAACGCAACAATTGGTATCCGGGGCACTCGCGTTCGCAGGTGCCACCGGCACTGTGAGTGTCGCGAGCGGCGCAACTGCTGACCAGGTCACCCTGGATCTTGCAAACGTTCACCAGGCCACAGTGACTGCCTCCCCCGCGACTATTAACGGGTTTCAACCCGCCCTGGTAGATGTTGATGTGACCACTTCCCTCGCCGGGGACTGGTCTATGACTGCTCAAGCTCCACAGGACATGTCGATCCGTTGGGAAGGGGGCCAGCTTCGTGTTGAGCCGAATCCAGGTGCGACGCCAGGCGCGAAAGTCATCAATGTTCAGGCCGAAGGGCCAAGCGGATTGCTGGCGAGCGATTGGTTCATCTACACGGTGGAAGTCCCCGCACAAGACGAGGTTCGCCTGGAGGTGATTGAGAATGAACGGTTCAGCACGGATACCGCAGGCGCCCGAGAGACAGCACGACTACTTCGTATCACCCATTATGGTGCCAACCGTGCCACCTACAATCTCGCTGCTTCAGTAGACATCCCTGAATTCTCCGTGGAACTGGCATCACCATCGGTGAGTCTTGCGCCGGGCGAGTCGACCTACGTTGGGTTCCAGGTGCGCCCGACGGGTGCGTGGCCGTCTCCGGGCACCAGCTACACAGTCACCTTTGACGCGGTCGGCACAACAACGGGCCAGATTGATTGGCAACAAACCGTCCCAAGTATCGACGGGTGGATGGTCAGTGTTGAAGAGCCGATCGTCTACCTGACTCCGGGTGAAGTGAAGACGGTGCCGGTGTCCATTACGAACACCGGGAATGTCGGCCAGACTCCGACGCTGCAAGTGGCAACACAACCGACGATTCCTGCCTCTTTGGCACCATCAGGTAGCGTTGTGTTGCCAGGTCAAACGGAGCAGCTGATGTTGACGTTGACCGGGCCGGCACTCGCGCCAAGCATCTTGCCTGAATTCTTTGGGGTCACGGTCGAAGTACCACCAACCGCGTTCGAAGTAGAACGGGGCATTCAGGGGCCGAACACCAGCTTCCAGGTTGCGCTGGTCGAACCCGAAACGAAGACTTCGATGCAAGCCTACTTTGATGCTGTTCGGTCCGAAGATATCGAGCTGATTCGAGGCACTGCAAACGTCGCAATCGCACAAGATGCTGCCTTGGATGGATGTGAACCAAGCGACATCAACCGCCTGACCAATGTCTTGAACGCGTTTAAGACTGAAATGTCGGCTCGCGGACAAGCCGATGTGGTGGCTGCGATCGACGCAGCGTTGGCCGGTCTCGCCGCTGACGGATGCCAAGCTGTTGGCCTGGTGGAAGCCATCGCCGTTGCCGTGAATGAGTTCTCAAGCTTGCCCAATCTCGCCGCAACGATGTCGTCCGTGGGTGATGTGGCCAATGGCGATATGGTGACAATTACTGGCAATATTGTGAATACTTCCACCGCTGATGTCGGGGAAACCAGGGCTCGGCTCAAGATTCGACGTGGGCTCGACCAACCGACGACGTTACAGACAATTGATGTACCAGCCACGGCGGCAGGTACTGCGACCCCTGTGCAGTTCCAGCTCGATTCGACCAACTATCTTGGGCTCTACGTATTGACCTTGGAAGCAGATGTCGATGGCGTCGTCGACGAACGGGACGAATCCGATAATATCGGGTCGATCGTCATGAACGTCCGCCCAACCGACGCGGAACCAAGTGGCAACAACCCGCCGACCTTCACATCGACTCCGCCGACCTCCGGTTCGGTTGGAACAAGCCTTACGTACACGCCAACGACCAACGACCCTGATGGCGACACTGTCTTCGTTGACGCGCCGATCCGTCCACCGGGCGTGCGTTTTGAGAACGGTGAACTAACGGGTGAGCCGCTTCGAGCAGGTGATTTCGATGTCGTTCTCATCGCGTCGGATCGTTGGGGTGCCACGACATCGCAGGAGTTCACGCTCAGCGTTTCGACCATACCGCTCACCAATAATCCGCCACGTATTGATTCACGTCCGCTCCGCCGTTTGGTTGTTGGGCAACCATGGACCTATACCGCTTCGGCAAGTGATGTCGACGGCGGCGACACGGTGACGTGGACCGCTCCAGACCTGCCTACCGGCGCGGTCTTCACCGCGAATGGCTCCACGGCTGACGTCGATTGGACGCCGCAGGCTGGCGATGTTGGAACACATTGGATTCGTCTCGTCGCGACTGATTCGCGCGGAGACACAACGGAACACCGCTTCGTCGTCCGTGTCGCCGCCACCGCAGTCGGCGTCGATCTGGTGATCAGCAATATCGATATGTCGGGCACGTCCACTGCCGCGGGCACACGCTCGGGCTCCGTAGATGTGACCATCAGCAATGCCGGTGACACTGCATCGACGTTAACCACGGACATCGATATCTATGAAGAGTCCGACTTCGTTGCAGGACGTGGCGCCGGCGATACGTTGTTTGGAACGGCGACCGTTCCTGTCCTGAACCCTGGCGAGTCCGCCGTGTTGAATGTGGCTGTTTCGGGGGCCGTCGCGTTTGAGAGCAACGTGGTCTTCGCACAGGTTGACCCGCTTGATGTCGTGACCGAAAGCGACGAGACCAACAACGTTCGAGGTAGTTCGCAAGCTGACGAACCGCTGACCGGAACCTATATCGCAGTTCAGGACCAACCGTCCGAATTGGTGCTCTTGGCCGCAGAAGATACTGCATATCAGGTCATCGACCCTGCGACCGGACTTGAGCTTGCCAGCGGCGATTTGACCGCGGAATCGCCAACCCTCGTGCCAGTTGAATACGACGATATGGGGACGCCGACGCCGTTGCAGGATGCCTTTGTCATCCTCGCCGACCGACCGGTTCAGGCCTATCTCACCCATGAGATTTTTGTCGACGACTTCGGCGGTGATTTCTACCACCAAGACCTGACGGGCAACCGAGTTGGCAAAGACTTCATGCTCTATGCACCGACGCAAACGGTGAACAACCGTGTCATTGTCGTGGCATTGGAAGACACCGCCATCACGCTGCATGACGGTATCGGAACGACCTTGGCCAACCTCGGTCTGATTGCTGGGCAAGCATGGGAGCCGCAAGGTCTAAGCGCCGGGGTTGTGTACGACCTCGCGTCGACCGGCAATATCATCGTGCACTCCGCCTCCGTGACTGGCATGTCCGTCGTGCCTCCTGCAGACCGCGCGCTGGCCGCCGCTGGTGATGTCGGAAATGAGTTCCGCTTCAATATCCGAGCACGTGGTCCAAACGGCGGCGCGATCGTCGTGATGGCCTACGAAGACGCTGACTACACGGTGTATCGCGAGGACGGTACGCAGCTGACGTCCGGAACCGTCGCAGCCGGCGACTACGCGTTCCAAACCGGTCTGGGCAATCTGAACGGATTGCGACTGGTGTCCGACGGCCCTGTCTCGCTGATTGCGGGTGATATTTCGCGGCCAGGTGTCTCGACCATCGACTATGTGGGCGAAGACATCACGCAGGTCGCGGGCCGACTGGGCACGTCGATTTTGACGTACACCTTCCAAAACGATGGAGGCGACAGCGTGATTCTGGCTGGCCCAGCCGGTGCTGCGGTTGAGGTCGATGGCGTTGCCGCGACACTCCCACCGTTTGGGAAGCTCGTGCTTTCGGATTCACAAACCGCAGACATCCGAGCCTCGTCACCGGTCATCGCGCAGGTGTTTGGTGGCGGTGACCGCTACTTCGACCAGGGCGACATGCTCCGTCCATTCCCATCGGCGTTCCCAGAACCTGAGTTGGTCTTGGATAACGTCTCAATTCAAACCGTTGATTGCGCGACCGACGTTCAAGCTAGCGTTCGTGTCGGAAGCATCGGTACGGCACCAGCGTCGGGGCAATCCCAAGTTGAGCTTGTTGAACTCACAAACGCAGGAAGCGTCGTCCTCGCAAGCGATAGTCTGGGTTCAGATCGCGAAGCAGGTCAGTTTGTCGACGTTTCACTCGCTGGTCAAAGCCAAGAGGCGCAGGGCGTTGCTCGGTCTTGGCTTGTGCGCATTGTCGAACCAAGCGGTGAGGTTTTGGCGTGGTCCGCTGGTCCGTCAGGTGTGGTTTCGAGTCCTTGCGTGAATATGCCACCGACGTTCACAAGTATGCCACCAACTGACATTGTTGAAGGTGCGCTGCTTGACTATCAGGCGACGGCTACCGACACCGAAGGTGACAGCCTGACGTTCGGCCTTGTGGTCGGTCCAGTTGGCGCCAATGTCACGGCCAATGGGCGTCTGACTTGGACGGCAGGCGCGCAAAACGCACGCTTTGTCATTGCGGTCGAAGACACCGCCGGAGGCGTCGCACTGCAAGAGTTCACGGTCTCGGTCACGCCAGCTCCAGAAGGATGCACCGGTACGGATGACGATGGCGACGGATTCTGTGTGCCACAGGATTGCAACGATATGTTGGGTACCGTGAATCCGGCCACGCCCGAGGTCCTTGGCAACGGAATTGATGACGACTGCAATCCGCTCACTGCCGATGTAATCAGCCCCGCATCGTTGGACTTCGCGGTCTTCACATCCGCGTCGACCTACGAAGCTTTTGATTCTGTGCGCATCTCGCATCGATTGCGCAACCTGAGTCCAATCCAGGCGATTGGTCAGGCAACCGCCGAAACCACCGTCGATTGCGACGGCGTTGACCCAGCAGAGTTCACACAGACCATCGATCTTGGCCCAGTTTCGCCGAACGGAAACGATACAAAGCATATCGATTGGCAGTTGGACGGCACCATCTTGGGCGACTGTCTGATTACGTCGGTGTTGCGCAGCGGCGCTAGTGAGCTCGCCCGCAGCCAAGCAGGGTTTGGGATTGGTACGTCGTTGACCGGAACGATTTCGGTTTCGATGGACCCGGTCCAATTGGGCAATAGCGTCGATCTGACCTGGCGAGTGACCAATGATGGTGACGAAGACGCGCAAGCCGTGGTCGAAATCACCGCCCCGGGACTCGCCCAACCATTTGGAACGTCGACCGTCACGGTTGGCGCAAACGGTTTCGAGGAAGATGTGGTTAGCGTGGATACATCAACGCTGCAGCCAGGCTTCTATGCAGTGCATCTTCGGGTTGATTCGGCGACGGTCGCCCGCACTTCGTTCAGCGTGTACGAAGACCTCGAACTGCAGGCGATGAACGTGGACACCTTGGAAGCAGACTCGTTGGGTGAAGCGACCGCCGAGCCGATTCGGTACCGACCACTCGGACCATTGTCCGGCGCTGCTGTTAGCGGAGGCGACCTTCGTGCAATCTGGACGGACGAGGGACTGATGATCGAGGTACGCACCGAGGATTCCACCGAAGACGCCGAGGACGCCATCTTGTTGCGGCTGGCTCGCTCGGGCACGGTTCTGGGTGATGTGCAATGGACACGCGCTGATGGTGCAACTGATTCAGCGGGCGTTTCGGAGGCCACCACGGAAGGCGATACACAGATCATCCGATGGACGGTTGATGCAGCCACCACGTCGGCACTCGCCGTCGGTGATACGCTCCAGCTTTTGGTCACCATCCGAGACGGGTCTGCGGTTCAGCCGCGCGAGGCTTGGCTTTGGGGCACGGGCATTAGCGAAATGCTTGATGATCCAAGCATCTTTGGTGATATCCTCTTGGTTGAACCGGACGAAAATCCCAACAACAACCAGAACAACGTTAACAACGCGAACAATGTGAACAACGCGAACAACGCTAATAACGTCAACAACTCGAATAACGGCACAAACAACGTCAACAACACGAACGGCGGTGGTCCAAACCGCCCCGAGACTGAAGAAGACGGTTGCGGGTGCGCATCGGCAAGTTCAGGACCACGGCCCGGTTCGGTGTTCCTGGTCTTCGCACTCTTTGGTTGGTTCGCGACACGCCGTCGTTGGTCGAAGCGCTACATCGCAGCCGCATTGGCGATCTTCGCCATCGCATGCGGCGATGACACGACGGGAACCGGTTCACGTTCGAACAATCAGAATAACGTTAATAATATGTCAGATTCTGGCATGGATGCCTCCGGCGATATGACGCCAGAGGACTTCGGTGGCGACGATGATGCCGGCAGGGACATGGGTACCGACGACGGGCCAGACTTCCTGATTCCAACCGGCCAGTTCGGCGAAGAGTGCGAGGGTGATGCAGATTGCCAGAGCGGCATCTGCTTGGAGGGCCCCGAATATAATGTCTGCACGCGTGAGTGCGACGTGTTCGAATGCGACGAAGGCTGGGAGTGTGAGCGCTTCCCCGGCGGTGGCGAGGCATGTGTGCCGGCCAATATCTGCATCGACAATGACAACGACGGCTACGGTGCGGGCCGCGCCTGCCTTGGGCCGGACTGCAATGACAATAATCCCAATGCTAACCCCGGTGCGACGGAGACCTGCAACGGCATCGACGACAACTGCGACGGCCAGGCCGATGAAGGCCTGCTCAATGCCTGCGGAACGTGCGGTGCGCTGCCTGCCGAGACATGCAACGGCATCGACGACGATTGCGATGGCAATATCGATGACGGCGTTCTGAATGCGTGCGGTGTGTGTGGCGAGGTTCCCGTGGAGGTTTGCAATAGCTTAGACGACGACTGCAACGGCTTGGTTGACGATGGTGTATGCGGCAATCGCTGTGCCGAAGGCGCGACCCGACCTTGTTATGAAGGCGCACCGCTGACCGAGAACGTGGGTATCTGCAGTGGCGGAACCCAGACCTGCGTCGGTGGCATCTGGGACACGTGTGAAAATCAAACGCTTCCAGACGAAGAGACCTGTGATGGGTTGGACAACGACTGCGACGGGCAACCTGACGAAAACCTGCTGAACAGCTGTGGAACATGTGGTCCGGCACCTCGCGAAATCTGCAACGGCGTCGACGATGACTGCGATGGCCAGATTGATGAAGGCGTTCTGAATCGATGTGGTACCTGCGGACCATGTAGCGAAGGTCAGATTTTCCCAGGCGAGACCGGTTTTGGTGACCCGACCGTTGCGCCGGCACCTGATGGGGGTGTGACGCTTGGTCAGGGGTCGATCCAACGCAACGCCATCTGGGTTCCTAACAGTGCCGAGAACACGGTCTCACGTTGGAACACCCGCTCCGGCCGCGAGGAAGCTCGGATTTACATTGGAGAGAATCCGTCGCGAACCAGCGTCGACCTCGTCGGAAATGCCTGGGTCGCGCACCGCGGTGACGGCACGGCCAGCCACCTCATCACCAATCCTGCAGATTGCATCGACCGCAACAACGACGGTGTTATCCAGACGTCGCGTGACCTAAACGGCGACGGCCGAATCACAGGAGGCGAGGTTGTAAACACGGCTGCCGACCCGATGCTTGATGAGTGCCTCAAATGTCAGGTCCGGCTCGGCAACCCTACCGACCTTGTGCGCGGTGTCGCGGTTGACCAAGACAATAACGCTTGGTTTGGTACCTGGAATTCGCGTGAGGTCTATCGCGTCGATACCGATTGCAACGTGCTCAACGTCGTGCCGGTTGGCCAGAGTGTTTATGGCGTCGTCATCGACAGCCAGGGGCGGCTATTCACAAGTGCGTTCACCAATAACTGCATTTCGGAGATCGACACCCAGACCGCCACAGTGACGAACGTTCACTGTGCGCCAGGCGGAACGCGTTACGGCCTCGCAATCGATGGAAACAACGACGTTTGGTATGCCGACTACAGCAATGGCATCTGGCAGTTTGAACCCGACACCACAACGTGGACGCATCACGTCTACCCCGGAGCAGATCCGTTTTCCTTGACCACCGGAATGGTGGTCGGACTCGACGGTTCGGTTTATGCCGCTGGTTACAATTCAAGCACGATCGGCAAGTTCCGCCCAAGCACCAACACCTGGGAGATCTTCTCGATTCGCGGTGCCGACACAGGTATGACCGACCAACGAAATGCCCGCGGCGTGACGATCGACGACGATGGGAATCTCTGGGGTATCGCGCTTGGGTCCAGCGGTCTTATCAAGATGCGGCAAGACGGTGTCCCTTTGGGGACCTACAGCATTGTGCGATACGACAACCCGACCCAGGGCGTGTCTCCATACAGCTATAGCGACAACACCGGATTCCAGCTGTTGAACTACACCGCCAATGAAGGCACGTGGCGCAATATCTTCGACGCCGGCCAGCTCGTGCGCTTCCGCGCGTTGACATGGACTGCGTTCGAGCCTGCGGGTTCGCAAATCGAAGTCCGAGTCCGCGCCAGCGACGACCGCGCAACGCTCGATCAAGAGTCATGGACCATCTACTACCCGACGTCTCCGGTCGACCTGTTCAACTTGCTGCCGCCAGACATGCGGTACTTGGAGATGGAGTTCGAGCTGACAACGACCAACACGCAGAACAAGCCGGTTCTGCGCGACATCCAGGTCTTCTTCGAAACTGACGATTGTCGTGACCCGCAGACACCTTGTCCTGGCGGTCAAATCTGCGATCAGCTTCAAGGCGGCTGTACGGTAATACCGACACAATGTGGCAGTGATTCTGCCTGTGGCGCCGATGAGTACTGTGATGTCAACGGGTTCTGCCGCGTGGGCTGCCGTACGGCGCCTGATAACTGTGCACTCGGTCAGATTTGCGAACCCGGACTTCGCCGATGCGAAGACCGAATCAACGACTGTTTCACCGACGCGGAATGCGCCTTCGACAACTATTGCTCGCCGTCACAATACTGCGAGGTGGGCTGTCGAACGCTCCCAGACAACTGCCCAATCGGATTTGAATGTAACTCCGTCGCGCACTCCTGTGACCCGCTACCACCCGAATGTGTCGTCGATACGGACTGTGCCACGGGCGAGTACTGCAATTCACTGGGTCGATGCGCAGCAGGTTGTCGCGTAAGCGATCCAACCACGTGTCCAGCGGGTGAAGTCTGCAACCCCACTCGGAATGACTGCGAGACCGCACCGCCGATGTGCGACCCGATGAATATTCAGCCCGAGACCTGCAATGGCCTTGACGACAACTGCGACGGTCAGGTCGATGAGGGTGTAGCCAGTGGCAGCACCTGCACGATCGGAACAAGTGGCGCGAGTGGAAATGAGGTCTGTTATGGCGGCAGGATTCTGTGCCGGGCCAATGCCTCGGTTGACCCCGCAACACCAGTAATTCTGACCGGAACGCTCACCGATGTTCTCTTGCCAGCTGGCGAGTATCGCGTGGACGAGAACATTAACATCAGCAGTTTCGCGAGGGTCGACGACAACGCTCGGATCATCGCGACGCCAACGGACGGCTTCCAGATTACCGTTAATGGAAGCGCAATCCTGGATTCCGGTGCGGCGACGTTCGAAGGCATCGGCTGGAACGCAGGCGCAAACTCGACGATGTGGCTGGAAGGAGCCACGTTGGTAGGAAGTGAGGATGGTACGCGACGGCATATAGCCGGCGTCAACAGCGAGTTTGTGATCCGAAACGGCCGCGTCACGAACTTGGAGCTAAATCCACGACGAGTCTTTGCGGAGTTCACCCGCTTTGAGTCGACCGACACCCGCGCTCGAACCATGATGACCGTTAGCGATACCGGCTATATCGGCGACAACCAATTCGTGGGTGTCAATATTGTCCCACGCATTCAAAACGGGCTGCGCATCACCGGACCGAGCGTGATGGTTGCGGACAATCGTTTCCAGTATTTGTCGACTGCAGCTCGCGTCGATGGCGGGTCAGAATTCAACAACAACGAACTCCTCGATGCTGACCTCGGTATCGATATCTGGAACTTCGCGAGCTTTGCTGGAGATGGCAACACGGTCGACCTGACCGATGCCGGCCATGTCGGAACTGGCGTTCGATTCCAATCGTATCGCGCAAGCGTTGGAGCATCGCTCACCAACACACAGATCATCGGAACGAGCTTGGATTCCGGTGTGATTCTCGATCCAGATGTGTTCTCGGTCACACAACCGGCGGACTTTACAGGGACGACCATCACGGGTCCTGCGACCGACAGACGTTGGATGCTGGTCGGCGACGGCGACCATGAAAACGTGTACTCGCTCGCTGGACTGGATGGTGCAACAGAGCTCTACCTGACCGGCAACGTTTCGCAGTCGGCCGCTTCCATCACCATCGATGGCATTCCAATCCGAAGCGTCAACCCTGGTGCCGATTGGTACATCCAAAACCGTTTCGGAGCGACAATGGCGCTCTCGAATACCAGCGTCGAAGACGTCCGTTTTTACAGTGATCCGGGCAGCAGCTCGACGTTCACAAACGTGAACTTCCTCATGACCAACACCCAGAACCGGACGATCGTGCACTCCCGTGCGACCACGTCCGTGACTGGCTGCACGTTTGAGTCGCAAGCTCCACTGACTAACCCCGATCAACGCACGCAGCGCGGCGTCCGCGCAGATACTAGCGGCGTTGTGACGGTCACTGGTTCCTCATTTACGAGTCTCGAATGGGGCGCATACGCCACCGGAACTGGAGTCCTTTCGGTCGGCACCTCGGTCTTTGCCGACAACAACGCCGGAATCGTTGCGCAGAACAGCGGCGTTTTGGACCCAATCGGAACATCGACGTTCATCGATGCGGAATCCACCCGCGTAACCTACGGTATCATCATGCTCGACACCGCAGGGGCGTCGCGATTGAACGTAACCTCGGCGACGTTTGATATGGGTGCCGAGGACATTCCAATCGCCCTAACACCAAACGACTTCGATGACGCAAATCCATCGACGTTGGCCAACTTGACTTATGTTGGTGGCCAGAAGGGCCAGGGTATTGTCCTTCGTGGTGACTTGGATGTCGCCAGCGCGACGCTTCAACCTATCGGCGGCGAATCTGAGTACACGTTGTACGACCAGAATATCGACGTGCGGCAGGGCGGGACGTTGGTGATTCCAAATGGAGTCACGTTGAAGGGCAACCCTTCCGCAATTCGTTTGGCCTATGCGACCGGGGCTGGTTCAACCATTGACGTTCAGCCAGGAGCGCTGTTGGAAGACGTGACTTTGCAGCCGGTTAGTAGTGCTACCATCAACGTTGATGGTGCCACGTTCCAAGCATCTCCCGGTAGCCGCTCGCGTAACTATATGTCGGCGGGCAACAGCGGTGTCCTGAACGTCTCGAACACGACGCTTGTTGGACTGGCGAACCGCACTATCTCCGGTATTCACGTATGGAATGGCGCGACGGCAACCATCACCAACGTGGATAGTACCAACATGGACTACGCGTTGTTCATGGAACGCGATGCGGTCGCGAACGTCTCCGGTGGCGTTTGGGAAGGCGCGGACCGATTCTTCGACATTCGTCGCAATGCAGACCTAACGGCATCCGGTGTCACCATGCGCGACCTCGACCCTGCACACGCGGCCACCGGCCTGTGGACGCAGGACTTGGAAGACGGCCTTTCGATCGACTGGACGACGATGACGTACGACATCACCCCCGACGACTTCCTGCAGCAGTTGGGCGTCAACTCGTTCATGACCACGAACACGCTCAGTTTTGTAGGTACCACCTTCACCGGCAACGAGATGGGTCGCGGGTTCTGGCTACGAAACGGTTCAGCCTCGGGCGGAACAGCTAGGTCGATCTCGCACGTGGAGACCGCACAGACCGAATGGTTAACGGCAGGCGATATCGCATTCCGAAACGGCGCTTCGGTGACGTTTGAGCCTGGAACGGTAATCGCCGCCGGCGCTTCGACCATCGACTACATGACCGTTGAAGAGACTGGTTACATCAACATCGACAACACCACGTTCCGCAACATTCGCTTGCGCTACTTTGAAACTTCGACCGGGATCATCACCAACAGCGTTCACGAATTCGACTTCGCGAGCGCTGGGAATTCGATTGCAATCCACATCACATCAGAGGGTGCGGTCTCGATCTCGGATTCCACGGTCCGTTCGGTTGGAGCTGGGGTTGGAGACCATCTGGGTATCCTGATCGACGGCAGCGCGTTGGTAATGCCAACGTTGACGAACAACACGATCGAGGGGCTTGAGATCTGTATCCAAAACGGCGTGAACTCAGTGCCTACCATTACCGGCACCACCTACGTGAACTGCACGACCGACTTCCAGCAGAACTAGCATTTGGCTATTGGCTATGGGTGGGCGCTTTCGCGCCTGCAGGACGGTGGTTGTTGCCGATCGCGCAATTTGGCCACCGAGGGGAACCGAGATCCGTGAGGCCCCACCGAGATTTCTTTGTCAGCATTTGGTGGCGATGGTGGCATTCAAAGCAAGGCCAATGGGGCGAAAGCGGAGGCACCACGCCGTCAGGCGTTGATGCCGTAGCGTTGTTCTGGCGGCAGCAAGAGGCGGTGTGATATCCGCGTGGACGCTTCGTGAGTGAAGTTTGGCATCCGCCAAACGAGTGAATCGACTGCGGCCAAAGCGGGTATCGCCCGACTCGCAGCGAAGCCAAAAACCACGGAACGCTCTGTGGTCCTCACGGGCTTCGGTGGCCCTCGGTGATGGGAAGCGCAATCTGCAATTCGACATACAACTTGATCCACACCCTTGGCTTTTGGCGAGCGGTCATTAGACTGGCCGCGAGCCTCTAGCCGACACGGAAGTCGCCATCGCTGAAGAAACCAAAACATGGGACGGACATATCCTGGAAACCACGAAAGTGAAGTCCGGATTGGCTCCGTTGTATAAGTTGCTCGACGAGTTCGTGAAGCTTATCCCATCGCACAAAGACACGAAGCGCGGGCGCTCGCGGGCATTGCAGGTGAAGGGTGCTCTGATCGTCGTCGGTGTCCTTGTCGCCGCCACGATTGGGGACGAACTAGTCTACGTTGGCGTGGCTATCGCGCTGATGGGACTGATTCTACCCATCCCAGAGATGCGAAAGCGTACCTGGCGGGCACGGCTAAAGTCGGCTCAGTTCACACATAAGCAGTCGACGACTGCGGCGAGCGTCACGTTCGACCAGCGTCGAATCGCTATCCAGATCGATGGGAAGGTCGACCGACGTGTGTTGGTCAACAAAGGCAATCATCGCATCGAGGAAGGCGCTAGCAACGGACGACAATTATTGGTCGTGAAAGGGAAGGTCGACCGAAAAAAGGAGCATGTTTGGCTGCTGGGCGACTCGTCGAGCGAGGAAGAAACCTACGCTGCAGATGACGTTTTCAAACCCGTCTATTTGACCTCCGCCCAATTGAAAGAAATCGCGGCTGCCCTGGACTCACAATGAAGACCGTTGAAGAGGTACTGGGGCCAGAAGGTTTGTTGAGCCAAACGCTGGACCGCTACGAGCATCGCGAACAGCAAATCGAGATGGCGAAGGCCGTCTTGAACACAATCAAGTCGCGAAAGCCTCTGATTGTCGAAGCCGCCACGGGCACCGGGAAGACGTTGGCTTACCTGGTACCTGCCCTCTTGTCCGGCAAGCGGGTATTGGTCAGCACGGGAACCAAGGCGCTGCAGGAGCAGCTCTTCCAGAAGGACATCCCGTTTTTGCAGAAGATTTGGCCGACCGACTTCACGGCCGTGTTACTTAAAGGGCGCACGAACTATCTGTGCAAGCTGCGCTTTGACGAGATGAAGTCTCAGCCCTCTTTTCGGTCTCCGACGGACGCACGCCATTGGCCCAAAATTTTGTCTTGGGGCCGAAAAACAAGTACCGGTGACCGTGCGGATATCCCCGGTCTGCCAGACGAGTTCCCAACCTGGGCTGACCTCTCTGTCGGTGCAGAAGCCTGCTTGGGTACCAAGTGCGACCACTATGAAGATTGCTTCATCACAAAGGCTCGGCGAGAGGCACAGACCGCGCAGATTGTCGTTGTGAACCACCACCTCTTCTTTGCTGACCTGGCCGTTAAAAAGAGTGGATTTGGTGAGATTTTGCCGCAAACTGATGCCGTGGTGTTCGACGAGGCACATCACGTTGAGCAGACCGCGACCAGCTATTTTGGCCGTCAGGTCTCGAACTACCGAGTTCGTGATTTGGTCGGCGATATCGAGCGACATCTAGAGAAAGAAGGCCTGGAAAGTGACCTCATCGATGACGCAGCGAACGAGCTGACAAAGGCGTCGAAGGCCTTCTTCAGCGCGCTAAACTTCGGCTTGTATAGCGGTCGCTACACGATGGCCGAAGCGCTGGCGAACGACAAAGACGAGCTCGTAAAGCCTGAGCTCCGGCGTTTCCTTGAAGCCTATGAATCGCTCGCCGCTGCGATTCTGCGCGAGACCAAAATTGGCGAAGCTGGTGAGCGTTTTCGAGGACGTTGCATGGAGCAGCGCTTTGATCTGCGCCAGATAATGGACGCGAATGATCCGAAGTTTGTCTACTTCGTCGAGATGCGAAACAACGGCACATTCATCCAAGCTGCACCCATCGACCTGGCCGAGATGTTACGCGCGGACCTGTTAGATAAGAACGACCGGATTGTGTTTACATCCGCAACTCTGTCAACAGGTGGCACATTTGAATTCTTCGAAAAACGGCTTGGAATCTCGGGTTTGAAGAAAGAGCAGGGTGATAAGGAAATTGAAATTCCGGATATCTCGATCGAACGAATGATCCTTCCGGCTGTCTTCGACTACCAAAAACAGGCGCTTGTCTACATTCCCCGGCGCCTGCCCGCGCCCAATAAACCCGGCTATGTCGAGGGTGTTTGCACCATCGTCGAGTACCTCTTGGGCATCACCGAAGGCCGAGCGTTCGTGCTGTTCACCAGCTATTCGAATATGAACAAGGTGCACGAAGAGCTCGAGGACAAACTGCCGTACAAGGTCTTCAAGCAAGGCGATGCGCCAAAGGCCGAGCTCTTGAAGTCGTTCCGGAAAAACACACACTCGGTGCTCTTCGCGACGGCATCGTTTTGGGAGGGCGTCGATGTTGAGGGGGAATCGCTGAGTCTTGTCATTATCGACAAACTGCCGTTTGCCAATCCGTCGGACCCGCTGACCGCAGCGCGATTGCGTCTACTAGACGAACGCGGTGGGGATTCGTTTCGAGAGTTCTCGATGCCGCTCGCAGCACTCACCTTGAAGCAAGGATTTGGTCGCCTTATCCGTTCGAAGACGGATGTTGGCGCGGTCGCAATCTTGGATTCCAGGATCGCCACCCGGAGCTACGGCCAGTACTTCTTACAGTCCTTGCCGCCAGCTCCGGTGGTGTACAACGCCTCGCAGTTCAAGGCGTGGTGGCAGAATCTGGATTAGGGCGAACAGGTCAGACCGACGTCCTCGAAATGGATGCAGTTGTGATTTCCGAATCCGCCGAATGGGCAACTTGCCAACGTTGATTCAGTTCCGACGCACGCAACGTTGTCCATCCAAATCGGATCCACGCCGCCAGTTGCGTCGAACTCCACGCCAGAGGCAAAGCCAAGCTGGCCGCAGGCCACAGTCGTGTTGAGCGCATCCCAACCATCGTCACAGACCGTGCCCCATTGACCAGCGTTGTAGACTTCCAAACGTCCTGAGCCGGAAGTTGTGCCTACCAATCGGATTTCGTTCTGCGTGGTCGAGCACGCGCCAGTGTTCACGTCACACGACGAGCAGGTTTCTTGGTGTGTCTCAGTGCCGTCGGCACCGCACAAGACGACGTTGTCACCCCGACAGATTGTGTTCCCAACGCTACAGCCCGAGAAGGTGGACGACGTTCCATCGGTGCATGAAATGGTGATGAAGTTGCCTGCTACGCTGACCGTACAACTGGTGCCATCCGAACCGGGAGCTCCTGGCGTTCCAGGCGTCCCTGGGGCGCCATCAGATCCATTTGCCCCATCTGCGATCGTCGCAGACGTTCCGTCGGTGCAGCTGATGGTCGAGGTCCCATTTCCATTGTCCTGAACCGAACAGCTGTCGCCATCGGCACCTGGCGCACCAGGTGTGCCGGGAGCGCCGTCTGCGCCGTCTGCACCATCTGAGATCGTGGCGGAGGTGCCATCGGTACACGAAACGGTAACGGTGCCATTTCCGTTGTCGGCCGCTGAGCACGAGGTTCCGTCCGAGATCGTCGTCGAGGTGCCGTCATCGCATGAGACCGTCGATGTGCCGTTGCCGTTGTCTGTCACAGTGCAGCTTGAGCCATCGTCACCAGCAGGGCCTTGCGGACCTGTGTCACCCTGCGGTCCTTGTGCGCCATCGTTGCCATCGGTTCCGTCGGCGACGGTGGCCGTAGTTCCGTCTTCACACGAGATGGTCTTGGTTCCATCGCCGTTGTCCAGGACCGAGCAGCTCGCGCCATCCGTGCCGGCGTCCCCAGCTTGAGGTTGGACCGTTGCTTCAGTTCCGTCGTCACAAGAGATGGTTGCGCTGCCGTCGTCGTTTGAGACGACCGTGCAACCGGAACCGTCTGTGCCTCTCGTTCCATCCGTTCCGTTCTGACCATCGGTGCCGCTACACGCAGCGAAAAGACCGACGGCTAAACATGCAATAATACCTGCCTTGCGCATTCAACTTCCTCTGTAGATCGATTAGGTGGTCCAGCGATTATGCGGCGAATTGACATTTAACGCACGGAAAACTCGAACCCGTTTGAGCAGGGGCTCCAACGGCATGGGATGAAAGCTCTGGCATCTCTCAAGTCAGGGGAGTGTGATCACCATAGCGTCCTTCAGCGACCCGCGTAGCCCGGGAGGCAAAAGGGTCGGATCCAAATCGAACTCGCGGTAGGCCTGACCAAGGACCATCGTGGTGTACATCGCGCCTCGTTTCCCGATGCCGCTCGAGGCGTAGGCATGGGCTGATTTGGTCGCCGCAATCAATAAGTGAGCACAGCGTTGCTTGTCTCCCAAACGACAATAGGAAAGTCCCCAACGAACCGGGAAGTTCAAATTCCGCCCTAACAGTTCAGGTGGGATCTTATTGAATTCGTGGATGGCTGCTTCGTACTCGCCTTGTGCATACAGACCTTGTCCGAGTTTCAATCGCGCAAAGTGATTGTTGGGTCGTTTGTTAACTTCTGTGGACCACAAAACGGCAGATTCGCTCCAGTTCCTGGATTCTTTGAAGGCGAGCCAGGAACCGACCAGACATGCCAAGATGAAGGGCAGCAACAGCGCTCGATTTGGACGGGAATCGTAGTTCGCATCAATAATGCCAGCGACGGCAAAGGCAGCACCGACTGTGGGAAGATAGGCATACGAAACTGCTGTAAATCGGCCGAGAAAAACCAGGTTCGAGGTGGGTGCGTACGTGATCAGCAGCCACAGAACACCCACTGCGATGAGCGGGATCGTCGAGCGGAAGTGGTAAGCAGTTCCGGCTAAAATCAACGTAACTCCAGGCACGAAAAACCAAGCCTCTGTCGGCACCCCATCGAAGAAATAAACTGGGTTGAAGTTAAGGGGCACCACGTAGTTTTGAATCTGAATCGCAGCAGCGGCGATGACCCTATCCAGGCTGAATCCCGCGCCTTGTCCCTCGTGTTCCAAATGGCTCGTGTATGCGACCACTGCCAATCCCGCCGCCAGGAACAACGTAGCTGCGCCACCAGAAAGCATGGATCGGAAGAATTGTTTTGTCTCGTTTCTGTGTAGTACGACCGCGATCACGATCAGTACGGGTCCCAACACAATACCTGTCGGCTTCGAGAAGATTGCCCACACGGCGGCAAGCAGCGCGAGGCCAAGCCAGCCTTTCCTACTGGACAATCGATATCGTTCAAATGCGAAGATGCAAAGTAGGCACCCGAAGGTCACCGAGACCTCTTTCAGACTCGTAATCCAACTCACCGATTCGGCCAAAGCTGGGTGAAATGCCCATGCAGCAGCACCGAGTGTTGCCGCCCAGGGGTTCTTTGTAAGACTTCGTAGAATTCCCCACAGCAGCCCGGCATTGGCCCCATGCATTATCAAGTTCAGCGCGTGAAAACTTGGTGCGTGCAAACCAACAACCTCCTTCAAGGCTGCATAAAGTGCGACTGGAACGGCTAGCGGATAGCCCAGATAAGGAGTGAGAAGCCGGTCAGACCATGGCTGCTGAGTCCATTGGTCCACGATGGTGTTGTAGAGGTACACATCATCATCGAAGTTGAGAAACCCAAACCCCAGAACTTGCGCGTAGAGCAACAGGCTCGCGAGCAGTAAGACTGCGAGATGTGGCCATGTGTCTTTCATGCCAGAAACGTAGGCGGAACACCTTTGATTGGCAACAAAGTGTTTGGTGAGCTCTGCAGTGTTCGACGGCTGCTTCGGCGCCATCGGCACGGGAAGCAAGTTATGGCAAACGAATCTCAACCGAGTCTTTCACCGGTTGGCGCAGCTTTGGAGGCAGAAGGGATTCGTCGAGTTCAAACTCACGATATGCTTGTGCCAGGTGTAGCAAAGCGTTGTTCGCAACGCGTTTTGCTATCCCGGTCTCCGCACGTTCGGCCGAGAGAGTGGCGGAAACAAGCAACTGTGCACAGAGCTTCTTTTGGCCTAATCGACAATGGGCAAGCCCCCAGCGACTAGGGAATGCGACGACAGGGCCGTAGAGTTTTGGTGGTATCTTTTCGAATGTCTCGATCGCAAGTTTGTACTCACCGTGGTCGTACAGCGCCTGCCCCAATTTTAGTTGAGCGAAGTGATTGTCCGGTCTTCGATCCACGGCATTTGCCCACAAGATAGTGGCGTCACGCCAGGTAGAGGATTCCAAGAATGACAGTGTGCTGCCCAGCAGACACATCACAATGAATGGTATCAAGAGTTTCTGCTCAGGTCGTCCTTCGTAGTACCGATCAATGATTCCAGCGACCACCAACGCTACACCAACCGTTGGAAAGTAGGCGTAGGAGGTTGTGGTAAATCTTCCGAGAACGATCAGGTTGGATGTTGGGGCGTATGCGATGAACAGCCACAAAATCCCTGCAGTAACCAGCGGCGCGGTCGTCCGAAATTGATACGCAAGTCCAAGCAGAATGAGTGTGATGCCGGGTACAAAGATCCAAGCTTCAAACGGGACGCCCTCGTAGGGGTAGATGGGGCTGAAGTTCAAAGGCACAACATAGTTTTGAATCTGTATCGCAGCTGCGGCGATGATTCGGTCGAGGCTGAAGCCGGAAGATTGGCCACCGTATGCATCGTGACTGGAGTAGGCGATCACGGCTAATATTGTTGCTGCAGCCAAGGCGCATACACCGCCGAAGGTCACTACCTTTAGGAATTTCTTTGTATCCTCTCGGTGGACGACAAATCCGATGACGATCAGGATCGGACCTAGAGCGATACCAGTTGGTTTGGAGAACACAGCCCACAAAACCCCAAAGGCAGCTACACCAATCCAATGGTGTTTTGACGTTGCTCGGTAACGTTCGAATGCAAACACACTCAGCAAACAGCCGAACACCAAACAAACTTCTTTGAGGCTCGCGATCCAACTTACGGATTCGGCCAACGCGGGATGAAACGCCCATGCAGCAGCACCCATGGTAGCGGCCCAGGGGTTCTTGGTTAGGTTCCGCAAGACTCCCCACAACAAGCCAACATTGGCCACGTGAAAAAGCCAATTCAAGGCATGAAGACCGGCGGCGTGGTAGCTGAACAACTCTACCGCGGCTGCATACAAAGCCACTGGGACGGCAAGTGGGTAGCCAAGTAGGGGAGTTAGCAGCCGGTCAGACCACGGCTGCTGTGTCCATTGGTGTACAAGGTCGTTGAATAAGTAGATGTCATCGTCAAAGTTCAGAAATCCAAACCCCAACACCTGTGCATACAGCAACAGGCTGGCGACCAGCAGGACAGCAAGATGAGGCCAAACGTCTTTCATGGGAAAAACGTAAGGTGAACGTCCCTGATTGGCAACATATTGGCTAGCGCTGAACGAACCGGGAAAGCGTAACTTTCACCACGTGCGATGAGCCTGGTTCGCCACGCAGCCGGACGAAATCGTGGGGGTGGTGATGCTCAATCTCAAACTTGTCGATGAACCCGGTGTGCGGCATCCAGGTGACCAACGCCAGGTCGTCCATGCGGAATAGCGCGGCGCCTTCCAACGGCGGAGAGTGGTCGATGAAGAGTCGCATTGCCCGGGCATTATCTGTGCGGCTTTCCGGGTTGTTTGGGTCGTCCTCAGGGATGTCCAGGTCTTTCCAGATCGGGGCCCATCGCTTGGTACCCTTGAAGTCCTCGCTGAACAGACGCTGACGGTTGTATTCTCGATCCCCCATCGACGCATAATACTGCGAACTCACTGTGACCGTGCCTGCGTTCTGGCCGCTAAAGTACCCGACAAACGTCATGTCTTTATTCGGCTTGTCGAGGTCATTGCCGACCACGCGGACGCGGTTTCGGAACGACATTGTCGATTGTCGATCGTCTGCCTCCAGCCACGAGCACATCGCTAACGTACCGCGATTGGTGTCGTGCAGGCATGGGCCGGTGGAAGTTCCGTTGAAGAACCAACGCTGATTTTCAGATTCATCGCTGTCCGCATCGACATCTTCCATGTCACCAAATGTCAGGATATCTCGGCCGAGTTCGCCCTGAAGCCCCATCGCGCGAAGGCTCGTCACGCTCTCGTCGGACTCGCCAAACTGCCGAAGATCGATATAGCCGACACCGGATTCGTCGATATTGAGGCGAATCGAAACCTCGCGTGAATTCTGAACGATCTCGGTTTCTTCGGTCGCCACGAACGCCCGCCCACCTTCGATGCCCACCGTCGTGCCGAAGTTGGCCGACGTCTCGGCAATGCGGCGAAGAAACACGTCGCTGACGGATCCAATCACAGGCCGCGGAACGTAATCCTCGATGTAGACGGGCACACCTTGAACGCGGACGGGTTTGCCGGCGCGCATGTCGACGTAGATGCCAAGCCCCAGGACCGTCTCGTGGCGTTTTTGGTCGAAGACCAGGTTGCCCAACGAGTGTGCGATCAGCGTGTCGTTATAGAATTCAAAACCCTGGGCCACGTGCGGGTGGTGAGCGATAACCGCGGTGGCACCGCTTTGGGCCGCGAAGAGCATACGCTCATGCGCGGCTTCAGAAGGGCTTTCAGAGTACTCCGAGCCGGTATGCAGATTCACGATGGGATGGCGACCGGCCTCGACCGCGCGTTGTATCGCACCGGCCAGTCGTTCGTCGTCCCACGCGTTTGCAACCCCCGCCTTTCCAATCTCGGCGACCAGAGACGTGTCGTACTGTGTGCCGGTCAACGTGCACGCGGAGATCATCGCGTAGTTCTCTCCAGCGATGGTCTCGCGGTGCGGGAGAAACGCTTCAACAGGTGAACGGCCAGCTCCGCTAAACGGAATCTGGCGCATGCTCAAGTTGTCCCGAGTCTCGGTCACCCCTTCATCCAGGTAGTCGTACAGATGGTTGTTGCCGATAGCCATGTAGTCGACGCCCGCCCATTTCAGCGCATCGAGCGAGCCGGGTAGGGTATAGAACACGTACTTCTTACCCTCGAACGGAGTGTTCGGGGTGTTGGTGACGACAGTCTCCAGATTGATGGACGCAAAGTCTGCGGCTTCGATAATGGGTTTGATGGAAGCTAGTACTTCACGCGACGAAGAATCAGCCATCGAAGGCAGAATCAAGGTCTCCGGATCGTCCGGTGGGAGTACGTCGACCTGTGGGTCTTGGGAAAAATAGCGACGCCCCATCGAGACGTCTCCACCAAAGAAGAATCGGGACTCACCGGGCGCGCGGGGCGTGATTCGGATGTCCGTTGTCGTGGTTTCGTTGATGTCGGAAGGCGTATGGAGATTGACCGTCCGCGACTCTCGATAGTGGCCTTGAGCATCCACTTCCATCAGCGACGTGACCCGTTGCAGGCCTCGGATGACATAGCGTCCCGAGGCATCGGTGACTGCTTCTTGGTCTTGGATGAGGACGGTGGCGCCTTCGAAGGGCTGTCCGGTGGAATCGAGCACGAACCCGGTCAGGACGATGGCCTTTCCGTCGAATGCAGCTCGGGCTGCAATCTCGGGGTTTACCGGAGCAGGGGCGACCTCTGGGGCGCATGAGAGCGCCCCAGCGATCAATATGGCTAAGAGTACTGCTTTCGCCATCGAGTCACTGGGTTGTGTGGAGTTGAACCTTCCCAGTTTAGCGAAATGGTGCCGTCTGTGTCACGAAAATATGACGATTACTTCCAGAAGGCGAGCCGGTCCAAGAGGCCCTTCTCTTGAGGAGCAGACGTCGCGGGGACCTGCGGCAGGTCACCCAAACCGACTGCTGCCAACGTGCCATCAGCCAGCACCACGAACTCGTCCACGGGGTCCAACCCATAGTATTCACCGCTTCGGTGAACCAGGTCCAAAGCCTGTGCAACCTGCCTTATGGCCTCTAGCGCGTAGGTCTTCGGCAGCCCTTGGTCAGACCGAGCGGTACCTCGCAGGTGATGCAGACTTGCGACCGCTTCACCTTGGAACGCAACCCATGCGCAGCTGTCATCTTCGCCGGTTCCAGCCAGCTTCAGCACGTATGGCGCCTCGACACTGGACTCCGCAAAGAACACGTCGGTGAACGATGCATCTGTGCTTGTCACAGGGTAGGCGATTCGCACCACGGCAGGCTCGCCATTCAGCGACGCTGACCAGATTTCGAACTGCGAACCCGACATCAAGTGTCCATGTTTCTGGAACGGTCCAAACGCCTCGCCCGTGTTCGGGGTCGCAGCAACGAGCGTCGTGAAGTCCACGTCCGTCGCATCGATTCCAAGGCTGTCGACGAACTCAGCGGCGGACTGAGGACGGTCCTCAGGGCTCGCTGCCAAAGCTGCCTTCAGCGGTTCGAACAGGTCGCCGAGCTCATCCTGGAGAGCATCCAATTTGGACGCATCCCAATCGAGGATTTCACTCATCAATCCGACATCCGATTTCGCCTTCCACAGCTTCTTACCAAGCAGAAGCTCGATGAGAATCAGGGCAAGGACGAAGACGTCATGTGCTGGGGTCAGCGGCTTGCCTGCAATGCCCTCTGGTGACATGTGGTGGAAGTTGCCTTTGGCGACTCCCGCACGCGTCATCGTCTTGGACAGCGCTTGGTCGCGACGTCGTCCAACCGGGGTTGGCACGCTAACACGACCGACAGCTTGTTCTTTGCGCTCTTCGAGCTTCTCAACTTGAAGCGACGTTGAGAGGACAGCATTGACATCGACGCTGTTCTGGCCGGTGTCCCCGATGTCATCCCACTCGTCGGACGCAAAGTCTGCCGACATCTCCATCTCCATTGGCGCTTCTTCCATGATTTCGTCGTCGAAATCAGCGGCCCCACCGCTGCCAAATGCGAATTTGTCGACGGCGCTGAACGCTTGGCTGACGATACCCTTCTTCTTCGCCTGCTTCGGCGAAGGCGCGGACATCCGAGGTGCCATCGCCATCGGCGCAGGCGCGCCAGGTGGTGGTGCCATCGGTGCTGCCATCGAACGCTGCGCGAGCATATCCCAACCTTCGGGGGCTTCGACCGGCTGAACCACCTCATGCAGTGGGTCTTTCTGGTCGATCTTATGCTCTCGGTCGACCGCGACATAAGACGTGAAGCGGCACAACACACCAAACTTCAGGCTGGTCGCGACGATCTTAGTCTCCAAGGACTGCCGCTTGTCTTGATTGTATTGAGCCACATCGAACTCATCCTCGAGCGAACGAATCTGCGCACGAGCCCATACCGCCGCGATGCGGTGGTCATCGGTTTTCGCCGACTCGACGTCGGTAGAGAACAGTGACCCATCGGAGAACGCGCCAGACAGGCGGATGGTGTTTTCGGCCGAACCTGAGTATCGGCCAGCCAACACCAGTGGCGAATCGCCAAAGAGCGCCGTTGCGCGCCGTGGGGTGATCGTCGAGTTAATGAGCGTTGCCCCGTCCATGGACAGGCTGAGCTCGGTGACGACAGGCGTGTCGATGGTCTCGTGCAGACGATGCATAACATCGTCCAAACGGTCTTCCGACTCGACCAATTCGCAGCGGCCGGACCCTGCATCCGCGAGTCCTTCAAGGAACGCGGCGTTAACTCCCTCATCGATTCCGACGGTGAAGATGCGCGTGTTGCCCTTCAAAGCTTGGCCAACGTGCTGCAGGATTTGACGTTCATTCCCGACCTGGCCATCCGTAATCAGGACCACAAAGCGGTCGCGGTCCTGGTACTTGCCGTTGACCATATTGATGGCATCCAAAAGCGGGTCAGCAATCTCGGTCCCACCACGCGCGTCGATCTTCGAAATCCACTCGATAGTTCGGTATCGATTGCGGTTCGAAGCCTCCAGCAGTTCACCACCAAGCGGGCACATTTCGATGCGATCGTCGAAGGCGAGTACTTGAAAGCGGTCTTCGCTCCCCAACGAGTCGATCATTCGACCCACCGCGCGTCGAGCGGCGACCATCTTCCAGCCACTCATCGAGCCCGAGCGGTCCAGCACGAACACCACGTCGCGGTGACGACGATCGTCTGCCGGCTTCGGCGGGATGACCGTGAGCACAAACGTGCCTTCCTTTCCTTCGTCGTCTGGGACCGTGACGAGATTCGTCGAAATTTGGTCTTGAGCCACACCAAACCGAAGAATGAAGTCGCGATTGAGCCGTTCACCAGGCTCGATAACGATATCGATTCGGTCGCTGTTCTCGGTCGATTTCACCGCATGAAGGCTGGACTTCACATCCCCAATCTCAAACTTACGCTTGTCGATCGACGCCTTGATCGACAGTGCGACTGGGTTAGGGAACCCAGGCAAGAGCACAGGTGGCGAGATACGCGATGCGTCCGGCACCGCGTCCGTATCAGGCGCGACGCCAGCACCCACGGAAGGCCCGTCCAATGGGCTTCCTGGGATGTAGCGAGGGGCGACAACCAGTGGGAAGCGGAACGTCGCTTCGCCTTGCACGTAAATGAGCGGAACCAAGATCGTCAGCTCGATCGTGGCTTCTTCGCCTGGAGCGATGTTGCCGACGCGCATGTTGAAGACGTCTGGGCGGTCCTCTTCGACGATGGACGCACGGTGTCCTTGTTCGATGGCCTGCCGATACTCGCGACGTGCTTCGCCACGCTCTTTCAGAACGCCGTCGATGACACGGTCATCAACCACCATTTTGAAATCGGTGACCGCGCCGCGGTGTGGCAGCGGGAAGATATACGTCGCTTCCAGCGGCCGCTCGTGCGTGTTCACGTACGTCTGCCGAACGGTGGTCGTTGCAACCAACCCGACGATACGGGCGTCGACCTCCAGCGCTTTCAGCGGAAGGTTGCCTGCATCGGTCTGCATGGCGCCAAATCCCGACTCATCCGCGATGATCTCGCAGTGGTCGCATTCGGCTTGGGTCATTAGTGGTAGTGTGCTCATAGGGCGTCCCTCATGCTAGCGGCCTAAATGGCCTGTTCAACGTACGAGATAACGAGCGCGCAGAAGCTTCATCAGCGGTGCAGCCGCAACTCGAATCGCATCGACATCATCAGCGTGAACCTCACGCTGCAGATTCTCGATCATCAAAACGGTGTTTTCGTCCAAACGGACTCCAGAAATTGGCGAAAAATCTAGCTCTTGCTGCATCGGCTGCGGCGCACGTGCGCGCGGCTGCTGGACCTCCTCTTGTTCCTTTGCAGCAACATCGGCTGGACGCCGACGCCAGAAATCATCGCTCTCTTTCTTTTCGACTTCGGCGAGCTGCTTGAGACGTTCTTCCGACACGCCGAGCAACATCGCCTGGATTTCAGACAGTGAAAGGCCGCGCGCCTGCAGCCGCTTGATTGCAACGATCTGCAGGACATGCTTCTGACCGTAAAACGCCTTTCGACCCCGAAACTTGGTGGGTGGGTCCAGCAATCCATGCTGGTTGTAATACCGAATCGTGCGAATTGACGGTGTCTCACTGACGCGTCCGCTCGCCTGATCCAAATCGGAAACCAACGTCGCGGCTTCCGCTGCGAGTTCGTCGATGTCCATCAAGTTTTGGGTTTCTGTATCCATCATGACAGTGAATGTAACACCGTTTGTGACAGTGTCAAATAAAACTGTAAGATAGTTCTTGGTTTTGGGTTTTTGGTTCTTGGTCTGGTCCGAGAAGAGGCCGCAAAGACTGGGCGAAGTGTATGTGACAGTATTTTGGGGCAAGTGATCAATTGAAACGCGAAGCTGTAACGTGAGGCGAAGCCGAGCTGAAACGCGAAGCCCGGAGGGCGAGCTGTAACGCGAAGCGCAGCTGAGCTGTAACGCGAAGCGCAGCTGAGCTGTAACGCGAGCCGCAGGCGCGCCGTGGCGCTAGCGGCGTCGCTTCGAAAATGCTAGGTTTTATCGTCAATCGCGGGGCATGGAGCCGGACCGCAGGACAGGGAGTCGAAGATGGCTGTCGACACAAGCTACAGCGCAGCGGATATCGCAGTATTAAAGGGGTTGGAACCGGTCAGGAAACGTCCCGGTATGTATATCGGGGGTACGGGTAAGGCCGGACTTCACCATTTGCTGTGGGAGATCGTCGATAACTCTGTCGATGAGGCAATGAACGGATTCGCGACGACGATCGAAGTTACGATCCATGAGGACGGGTCTTCGGCGACGGTGGTCGATAACGGCCGCGGCATCCCGGTTGACATTCATCCGGTCGAAAATCGCAGCGCTCTCGAAGTCATCCTCACCACGCTGCACGCGGGTGGTAAGTTCAATAACTCCAACTACACGACGTCCGGCGGTTTGCACGGGGTCGGTAGCTCGGTTGTGAACGCGCTCAGCGAAGAGATGATCGCGACGATCAAGCGTGAGGGCTCCACCTACCGTCAGGTCTATTCACGCGGAATTCCCGAAGCGGATGTCCAAAAAGTAGGCGACGCGCGCGGTGCCGGCACCGAGATCTTCTTCCGTCCCGACTCTGAAATCTTCGAAGATACGCATTTCGACACCGAGATGATCGCCGAGCGATTGGAGATTACGACCTATCTCAATCCTGGGCTGCGCATTGTCTTCAAAGACGAGACACCAGAAGGACTGGGTCGTCACGAGTACAAGAATGAAGGCGGCGTCGCGGACTTCCTGGGCAAGATTCAGCGCGAGAGCAAGCAAGCGCCGATTCACACAGACGTCCTGACCTTCAATGAAGAAGACTGTGAGCATGGCATCACGAAGGTGCAGATCGCGCTGCAGTGGACCGAAGATACGACGGAAGACCTCCGCACGTTTGTGAACGGCATTCCAACGACGCACGGCGGAACGCACGAACAAGGCTTCAAAGACGGCCTGGTGAAGGCGCTTCGTAACTTCTTCGAGGCCCATGATGTCGTGCCGAAGAGCTTGAACATCATCGGCGACGATATTCGTGAGGGCGTCAAAGCTGTGGTCAGCATCTTCATGCAAGACCCGCAGTTCCAAGGTCAGACGAAAGCCAAGTTGAACAACCCGCCTGTGAAAGGTGTTGTATCCGCCGTCATTCGACGCGACTTGGAACAGTATCTCCACAACAACTCGACGACCGGTCAGGCGATCGCGACCCGTATCGTCGCATCCGCAAAGGCCCGCTTGGCCTCACGGAGCGCCACGCAAAAGGTCTCGCGGAAACGCGCGGTGAGTCACCGACTGAACCTGCCAGGAAAACTGGCAGATTGTTCCAGCACCGACCCGGACGAGAGCGAGTTGTTCATCGTCGAGGGTGACTCCGCCGGCGGAAATGCGAAGCAAGGACGCGACCGTAAAACGCAGGCAATCTTGCCACTGCGGGGCAAGGTCCTGAACGCCGAGCAAGCGAGCATCGAGAAGATCACAAGCAATAAGGAGCTACGCGATATTGCGGACGCCTTGGGTTGCGGAGTCGGTGGCAACTACGATGGCTCGAAGCTGCGATATGGCAAAGTCATCTTGCTGATGGACGCCGATTCCGACGGGCATCACATTGCGACGCTCATGCTCACCTACTTCTATCGCTACATGCGTGGGCTAATCGACGACGGTCGCCTGTACATTGCGCAACCACCTCTCTATCGCATCGACTGGGGTAACGAGACGCACTGGGCGCTCGACGACAAAGAGCGCGAGAAGATCATCAAGCGCTTGGACAAAAAGAAGTCCAAGAAGAAGCTCAGCGTGCAGCGCTTCAAGGGTTTGGGCGAGATGATGGCGAATACGTTGAAGGAAACGACGCTAGATAAGCAGAATCGTCGTCTCCTGAAGGTCACGCTCGCCGACGTAGAGCACCTCGGCGACGAGGAAGAGCCAAAGGTCTACGATCCCACCGACGACATCATCAATAAGCTGATGGGCAAAGACGCGTCCGTGCGCTTCGACCTGATCATGGAAAACGCCGAGCTTTTGGAAGAGCTGGATGTGTAGGTTTTAGGTCATTTAGTTTTTGGTTTTTAGGCGATGGTCATCGGAACCAAGAACCAAGAACCAAGAACTAAAAACCAAGAACCTAGCCACGCAAGTTTGCTAGCGGTCCCGTGCAGTGTTGCGGGTCGCCAAACGACGTGTCTTCTAGTCCCATCGCGTTGCAGAACGACACCAACATATTGTTATGGGGGTCGTCGCCGTACTCCAGGAAGCGGTTCGTGCGGAAGTAGCCACCTGCACCGCCCGCAAGCACAACCGGGATGTTGTTGCGGGTGTGTGAGTTTCCTTTGCCCAACGAATTGCCCCAGAAGATGATCGTGTTGTCCAACATCGTGCCATCGCCTTCTGGAATCTCCTTCATCTTCTGAAGCAGGTAGGCGAACTGTTCGGCAACCCACTGGTTTAGCGCAACCAGCTTGTCTTGCGCCGTCATGTTGTTATCGCCTTCGTGCGAAAGTTCGTGGTGGCTCTCGGAGTGTCCTAGCCACGAGTAGCGCAAGCCGCTGGTCGCACGAGATAACTGAATTGTGCCGACGCGGGTCAGGTCGCACGCCATCGCTTGAACCATCAAGTCGATCTGCAGCTTGATGAGCTCAGGAACGTTGTCGTTCGCGTCCACGTTGATCGGGTTTCCAAGTTGTGGCGTTTCACAGACCACCACGTCTTGGTCAGACGAGAGCCGCTGTTCGATACGGCGGATGTTCTCCAAGTGCGCTTCAAGCCGCTGGCGGTCCGCAGCAGCAATCTTGTTGTTGACCTTATTGAAGTCCTCTTTGACGAAATCCAGAACACTCAGGCGCTGCGCTCGAAGCTGTGCAAGCCCCTGCGGATCCGCGTCAAGGTCAGCAAACATGCGGTTAAACACGTTGTATGGGTCGTTATCTGGAAGGATGGGTTGGTCGCTTCCAGCGAAGGTCATTGTCTGGCGGTTGTTACCGCCAACAGCGCGTACGCCCAACTGTAGCGAGTGGAACGGGGTCTCACCCTCAAGTGCGTTGGCGATATGTTGATCGACGGAAATGCCGCCGGCCCAGCCGCTAAACACGTCGCCATTGCCGCCCGAAAAACTACCTTCATTGAGGCTGTGGCCAGTCAGAAGTGCGCCCATACCGCGTTGATGCGCGGCTCCAGGGCCCTGACGCGTGACCGTCATGTCCACACCCTCGGCCACGATCAGCTGTTCTTTATGCGGAGCCAATGGCTGAAGGACCTCACTTAGTTGCCAATTGTCCTCAGTCCCCGTTGGAATCCATCGCGCCGGAACGGTCCCGTTCGCCGAATAGAACGCGATGAAACGCTTCGGGTAGTTGCCTTGCGCTTGGGCGTGAGCCAGCGATGGCAAGAGGGGAAGCGCGACTCCAGTGGCACCGAGGCCCTGAAGAAATCGTCGTCGTGAAAGCCGCTTAATCATGGTCAAAAGTCCTTAAGTCACGTGGCAGACTTCTGTAACGCACGATCTATGCCAGTGTGCGAATGTATCCTACATGTAGGTATTTCTATTTTGGTGAGTGACGAGATGGCACAGATCGAGGCAGCAAAGCCACAGATCTGGGCTAACGGTAGAACGCCGTCGTGTAGAGATTCTCGATACCGCCGCAGGACGCGTGCGTGTAGTTGCCTAAGATGTTTGAGCGGTGGCCGCTCGAATCCATCCAGCTTAGGTGGGCCCCGTCGGCCGTCGGGTTCAACGCGATGTTCTCACCGGCCCCTCGCCACTGAATTCCTCGTTCATCCATGCGCTGAAACGGCGTTTCCCCTTCAGGGCTGACGTGGTCGAAATAGTCGCGGTCAATCATGTCTTGTGAATGTTGACGTCCCAACCAGACGAGGCGCTGGTCACATGCCACGGGCGCTGTGTTCAATGTGATTCGCTCACAGTTCATCAGACGCCAGATGGTCGTTTCGAAATCGTCGCCGCAGCGAGCAGGTTCGTCCGGAACAAGCGCGTTCCAGGTCCCGTCAGGAACCTCGGTGCTGGTCATGGTGCCGAGATCGTCGGTGCGGATATCGCCCAGGCCACATTTAGCAAAGCCGTCGGGCGATTTGGACGAGCCGTCGACGCTCCCGCGCGTTCCGAAATCGGTCCACAGCACCTCAGGGTCAACGTTGTTCAGCGGCGGACCGGTTGGAACAACCCCGTTGGATAGCGAGTCGTCATCGCCGCAACCAAGCCCCAAAAGAACGAGAAAGAGTAATGCTAAAAGGCGCATTAGACCGCGAAGCTAGTGCCGCATCCGCAGGAGCGCTTGGCATTTGGATTCACAAACTTGAATCCGCCACCCGTCATGCTCGACTCGTAGTCGACTTCTGTTCCGTTGAGGTAGAGGTAGCTCTTTGGGTCGCAGAACATGCGAACGCCATTGAGAGTGAAGACACGATCATTGGCCTCTGGAGCTTCGACAATGTCCAGAACATACGTCAACCCGGAGCAACCGCCCGACTTCACGCCAAGTCGAATGCCTGATGCAGCAGCATCGAGGTCGTTTTCCTTCATGATCTTGAGAGCCTGCTCGGCCGCTGTTTCACTGATCGAAATCATCGGTTACCTCTTTCTCAACCGTCTCTACCGAATCTAGCGAAATCGCAGATTCAGTCAATTCGCAGAACACCTACCAAATTGTCAGCATTCCCGAAAGGATGGAGACACGGGGTTTAGGGAGGCAGAGGAGACACGGAGGCTCTCCAGAGAGACACTAAGGCTCGGAGACTCGGAGGGTTCCTTTTAGGATTGTCCGTGATTTCGCCCATTCGTGGCGTGCGTGCTGCAGATTCCAAGAAGAAACCCTCCGCGCCTCCGCGCCACAGCGACTCGTAAGAGAGCTCCCCGTCTCAGCCCCGCGCCTCAATGCCTCAGCGTCTCTAGCCGAAAGACCTCGAGATCAAAGAATTCGCAAACACCCCGTCTGGGTCCATCTCACGCCTCAATTTCTCGAAGTCCTCGTACTTCGGATAGAGTGCGGCGAGTTCGTCGCGGGTGTGACGGAAGTCCTTGCCCCAGTGGGGGCGGCCGTCGTAGTCAGCGGCGATGCGGGCGACTTCGCGGAAGAACACATCACTTCCCGGACCGTCCGCCATATATGCACCGAACTGGCAGCTTCTTCGCCCAAAGGCGTTGCTCAACCAAATTTCGTCGGCTTCGACGAATCGAATCTCCTGAATGAACGATACCTTCAGGTTTTCCCGAATCACCATGTTTCGAACACGCGACAGCATTTCGGACGCATACTCAGCGGGAATGCCGTACTCCTCTTCGAGATGAATTGGCGGCATCGGCAGGTTGAACACTCGGTCTGACCGATCGACTCGCGTGCCTTCTTTGAAGTACGAGTCAGCGACCAATGCGTTCATTGGCGGTATGATTCCTGGCGCGGTTCGACCTGCGGCCAGGATGCCTTCGAACACGTAGTCGTTGAGAAATCCTTCGACAAACTCGGTGACGCGTGACGGCGGGTTCGCCGGCTTGTCAGTCCGATTCATCGCATAACACGCGACGAAATCCGTGTGTGGCATCCACCAAAATTTGATGTGTTCGTGCTGGTCTAAGAGCTCCGGCATCTGCCGCAACGCCTCATCAAAGGGCAGCTTCCAGACCGTCTCTTCCAGGTTAAATGCAGGCTCAACCTGCATCTCGATTTCGGTCACGATGCCAAGCGCACCCAACGCCACCCTCGCTGCGTTCAACTTCGGGTCGTCTTCGTTGAACTGAACGACCTCACCCTTTCCATTCACGAGTGTCATCGAGCGAATTGCGCTCGCGATCACGCCAAACGTGATTCCCGTCCCGTGGGTTCCAGTTGCAGTTGCGCCAGCGATGCTCTGCTCGGAGACCGAGCCAAGATTCGACAGGCCCAAGCCCATCGCAGCGAGCTCTTCGTTGATATGCTTCAGACGCTTCCCGGCCTGCAGCCGGACACGGTGCCGCTCGTGATCGACTTCGATCACACGGTCCATATGGTCCAAACTAAGGATGATGCCGTTTGTGCAGACCAAGCTCGACCAGCTGTGACCGGCACCAACCGGTCGAATCACCGTGCCGTCTGCGCGTGCTCGGCCGACGATATCAATTACCTCGCGCGTTGAGCGAGGCTTGCGCAGCGCTGTGGCATCACTGGTGTAGTTTCGACCCCAGTTCGTGAACCGATAGCTCATTGTGGTGGCGGTTGCTGGCTCTCTGTTGGTTTCTTCACAGTGCTCGCTTGGGTCAAAATGTTGAATTCGACCCGACGATTGCGGGCGCGAGCAGGCTTGGACTTACGCGGATCAATCGGTTTCGTCTCGCCATAACCAACAGCCTTCAATCGCTCCGGCTCTACGCCCTGACCCACGAGGTACTTCACGACAGATTTCGCGCGGTCGTCGGAAAGCTTGAGGTTTTTGTCGTCCTTACCCACGTCGTCGGTATGACCGGCGACCTCGACCAACTGCACCTGCGGATTGGTCTTCATGGCCAACGCCACCTGATCCAGAAGATTAAATGAGTCGGCAGAAATCTTGGAGCCACCCGTTTCGAAGAAGACCTTCTGTGAAATCTTGATTTGCTTCGCCGTGACTTCCACCAGCTTCTCCTTCGGTGGGCAGCCATTATTCGATTTCAATCCAGGTTCGTTGGGACATTGATCTTCGCCGTCTTTGAGCCCGTCGAGGTCGTTGTCCTCTTCAGGGCAGCCGTCTTCGTCTTGGAAGCCATCGAAGTCTTCAACGTCGTTCTTGCATTGGTCCTTCGTGTCCTCGATACCGTCTTCATCATTGTCGAGGTCTGGGCATCCGTCTTCATCTTGGAATCCATCCAAATCCTCAGCTTCGCGCTGGCACTTGTCTTGGCCGTCTTCGATACCGTCACCGTCATCATCTGGATCGGGGCAACCGTCGTCGTCTTGGAACGAGTCGATGTCTTCAGCTTCGTTTGGACATTTGTCTTTGTCGTCTTCGATTTGGTCGCCGTCGTTGTCCGTTTCTGGGCATCCGTCTTCGTCCTCGAATCCGTCCTGGTCTTCGCGGTCCTGAGGGCAGCCGTCTGTGCTGTTCGGAATTCCGTCGTCGTCGTAATCGGAATCACGGTCGGCCCAGCTCAAGCTGAGGATGGTGCGGAATGCGGGTGATCCGATTCCAGGCGTCATGCCGCCACCAGCAGCTGCGCCAATGGCGAATCCGGAAGATGTCAGCAGTTTTGCGCCCAGGAGTCCTTCGATCGGAGCCGAGCTGCGACCCGCAAAATCGCTGAAGTCGTTTTTGCCGTAGACCTCGCCGGAGAACGTCAGCAAGCCGCGAATGGTCTCGACTTCTGCACCAACGCCCCACTGAAGGGCATTGCTGACCTCGACGTTCTGCAATTCTTCAGAACCTTGAAGCAGAACGCCGACATTTGCAGCAACCGTGACGATGCTCATTTTGGCATCGAACAAGAGCTTTGGAATCACAGAGACTCCGCCCGCGCCCACAAATGCTTCGCCATCTCCAGTTGGCAACCGAACGTCGATCAACGTACCGATGCCGATAGGGGAGTCCTCGGCGTTCAAAAAGGACGCCTTGGCCTTCAATGCCAGGTCTCCCACGGTCACACCCGCGCGGTCCTCGCCGTTGAACTCAACTTCGTTGACCAGATAGAGCGGGAATCCGACTCCAAACTCAAACCATTCGGTTACGCCCAAGCCAGCGTTGAAGTGCAATGGAAGTTGCGCCTCGACGATATTGACTTCGTTGTCGTTGGGGAGCTTCTCGACCAGCGGGCGGCTCGAGTAGTTGAGGATGAGCGCGGCATATGGGTCGAGGTGGCCAAGCGTTCGACCATGATCCACGGACCAAATTGAGTATGGGCTGGACGAAGGTTCAAAGTTTTGAACGTTTACGTCTTGGGCGAATGCGGGCGATGAGGCCATCAGCCCCATCGCGCACAAAACCTGAAGAAATCTCTTGGTGGACATCCTTTCTCCCGTCGGAACTTCGTGTTCTTTCGGGCGATAGTAAGCCTCCACGGCCGTCTCACCAAGTAAAACCTAGCGCCGCCGCCGCGCCCGCAATCCAATCAGTCCCATCAACACCAACAACCACGGTGTATCCGATGAGCCACCGGTTGTGGAGCACGCAGAATCAGGCTCTTCAAATCCGGTTGGCTCGCTCACTGGTTCAGGCTCTGTGGCCGACGGTTCGCCAATCGACTGATTCGGTTCGGAAAGACCTTCACCACATGCACAAGGTTGGTCTGTGGACGGGTCAAAGATGCCGAATTCCTCCGGTCCATCAGGACAGACACACGTGAAGTTGAAGTTACACTCTTCAGGACCGCACTTCGTTCCGGCATCGCAGGTCGCCGACCCAACAGGTCGTGCCTCGCCCCAAAGCGCCATGTAGGCAGCGTCATCTTTGACGTCTGGAATATCATCGCAGTCATTGTCCAAGCCGTCGCAGATTTCGGGTGCCGTCGGATTTGTGACCGGTGCTGCGGGGTCGGCAGGGTTGTCGTTGCAGTCGCGACCGGAAGTACAGATGACTGGGTCGTAGGCGTCGAATCCGTCGCCATCGGAGTCACCACATTGGTTACACACCGAGTTGGTTCCGAATGTCGGGCAGACCAATTGGCCTCCGACGCATTGATAACGGTTGTAGTAACACGTTGGCACGAATGGATCCGGATTGGCGGTGACACATTCACTTGCACTCAATGGAACGTTGCTCACGCGCCAATAGAAGTCCTTGTTTGAACGCTTATCCAGATTGATGGTGCCACGACGTGGAATGTACGTACGCCATTTGAACGCATCATCTTCGTCGTCTTCGTCCTTGGTCCATTCAAGGCGAATCTCCATCTCTTCCATGTCGGTGTGACCGGTCCACATCGAGCGCCATGCGGCGCCATCAGCCTCGCGGTCACCACTGATACGTTCCACCCTCCAGTCGTATTTGTACTCATAGTCACGGTCATACTCGACCTCTCGAGGAATTCGATCGTTGGAAGACCCGTTGTCTTGGTCCCGATCGTCAAACCAGGCCATGGAAGCCTCGTCGTCAGTATCGTTCGAGTTACGCCATTGAATTCGCATCTCGGCGTCCCAAGTATTTAGCGACGAGGCAGGCGTCGCAGCGCCATGCACGATCGCCATCGAAACGCTGCCGTCACGAAGGTCGCGATGTGGGAACAATGTCGAGTAGTCCTGTGCCAGCATCGTTCCACTACCGTCGACGCGCTGTGGGTTTGGGCTACCTTGGAGGTCGTTGCCACCACGTGGCACGAAGTTCATTCGGTTCTGAACACCATCAAATTCGTCGATCGTTGGCCAGGTGGTCCACTCTTGGTCGGAACGCTGACGATACTGCACCGCGTTGACCTGAGCGAACTCGTCGACGGTGCCGTCACAGTCGTTATCAAGCCCGTCGCAGACCTCGAATTGCCAGGCACTAACTGTTGGCGTGCAGTCCAGACGTCGGATCTGATTACACGTACCGAAACCGCGCTGGCAGATGCCGTCTAGCAGCGCGTTGCCGCTATCTACACATGGCATGCGGCTGTCCGGACCGATAATGGGTTCAAGGACAGGATCGCGGGAGTAGTTTTCACTCTTAAGTGTAATCTCCTCGCGGGTATCAAGTTCGACATGACGGTTTGCTGGGTCCCAGAACTCCCAAGAGTTGATGTCGCCGGCGAACGTCGCGCCGATACGAACTGTCCAGGTTCGGTTTACGTTCAGAGGTCCAACGACGAACCCGCCTGTCTCATTGGCGCCCGTCGTAATCTGCGCGTGGATGAGGTAGCCATTACCGTCTTGTTCCTGTTGCACATCATAACCCTCGACGTTGTCGGCGAGGACCACGTCGGGGTTCGTGCTATCCGTGTCATCGGACAATCGAATGCGATAGTTACCGATGGCAGCGCCTGAGCCTGCCTTCGCGCCCTGATTGAACCACAGGAAGTAGCGGTTCGAAGAGGACTCGTAATAGAGGGCCACGCGGGCCTTCCCTGCCGCAGGGACTTGGGTGTTATCGGAGCTCGCCCCATTCATGTCCACCCACTGAGCCACTGACTGGCCTGCGACCTCGCCCGGACGAGGCCAGAACCAACCTGACGAGTTTTGACGTCCGAAGATGGTGCGTGTTCCGCCTTCCCAGTGATAGGTCGACTCAAAGGTATCCGTCAGAGCCAAGCAACCGTCTTCCGCACATCGGCCTTCGTAGCAGCTCTCGCCCGCCGCACAGCCCGCATCATTGACGCAGTCCGTGAAGCAAACACCGTGATGGCAGGATTGCCCCGAGCCACAGCTTTTGAATGAGCAGTCATCGACCACGCAGATGCCGTCATAACAGAAGCTTCCGGTATCGCATTCGGTGTCATCGTTGCAGAGAGGGAAACATTCGCCCGCGATGCAATCCCAGCCAACAGGGCATTTGTAGTCGCCGCCATCACATTCTGGGTCACCTGAATCCACGCACTTGCCGCCGTCGCAGATTTCCCCGGCTGGGCAATCGGCGTTGGTGCTACAAACGTCTTTGCAGTTGCCTCCGTAACACACAGATTCCGAAGAGCATTGAATGCCATCACATGGCCCGTAAGCACAGTAGTCGTCGTAGCAGAATTCGCTCGCGGTGGGGTCGGCAGCAGGCAGTTCGATGAGCGCCTCCCAGCCAGGGGTACACGCCGTTGTATCGTTTGTATCCGTGTCCGCGATCTCAAACAGCTGATAGCCGCCGATGGAGGACGGTACGATACATTTCTCGACCGTCGGTCCATGCGGGAATTGAACGGTAATGCTGTACGGCACGTCGGCACCGTACGGCAGGCCGTAGTGGACGTACGCAGGGTCTTGCGAGCCGTGTCCTTTACCACCGTTGACCTCACGCACACCCAACATGTCGCCGTTCGCGTCGCGAATGGTGAACGTTGCGCCGATCGCGTCGCGGGTGGTGCCGCTGAAGTCCACAAGCGCGCGCAGAATCAGATAGCGGTTGTCCTGCCGTGGGTTTCGCCACAACTGAGTTTGGTTGTCCTGGTTGATGAACACGTCCAACGAGCCAGAACGGTCGTAGTCGAGCATCAGCACAGACTCACCATCTTGGTCACCAGTGATTCCGATATTGCGACGTTCCCACGTGCCGCCCTTATTCAGGAACAGGTGGTCATCGCCGTTACCGGACAAGAAGAGGTCGACATCGCCGTCGTTGTCGACGTCACCGCAAGCTACCCCGTCGATTTGTGACAACGTGGTTGGAGCCGAGGCTAGCGGTTCTCCAGTCGCAGCCCAGGTATTTGGTGCAGTCTGCTCCCAGATCTGGTTTGCGCCGGCTTCCGACCAGAAGATGTCGAAGTCACCGTCGTTGTCGAAGTCGCAGAACGCCAAACCGCCCTTATTGCTGTTCGACGCGGGCTGGTTAAACGAAGTGGTGGAGCTGAAGTTCCCTGTGCCATCGTTGATGTAGAGGTCTGGAAGCGATGTGCCATCTTTGCGACACAAGAGGTCCACGTCTCCGTCGACGTCGAAGTCGGCAGCCGTACAGAAATCGCCATTACCAAATGAACCACTCAATCCGATGGTCGTGCCAGATATCCGGCTCATAGACCATGGGTTGCCGCAGGTTCCCCCGCTGCAGGTTTCATTGCGATAGACCCAGTATCCGCTGTTGCCGTCTTCGCCAATCAGGTCGACATCCCGGTCGCCATCGTAGTCGATCGCGACAACCCCTTCGAGATTTCCGCCAGCCAAGTCGTCGCCAAGCACGTCGTGGTAGGGACATGCGTTGGTTCGTTTCGTCCATGGGAAGCGCCCCATTCCATCATTGAGATAGATGTTCAGAGCAGCAGTGCTGTTGTGCATGTAATCGTTCCAACCATCGTTGTTGAAGTCAGCGATGATTTGTGAACGATCCATTTCGTAGTTTTCCGCTCCGGCCTGATCGCAGCGTGCAAACTGGTTGAACGCCGGGTCTGGCAACGTTGCGTTGTTACGGAAGAAGATGGTGTCCAGATTGTTGTCGCGCGTGGATACACTGATATCCAGCCAACCATCATTGTTCAGGTCACCCGCGGTAGAACCACCTTTCTGAGCCGTCACCACAATGTTTGCAGCGGACGCCACGTCGATAAACGTGAGGCCGGTCCCGGTATAGTTCGGGCAATCGGTGTTGAGTGCGCACGAAACGTAGCAGGTGCCACCTGTGCAATCTTCGCCGAACTCACATTGAACGCCGCTGCACGCTGAATCTGTGCAACGTCCTCCGAAACAGTACGCATAGGCGGGGTCAGTGCAGTCTAAGTCAGAGCCACAAGACGTGTAGCAGGAGCCCTGATAGCAGGAGTAACCCAATGGACAGGCGACTCCGGCGCATGGATCCGCCGTGCAGCCGATTCCGTCATAACAGACATAGGGAGGAGTACAGTCTCCGTTGTCTGTGCAGTCCAGGTAGCATGAGCCCTGCCAGCAAGAGTAGTTTGTGGGGCAGGTAATCCCCTGACAGGCGTCAGAATCGTCCTGACAGAACTGCGTATCTTCCCGTGCTCCATTGACGTTTAATGTGTAGCCGTTCTCGTCAATCGCGGCGGAAACACCCAATAGCAAGTCATTGATAGTGGTGTTTGATTGCAACTGGGGCTGAGTTACGCCGCCACAGATGTAGACGTTATCCGAGCTCGTCGGCACGTTTGTGGGGACCCAGTTCTGTGGGTCGTCCCAATTGGTGTCGAGCGCCCCAATCCAACGCAAATCGTAGCCAATCGGAGTTGTGCATCCAGTAACTTCGGCATAGCACGCCTCGGTCGCGGCACAGTCCCCCGCATTCGCACAAACCGGATAACAAGCGCCTCCGTGGCAGGTCTGCCCTGTTGGACAGAGCACGCCTTCGCAGAGGCTGTCAGGATCGCGGCACGCATTATTGAAGCATACGTCATCTGGGTCAGAGCAATCTGCAGTCGTTCCACACAGTGGGAAGCAGCTACCTGAGGCACAAACTTGATCGATTGGGCACGTCACACCATCACATGGATTGGATGCATCTGAGCAGAATGTGCTGTTCAGGCAAACGCTCGGTGGGGTGCAATCACCATTGTCTGAACACGAGGCGTAACAGGACCCTTCGTAACACACATAGCCTGCAGCGCATGAGATGTTGTTACACAGGTCGTCGTCCGTGTCGCAGATCCCGGTTCCAGAACCGAAACATGTGCCCAGGCCACAGTCGGTGTTCGCTGTGCATCCAGACACATAGCAGTTGCCGCCGTAGCATGCGTAGCCCTCTGGACATTGCACGTTGTAGCACTGGTCGTCTGTGGGGCCGGGTTGATTTGGAATGCAGATATTGCTGCTGCAGTAGAACGGCGGCGTGCAGTCTCCGTCGTCAAAACATGTTGTGTAACAGGCCCCTGAGTAGCAGCTTTGCCCCAGCGGACAGTTGATGTTCGTACACGCATCAACCGCAGGATCCGAGGTGTTGTCGTTGTTGCAGAAACCGGTATCCAAATAACACGTATCGTCAATGAGGTCCGTGCAATCCGTGCTGTCAGTGCATTGCGTGAAACACGAACCGTAGACACAGACTTCCGCTCCCGAGCAAGAAACACCGTCACATGGGTCGACCAAACGGAATTGTGGCGAGGTCGAGATAACCTCGTTGTACTGACGTGGTTGCAGATCAGGACGTGGATTGGATGCAATCACCCGGACACGCATCTGTTGACTATAGGCGTTGTCGAGACCAGCATCCCAATTTACGTAGTAGGTCACCTGGCCCGCTCCACCAAAGGAAGTTGGTGCGTCTTTGATTTGTGTGCTGGCTGAGATTGCGATCAGCTGATTGTTCACATTGCTTTGGATGCTCCCATCCACCATTGTTGCCGGCTTCCAACCGGAGCCGTCGTCCCAAAACTCCAAACGCACGGTGCTCACTGGGTCACCTTCTGGGTCTGAGAGCGTGAACATCACCGGCACAATGGGGCCGTTGATCTTGCGAGTTGCCGAGTATCCATCAGCCTCTGGAGCTCCGACCCGATAGATGCGGACCGCTGGGGGTTGATTTGGCAACGCGTTTGACCGCGATTCGACAGAAAGGTCGGAAGTGATTCCCTGGAATCGATTGGCGGCAAACGCTGTCTGGCCCGCCGAGTTTACAGACACAACATCAGGGTCGCCATCGAGGTCGATATCTCCCGTGATGATTGACTTATTCGCGCCTCCAAACGTCCCAGACGAAACCCAGGAGCGCTCAAACGTCGAGCCATCGTTGAGGTAGTAAGTAAGTCCTTCACCCGCACCGGTTGCCACGATGAAGTCTGGGTGTCCGTCCATGTTCATGTCGGCCACCGAGATGTCACTTGCAGAAACGTCTTCGTAGCTTACGAATTTGCCGGCCGCGGGCAGACTGCCCGTGCCATCACCATAGAAGACACTAATCGGCGCGCCGGCTGTGCCGATGACGACATCAAAGTAACCGTCGCCATTGAAGTCTGCGGTGTCGATTGACGTCGTCACGTCGCCTATGGATAGCGATTCAATCGGTGTCGTGAGATCGTCGAAGTGGAATACCTCAACGTTGTCGCCACCTGCACTAGCAAGCACAATCTCTGGACCAGGCGTCGATATGTCGAGGTCAGCCACAACCGCGTCAGACCAGGGGCCGCTCGAGTTTGGCGTGCCGACTTGAGTGATCGTTGTTGGGTCATCTTGGCGGTAGTAGCGCGTCTCGGTTCCGACAAGGATGATGTCCAAGTCACCGAAGTTGTCGTAGTCCGCCAACAGGACTTTCGTGAACGCGGTGTTGCCGAGATTGGCCAGCAAAACTGGCGTGTCGAAGGTGGTTGCGGTGTCGTCCCACGGCACAAAGTACAGCGCCATGTCGGCGCCGCCCGAGATGCTGACTAGCGTGATAATGTCCATGTCATCGTCAGCATCCCAATCCCCTATATCGACCGAGATGATGCGATCGGTACCGGCGAAGGTCGCAGCAGCAAGGGTGTTCCAGCTGAACGGCGGTGAATTGCGATACCAACGAATCGTATTGTTCAGCTCGACCACGATGAGGTCGAGATCGAGGTCGCCTTCGGCATCAAACAGATGCAGTTCATCGGCGTAGCTCGCAGCGGGGCTGACCGTGCCGTCAGCGCTCTTTGGCAATGTTCCCGCGTAGTTCTTCAGCAACGTGAGGCCGCCCGAGTTGCCGACCATCATGTCCAAATCACCATCGTTGTCGAAGTCGCCAAGCTCACATGCGAGCGACTCCAGAGTGAATGGACTTGTCCAAATGCTTGAGGCAGCTCCGGCGGTGTACGTCAGAACTTGGTCAAAGAACGCAGGATTACCGTTACATTCCAAGATATCCAAAGCGCCATCTCCATCGACGTCTCCAAGGACGACGTCATGCGTTGCCGCAAGGCTGTTTCCGAACGTGATTGTGCTGGCGGCTGTCGGCGTGGGTGCGTTCGTCATCACAAACACACGGCTCTGAAGGTCTTTGTAGGCAACCGCAATATCTTGAACGCCATCCTGTGTGAAATCCCCGATGCTGAGACTGACGGGATCGCGTCCCAGAATGCCAAACGTCGAGTCGGCCGTGGGGAATGAGTTGGCGATGGCATCATAGTTGGACCGGATGCTGACTTGACCGTTCGAGATCGTCACCAAATCGAGTTGGCCATCAGCGTTCACATCACCAATCTCCAAATCCTCGACGGGGCCGATTCCATTTGTGATTTGCACGCCGCTTCCGAAGCTGCAGTTTCCAAGTCCGTCGTAGAATCTGAACGAGAAGGCCGGGGCCTCCAAGAATGCTGAGACGATATCCAACTCGCCGTCACCGTTGAGGTCTGCCCATGTGGCACCGTAGACTTCGGTGGCATCATCATCGCCATACGAAATGGTATCCCACGAAGTCGCATTGGAATTGTTGCGCATGACGAACAGCTGGTCGTCACCTGGATCGGTCGCGTGAATCAACAAGTCGGGGTCGTCATCGTTGTCGCAGTCCCCGACCGCGATGCTGACGAGGTCTCCCAGGTCTGGTCCGGTGTAGACGGTCGTGAACGGCGTTGGTGACCCCGGTGGGTTCGCCAGAAGCACTTCGAAGCTGCTTGTGCCGCTGCGTCCGGCGCCGTAGCCCACGACGATATCGAGCTGGCCATCTTCATCGAAGTCGGCGAAGCGCATATCGGTGATACTGTCATTCACAGTTGGGATGGCCTCGGCATCGCGCGGTCCGAACTCAGGTTCGCAGAAGCCGCCCACGCAGAACTCGCCCAGACCACAATCGGAGTCGACTGAGCAGGTGGAACATCCGTTGTCGACGACGCCGTCACAATCGTTGTCGAGGAAGTCACACGCTTCCACGGTGGGCATCACGTCTCCGGAACATGAGCCCCAGCTACCGCCGCCGCACATTCGCGTACCGTAAATACACTCGCCGATTCCAGCGAAGTCAGGGGAGCCTGTGTAGCATGCCTCCGTCGAACCATTCGGCGCACACGGCACGCAACCGGCTTCGTCGACACTACCGTCACAGTCGTTGTCCAGGCCGTCACAGACCTCGACTTCTGGTGTGATCTCACCCTCACAGGCTTGCAGAATACCGAGCTGGCAGTCTTGGAATCCGGTCTGGCAGATGCCGACGCCTGAGGTCCCTACGGGGCCCGAATAGCAGTTCTGGGGCACGGTGCAGCTTGAGAAAACACCTTCATCGACAGAGCCGTCGCAGTTGTTGTCCACACCGTCAGCGACTTCCGCCGTTGGCAGTACTTCACCGAAGCAAGATTGCCATTCGCCGCCGATGCACTCGGCGTAGCCACCGCTACAAGCCCCCGTGTTTTGCGAGCCAGGTGGGCCCGAATAGCAGCTCTTAAGCGCGCCATCGACACATTCGACGCAGTTCTCGTCGGTTACGCCGTCACAGTCGTTGTCGAGGCCGTCGCAAACCTCTTGTGTAGGTGTCACTGCACCCACGCAATCGGAGTCCAATCGTCCGTTGGCGCAATATTGGGTGCCTGCCTGACAGACTCCAACGCCTTGCGTGACCGGGTTGGCTGGGTAACACGCGGTGTATGTGCCAGAGGTGCAACACCCGATCTGACCCTCATCAACAAGTCCGTCGCAGTCATTGTCTTTGACGTCACAGCCGTTTGCGCTTTCTGTGTCCGGAAGAAGCTCGCCCACGCAAGCTCCCCACACGCCGCCGGTGCAAGTCTGCATACCCGCGGCACATTCACCAACGTTGATGGTGTCGACACTGCCGGTGTAACAAGGCTGCATGTCGCTATCAGTGCATGCGACTACGCCATTGTCGTTGGCTCCGTCGCAGTCATTATCCAGCCCATCGGGGATTTCCGGTTGAGGCGTAATGTCGCCCACGCAATCGAGCCAAGCACCATCCTGACAGGTTTGAACGCCCGCAGCGCAAAGCCCAACGGCCAGCGTTCCATTGGGGCCACCATAGCAGGAGCGGCTTTCGCCGTTTGTGCAGCCACAGGACAGGTCATCGTCGATCGCACCATCGCAGTCGTTGTCAATGCCATCGCAGATCTCGAATGAAGGGGTGATGTCGCCAACGCAAGTCCCCCACTCACTGTTCGTGCAGGTGGAGGTTCCCTCAACGCACGCCCCGACATTGCGGGTCTTAGCTGGGCCCGTGTAACACTGTTGGGTCGTCAGATCGACGCATGACGCGCAGCCGTCATCGGCGACGCCGTTGCAGTTCTCGTCGATGCCGTTCGCACATTGTTCGTTGTCGGGGACGGTCGCGCCAGAACATACGCCCCAGACGCCAGGAGGAGAGCAGAATCGCTCACCACCTATGCAAAGACCAACGCCCGCCGTGCCTTCAGGGCCTGGGTAACAACCCTCATACGTGCCAACAGCGCACGGGGTGCAGCCATTGTCGGGAGTGCCGTCACAGTCTTCGTCGATGCCGTCACAGGTTTCCATTCGTGGCGTGATATCGCCGGTGCATTCGCCCCAGACCCCATTGTCGCAGTACTGAATACCGTTGGAACAGATACCTTGGCTCGCCGTGCCCGGTGGGCCAGTGTAGCAAGCTTGCGTTTGTCCGGTGAGGCAGCCCGTCACGAGGCCTTCATCGATCGAGCCGTCGCAGTCGTTGTCCAAACCGTCGTTGATCTCGACCGTTGGTGTCACAGAGCCAAGGCATTCGTCGTACGTAGCGTCAGAGAGACACGTCTGGGTACCGTTGGCACACTCACCGACGCCAAGCGTTCCATTTGGGCCGCTATAGCAAGCTCGGTCACTCCCGCAGCCACAACCCTCGTCAATCGTTCCGTCACAGTTGTCGTCGGTCCCGTTGCAAGCCTCCGCGGTAGGTTCGGTCGAGCCCTGACAGGTGCCCCATGCACCGTTGGCGCAAACTTGGAACCCCGAACCGCAAAGGCCAATGTCTTCGGTGCCGATGGGGCCCGAGTAACAGCTTCGTGTTTCGCCATCGACGCAGGCGCAACCTTCATCGACTGTTCCGTCGCAGTTCTCGTCGTTCATACCATCGCAAACTTCGACGTTTGGCACGATCTCCCCAGCGCAAGGGCTAAACGAACCCGCAGAACATGTTGTCGTTCCAGGTCGGCAGTCGCCGACATTCTCGGTTGCGGGTGGACCTGTGTAGCATTGCGTCATGAAGCCATCGGCGTTGCCATCACAGTCGTTATCCAGCCCGTCGCAGGTCTCCGGCTGCGGCAGCGTCTCACCGATGCATGTGTCGAAGATGCCGGTCAGCAGGCACACCTGCGAGCCATCCGAGCACTCGCCGACGTTTCGAGCCGCAGGCGCACCCGTCCAGCAGGCCTGAGTCAGAGGCACGATGCATGTGCAGCTGAGCCCATCGTCGACAGCCCCATTGCAGTCGTTATCGAGTCCGTCACAAACCTCCGGACTCGGAGTCACCTCACCGACGCAAGATCCAAATGAACCTGCGTTGCAGGTTTCGGTGCCAGCGACGCAGACCCCGACGCCCACGGTACCGCCTGGGCCCGTATAACAACCCTGCGAGAAGGTGTTGGGAGTTTGCGTACAGGTTCCCGGGCCACTACATCCATAATCGTAGCAGGGGTCACCAAGGTCGCACGGTGAACACGAGACGCTACCGGTGCCAAACTGGAAATCGGATAGATTGACATCACAGGTGCTCGCGAATTGGCTGATGGTGCAGGCATTGCCATAGACATTGTCATCTTGGCAGGTGCACCCGTTTGCGCCAGAGCAACACCCATAGGGTACTCCCGGAATAGTGGTAGTGCCCGTACAACCAAGGTTCGCTCCAAACCCTGGGTTGTACTGGCGTTTGTAGTAACCGCAGTCCATAGACACGCAGCCACCACCTGTGTCCCATTGACACTGATCACCGCAGGTGCGTCCCCCTACTGCACAGAACGTCGCGCAGTCGTTGGCCCCGCAGAGCACTGCGGAGGCATCGACAGAGAATTGGAGGAGTGCCAAGAAACAAGCACAAGAAACGAAGAATCGTCGCACCGAAGGCGAGATGGTCGCTAACATGGCGGGAGCCTTAATACGATGTACTGGTTAACCGTTGTTTATAGTTCACCAGATCGTAGGCTTTTCAGCAACTTCGATCAGCAATCAAGCCAGAATCCGCAGCTTTATTACCTCTTGCGGCGCCGGCGAATCACGGCTCCCAGAAGAAGCAGTCCAAACACGCCAAAAATCGGGGATTTACCGTGACTTGCACGCGTCGTTGAACAGGCCGCCTGAGGATCGTCCATTTCGGTTGATTCGGGACCTGTCGCAGGCTCCGTTTCACCTGACTCTGGAACAGGAGTCCAAAGATTCTCCTCAAGCGATTCTCCACAACGACAATCTTCGCCAGGTGGGCAAACGCATGTCAGGTTGAATGCACACTCTTCGGGACCACAGCGCGTGCCGTTGGGACAACTCGCAGCCGATGCTGGGCGTGGTTCGCCCCAGAATTCGAAGTACTTATCGTCGTCTTTGACGTCCGCCACGCGATCGCAATCATTGTCGAGTCCATCACAAACTTCCTGTGCATCCGGGTTCGTGTTCGGATCGGTATCGTCGCAGTCTCGACCTGCTGGACACAGGACCGGGTCGTGTCGAGCCCAACCGTCTCCGTCGAGGTCACCACATTGGTTGCACACGGCGTCGTTGGCTGTGCCGCATTGCAGTGCTCCGGCAACACATTGGTATGTGGACAATGGACATCCACCCACCGTAGGAGCGGCAGCCAGGCAAACCGAACCGCCCAGCCCCGTGCGTCGCGTACGCCAATGTAGCCGGCGACTTTTTGCAAGGGACGTGTTGCCGAATGTCGGCTCGTAGAGCGCCCAGCGCATTTCATCGTTGTCGTCGTAGTCGTCATCGTCGTCTTTCGTCCAACGAATACGTCCTTCGTTCAGGGCGAGCTCGTTCGTCGCGCCCGACCATGCCGAGCGAAGCGCGATCGTATCTGAATCACGGTAGGCTGTTGCACCGCTGCCGGTCTTGTGGATCTTCCACTTCAACTCAAACTCATCAGGCGTTTCCGACTTCGGAATCTCGTCGTCTGAGGACGAACCGTCGACTTCGAGTCCAGGTTCGCGATCGTCGTACCAGGCGATGAATGCCTCATCCAACGAGTTGAGGTTGGTTACCGAACCACCCGCGTCTACGGAATCCGGCATCGAGACGATCATCTCTGCGTCGTAGTCACCGTATGCATCTGCTGCGGCACCTGTCGTTGGGCGGCTGTTCGCTAGAATCAGTGAAACTTCACCCGTGCGCAGGTCGCGGTGGGCGATGAGCGTCTGATGGTTGATGTCCTGCACTGGACCATCGATCGTCGTGATATCCGTACCACCCGACCTGTCGTCGGCGCCCTGCGGTGTGTAGTTCATGATGGAACCCACGCCGTCATTGGTGTCCACCGACAGCCAGGTCAGCCAAACATCCGCACCATCCTGACGGAATTGTGGCATCGGCACGACGACGTTATCGTCCACTGCGCCGTCGCAGTCATTGTCTTCGCCGTCGCATACTTCGTAGCGGAACTTCGCGACGTTCGGCACACAGACAAACTCACGTGTTGGCGTGCAGTACCCGTATCCACGGGCACAAATGCCTTTCTCGGAGGAATTGATACATGGCATGTAGGAGTCAGGTGTGATCAACTCATCCGGCATGCTGAAATCGCCAAGCTTCAAGACCAACTCTTCCGTCGCGTAGAGCGTCTGAATCTGGCCATCACTATGCACAAACTCCCACCGGTCGATATCCCCTGAGAACGCGGCGTTGATGCGCACAGTCCAGTCGTTGTCACGTTGTGAGTCGAACGGGCCGATCAGAACGCCACCAGTGTCGTTTGCTCCAGAGGTCGACTGGGTCTGAATGATCCACTGATACTCATTGAGCACGCGGAACCCTTCAGAGTCGTCGTCCAGGATGACATCAGGCGGGTCAGTTGAGGGGTCTTTTAGACGCACACGGTAGGTCGCTTCTGCTGCACCTTGTCCGGCGCCCGCACCATGCTGAAGCCACAGTACATAGCGGCCAAGCGGGTTGTTCGCGTCAGCGCGGCTTGGGTCCAAGTAGAGCGCAACTCGAGCCCGACCTGCTGCTGGTACATCAGGGTTCGTCGAGACCCCACCGGCGAGTCCGACCCAAGTCTCGGCATCGGATACGCCCTCAAACGGACGTGCGAACACCGAAGGGGTAGACTTCTGTTTCACCAACACGATCTTGCCGGTGTCGCGTCCGTAGAAGTCCGCATCGTAGAGGTCTGTCAGCGCTTCGCAGCCGTTCTCTGCACACCGACCTTCGTAGCAGGATTCGCCGGCTGGACAGTCAGAATCGACGACACAAGGGCCTTCGAAACAACGGCCGCGGTAGCAAATTTCGCCGGGCCCGCAGGTCACCGAGCCGCATGAATCCGAGATACAGAGGTTCTCGAAGCAGTATTCGCCTGGCGAGCAATCACTGTCTTTGTCGCATAACGGTTCGCATTCGCCGGCGACACATTCCCAATTGGTTGGGCAGACGAAGTTCATGCCATCGCATTCGGGATCTGTTGAATCGACGCAAACGCCGTTGTCGCAGATTTCACCCGCGCCGCAATCTGTAGAGACTGTGCAGGCGCCATTGCAGTTTCCACCATAGCAAACGAACTCGGAGCCACATTGAATGCCGTCACACGATGATTCCGCACAGTGGTCGAGATAGCAGAACTCGCCATCGGACTGTGGAAGTTGGATGAGTGTCGTCCATGCGCTACCCACGGCGATGCAATCGGACAGGTCGTCGGCGTCGGTGTCCAAGATATCCACTTGCTGATACCCCGTGATTCCTGATGGACGAACGCAGCGGCGTACGACCTCACCATGTGGGTACCGAACAGTAAGGTCATACGGCACATCGGCACCGTAGGGCAGGCCGTAGTGCACGACGAGCGGATCTTGAGAGCCGTGTCCGCGTCCACCATTGACCTCGCGAACGCCGAGCATCGCCCCGTCAGGGTCACGAATGGTGATGGTTGCGCCAATACCGTCGCGAGTCGTTCCGCCGCCCAGGTCAACCAACGCGCGAATCATCAGGTAGCGATCGTCACGAAGCGGGTTCTCCCAGAATTGCGTGTCGTCTTCTTGGCTGACGTAGATGTCTAGTGAGCCGCTTCTGTCGTAGTCGGCCATCGTGACGCCTTCACCGTTTTGGTCGCCATCGATTCCGCGGTTGTCCTGAATGAAGTCCCAGTTTCCTGGCGTCGAGCGGTTGATGAACAGATGGTCGTCGTTGCTATTGGTGAAGTAGATATCGAGGTCACCATCGTTATCGATGTCACCACAGGCAACGTCATCTACGCTGTTTGGCAGATTCTCGCCTGATGAGTCTTCGGGCTCGTCCGTCGCAACCCAAACATCCGGTGCGGTTTGCTCCCAAATCTGGGTCGTGCCCTGGTCGGTCCACACCAGGTCGAAGTCGCCATCGTTGTCGAGGTCACAGAACGCAACCCCGCCCTTGTTGTTGCCCGCGTCCTCGTTAAATGTGGCGGACCCGGTGAAGTTGCCTGTTCCATCGTTGATGTAAAGGTCGGGGATGGAGGTGCCGTCTTTTCTACACAAGAAGTCGACATCGCCGTCTACGTCGACGTCTGCGACTGCACAGTAGTCGCCCACGGCGTTCGACATGCTGATTCCCACCGTGCTTGGCGTAATCTCGGTCAGCGAGAACGTCGACGTGGCGCCACACGTTCCGCTGGAGCAGATATTGTTACGCATGACGATCACACCATCGCTGTAGTCCTCAAAGAAGACATCCAAGTCCTTGTCGCCATCGAAGTCGATGAGAATCACGCCCTCTGCGTTGACGCCATTGCCTCCCCGGGTGCCCGAGTAGATCGAGTGACCGCCGCCAGGCATCCAATTTGTGATGCCGGTGTACGGGCAATTCGGGTTGGATGGGTTGTAAAGGAAGCGCCCTGTTCCGTCGTTGAGGTACATCTGAACGAAATCGTCATCGTTGCGGACGAAGTCCAACCAACCATCGTGATTGAGGTCGCCAGCAACGTTCGAGCGTGGGCGCGTTCTCCAATAGAGGTGCGGCCGGTCGCACTGCGATAGTGCACTGAAGATGGGGTCGGGGAAGTTGCAATCGCTCTGGAACTGAATATGGCTCAAGTAGTTTGCACTACCCACCATCAGGTCGAGGCAACCATCATTGTTGAAGTCGTTGATGTTGACCCCGCCTTCCTTATCGGATGAGACCAACGTGTTGGTTCCACCGGCCACTTCCGCGAAGACGGAGCCTTGGCCACGGTAGTTCGGGCAATCTGCATTGAATGTGCAACCGACATGACAAGTACCGCCAACGCAAATCTCGCCGATGGGACACTGCACACCGTCACAAGGGTCGTCATCACAACGTCCATCGAAGCAGACGTTTGGCGGCGTGCAGTCTCCGTCGTCCGTGCAGTCGGGGTAGCAGCTTCCGCCATAGCAGACTTGACCCACGGGGCAGCTGACATCGTCGCACGGGTCAACCGCGCAGCGGTTGCTCCAGCAAATTGAGGGGAAGTCACAGTCGGCATCATCCGAGCAGTCCCGGAAGCAAGCGCCTTCATAACAACTATGACCATTCGGGCAGGCCACACCATCGCAGGCGTTCCCAGTGGTTTGGCACCAGTTTGCCTCGTATGCACCGGAAACCACGAGCCCGAACCCATTCCGATTGATGTCCGCACCATCCTGAAGCAACAGGTCGTTCACAGTGACATCCGAGCTAAGGACCGGTGTCGGACCGGCTTCGCAGATGAACACATTGGAGGTTGGTGTTGGCACTCCCGCACTCCAGTTAGACGCATTAACCCATTGGTTGTTGGTTGTTCCCAACCACGTCGTGTCATATCCGTCGGGAGTCACGCAATCTGTGGTTGATGTGAAGCAAGTGTTGCCGGGACAGTCTGAGTTGTCCTGGCATGAGCCAACATAACAATTGCCCTCATGGCATACATAGCCTTCAGCACATTGGATTCCATCGCAGAGATTGTCTGGATCGCGGCACGCCGAGTTAAAGCAGATATCGGGAGGCGAGCAGTCACCGTCATTGCTGCAGAAGGTGAAGCAGCTTCCTGAGACGCAGACCTGCTCCGCTGCACAGGTCACTCCTTCGCAGGGGTCACTCGGATTGCCGCAGTAGGTTGAGTTGATGCATTCAGAGGGCGGTGTGCAGTCGGCGTTACCGGAACACGAGACGTAGCAGGACCCCGCATAGCAGATGTAGCCACTGGGGCAGACGGTCGTGTCACAGGGGTCGTTGTTGTCGTTCGCATCGCACGTATCGCCGAAGCAAGTGCCAGTGCACATCGCGCTGCTTGAACACGAATTGAAACAGGCTCCGTGTAGGCAGTTTTGTCCCTCTGGACACTGCACACCATCGCATGTGGGATCGTAGGGGTCGTTGGTTGGGTCCACACAACGCGAGCTCAGGCAGATAGACGGCGGCGAACAATCTCCGTCGTCTGAGCATGAGGTGTAACAGTTACCTTCGTAACAAACCTGAGCAAGCGGGCACGTAATGTTTGCACATGGGTCTGTTTCGTCGCACCTGCCATCCGGGAGGAAGCACGTCGTCCGAGGCGCGGTCATGCAATCTGCGGTTGTGCTGCAGTCTTCGAAGCACTCGCCGTAGTAACATGTCTCACCGGCGAGACAGGACACACCCACACATGGGTTGTTGTGCCGCATTGGAAGCGTCACTGCTGTGACCATCGAGCGTTGGACCGGATAGGCAGTAGTCGCAACACCGACCGTTCCTCCTGCGCCCATTGGAGAGCCGACATATGCTCTAAGCTGAAGTACTAGATCATTTGTAGTTGGGACGTTGTCTGTTTCCAAGTCCCAGACGAGATTGTGGACTGTGCCTGTTGGCGATGTCTGAACATTCGTAAGTGAACCGGACACCGTTGCTGGAAGCCAGTTGCCTCCTCCAACGGTCGAGTAAAACACATCAACACGTGAGATTCGGTCGAATTCTTCGTCATAGGCGGTGTAAGTCAATGTCATCGTCGTGTTGACATTTACAAACGGTGAACTTCCGCGTTTCCCACGGTACTTACTCAGCTCATTCCAAACCACGGTTGGAGTGGTGTTAGCCATGCGCTTCTGCGACGCAGTGAAGGACGAAGGTAGGCCGGAAGGTTGGTTTAGTGTGTTTAACCAGATGTACGGGTAGTCGTTGACTCCACCTGTTGCGATGAAATCCAAGTCGCCATCGCGCTCTAGGTCCCCAAGGGTGATTGCACCCGATCCAGTAACATCCGTGTCGACCCATCCCTGAACAAAGTTATTGGCCGAGGTGTGTAGGAAATTTAGGAAATACCCATTTGCTTCGCCGTCGCCCGAATAGGCGAAGTCTGGGTAGCCGTCGCCGTTGATATCACCCACTTCAATGTTGTTTGCCTCATGGGTGTTAACTGATGATTCCCAAAGGGGCGAAGCCCAGTCGAACGTACCATCACCGATCCCTCGGTAGACTTGGAACTGCCAACCACCAAGGGCGAGCCAAACCAAGTCGTAATTCCCGTCGCCGTCAAAATCTCCGACGTCGAACGATCCAGGCATCGGACCCGGAGTGAACGTATCGAGCTGAGTGAACGTGGGTGGGTCATAACGGTAGACAGCAACCGAGTTCGGTCGCTCATTTACGATAATCTCAAGCTCGGGTGAGGCAGCTTCTAACTGGGCCAACACCACCAAGGTGCTCCGCTCGCCGATGTTCCATGTACCGGCAGATGTAAACGAGCCAGAGCCATCACCAAGAAACACCTCGTTGTTTTGGGCATTGTCATCAAAAACGGCCACCACATCCAAAGGCCCGTCTCCATTTATGTCGTCAACTGCAACCGACTTTGGATTGGAAGACAATGAGAGCACCAATGGCGCCGCAAAGCTCCCTGACGAGTTCCATCGGATGTACACACCAGAGTCCGTGGCGGTAACCCAATCAAGGTCACCATCCAAATCCATGTCGGCCATCACGGCCTTGTATGTGTTTGGTACACCGAAGGTATTCGTTAGGGCGGCGCCACCGGGTAGGTCCCAGATACGCTCTTGTGGCCCTGAATCACCGCCGATTTCCCAGACCCCATCTCCAAACCAGTCGCCGGCGACGAGTTCTCGAGTCGGTCCAGCGCCTGAGATGGTTATGTCACTTACGCCAGGCAGCTGCCCGGATTCGTTGAAGATCACTTCAAGCGTGTTTCCGCCAGTATCGAAACCGATGACGACATCCAAGTCTCCGTCATTGTCCACGTCTCCCCACTCCGCGTCCCAGGTATTCAGCGGCGAAGGATTGACCCATTCTTCTGTGCTTGTGCTTAGGATTCTAGATGGATACGAGGAGTTTGTGTTTGCTTCGAATACTTCAAGACGGCCATTGCCATTGTAGTCCCCTAATGCCAGCGCCAAGGTAGACTGCGCACCTCCTGCTCCAAACTCTGCGATTGGGTTGACACCAACTCCGCAAAAGTCGGTGGTCGCAAGACCTGTGAATGCACAGGGCTTGTAGATACGGTTATCGTCGTCAGTGAGTGCAAGCATGAATTCGAGCTGACCATCACCATCCCAGTCACCAATCACAGCGTCGGTGTGGTTCTGCAATGTACCTGGGGGAATCGTCGTTTCGGTGGTCCACGCAAATGTCACTGGATTCCAGTTAGCCAGCATCCATCCGTAGTCTCCGGCTATGACGAGTTCGAGGTATCCATCGCCGGACAGGTCTCCCAGGGCTCCACGGTACACTCCAGGAGCAAAACCGGATGAAACATGTCGCTTTGTGTAGCCACAACTACCGTCGTTCTCCCACGTTTCGTAAACATCGTTTCGGGCAAGAACAACAAGGTCAAGGTCCCCATCTAGATCAAAATCCCCCAACAACACGTCCTTCACGTCAGCGGTTGGATTGGTGTGAAACAAAGTGCTGTCATAGTTCAATGCACCCGCGACATTCTTGAACATGCGGACACCATGACCGCCACCCTGAGACAGCGTTAGAAACACCTCTGGGTCGCCGTCGTTGTCACAGTCGCCAGCCGCTACCGCTTGCTCTTCGGTTGTGATGCCCTCCGTTGAACTCTCATAAACCTGTGTGAATCCACCAGTTCCATCATTATCGAAGACCACCAAAGAGCTTGAGTGCTGCTCATAGGCAACCAGCAGGTCCAGATCCCCATCCAGGTCGAGATCGGCGAAGTCTAGGTCCCGCACCAATGCGGAGGTCGGGCCGAAAGAGACCGATGAACCACCAAAGTTGGTTGCACAGAAATCATCGATAACGCCATCGCAGTCATTGTCAGCACCATCGCAGATTTCGGGCGAGGGCAGAACTTGCGCTAACGCGGTTCCACACGCCAATTCCGCTCCACCGCTACAAGCCGACTCACCCGAACTGCAAAGGCCGACGCCATCCGTGCTCGGTGGACCATCGTAGCAGACTTGCGTCGCAGCGTTGTCGGGTGGGAAGTCGCAGACCCCAGCCCCAATGCAAGTGTCCATCGTGCAAACATTTGAGTCGGTGCAGGCGGTGCAACCAATTGGATCGGGAGGCGGGGACGGGTCCACAACGACCGCTGTGTAGTCACAAACACTATTTCCAGCTCCGGTACAACCCAGGTAGGTGCGTTGCTCCGTCCGGTCAACGCATGAGCATGAATCTGAGCCACTGCAACAAGGCGTTCGGACCGGGACGACTGCGACCCCCTGGCACGCAGGAGGAGCCACCGGCGCGAGGTTTGAGCCGCAATTTGTAGGCATGCCCATGAAACCATCACAGCTCGTATTGCAGTCAGCAAAGGGCGAGAGACAGATGGATAGGCAAGATTGTGCAAAGGCTTGGCCACTCCACAGAACAACAAGGAGGGTTGCGGCGACAACGCTAAGATTGTGTGTGCGCATTGATTGGTTCCCACGAAGCAGAGAATTCTCACTACTATCAGGAAACCAAAATTCGAAAAACCACGCAATCTTGTTGGTGGATTGACTTAAGTGGTTGAATTTTATTTGCTTTTCTTGTGTTGTCTCCGCCGGACAACCCAACCGACCATCATCAGATATGCAATTAGTGCATAGTTCGATCCCGCATTCGTCCCTGCAGAAGTGCATGCTGCCTGTGGATCACTGAAGTCGGCATCATCATTGCTAGGAGGCGCTTCTTGTGCTCCGTCGTTTGCTAAATCGGTTGAAACTGGCGTGAAGTTCTCAGGTTCCTCCAAACTTTCACCACAGAGACAATCACTTCCCGTGCCTCCGTTCTCACAAACACAAGTCAGATTGTAGTTACATTCAGCCGGTCCACATCGCGAGCCAGTTGGGCAGTTCGCCGCCGTACCAGGACGGGCTTCGCCCCAGAACGCCATGTATTCGTCATCATCCTTGACATCGATGACCCCGTCGCAATCGTTATCGAATCCATCACATGACTCTGGTGCATCTGGGTTGGTATTGGGGTCGTTGTCATTGCAGTCACGACCAGATGGACAGAATACGGGGTCGTGCCCTGGCCAACCGTCACCATCGAAGTCCGAGCATTGGTTACAAACTGCATCGTTCGCAGGTCCGCAAATGATTGCCCCGGCGCGGCACTGGTAACGACCAAGACTGCAGCCAGCCAACGTTGTAGTTGACGACAAACAGGCTGATGCGCCTTCGGTGACCGGCCGCACTCGCCATTGGAGGTCGCTACCTTTCTTCAGGCTACGATTCGGGAGTGTGGGTGCATACAAGTCCCATCGGAACTCGTTTGCGTCGTCGTAGTCATCATCGTCGTCTTTTTCCCAGCTCAGGCGAGACTCGGTGTATGCACGCTCACGCGTGTTGCCCAACCACGCGGCGCGAACCGCGACCGTGTCAGAATCGCGGTATGCTGTTGCGCCACTTCCGACTTGTTCGACCTTCCATTCAACGTCAAATCGGTTGGTCGTTTCCCATTCAGGAAGTTTATCGGACGTACTGGAGCCGTCGACATCATCTCCGGGTTCACGGTCGTCATACCAGGCGATGTATGCCTCATCGATAGAGTTAGCGTTGATGAGGTTTCCGTTGTCGTCTTCCGTATCGTCGAATCCGAATCGCATTTGAGCGTCGTAGTCGCCATATGGATCAGCGGCCGCACCAGTAGTGGGTCGCCCGTTCGCGGAGATGAGTGTGACAGCACCGTCAGACAAGTTTCGATGGAACAACGTGACGTTTTTGTCGATCTGCTGGATCGGACCGTCAACTGTTGTGATGTTGGTTCCGCCTGAGCGGTCATCGCTGCCGTATGCGGTGTAGTTCATCGAATCACCGACGTGTTGATTGGTGTCATGGGTAAGCCACGTCAGCCATGCATCGCCGGTGTTTTGGCGGTACTCGGGCTGTGGCAGGGCCACGCGTTCATCCACGAATCCGTCACAGTCGTTGTCCTCGCCGTCACAAATCTCATAACGCCACTGCGCGACTGTCGGCTGACACACCAAGCCGCGTTCGTTGTTGCAGTAACCGAAGCCGCGGCGGCAATTCCCGCGGTAGCCGCGCCGATTTGACACACATGGCATGTATGAATCCGGACCGATGATGGGGTCGGTGATGTTGAAGTCACCTGCCCGTATCATAAGGGTTTCACCCATCTTGAGCGGTACGATTTGACCATCTGCGTTCCAGAACTCCCAGTCCGTGATATCGCCGGCAAACGCGGCATCGATTTGAATGGTCCAGTTGTTGTTTCGTTCAGCATCGATGGGCCCGATCACGACACCACCTGTATCGTTTGCACCGCTTGTTGCTTGGGCTTGAATCACCCAATTGTAGGTGTCGAGTACGCGGAAGCCTTCTGCGTCATCATCCAAGATTACACTTGGGTCATCGGTGGAAGGATCATCAAGCCGGACTCGATATGTGGCAGATGCAGCCCCTTGCCCAACGCTGGCACCGTGTTGGAGCCAGAGCATGTAGCGACCCAGAGGATTGCTTCCGTTGTTTTCGGTCGGGTCGAGGTAGAGCACAACACGGGCTTTTCCAGGAGAAGGAACGTCCGGATTTGTTGAAGTACCGCCCGAAAGCGCGACATAGGAAGAGACCGTACCCGCACCATCAACAGGACGCGGCCAGAACCATGCGGTTGAGGCTTGGTATGCAGTGACGGTTCGGCCCAGTTTGCGGAACAGGAAGTCCGCATCGTAGTTGACCGTAAGTGCCTGACAGCCGTCGGTCGCGCAGCGACCCTCATAGCAGTTCTCTCCTGCCGGGCAGTCGGAATCCACCGCGCACACACCGAAGCAAACACCCTGATGACAGACTTCGCCGGGCCCACAAGCAACGGTTCCACAGCTCGTGTCGGTGCAGATACCGTTGTAGCAGATCTCCCCTGGACTACAGTCACCGTCGTCCTCGCAGAGTGGGAAGCACTCGCCGCCGATACACTCCCAGTTGGTGGGGCAATTGAAGTTTGTTCCGTCACAAGCAGGGTCGCCTGAGTTAACGCACACGCCATTGTCGCAGATCTCACCCGCTGGACAGGTGAAGCTAGTCGTGCAGCTTTCTTTGCAGTTACCCCCGAAGCACACAAATTCCGATCCACATTGGATACCATCACACTCGGTTTCGGCGCAGTGGTCGGTGAAGCAGAACTCACCGGCACTCGGGAGTTCGATGAGCGATGTCCAAGCTCCAGCAGCGGCGCAGGAGGTCAAATCATCACTGTCGGTGTCTGTAATCTCGATCTGTTGATAACCGCTGATTGAAGAAGGAACGATGCACTTCTCGACGGTTGGACCATGTGGGTATTGAACCGTGAGTGAGTATGGGACGTTTGCGCCATATGGCAGGCCATAGTGAACAAGACTTGGGTCCTGCGAGCCATGACCGCGGCCACCGTTGACCTCACGAAGGCCCAAGATTGCACCGTCGGCGTCACGAATAGTGATGGTCGCGCCGATCCCGTCGCGGGTAACTCCACCGCCAAGGTCAACCAAAGCTCGGATCATCAAGTACCGATCGTCTGTTCGCGGGTTCTCCCAGAACTGCGTGTCGTATTGGTTGATGAAGATATCCAGAGAGCCGCTTCGGTCGTAGTCGCCCATGACGACGCCTTCGCCGTCGTCATCTCCGGTGATTCCCAAATTATCGTTGTTGAAGTCCCAAACACCGCCAGACGAGCGATTCAGGAAGAGGTAGTCGTCTCCTGAAGCGGTCAGGAAAAGGTCGACGTCGCCGTCGTTGTCGACATCGCCGCAGACCACGCCATCGATGTTGTTCGGCAGTGACACCCCAGAGGATGCTGCGGGCTCGCCTGTAGCCGACCAGGTGTTTGGTGCGGTCTGCTCCCAAATCTGGTTTGTCCCGTTGTCGGTCCAGAACAGGTCGAAGTCGCCGTCGTTATCGAAGTCGCAGAATGCAGCCCCGCCTTTGTTGTTGCTGGCGCTCTGGTTGAATGTCGAGGACCCAACAAACCCGCCTGCGCCGTTGTTGATGTACAGGTCACGAACGCTACCTGGCTCGCGGCAAAGGAAGTCGACATCTCCATCGACATCGATGTCTGCGACTGCGCAGTAATCGCCGTTTGAGAAGGCCGTGCTGATCCCAATCGAGCCTGCATTGATCTCTGTCATACTGAATGACGATGGCGGCCCGCAGACTCCGCCCGAGCAGATATTATTGCGCATCACAATCAGGCCATCGCCGTCGTCTTCGATGAAGATGTCAAGGTCTTTGTCACCATCGTAGTCGATGAGAATGACCCCTTCGGCGTTGATTCCATTTCCGAAACGCGTTCCCGAATACACGGTGTGGCCACCGCCTGGCGACCAGTCCGTGAGGGCTGTGGCCGGACAGTTCGGGTTCGAACCGTTGGGGTTGTAAAGGAATCGGCCAGTTTGGTCGTTGAGGTAGATCTGCACGAACGTGCTGTCATTTCGCACGTAGTCTGGCCAACCGTCGTGGTTCAGGTCACCACTGACGTTCGAGCGTGGCCGCGTTCGACGATAGAAGTGTGGTCGGTCGCACTGTGACTTTGGCGTGAAGATTGGATCTGGGAAGTTACAGTCATTATCGAAATGAATGTGATTCAGGAAGGATGACGAGCCCACAATCAAGTCCAAACAACCATCGTTGTTGAAGTCATTCATGTTGACTCCGCCTTCTTTGGAGCCTGAAACCAAGGTGTTGGTTCCGCCAGCGACATCGGTGAACACCGACCCCTGGCCCTGATAATTCGGGCAGTCGGTGTTGAACGCACATCCAGTGTGGCAAGTTCCACCCACGCAGATTTCACCGATTGGACATTCGACGCCAGCACAAGGGTCATCACTGCATCGACCGTCGTAACAAACGGCTGGTGGTGTGCAATCCGCATCATCTCCACAGTTAGGATAACAGCCACCTTGGTAACAAACCTGTCCGGCTGGACAGCCTATGTTATCGCAAGGGTCGACAGCACAGCGATTTGTCCAACACTGCTCCGGCGGTGTGCAGTCCGTGTCACCTGTGCAACCAATGAAGCAACCACCCTCGTAGCAGAACTGGCCGTCAGGACATTGAACCCCAGCGCAGGGGTCGTCTGTGCATCGACCATCGAAGCAATAGTTGGGTGGGGTGCAATCCCCATCGTCGGCACATGAGCTGAAGCAAGCGCCTTGGTAGCAGGATTGGCCCGATGGGCAGAGAATTCCATCACATGGGTCCGAGGCACATCGCGTTGCATCATAGCATTCCTCTGGAGGGGTACACTCGGCTGAGTTGGCACATGCCGTGTAACAACCACCTTCGTAACAGATCTGGCCCACAGGGCACGTGGTGGATGCACAAGGGTCTTCCGTGCAGATCCCATCGAAGCAAAGGTTTGGTGGCGTGCAGTCGCCGTCATCCACACAGCTTGGGTAGCATCCACCCAGATAGCACGACTGGCCTGACGGGCACTGAATATCTCGGCAAGGATCGTCGGCGCAGCGATCGTCGGTACCCGACTCATAGCAGGTGTTGCCACCGCACTCAGCGGATGTTGTACAGATATTGAAACACGCACCACCGAAACAAGTTTGGGTGTCAGGACACTCAACGGACGCGCATGGGTCGTCCGTGCAACGGTTCTCGAAACACGAGAATGGTGGTGAGCAGTCGCCGTCATCAATGCAAGCACTGTAGCAGGCGCTCTGGTAGCAGACTTGTCCGGTTGGACACGTGATGCTCGAGCAAGGGTCATAACACTGACCGAGATAGCAGGACTCAGTTCCTGGACAATCGGAGTGGAACGCACACATCCCAGCCGTCGTTGGCGCACAGGTGTTATTGGTCAAGCATACGTCTGTGCCGCATGGGCAGTCTTGAACACAGTTACCCTCAACACACGTCTCGCCAGCCAGACACATCGGATTGCAATCAAGGATTTGTGTCCGGAAGTTGGGGCTAATGGTCGAGGTGTGCGCCGATATGATGTGGCCGCCGGATTTCGCCGTAGAACCCTGGATCACACGGATCCTGATTCTTGCGTCAATCAACTCTTGACCCATTGGGTCCCATGTCACCCCATGAATCTGCCCTTGGACGGTCGCTGGCAGATTCGTTGTGTTTCCACTCACCGTGATGGGAGACCACGGACCGTAGTTCTCAGAGAGTTCAAATAGAACGCGTGGGACTGAGTCATTGTCACGGTCAAACAACGTGAATGAGATCGGGACCGGATCATCTGCGTCCAGAATCTTCGCCGACGCATAGTCGCGCGAATTCGCACCGCCACCAGGTCGATTCAGAACAGCAAAACTGTCGTGATTAGCCGTGACGTGGCGCATCTGCGCAGTGGCACCGCTCTTGTATTTGCGAGATGAAATCGTGGAGTTTCGGAACAAACGAACATCCTCAGATGCGCCAAAGCTTGCAATGAGATCCAGATCGCCATCTGTATCGATATCGACCAGATTTACATCAGGAACCACCACATAGTTTTCCCGTTCAGTGGACCAGATTTGGTCAAAGAACCCCCCGTTCGAGACAGTGTATGCTCGGATAGGGCCAGCATCAGATCCAAAGACCACCTCTCGGCGCCCATCTCCCGTTAGGTCCCCCGTAACGACGGATTTTGTGGATTCGCTTGATTCCAATGGGGAACCGTTCGTTGTCGCAACGGGTGTGAAGTTCGTACCAGCCAAGCTCCGGAATGTCCGGTTTCCGCCACCAACAACGGCATAGACGATGTCGACAAACCCGTCTTGGTTGAAATCCAACAACGCAGCATCGTTGTAGTTGTCGGCGGGTGCGGTCCAGATAGGGTTGAACGAGCCGGTACCGTCGTTCTCGTACAGTCGCGAGAACGTCTGGGAAGCGAACCCTGTTGCCAGGAAGTCCAGATCACCGTCAGCGTCAAAGTCTGCGACCTCGATATCGCTGAATTGAATAGTGGGGTTCTCGACCCCTGTTTGAGGCCCATAGTTGTTGGTAGTGTGGTCATACTCAAAGGACACCAACTGTCCGTTAGTGCCGATGATAATGTCCATGTCGCCGTCGTTGTCGAAGTCGATAGGAGCGACAACACGTGATGACAATCCTGCACCACCAATGGCCCGCAATCCATCAAATCCGCCGCTTGTGTTACCCAGCGCGAAGTAGTCCTGTTGGTTTGTTTCGACAATGATCAGGTCAAGAATGCCGTCTGAGTTGATATCCGCCAGCTTGTAGTCTGCTGCCCCTGCCACCGCCGCGATTGTGTTCGGAGCTCCCGAAAAATCGGTGATATTGTTGCGAAGAAAGTGGAAGAGGTTCGTAACACCGTGTCGATAGACTACTTCAGGCCAGTTACCGACCGGAGTTTGGATGTCCCCCCATTCAGTGCTGGTTGCGCGGAACGGAAGCGAAACGCCTTCTGAACCAAACACCCTTGGAAGACCGTAGATGATATCGATCTCCTGGTCCCCAACATTGATGGCGGCGAAGTCTTGTGTTCCATCGCCATTCACGTCTCCAAATCGAACGTTGTCGTAGGTGACACTCGAGGTTCCGGGATATGCACCAGTCTTTATCAGGGCACCTTTGCCGTCGCGGTACAAATGGAAATCGTTGTTGCCGCCAACGACCACAAGATCGGCCGCTGATGAACCAACTGCAGACGCAGCATCAACCGATTCGATATCAGCACCGCCAATTTGAAGTACATCGTACGGGACAACTGTTGGCGACGTGGTTCCGGTCGATCTCAAAATCGTCAGTCGGCGTTGACCACCGTTGGCAGACACCGCCACGTCCAGCCGACCGTCACGAGTGAAATCGCCAAACACCGCGCCGCTCGTGTTGCCCAGATAGCTGACGGACCCAATCTGAAGCATCTGCGCACCATCCCAACGACGCAGGTTTCCAGAGTTGTTGTACCCATAAAAAACCGTTGGATTCTGTGTGGTTGTTCCATTGATGTTTCCAGCGGCCAACGCGCCTACTTGAAGCGCAGGGCCTGTCCAGTCGGGGGCAGCAAAATTGAAGACACAATTGCCGCCATTCAAGAACAGGGTTGTGGGGTCGCTGTCTGAACCCGTGATGATATCTGGCCAGCCATCGCTGTTTACGTCAGTCCAAATCGCACGCGTGTAGGTCGTCGTTCCTTGGATGTTGTCGCTAAAGGTGAACATCGCGCCATCGTATTTGTACACACTGACGGCCCGGTCCACCCCGACCTGGTGGACTAGGAGTGCATCTAAATCCCCGTCAAGGTCACAGTCGGAGAGGTCGATGTCTTTTGACGTCTCACCAGCGTGTGTCAGGTCGAAAGCCGTATAGTTCGGGGCCGTCAGGCCGCTCCCGTCGCCAAAGTGAACATAGGCCGTCGGGTTACCTGCCGACGCGCTGTAGCTGACGACAGCATCGAGCCAACCGTCCTGGTTGACGTCGCCGAACTCAAACTGTGTAGGGTTTTCGGCACCGGCCGTGTCGACGAATGACGAATAACCGGCACGCTGGACACAAGCGCCAGCCACACACCGTTGGTTGGGGTAGCACGCGGAGTTTGATCCGCTCGCACACGTCCCCGGAGGTTGAAGGATTTGATTGCGATACGAATACATCCCGCCTCCATTTTGGCCAACCACGATATCCATGGCACCATCGCGATTCTCATCCAAAACAGCGATTGAGGCTGGGTTTGATGGTGCAGGCAAAGCAGCCCAAAACGTAGGCCCTGTGGGTGTGCCACGGTAGAGAGTGACGCCTGGAGGGGCGAGCTGGATGACGGCAATATCGTCGCGGCCATCCCGGTTAAAGTCTGCGACAGCGCCCTGAATACTCGTATCAGACGTTGCACCAGAAATTGCCTGTTGCGTGACCGAGAATCCACCGTTGTTACGAACAAACCTGTCAAAACCGCCGGCGAGAATAACGAGGTCAGTGTCGCCATCACCGTCGAAGTCGCCCGATACAAAGTCTTGGGCGTTGTTGTACATGCCCAGGTCTGTCACAAAATAGTCGTCAGCAGTATCGTGTTCGATTCGCCAGGTCCCCTGCCCGGCATCTCCTGCAACATAGATCTCAGGTAGGCCGTCCCCGCTGAGGTCGACCACTTCGATGGCATCTCCGCTTCCCCCTACAAAAGGATCACCCGTGAAGCTCTTCACCGATTGGGCCATGCCACCGCCGGTATCGCGCCAAAATGTTGGAGGGAAGTCGGAGGTGATGATGTCGATGTAACCATCTTCATCCACATCGCCATGGTGGATCTGATTGAAGAACGAGGTCCCTGTGGTGAAGGTCGGTGTCCCCGAATAGTACGGAGGAGTCGTGTTCTCGGTGTGATACCAAACGTAGAACCCTTGCCCCAATCCATTGTATCGAGCGTACATGTCGGGCCAACCGTCTTCGTTGAAGTCTGCAAACGACGCCTGCTCGAGCGAATCATCACCCCCGATTAGAGTGTAGTAGGTTAACGCCGCCCAACCTGTGCCGACCATGATGGCGGCTTCGGTATCCCCCCCCGCATCAAGGACGCCGCCAATATCGTCGAAACCATCGCGGTTAACATCGATGCCCTCCACCCAACGTGTGTCTTCGTTGCCGATATAGGTTGGCGTCGTCGAGAACGGCACTTGGCCAATCGAAACAGCCGGAAACAGCACACACAGCAGTGCCACCAACACAAAGCGTTTGTTCATTACATCCCCGAACGACCCACGAGTGGTCAATCACATCCCAGATTTTAAGTGCGAATCAAGTACAGCGAGTCTCTCAAAAATCCCTGCTTTGATCAATTGCTTGCGGCGTGATTTCGTAACTGGCCCATCAAGGGCAAAAATCCATGCACAAACCGAAGGTGTCTCCGGACGGGCAGTGACGACGTTATAGAGATCTGACTGTGGAGAAGTGTGTCCGTCTTCGCAGAGATCGCTCAATTGCTGGGGCACATCGGAACGCAGAAGCCAAATCCATAACGTTCCATTCCCGGACGTGCGAGGCAGAATTGGTCGGTTGGACATCCCAAACCAGTGTCGATTTGGCAGTAGCGTTGGCACGTGCCCATCGCACAGTTCAAGCCCGGTCGGCAGGAAACATTGCCCCCACAGGCCTCGCCCGGGCCAGCCGTTCCGCGAGTAAGCCCAACACACTGGGGAATCAGATCCGCGTTACCGACGGGATCAAGGCAGATGTTTGTGAAGGGGCCTGTATCACCGCAAGAATCGCCGGCTGGGCAATCGTCCGGAGTACCTGCATCACAGTTCTGGAGGGTCAGATCGCAATATCCTTGTGCGCAATCGTCCTGAGTGACGACATTGCAGAAATCTGCCCGGGGAGCCTGACCGTTCTGACACACATCACCACGAGTGATGACATTGTTATTGTTATTCGCGTTGTTGCTGTTGTTTGAACTGTTCGTGTTGTTCGTATTGTTCGCGTTGTTCGAGTTGTTAACGTTGTTGGGCCTGATATTCAGGTTGTTCAACACGTTATTCAGGTTGGTCAGGCTGTTCAGATTGTTCAGATTGTTGGCATTGTTAACGTTGTTATCGTTGTTATCGTTGTTTGGATCGAAGATGCCCGGATCCGGATCTTCCAATTCCTCAAACGCGCAACCCGCCAACAATGCCAAGAATAAAACCAGAACCGTTCGCTTAATCGAGATCATCTGCCCAGCCTTTTGCAATCGTGCTTAACAGATTCTTACACCACTACCGAACGTGTCGCAATCCTACGCCCTAACCTGCTTGATTACTCACGATTAGTGGCTTCATGTCGGTAACTGTGGTAGCTAATCGTCCGACGGCATGGTGCTTGGATAGGAGCCGATGATGCAGACCGTGCGACTATTGATTGGATTGTTCATTTTGCTCAGCGCATCCGCGCTGCTCAACACCGCATGCGGCGCCGAGGACGAAACTCGGCGTGGCGGTCTAGGCGAGTTTTGTAATGGTCGTGATGACGATTGCCAGACGGGTTTAGCCTGCCTTGACGGCGTCTGCGACGAGTTCGGGCCCAAGCCGACCTATTCTTGCGAAGAGATGTGCGCACGGCTTGACGAGTGTGGTGCTGGTCAAAGTGGTTGCGTTCCCGATTGCCGGGCAACGACGTCGACCTGGAGCCTGGCTGCACGAAATGCCTTCTCGGAGTGTTTCGTTGAAGACATCACCTGCATGGAAGCGCTCGTCGACGACGTCCCGCAACTTTGTTACTCCCAACTGCCACTCAGCGATGACCGCAAACAACGCTGCGACACATTCGTTTCGACGGCATCAAACTGCGGAGCAACAGATGCCGAGCGCGATGATGTCTTCCAGAGTTGTTATGAACTCGCACGAACCGGCACCGACTCCGACTGGGCCGGCACGGATCGCTGCGTGAACGCGCTCGACGTCGGTATCTGTAGCGGCATCGGAACTTGCTTCAACGATGAGTTGGGCACCAACATCTCTCTGGCCGACTGATGTATAGACTGTTTCTCATTATTGCGGCGGTCCTCCTCGTCACCGCATGTACTGCGGATGACGAGACCAAGCAGGGTGCCGCTGGCGAATACTGCAACAACAGCGATTTGGATTGTCGTCCGAATCATGTTTGCGATCGCGGTGTCTGCCGAATTCAGGAGATCGAGGGCACCAACTGTGAATCAATGTGTCAGAAGATCGACTTCTGCAATTCGACGATCGACAACTGCCTGACCGCATGTCTGGCGACGATCGAAGGCCAGTGCCCAGCTTCGAACCCCTGTCCGTGGTCCGACTCTGCCGTGGCGGCATTCGGGACTTGCATCATCGACGACCTGACCTGCGAACAGATCCGAACCGAAGACGTACCTCAGCTTTGTTACGAGAGCATTCCGCTGTCACAAACACGGCGCGAAGTCTGCGAGAACTTCATCGCGGCGTCCGACCTATGCCAACCGGGCATCGACACTGAACAGGTTCGCTCTCGCTGCTTCACACTCGCACGCACCGCAACTGAAGCGAGTTGGGGACGTGTTTTTGAATGCACTGCACGAATCAACGACGGTTTCTGCGCAGAAATAGGTGATTGCCTCAACCAGGTCTTCGTTCTCGACCCTGCCATCGACCTTGGCGACGGGCAGATTGAATTCAACCGCGAGCTCTAGCCGTGGGCCTGACCGACGAACAACTTGAGGTACTACGATGGGACGGGCCAACGCCTGAACCCGTCCGACGTGACCCTATGCGTCTGGGCCCTAACCTGGTGGCGGACCCACCTGTGGTTTTGGCGCCCATGGCCGCAGTCACGAATCCGCCATTTCGCATGATCTGCCGAGAGCTAGGCGCGGGATTGGTGGTGACCGAGATGATTTATTCGGTCGGACTGGTTCATCGCGACAAACGGTCGATGCAGATGCTCGACATCCGCGCGGATGAGCATCCCGTCTCCGTCCAAATCTACGGCAAAGACCCAGAGATGCTCGCCCGTGCAGCCGCAATCGTTGAAGAAGCGGGCGCGGACTCGGTCGACCTAAACATGGGATGTCCGATGCGCAAGGTCGTCTCTAGCGGTCATGGAGCAGCGCTGTTACGCGACCCGTCCAAGGTGTTCGAGATCTTCGATGCGATGGTCAAAGCGGTCGACATCCCGGTTACCGGCAAGATTCGCGCGGGTTGGGAAGATACAAACGCTGTCGAAGTTGCCCGAGCAATGGAAGACGCAGGCGCGGCAGCCGTTACCATTCACGGCCGCACCCGCTGCGATATGTACGATGGTCACGCCGATTTGGCCGTCATCCGGGACCTAAAACAGTCGGTCGGTGAGCTCAAAGTCATCGGCAACGGCGACGTTTGCGATTGGGTATCCGCTCGCCGAATGTTCTCGATCACAGGATGTGATGCCGTGATGGTTGCGCGTGGTTGCTTGGGTAACCCGTGGGTATTCGAGCAGATCAAAGCAGACCTTGCTGGGGAGCCCATCCCCGAGCCACCTTCAGCCGAAGAGAAGGCGCGCGTGCTGCGACGACACGTCGATTTGTATGTCGATACGTTTGGCGAGGAACTGACGACGCGCCAGATTCGCAAGCACCTTATCTGGTACTTCCGCGGTACCGCGGGCGAGAAAGAGCTACGCCAGCGATTGAAAGATATCGAAAAAAGAAGCGACATTGATGATGCCATCGATGCCGCTTGTGAACGCTGTGACGCCGATTATTCGAACGTCGCGTAGAGCACCCCCAAACACATCTCGTCGTTTGTCCCGTCACCCCAGTTGCGGTCCTGCGTCATCATCTGCTGGCCGTCGATCCAAGGTTGGTTCGATTGCGAGTTGTCCCACATGCAATCGATAACGAGTCGGTCTCCTGGCTGAAGCGTCTTGGGTTCTTTGAAGCGGACACCTTGCTGCCAGTTGAAGTCGTAGTTGGGGATGTTAATCAGGCAGTCTTCGTCGCCGGACTGCCGGTCGATGAAGACACGCGCGGACTTCCCAAGCGTATGCATGTGGATGAAGCCATCATAAAACTTGATGGGACGCCCACCGCTCAGGAACGGCGTCGGGTCGAATCCAAATGAATGCGTCGCTTCAGCATCACCGGCTCGAATCGGCATGGTGCCTCCAAGCCATTGTGGGTTCGCCCAGAGGAAAAACTCAGCTTCCTTCTCGACAGACGCGTCCAGTTTGAACGCCAGGCTGCTCTGGTCTGGCACGGGGTCTGATCCAAGTGTGTTGTAGTGAACTTGGACGACCACTTTCGAGCCGGGATCGATTGGGATACCGGTGCCCTCAGGGAAATCCCCTGCCTGTCCGCCCGGTGCCCATGAACCCAACCACTTCGTGTCTCGTAGATTGCCGACGCGAGGGCTGCCAAAACATGTGTATCCGGGACCGTCTTCTTGCGCATCGATCTCTTCGGCGAGGTCGGCGTCCTCAGGTGGAATGTAGAATGCGATGATGTGGTGGACGATCTCGTCCTTGTCCGGATCAACGCCAAATCCCGTCACGTACATGCGTTGGTCGATGTCCATGTCCATGACGAAGCAGCGGTAATCGTCCGGCTCGTTTCGTGGTGTGTATGGCTCACGCATCGTTAACGTGCGGTCGATTCGGGAAAGCCCGGTGATTTCGATCGCGGGTAGTGGTTCCCCTTTGGCGTTTGGATCGCCTTCGGGAGTGCCCTGTTCAACCCAAGCCGATACCAATTCAACCTGTTCATCCGACAATGTCGGGTCGTGCTCAAACTCGTTGCAATCGCCCTGAGCCAGGAATGGCGGCATCGTACGGTCGCTCACCACTTGCTCGACGAGGTTCGCCAGCGGCTGAACGTCGGCATAGGTTTCCAACGCGAACGGGCCAATTCCGCCGTCTGTGTGGCAGCCCGTACAACGCCCTTCAATGATCGGCGCGATGTCGCCCCAATAGGTCACATCGCCGATCACGTTGTTCGCGTTGTTAACGTTGTTGGCGTTGTTGGCGTTGTTAACGTTGTTGACGTTATTGACGTTGTTTTCGCCAGACTTGTTGGATTTGGATTCCTCGTTCCCGCAGGCATTAAGCGCTAGGGAGAGGGTTAGGACGAGGGCAATTCGGTACTTCATGTGGGCAACCAAGAATGAAAAGCTGAATGAATGCTCACATTCTGAGTCCCGCCGCTATTTTTTCAAGGGAAAAGAGCAAGGGAGGCGGGAGCCCTCCATCGAGCCGCTGAGCCACAGAGGCACGGAGGGCTTCTTCTATGGGTTTTCAGTAGTGCCGCCACAAAGTTGGCGAAATCACCGATAATCCAAAAAAGAAACCCTCCGGGTCTCCGAGACTCTGCGTCTCTATTGAGAGCCTCCGCGGCTCCGTCTAGCTGTTGGCCATTCGGCGCAGCACGTAGTGCAGAATCCCACCGTTTCGGTAGTACTCCACCTCAACCGGCGTATCGATTCGGCACGTCGCCATGAACTCGGTCTTCGTACCGTCGTCCGCAGTTGCCGTGACTTTGACGTCCTGGAGCGGCTCGAGGCTGTCATTGATCTCGATGTCGTAGGTCTCGTGACCCGTCAGACCAAGTTGCTCAGCCGTCGTGTTCTTGAACTGCAAAGGCAACACGCCCATACCGATCAAGTTGGAGCGGTGAATACGCTCGTAGCTTGCAGCGATGACGGCTTTGACACCCAGAAGGAACGTGCCCTTGGCTGCCCAGTCGCGGCTAGAGCCCATGCCGTAGTCGATGCCACCAATCACAACCAGCGGAATCTGGTGCTTCTGGTACTTCACCGAGGCGTCGTAGATGAAGCAGACTTCGCCGTTCTTTGGATCGACGTCACTGTCGTAAGTCAGCCAATCGAATGGTCCGTCAGGCGTTTCGCTCGGCCCAAAGTACGTGGTGTATCCACCTTCGGTACCGGGAGCGATTTGGTTGCGGATGCGGATGTTTCCAAACGTTCCGCGCGTCATGACACGGTCGTTACCACGACGTGAGCCGAAGCTGTTCCACATACGTCGCTCAATACCGTGGCTTTCAAGGTATCGCGCGGCTGGGCTATCCGGTGGGATGGCGCCAGCTGGGCTGATGTGGTCGGTCGTGGTCGAGTCGCCAAGCTTTGCAAGCACTCGTGCGCCGCTGATGGCGCTGATTGCTGGCGCTTCCTTCGGCATGTTGACGAAGAACGGTGGTTCTTGAACGTACGTCGATTTTGGATCCCATCCGTAAACGTCCGACTTGCTCGCGTCCAAGGCCTTCCATTCGGCTGGGCCTTCGAATGCATGGGCGTAGCGGTTGACGAATTGCTCGCGCGTTACGCATTGCTGCCACGTGTCGTGGATTTCGGCGTTGGTCGGCCAGACGTCCTTGAGGAAGACATCATTGCCGTCCTTGTCGGTCCCAATTGGGTCACTCTGAAGGTTGATATCAACCGTTCCAGCCAAGGCGTACGCGACAACCAGCGGTGGCGACGCGAGGTAGTTGACCTTGGTGTGTGGGCTGACGCGGCCTTCGAAGTTGCGGTTACCCGAGAGAACCGAACCTGCAACCAGGTCAGCGTCAACGATGCTATCGCGAATTTCATCAGGCAGCGGGCCGCTGTTACCGATGCAGGTCGTGCAGCCGTAGCCCACCGTGTAGAAACCGATGGCTTCGAGGTGTTCACTCAGACCAGCTTTGTCTAGATAGTCGGTGACAACGCGGCTTCCAGGAGCAAGCGAGGTCTTGACCCATGGCTTGGCTTTCAGGCCAAGTTGGTTTGCCTTCTTCGCCACGATACCCGCGCCGATCATAACCGCTGGGTTCGAGGTGTTAGTGCACGACGTAATCGCCGCAATAACAAGGTCACCATCCGAGAGGTCGAACGTTTCGCCCTTGTACGTCGTCTCTTTGCTGACCTTCTCGCTGTGACCGAACGTCTTTTCACGTTGCAGAAGGAACTCGCCCTTCATGTCGGTGAGCAGGATGCGGTCTTGTGGTCGCTTTGGACCGGCCAGCGATGCTTGGACGTCGCCGAGGTCGAGCTCGAGCGTCGTGGTGTATTCGATCTCGTACGAATCGTCGCGCCACAAACCGTTGAGCTTGGTGTACGCCTCGACCAGCTCGATTTGAGCTTCGTCGCGACCGGACAGGTGCAAGTAATCAAGCGTTTTCTGGTCGACAGGGAAGAAGCCCATCGTCGCGCCGTACTCAGGCGCCATGTTGGCGATTGTCGCGCGGTCAGCCAACGTAAGGTTCTCCATGCCCTCGCCGTAGAACTCGACGAATTTCCCGACGACGCCGAGCTTACGCAGCATCTGCGTAACCATCAGGACAAGGTCAGTTGCCGTCGTTCCTTCGGTGAGTTTGCCAGTGAGTTTGAAGCCAACAACTTCTGGGATCAGCATGTAGATTGGCTGTCCGAGCATTGCAGCTTCAGCTTCGATACCGCCGACACCCCAACCAACGACGCCAAGGCCGTTGATCATCGTGGTGTGCGAGTCGGTTCCGACCAACGAATCTGGGTAGACCATATCGCCGTCTTTCAAGGCCACGCCTGCGAGATACTCGAGGTTAACCTGGTGAACGATACCGGTCTCTGGCGGCACGACACTGAAGTTGTCGAAGCTCTTCTGGCCCCATTTCAGGAACTCGTAGCGCTCTTTATTGCGCTCAAATTCACGCTCTTTGTTAATCGCCATCGCTTGTGGCGTTCCGTAGGCATCGACCTGAACGGAGTGGTCGATAACGAGGTCAGCACGTGAGAGCGGGTTGACCTTGCTGACGTCACCACCCATGCGCTTCATCGCGCTGCGGAGTGCGGCGAGGTCGACGACAGCTGGAACACCGGTGAAGTCCTGAAGGACAACGCGGCCGGGTTTGAACGCAATCTCTTGCTCGCCCACATCCTTCGCATTGTAGTTTGCCAGCGCTTTGACGTGCTCTTCCGTGACGACTTCGCCGTCACAGTTTCGCAAGCAGCTCTCAAGCAGAACTCGGATGGAGTAGGGGAGTTTGTCGATATGACCGATCCCGGCGTCTTTCAACGCGCCGAGGCGCGCTGCACGGAATTCGCCGTGCGACGTCGAGAACGTTGTCTCTGCATTAAATGGATTCGCCATGGTTTGCTCCTTTGGCTTGGTGTTCACGATTTCTGCGGGCACTTTATGGGCTGAATTGCCATAAGTTAAATGGATTAATTTGATTGTTATGATAAGTTTTATTTATGGAGGTTATTCAGCTAAAAATAGTGTCTGAGATCGCTCGCCAACAGCACATGACGAAGGCTGCGAAGGCGTTATTTCTGACGCAGCCGGCATTGAGCTCCCAGTTAGCGAAGCTCGAAGATGAGCTTGGGCAGCAGCTCTTTGACCGTAGCAAAAAGGGCATGACGTTGACCGCGGCCGGCGAGGTGTTCTTAAGCTACGCGGAGTCCGTCCTTGGGGAGTTGGACGACGCGAAACTGGCGATGGATGAGCTGATTGGTCTGGAACGTGGTTCGTTGTCGGTCGGCGGCGGCGCCACCGCAACCACTTACCTGTTACCTTCGTTGATCGCTCGGTTTCATGAGGCGCATCCACGCATCCAGTTCTATGTGCGTGAACAGGCGAGTAGCGGGGTTGTCGATGCGGTGTTGTCTGGTGAATTGGACCTTGGCGTCGTGACCCTGCGTCCCGATACGCCAGTACCCCCCCAACTCGAGGTCGAGCGGTGGGTCACCGATGAGCTTCGCCTGATCGTTCCCAAATCACACAAGCTCTACGAACAACGTACCTTTCGGTGGGCCGAACTGGACCAGGTCCCGCTGGTGCTCTTCGAGGCGGGTTCTGCCATCCGCCAGATCATTGAGTCCCGGCTGGCTTCGGAAGGCGTTGCCGTCGATATCGTGATGGAGCTTCGCTCGATTGAGTCCATTAAACAGATGGTCGCACAGGGAATCGGGGGCGCCTTCGTCAGCCAGTTTGCTTTGGGAGAAGAGCACGGATTGCGTGCTTCAAAACGGCCTATCAAGCGCGAACTCGCTTTGGTCTATCGCACAGATCGGACGCAGAGCACTGCGGCAGCGACCTTCCTGAAGATGGTGCGCGCAGCGGCATAGTGTGAATTGTGGCTTGATAATGGCACCTATAGTATCCTCGCGGTGATCACACTGGAGATGACTATGAAATTTCGATGGATGCTTTTGACGATCTTCGCGGCTAGCTTTTTCGCTTCGCCCGCAGCTGCCCAATACGTCGACCAAAAAGATCCGATGCGCTTCGAGTCCGAATCTAAGAAGACCGAGTGGAGTGTGTCGGGTCACTTCCGATTCATCACGCTCCCGGACTTCATTCTGGGTGCGATCTACGACGAACACTCGTCGAGCTGGTCGGATGGACCGAACCTGGCCTATGGCGGCGGATTCATCTTCCGCAAAAAAGACAACTACGAGCTCGCATTCATCGTCGACTACGCCGATCTGCGCATGGAGCAAGGACTCTGGCGCGAATCTGGCGATGACAACATCGAGACGTATTGGACCGATTTCGATCTTCAAATCTTGTCGTTCGTGATCGCGTCGTACTTCATCTGGGACGTCAATGAGTGGTTCTCGCCGTATGTCGGCGGGGGAATCGGGCCTGGATTCACGCTGGGGGCCATTACGAAGTATCAGGTCAACCAGACGGGTACCTGCTACACCCAAGGGCAATACGCGCCTGACGGCTGTGTCACGGATGGAGAGGCGGATTTGGCCGGCGGTTTCCAGGAAGCCGAAGAAGAAGACATCCCATTCGTCATCCCTGTGCTTAACGCCGCTGGTGGTGCGCGGTTCACCATCGAGAAACACGCATCGGTTAAGCTTGAATTGGGCTTCAATAACTACTTCTACGCAGGCATCAACCTGGGTGGTCAGTGGTAGCCAGACTCCTCGTCTTTTTGGCAGCTCTGCTGCTTCCATCACTGACTTGGGCGCAATCGAAACCACTTGATGAGGGGCTGTTTGTCTACGGAAGCGCCGAACTCTGGGGCTTGGACGCACCTGGTGGGCATGGGATTGCCATCGTGTCGTATCGCGGTTCGGCCGACAGTTTTCGGTATCTGACCGAGATCAACACCGACACCGTCGCGCGCCTCGGTGTCGAGTGGGTGATGGACTTGCCGGGCGATCGCTCGCTGGTCGCGACGCCCCTGGTCGTCGATGGCGTCATCTACTTCACGGGTTCGTTCTCCAAGACCCGCGCGGTG
>JAUIBR010000109.1 GCA_030427705.1 bacterium | reverse complement strand
GCACGACGGACGTGACGGGCATCGTCAACCTTCCAAGCGGCACCGAAATGGTGATGCCTGGCGACCGCGTGACGATCGACGGCGAGTTGATCACACCGATCGCTATGGAGAAGGAACTTCGCTTCGCAATCCGTGAAGGCGGTCGTACCGTCGGCGCTGGTGTTGTGACCGAAATCGTCGAGTAATCGACACGGCGTTCGACTCCGGTCGAACTAAGTCGACTTAGCTCCAAAGTTTGACGCAGGGACCCTGTTATGGTTCCCTGCGTTCCCTCTTTTGGGTGCTTATTCGGCCAAAGGGGTGTAGCTCAGCTAGGTAGAGCACCGGATTCCAAATCCGGCGGTCGGGGGTTCGATCCCCTCCGCCCCTGTAAATTTTGCTTGATGAACCGAAACGGTGGTTATGGATTGATGACGCCACCGTCGGAGAGTTGAAATGGAAGTCTCACGATACGTCAATTTGTTCTACGCGACGTGCTTTATCCTCGCGGTCCTGACGTTCAATAAAGCCGTTGGCGAAATTTGGGCTCGCTTTGAAGGCCTGCCCGATGTTTCGATCGTCGGTAACACGATTACGCTCACCACTTTGCTTGCCTTTGTGTTGGGAGCTGGTCTCATCTTTTGGGCCTACAAGATTCGCGAAGATTATCGCGAGCATGTGACCGAGGTCGTTATCGAACTCAAGAAGGTCACCTGGCCCAAATTCGAAGAGGTGAAACGTTCAACCCTGATCGTCATTGCTTTCACGGTTGTCGTTAGCGCTTACCTGTTTGGTGTCGACCAAGTCTGGAAGTACCTCACCGACCTGATTCTCGTCCAAAGCTAATAGGAGCGGAACGTGGCTGAAAAGAAATGGTACATCGTTCAGACGTACTCCGGGTACGAGAAGAAGGCGAAAGAAGCGCTCGAAGTGCGCATCCGACAGCTTGAGAACGACGACATCGAAGAAATCTACATCCCCATGGAAACGACCGTGGAGATGCGAAACGGCAAACGCCGTGAAGTCCAACGCAAGGTGTACAATGGATACATCTTCGTGAAGATGGACCTCAATGACATCAGCTGGCACGTCGTCAAGGACACGCCGAAGATTGTCGGTTTCATCGGTGGTACGCAGAAGGAACCAACGCCGGTTCCGGAAAGCGAAGTGAAGCAAATCGAACAGCGGATCGAGGAAGGCGCATTGGCTGCCGGACCATCGTTCAGCTTCTCTCAGGGCGACAAGGTCCGCGTGGTCGAAGGAAACTTCAAAGACTTCACCGGGACCGTCGAAGAAGTCGACGCCGAGAAGGAACGCCTCAAGGTCTATGTCGAGATTTTTGGCCGACCTACCTCAGTTGAGTTCAACTACAATCAGGTCACGGCGGCTGAAGAAGCTTAGTAAGCCGGTTAAGACTTTAAGTCGGCTAAGGAGAGACGGTGGAGGTGACTTCACCGTTTTTTGTTTCTTGTACTTCCTAAGGACCTAAGGGTTCTTAAGGCCCTAAGACGGTGGAGGTGACTTCACCGTTTTTATTGAACCAAGAACCAAGAACCAAGAACCGAAAACCCCCAATTACCTTGCAATTTGCAGCGAGCATCCCTATAAGACCGACCCTTGGATTCTTAGGAAGACCAACAAGAGCTGATGAATGGATGCTTGTTGCCTTACTAAGAGCAGGAGTCAGACGCAGTCCAGCCATAGGCTGCTACAGGCTGACGTAATTACTGCAAACCCGCATACGCGGACAAATGGATAGGAGATGGTATGGCTAAGAAAATTGTAGGGCAGATCAAGCTGCAAGTGACAGCTGGCCAGGCGAATCCCTCGCCGCCCGTCGGACCCGCATTGGGTCAGCACGGTGTGAACATCATGGAATTCTGCAAGGCGTTCAACGCCAAGACGCAGGACCAGCCTGGAATGATCATTCCAGTCGTGATCACCGTTTACGCAGACCGCTCGTTTGACTTCATCACCAAGACCCCACCTGCTGCGGTCTTGATCCTCAAAGAGATGAAGAAGCCAAAAGGCAGTGGTGTTCCCAACCGTAAGAAGATTGGGAAGCTGACCTGGGACCAGGTAAAGAAGATTGCTGAGATCAAACTTCCTGACCTGAACACCGATGACATTGAAATGGGCGCACGCATCGTGGCAGGAACCTGCCGTTCGATGGGCGTCGACGTGGTGGAGGGATAAAATGCCAAAGCGCGGAAAGAAATATACTGCATCTGCTGCACTCATCGACCGTGACACTAAGTACGGTCTCGATGAAGGTGTTGAGCTCGTAAAGCGCTCGTCAAAAGCGAAGTTCGACGAGTCCGTCGACTGCGCATTCAACTTGAACGTTAACCCACGCCACGCTGAAGAGATGGTTCGCGGTTCTGTGGTTCTGCCACACGGCCGTGGTAAGACCACGCGCGTTCTCGTTTTCGCCAAAGGCGAGAAAGAGACCGAAGCTAAAGAAGCTGGTGCGGACTACGTTGGTGGCGACGACCTCGTCGCACAAATCCAAGACGGTTGGTTCGATTTCGACGTGGCGGTTGCAACCCCTGACATGATGGGTGTTGTTGGTCGCATCGGTCGACTTCTTGGACCCCGTGGTTTGATGCCAAACCCAAAGAGCGGCACGGTGACCTTCGAAGTTGAGAAGATCATCAAGGAACTCAAGGCTGGTCGTCTTGACTTCCGCGTCGACAAAGCGGGCATCATTCACATTCCAGTGGGCCGGTCTTCGTTTGAAGCAAACCAGCTCGCTGACAATATCAAAGCGGTTGCAGAAACGTTGGCTCGTCTTAAGCCTGCGTCGGCCAAGTCGCCTTACTTCCGAACCATCGGTGTAAGCTCGACCATGGGTCCTGGCGTTAAGCTCGACACGACCTTTGCAACGGATTACCTCTAATCGCTTGACAGGGTCGCTCCGTTCTGGTTTAAAGCCGCCTCGGCTTTGAACTCCGAAAATTATTCGGAGCGCCGTAAGGATTGAATTAGAAGCATTTGCTTAGAAATACATACTCGCGTCAATGACGCTGGTGAGGACTCTCTTAATATCCCGCCGAGACGCGCTCCTAGAACAGACCCACATTAGTGGTTCTTTGAGCGCGTTCGTCGAACCCTCGCCAGCCCATGCTGCGAGGGTTTTTTGTTGGAGGTTTTACAGTGAATAGAAGCCAAAAAGAGCAGGCGATTGCCGAGCTCAAATCAGGGCTCGAAGCGGCTCAGTCGGTCGTCGTCGCATCCCACATGGGAATGGACGTCAATACCGTCAACGAGTTGCGAGCGGAGTTCCGTAAAAAGGGCGTTCGCTACCATATTGTGAAGAATACGCTGGCCAAGCTGGCCATCCAAGGCACTGAATTCGAGGACATGGCACCATTGCTCTCGGGTCCAACCGCTCTTGCATACAGCTCGGAAGAAGCTCCGGCTCCAGCAAAGGTCATCAAGGAGTTCGCAAAGGACCACGATAAGTTCGTCGTCAAAGGCGGATTCCTTCCAGGTTCCGGACTTCTGGACGAAGCGGGCGTTAAGGCTCTTGCCGAGATGCTCACCCAGGACGAGCTGCGCGCGAAGTTGCTTGGCACCTTCAAAGCAGTTCCTACGAAGCTGGTTTCCACGTTCGCTGCAGCACCACGCAAGTTCGTGAATGTGCTCAACGCACGAAAAGCAGATTTGGAAGCTGCATAACAAACAGAACACTAACTTTAACTATAAGATAGAAAGTGCCCTACGGGGCAAATTAGGAGTGAAAAATGGCTGACGTAACGAAAGAACAAGTTGTCGAATTTCTTAGCAACATGAGCGTGATCGAGCTCACCAACCTCATCTCTGAGCTTGAAGAGAGCTGGGGCGTTGAAGCTGCTGCAGGCGGCGGAATGATGATGATGGCTGGCCCAGCTGCTGCTGGTGGCGAAGCCGCTGCTGAGAAGGACGAGTTTGACGTCGTTCTTACCAGCTTCGGCGACAAGAAGATCCAGGTCATCAAAGCTATCCGCGGCATCACCGGTCTTCCTCTTAAGGAAGCAAAAGAGCTGGTCGAAGGCGTTCCATCGACCGTCAAAGAAGGTGTCGACAAGGCTGAAGCTGAGTCGCTCAAAGAGCAGCTTGAAGAAGCTGGCGGTGGCGTCGAGCTCAAGTAATTTCCTAAGGACCTAAGGGTTCTAAGGACTTAAGGAAAAGCCCGCTGGTATCAGCGGGCTTTTCTTTTTCGTACGCCCGGCATGGGCACCAATTTAGAGGTGAAAGTCCTCTCTCAAGTAGGTCACATCAAGAGAAGTGAAGCGCAAGGGCACGAGGGCGACCGAGTGTCTGAAGGAAGCGTGAATCGAATCT
>JAUIBR010000012.1 GCA_030427705.1 bacterium | reverse complement strand
ATAGACGAACGAACTGGACAGATAACACCACTGGGACCAACCCCTGTCCGGTACAATGTGTTACCTATGTACCTGTAGAGATTTGTTACCCATGTTCTCGTTGTCACCCCAAGAACCAAGAACCAAGAACCAAGAACCAAGAACCAAATGAAACGACTCATCTGGGCACTCATCCTCGTCCTACCTGCCTGTACGGCGGTCGAGAACATCCCAAACAGCGCAGAAGACGAAGACCCCACCACGTTGGATGCGAAGGCAACAGTCATTCGCGACGTTGATGGCATCCCGCATATCTACGCGACGACCAACGAAGACGCGTACTACTTGCAGGGTTGGGCGACCGCACGCGACCGGCTGTTTCAGATGGAGATTACGCGTCGCCGAGCGCTCGGCACCCGCGCTGAGATTTTGGGCGAGGACTACTTCGCGTCCGATCTGCAGGGGAGGGCGCTGCAATGGCGTGAGTGGGGCCAGCGAACGGCCGATGCAATCAAAGAGAATGACCCCGAGATTCACGGCTACGTCGAAGCTTACGTGGCGGGGGTAAATCGGTGGATTGAAGAAACGAAGGCCGGGACGGGCGGCGCCAAGCTCTCGCCGCAGTTTGCTGCGCTCGGCTTTGAGCCCGAGCCGTGGACGGTCGCGGATTCGATGGCGGTCGAGAAGATGTTGGCGACGGGACTTTCGATGCGCCCCGATCAGGACATCATCTTGGGCCTTGTCGACCTGTTGTTGGACGAAGACTTATTCGCGGATTTCTATCGGTATCAAGGGTTCGATACGACCTATGTCGTACCGGATTTCTACGGCGCCCGAAGCCAAGAACTCGTGCCTGAGGACGACAAACGTAGCGTTCTACGTGACAGTAACGCCGCGGCAATGCGCGAGCGAATGCGCCAGATTCCGCTGCAACAGCTGGCAATGGCAGCGCGTCGAGCCCAGGACTTTTCGTTGAGTCACGGTGGGTCGAACAACTGGGTCGTGGCTGGTGAACACACCGAGAGCGGCTATCCCATCATCGCTGGCGACAGTCATCAGGGCGTGGAGCATCCCGCCGTCTACTACTTCGTACACATCAACAGCAAAGATGCGGGCGGTGACGTAGATATCATCGGCGCCAGCTTCCCCGGGGTTCCCTTTGTCGTGTTTGGTCACAATGGTCAGTCCGCATTCACGCCAACGACCTCGATCTTCGACGTCGCCGACGTCTACCAGGAGAAGTTCAATTCGATCGCGAAGACGGTTGAGTTCAATGGCGAAGACGTCGCCGTTGACGTGCGCGACGAGGTCATTCGGGTTCGAAATCCTGGTGAATCTGTAGACACCGCAGAAGAACGCGTCGAACAGCTCTACGTCGTCCCGCACCACGGTCCAATGATTCCAAGCAAGGCATTGGGGTTGCCCATTCCCTTGCAGTTGAGCGTGCGGTGGGTGGGTTATCAGGAGACTTCGCTAGGTCGGGCGTTTCATGAGATGGGCGTCTCGCAGTCGTTTGAAGACTTCCGGTCGGCGCTTGGGAAGAACACCTCGGCCGCGATGCATTGGATGTACGCGGACGTGGACGGGACCATCGGCTACAGCTCACGCGTCGATGTTCCGATTCGTGAGGTCGTCGACGCCGACACCCCGCCCATCAAGATTCTGCCGGGTGAGGGCGGGTTCGAGTGGGTGAACGATGGGGAGAACGGACGCCCGTTTGCCCACGTGCCAGACGACGATGTACCGTACGGGGTGAATCCGGACTCCGGCTATTTCGCGAGCGCGAACAACGACCCGGTTGGACAGACCGACGACAACGACCCGTTTAACGACGCTGTCTATCTGTCAGGAATCTTCGATATCGGCACGCGCGCGTACCAGCCAAATCTCCTGTTGCAGCGGCTCAAGGACGAAGGGCCCATGAGTCTTCAGAGCGTCGCAAACGTTCAACTAGACACGAAGTCCCGGCTAAGCGAGCGGATTACGCCGTTCATCATCAACGCTTCCAAACTGCGACCTGACCTGGTGACGGGCGACGTGCAGACGGCGATTAACATCCTGGTGGATTGGGACCACACGTGCGGCTTGGATTCCGCCGCTGCGAGTATTTTCCACGGCTGGCTTGCCGTGTTTACGAAGAACATGTTGCAGGACACCGCGAATGGCATTCTGAACTCGGTCGCGTTGGAGGACCTCGATCCCAAGATCGGCTTGGTGCTCAGCAAGACCGTCGTCTACTGGCTGGAAGCGACCGCAAACGATATCGAAGCCATCGAAGACGGAACCATGCCGTTCCCTTCACAGTCCGGCGAGAACTTCTTCGATGACCTGAGCACGCCAGAGCTTGAGACCCGTGACGAGCTGATTCTGGACTCGCTTGCGCAGGCGCTGACTCAAATGCAGCCGATTTTCGAAACCCGGCTGGGTTCAGCGACGGCCGCTTCGGACCTGAACAACTGGCGCTGGGGCGCGTGGCATACGATGCAGCTCGTCGACTACGCCGATGGTGTGTTGCCTGAGGCCAGCTCGGAGGCGCTACCAAAGACGGGATGTCTCTATACCGTGGACGTTGCGGACTACCAGTGGCTTTCAGGTGGTGTCTTGCCGGAAGAACTCGCGACGACGAACGGTCCCAGCAATCGATTCGTTTTCGAGATGAATCCAGATGGAGTCCAAGGGTTAGCGATTCTGCCCGGCGGTCAATCCGAGCACCCGGACAGCCCCCACCACAACGACCAATTCCAGGATTTCCTGGATGGCAAGTGGCGGCCCCTGCGCTACCTTCGAAGTGATGTTGAGGCGGACGCCTCCGAAACCGTTGAACTCGATTAGGGCGAATTATGCAGATGACGACCTTGTTCAAAGGCGCGTTTCAGATCTACGACGCAGACGATCCAAACTACGAACTCTCAGAATTGGGGGTGACCAGTGAACACCGCGTAGAGCAGCGCGTCCGGCATACCGGCGAGAATCGCCACGTGGACTATGTCCACATTGCCGAATGGACGTTTCCGCAGCCTCTACCGTTCAACGTGGTGTTCGCCAAAGAGGGTTTGTTTAAGAAGTTCGTGAAGCTCTTCAGCAGCGAACCCGAGGTCGGCGATCCGTTGTTTGACGACAACGTGTACATCACGACCAACGACCCACAGGCCGTCCTGACAACCCTGACAGAACGATGCCAGGGCGCCGTGTTGAACTTCGTACAGCAGCATGGGTATGTGAAGATTAATGGCGGTCAGCTAGAGATTGAGATCGTCAATCCGGACGACGATATCCGCAGCGATAGCCAGATGATCGAGCAGCACGTCTTGGTCGCGCACTTCCTGCAATGGGTGCTCTAGTTCGAGCCACCAAGCGATTCACCCATGGCCTTGTCGATGGCTTTGGGAACCGGCGCGTCTAGTTTCGCCTCGAATTTCACGTCTGAAATCTTCAAACGGGGAGAGTCCTTCGGCTTTCTCACGCTGAGCTCGAACTCGTCCTTGACGTGACCTTTCAAGACACCGCCTTCGTAGGAGTCGAGCGTCAGCTTCACGTAGCGACCGTAGTTCAACCCTTCAGGGGTCGTGTATCCAACCAGCGGTTTGGGGTCTTTCGCCACATCTGCAGCGCTCTTGTGGCGCTTGGGATCGAACTTCACGTTCAGTTCGAGGTCGCGCGGATACTCGGACTTTCGAGCATCAAAATGCACCAACGAGATCGTGAAGCCTTCTTTGACGTCGGCCTTCGGAGACGCATGAAGATTGGTCGTGAGCGAAGACACAATGTTCTTCTCGGAGCTCAGGTACTCAAACTTCTTCTGCTCACCATCGACCTTGAACGAGATGAATCCTTCCAAAGACTTCGCGGGTGGCGGCCCCTTGTCTTCCTCGACCGGCTTGTCGGATTCGACCGCAGCAGATTTAACCTCTTCAGGTGCTGCGGCCTCCGAATCGGCCGATTTCTTGGTTCCGTCGCATCCGAAACCGAAAGCGAGCAGGGCGATCATCAACACAGTGCGTGACTTGTACATGGGTCCCTCAATAAGTCTGGGTCGCGACAAAACTACACTTCGACGAGGTATTCGTCCAAGGCCTTGCGGCTGATGTCAGGTACTTCGCAGTTGTCGGCTGGATAGCCAACGGGGATCAAAAGATACGGGCGCTCATTCGACGGGCGGCCCAACACGTCCGACAAAAACTTCATCGGACTCGGGGTGTGCGTGAGCGTCACGAACCCAGCGTTATTGAGCGCGGCCAACAAGATGCCAGACGCAAGCCCTACCGACTCTTTCACGTAGTAGTGATTGCCTTCATCGGAAGGCCGCGTCTGCGCAAATACGACGATGAGCGCCGGGGCGGTGGTCAAGAACGGCTTGTTCTCGTCCGTTCCCAGGTGGGCCAAATCATCCAGCCATTCCTGGGGTGCGCGGCCGTTATAGAACTCGCGTTCTTCGGTTTCAGCGGCTTCGCGAATCTTGGCCTTAGTATCCGGGTCAGTGACCAACACAAACGTCCAAGGTTGTTTGTTTGCGCCCGACGGTGCTTGGCCTGCGCTCTCGATACAGTTGCGTACGACGTCCAACGGAATCGGCTCGTCCGAATACTCGCGAACACTGCGTCGCTTCCGAACCGTCTCCAGAAACTCCGAAGAACGCTCCCGCATCTCGTCTTCCGAAAGCCGTTTATGACTGAGTGGCTTCGTATTCACTGCCGAACCTCACCAAGAACCAAGAACCAAGAACCAAGAACTAACTTCCGCGGTACGTCGAGAATCCAAACGGATTCAACAGAAGCGGCACATGATAGTGCTCATCCGCCGCACGCACCGTGAACTCGATGCTGACGCTTGGATAGAAGCACTCTTCCTTCAATCGGGCGTAGTATGCGCCAACCGCAAAAGAGATTCGAAAATCTCCAGCCGTCAGGTTGCCGTCCATCAGATCCGTGACGCGACCATCATCGTTCGTGCGTCCGGTCCCGACCTGAGCCCAGCCGGAGTCCGTCTTCCGCTCGAGCGTCACCTCAACATCTTGGGCGGGTCGTCCTTTGGAGGTGTCCAGAATATGTGTCGTGATTGGGCTACCCATTTCGCAGTTTCTCCAGTCGTATCAATGTAATCTTCATTTGCTCGCCTTTGGCGATTTCGAGCTCTTCATCCAGCTCGTTGTCCATTCTGGACTCCAAAATCTCCAGCATTTCTGCGGCGGATTTGCCGGTCGCGCAGACGATGAAGATATGTCCGTAGCGCTCTTCGTAGGCGATGTTTCCATCGCGAAGTCGCTCCAAAACGGTCTCGTCGGCTTTGGCGACCGCGGATTGTTCGCCGGCCGACCAGTTGGCGGTCGATGCGAATTTCTCGCGCAGCTTGTCGATGTCCGCACCGATTCGTGGGTGGTGCGTGAACGCTTCCAAGACGCCGTCGCGACCAATACCTTGCCAGATTTCGGCAGCTTTTTCGTCGACTGCTTGCCAGGAATCAAAGGGCCGTGCGGCAGCGACGGAGTCGGCCCAACTGCGGCAACCGCAACATCTGGCGAAGGTCTCAAGCGCTTCGTCGTGGGGCAGGGCGTTCAACTCATCGAGCGTCATGCCGGGCTCCCGTACAGACGCAGCCGGCTGATTCCGCCATCCGGGTAGATGTTCAGACGAACGTGGGTGACAGGGGAGGTGTGTTGGAGGCCGTCCACAAATCGTCGCTCGTCTGGCCCAAGTTTGGTGCGGGCCACCAGCGGTTGCCAAGGCAGTGGGCCCCACGTTAGCTCCGCGAGTGTGACGTCTGGATCGTCGATGGTCTCAAGCGAGAACGACTCAGGGTAGTTGCCCTTGAAGAAGTGCGTATCGACCACCGGCAACCGAATCGTGCCACGTTTTGCCAGCTTTACGATAATCCAGTCGTGACCCGCATGACGCTTGCGCCGAGTCTCCCAGCCTTCACCCATGTTTCCGGCAGGGAAGGGTAGAATCAGGTTGGTCATCGGGCTGAAAAACATATCGCTGCAGGCCATCGTCATGCCGCCGTTATGCAGCGCTGCGAGGTCCCATTCGCCGTCCCGAAGCTGGGAAACGGTGTCAGGTTCATCAATGACACGAGGCGAGTCCTCGACTTCGCCCCATACGCGGAAGCGGGCTACACCCCCGTCGGGGTAGATTCTCAGACGGACATGCGTCCAGGCTTGGTCCGAGCTGCAGACAAAGACGTTCTGCGAACCAAGCTTCAGCGGCGACTGCGGCAAAATCTCGGTCCAATCGGCGTCCTGTAGTTCGCCGTATTTGGTGTCGCGGTCGGCGACGATGGCGTCCACGGCCCCGATTGGCGGGTGGTTCCCCAGAAAGTGGTTTGTGTCGATATCGAACGCACGAATCTTGCCCGAAGCGCCCAACGAGAGAATGGCATAATCGTGGTCGGGTCCGCCTCGGCGTCGCCGAGACTCCCAGCCGTCCATCCACTTTCCGCGGTCCGTGTATTCGTCGGGTAGAAACACTCCGCGACCGCGTTTGATAAGGTTATCTGCCTCTGCGAACCACTCGTCAGTGCAGCCTAATACCTTGCCTCCAAGGTCTGCAGACGCGAGGTCGACAAGGCCCGAGAGGACATCATTCGTCGTTGTTGCCATGGGTAATCCTTCAAATTCAGCGCGCAGACAGTGCCATCGAACGCCGATGGTGACAACGGGGTTCCTAGGAGTTCCTAAGGCCCTAAGGTTTCTAAGGACCTAAGAATTTCATGTCCATTAGCGTGCACAGAAGCGATCTACCGCAACGGCTGGCCGGATTTATCGGCTAAACGGCAAACCGGATTTGTCGGCTAACCGGCTAACCGGATTTATCGGCTAACCGGCTAACCGGGTTTATCGGCTAACCGGCTAACCGGAATTGTCGGCTAACCGGCTAACCGGATTTATCGGCTAACCGCCTAACCGCATTTATCGGCTAACCGGCTAACCGGATTTATCGGCTAACCGGCTAACCGGATTTATCGGCTAACCGGCTAACCGGATTTATCGGCTAACCGGCTAACCGGATTTATCGGCTAACCGGCTAACCGGATTTGTCGGCTAACCGGATTTATCGGCTAACCGGCTAACCGGCTAACCGGATTTGTCGGCTAACCGGCTAACCGGATTTGTCGGCTAACCGGCTAACCGGATTTATCGGCTAACCGGCTAACCGGATTTATCGGCTAACCGGCTAACCGGATCCGTGGTCGGCTAGTTCAGAACAGTTTCGAGTTCGTGTTCTAAATCCAGGCCTTCGTCGGGGTAAGGCTCCCAGCCCAGTTTGTGATTGTCGATGTCGTACAAGCGGTGTTTCCAGCTGGGGTCATTGCGATCGACGACGGCTTCGATGCGGAGCGTCAATAGTTCTGCCACTTGCCGGTATTCATCGATTAGCGGCTGGGTGTCCGCTAGCCCCAGGTCACGAACGACGGCCAAAAGCAATGTCACCTTTTCGGCCTCAGCTCGAGCAACTGATAACCAGAAACCGCCATTGTCTTTTGATTCGTACTCCCGCCATTCGGTATCGCCCCAGGCGGAAGCGAATGAATACTTCCCGTTGATTCGAATCGCAGCCAGGCGAAGTCCGCGGGCAAGTGAATGCTGCAGGTTTTCGGGTAGCTGGCCCGCTGTATCGTACAGTTTCTTTGTCAGCTCCGAATTGATGTCGTCCGGACCGCTACCTTGATAAAACTCACTCATGATTTCCTCGTTTTGAGATTGATGGACCATTCCATCAGGCTCGTTATCGAACGAGAGTCTCGAGCGTTGCGGATTTTCCAACCGGCTAATCGGCTAACCGGCCAACCGGGTTTACCGGCTAACCGGCTAAATCGGCTAACCGGCTAACCGGCTAACCGGATTTATCGGCTAACCGGCTAACCGGAATTGTCGGCTAACCGGCTAACCGGATTTATCGGCTAACCGGATTTATCGGCTATCCGGCTAACCGGATTTATCGGCTAACCGGATTTGTCGGCTATCCGGCTAACCGGATTTATCGGCTATCCGGCTAACCGGATTTATCGGCTATCCGGCTAACCGGCTAACCGGATTTATCGGCTAATCGGATTTATGCCGCCGCCAGCCCATTAGTGCCTATTCGGGCCGAGTGATTTCGATTCGTGAATCCAGAGATTCACCATCCAGAATCTCTTGGAAGTCGGAATTGCCACGAACGTGGACTTCTGCAAACGCACGCAGGTACGCATTCAACATGGGGATGGCTTCCGTCGTGGGGTAGAAATCGCCACCACAACCATTTTGCATCGCATCGGGGCGGAAGCTGAGCAACAGGTCTTCCTCAAGCACGTCGCAGATATTGATGAACGTCATATGTGCGCCGTCTGGCAAGTTGAGCCAGAGGTCGTCCGGTCCATCAAGTTGCTCCCAGGTCGGAATCGCTTGTTCGACATGCGTTGTAGAGATGTCGCGCTCCCCCGATTGCAACATTACCGGAACATCGATTCCGGCGATCGTCCCATCCGTCATATTTGGTACCAACGCCGGTGCTTGCGGAGCGATCGCGTCCAGACGCGAATCGCCAAATCCGGCGTCAAAAGCGGCTTGGACGCCGTCTAGAGCGAGGAAGTCGCAATCGGCCTGGCTGAAATCCATGCAGCTGTCGACCAATGGCTGGTAGGCGATGTCTGCTCCGCCTGCAGTCAGGGTTGTGTACGCACCAAAGCTGTGTCCGAAGAGGAAAATCTCGTCGGTGTTTATTGCGGCAACAATGTCAGCTTCTGACAGAGTTCCTTCCGTGAATTGATCGATGACCTTGGTGATATCGGTCGGACGGTCCAACATGATCTTTGTGATGTTGTCAGTTGAATCCGTAAGCCCATTCAGCGCGGTATTCCCTGAGTGGTCAGGCGCTGCGATCACCCAACCCCACGAAGCCCAGTGTTCTGCGTACGGATAAGCCAAAAGGCCAACTCCACCTGAACCGTGGGAGTGGACGACAAGCGGGAATGAACCCTCAGCAACTGGCGGGGCTTCCAACGCGACTTCAGATTCGATCTGGATGACGCCAGCAACACGGTAAGTCTGGGCGCCTTCGGTTGCATCCGCTGGGGCCGGATACCAGACATCCATCGGGATTTTCCGAGCTTCACCGCCGTAGGCAGGGGTGTAGCTGAACTCAACGCGACGGTACCCAACCTTGTAAGGCCCCTGGTTGAAGAGCTGTTCCTCAATCGTCAGGTCGACGTTGTTGGCGTTGTTGGCGTTGTTGGCGTTGTTAGCATTGTTGACGTTGTTGCCGTCTTTGCTGTCGTCGTCGCCACATGCAATCAGTAGGCAGGCCGCCGTAAGTACCAGTATCTTCTTCATATTGTTCTCTTCAAAATCGATGACACAAGAATCCCCAAACAAGGCCGTAAGTCAAACAAGACAATTACCTCGAGGCCACGTACATTTGTCGACCGCGAGCTTCGCCTTCGAGGACCCATGCCGTATCCCAATCTAGAACTCACCTCCTCGCCCAAGCCATTAGTCGAGCATGTGCCGACCACCGGTGATGCCCCGCAGTTTGAGCTGACGGACGCGCAGAAGTCCCAAATTGTCGTCGACGTGATTCACGACGGGGATTGGATTCCGAAAGAGTTCTGGTCGGACAATGATGGTGAGCCCATTACAGATGAGGCGGTCTGGAGGGATTACGTGCGGGAGCGTGATTGGGGCGCGTCGTTGGTCGCAAATCGCGTCGCAGCACAACTCGGGCTCGACACCTTCGTTCGCGTCAACCTCGCCCGAGTCCTGATGGACTTCGGCCGTTTTCCTGGCAGTACGCCTAAGAACGCCGACCATCTGCATCGCTTTGCGATCAACTATCCGTTCTCGGATCTGTTGGGGTTTTCGCAAAAGCAGAGCGTGCTCGAAAACTACTATGACGGCGTATCCGAGAAGATGGAGGAGGCGCTGCAAGGCAAGCTGGTTAAGATCGCGATCCATACCTACGACCAGCACAATCCCAGCGGAACGGAGCGACCGGCGACCAGCCTGATGACGCGCTCGATTAGCTATCAAACATCGTCTGAGCTTCCGGCGGGTTTGTTCGATCCGATGTATCCCGATGTTCTGGCTGAGTTTACGGCCGACCGCATCCTGCGCGACCGCATCTCGCTGACGTTGGAACGCGCCCAGATTCCGGTCGCCCACAACTATCCGTACTGTCTGCCCGAAGGCAGCTTGGAGGTGCGGTACCAGGTTTGGAGTTTCTTCAAAGCGCTCCAAGAACGGTTCTGCGAAGAGTATCCCGATACGGTCGACCATCCCGCATACACCGCGGTTTGGGACATGTTGCTGGATACGAACCTTCGTTCGTCACAGTCGGATTCGCTTCGCAGCTATCTGCATTTGTATCGTCGTGCTCCGGAGGGTAGGGGCAGCGAGTTCAAGGCCGCTGCAGTTGCGTACGAGAAGGTCTCGCAGTTCTGCAAAGTGGCGTCGACTGAGGTCGTCGACCACTACAGATACTCCAAACTTCGCGCGTCCTCGATCGCTATCGAGGTGCGCAAAGACATTGCCTGTGTGTTAGGTCCAGACGGCGCGCCGGCCGAAGTGAAGTGGAACAATATCAACCATATCGCGGACAATATCGCCCGCGCCGTGAAACTCTACTTCGACGAAGACCGGCAGGCGCACCTGCTCAATCCCAACCACGATATCGGGCGGCACGGCCCGTGGTACCTGCAAGAGAAAGAGGTCGGAATGACCTGGGACGGCGAGTAGCGCCCACCCATCAGTCGCCTAAAAGAGAATCCAGCGGCCGACGGAGCTCAGGCCGGCGATAATGGCAGCTGCGGCGAGTGCCCAGCCAAAGGAATCGACCTTAAAGCTTCCCATGAAGCTGTCGGCGACCTTGATCATGATGGCGTCGATAACCCACCAGGTGATGAACGCGAAGATCCACGCCAGTCCTAGCGTTCCGATGCCAAAGACCACAAAAAGCAGCCAGCCGAAGAAGGTGTTCAGTACGCCAACCAACGCGGCAACGCCGATGGCCGAACCGAAGCTGTCGACTTTGACGCCCGGCAGGAACTGAGCGGTTCCCCAGACGGCGCCGGCGACGATTAACCAATTGAGAATGAAGTCTATCATTTCGTGTCTCCTACAATTTCCTTGGGAGGAACACTAATCACACTCAGGGGAATTCCAAACGCTCGGCTCACTGCGTTCGCGTTTCAGCTCACTGCGTTCGCGTTTCAGCTCACTTCGTTCGCGTTTCAGCTCACTGCGTTCGCGTTTCAGCTCACTGCGTTCGCGTTTCAGCTCACTGCGTTCGCGTTTCAGCTCGCCCTTCGGGCTTCGCGTTTGGCGACGGTTGCCCGCTGTGCCACCCGCAAAACCCAAAACCCAAAACCCAAAACCCAACAGCCAAGAGCCAAAACCCAAGAGCCAACAGCCATAAATCGCTTCTTGGGAATAGAAATTGAGATCTGGAACCTCTATGTGTAACTTTGACACTAAGGAGGTTTCCAATGGCTATTTATTTTTACTCTACAACTGATGAATTCGGGTGTTTCTCGAACTTCTCGCGTCATGGCTTTGAGCTCGACGGGGACTTTTGGAAGACGTCGGAACACTATTTTCAGGCGCAGAAATTCGAGGGGTTGGCTGAGCACTACAACGCGATTCGTGACGCCAAACGCCCGAATGATGCCGCCAGGATGGGGCGTAGTCGCAAGCGACCGTTGCGCAAAGACTGGGAGAGCGTGAAGGACGACGTGATGCGGCGTGCGGTTTTGCAGAAGTTCACGATCCACGAGGACATCCGGGAGTTGTTGCTGAGCACGGAAGGCGAGGAACTCGTCGAGGACGCAACGCATGACTATTACTGGGGCTGCGGAAAAGACGGGTCTGGGAAGAATATGTTGGGGAGGATATTGATGGAGGTACGTGACCAGCTGTCTGCAGCTACGTGATATCTTCGAGTCTTCGAGTCTTCGAGTCTTCGAGTCTTCGAGTCTTCGAGTCTTCGAGTTGTCGAGTTGTCGAGTTGCCGAGTTGTCGAGTTGTCGAGTTCCCGAGTTCTCGAGTGTTCGAGTTCTCGTCTTCTCGAGTTCTCGTTTTCTCGAGTTCTCGTTTTCTCGAGTTCTCGTGTTACAATCCTCGCATGCGGAAACTACTCGGTTTGATATTCGTGCTGGCTCTTGGTTGCGGAGGCGACCTCAAGGTTGGTGGCGATGTTGCGAACAACGCGAACAACGCAAACAACGGCAACAACGCCAATAATCAGAACAACGTCGCGAACAACGCCAATAACGTCGTTAACAACGCCAACAACGTTCTGAACAACGCCAATAACCTCAGCAACAACGCGAACAACGCGAATAACGCCAACAACACAGACAATACGAACAGCACGGCGAACAACGACCCAATGTTCCAGAATCCATGCGATTCGGGGCCGCTCTCCGCTCCGATTACGCCGTGCGCACCAGCCGTTTTGCCGACGACAGGTGATCCACAGCAGGACTGCGTGAACCGCATCAATCAGTTTCGGTGGGAGTGCCAGTGTCTGCCGCCGCTCGAGCGTTGGACCGAGGGCGAGGCATGCGCCGACCAACAAGCGGCGTACGACGCGGCCGGAAATGGTCCCCACGCTGGTTTCCAAGCCAATGTCTGCTCACCACGCGGCAACGCGCAAAACGAGTGTCCAGGCTGGGGCGATTGGAATCGCGTGGTAGGCGGTTGTCTCCAGCAGATGTGGGATGAAGGTCCTGGCGAGCCGTTCAGCGAACATGGGCACTACATCAATATGAGCAACACCCGGTATAGCCGCGTAGCATGCGGTGAAGGCGACGGCTGGTTCGTCCAGAACTTCCAGTAAACCTATCTGGCGGGTTTTCCTTTATTCATCAGCGTTCTTGTTGTTAGATACGTGCCTCAACAACAGGTGACGGCCAAAAGCCATGAGACTCGCATCAACCATTCGAGGGGTTAGTTACAGTTTCGGCAGCATCAAAGAGGTGCTGGCCAAAGCCAATGATCCCAAGTCTGGCGACGACCTCGCGCAGGTGTCCGCGACATCGAATGTTGAGCGCGTGGCCGCTCGTGCCGTGCTCAGCGAAGTCACGATGGCTGAGCTCCGCGAGAACCCGGTTGTTCCTTACGAGCAAGACGCGATTACGCGGCTGGTTGAGGACACACTGGACGAGCGCGCCTATGCGGCGGTTCGACATCTGACGGTAGGTGACTTCCGGCAATGGTTGCTCGCGACCGAGACGACCGGCGAAGACATCCGCAGCATTTCTGCGGGACTCACGCCCGAGATGGCAGCCGCGGCTGCGAAGTTGATGTCGAACATGGACCTGATGATTGTCGGCGCGAAATGCCGAGTTGTGGTCCGTGCGAATAATACGTTTGGGCTTCCGGGGCGTCTATCGTCCCGTGTTCAGCCAAACCACCCGCTCGATAACGTCGAAGGCATCATGTACAGCGCTCGCGAGGGCCTGTCGTATGGTTGTGGCGACGCCGTAATTGGAATCAATCCCGCGACGGATAGCCCGGCCTCGACCGCAGAAATCCTAACGCGGTTGGACGATATGATGCGGCGTAATCGGATTCCGACGCAGCATTGCGTCTTGTCGCATGTCACCGTGCAGATGGAGGCGTTGGACAAGCTCAATTGCCCGATGGACCTGATGTTCCAGTCGCTCTCGGGGACAGAGACCGGCAATGAGGCGTTTGGCATCTCGGTTGAGCTGATGGACGAAGCATTTGACCTGATGAACGCGAAGGGATCGACGAAGGGTCCGAATCGAATGTACTTCGAAACGGGGCAGGGGTCTGAGCTTTCGTCTGATGCTCACCATGGCGCTGACCAAGTGACGCTAGAGGCGCGCTGCTACGGGTTTGCACGCCGGTACGACCCGTTTCTGGTCAATACGGTCGTGGGCTTCATCGGTCCCGAGTACCTGGAAAACGGCCCACAGATTTCGCGAGCGGCGCTTGAAGACCATTTCATGGGCAAGTTGCTTGGCCTTCCCATGGGTTGCGACGCCTGCTTCACCTATCACGCAGACATGAGCCAGAACGAGCTTGAGTCGTTGAAGGTGTTGCTGAGCTCCGCCGGGTGCGCGTACTTGATGTCCATGCCCGTCGGTGACGACATCATGCTCAACTACCAGTCGACGTCGTATCACGATGTGCCCAGCGTGCGTCTGCTGACCGACAAAAAGCCGACCCCGGAGTTCGATGCATGGCTGAGCGACCGCGGAATCTGGGACCTTGGCCAACCTGGGCCTAACTTCGGACGACCGGAGGCGCTGCTATGAGCTTCACGCGTGACATGATCGAAACCCTTCGCATTTCGATGGGCGAATCGAAACCGATGGCCGAGCCGAAGCCAGCGACCACTGTCGCTGCGCCGCCAAAACAGATTTTCGCCCCGCAGCCATCTGCGTCTTCCTCGAAGTTCGCTAAAGATGCGGCGGAGCACACGACGGCGTTGGTTGGAATCGGCCATATCGGAACGCGATATGCCACCGATGTTGTCCTGCAATTCCAAGCCGAACTCGCCGTCGCCCACGAAGCGGTCTACACGGAGTTGCCCGAGAGTTGGGCGCGAGACAATGGCCTGCTTTCCCTGCAATCGCAGGTTAGCGACCACCACGAGTTCTTACTGCGTCCTGACCTGGGTCGCCGTCTAAACGACGAGTCCATTCGCGCATTAAATCAGGCGCAGAAGGGCATCGACGTCCAGCCAATCTTGGCCGACGGGCTGTCCGCAGTTGCTTGCATGCAGAGCGGGGTCGATACGATTCGCGCGCTCGAGCAAGAGTGCAAAGCGCTGGGTATGACGGTCGGAACGCCGATGTGTGCTCGCTACGCACGCGTGTGGCTTGAAGACGATATCGGTGCCCGAGTGAACGCCAAGGTCGCCGTCATCATCTTGGGCGAGCGCCCCGGATTGGGCACAGGCGACGGGTTGTCGGCGTACATGGTGTACGACCCGAAAATCGGGAACACCGACGGCAACCGCAACATGATTTCAAATATCCACCAACGCGGAACTCGCCCACCAGAAGCGGCGAAGCGCCTTGCTGCACTTGCCGAGGCGATGATTCAGCAACAGACATCCGGCGTGAACCTGAAGTTGACGGGCAAGCTTGGAGAAGTGGCAGGTGGTGGATATCGCGCGCCAGAACCGCGCAAACGATTGGTCGAGGTGAACCGATGATTTTGGAACCTATCTACCCAGAAGTCCTCTCGGTCCGACGACTCTACGACGCGCATCCCGCGGTATTGGAATCGTATGGCGCAGACCCCGCAAAGCATCGCTCGCTGGGGTTGATTACCTGCGACCAAGATGACTCCACTTACGTCGCATTGGATGAAGCCACGAAGCACTCACCCGTGGACGTCGTCTTTGCCCGGTCTTTCTACGCTGGCGCCGGACACCCGTCTGGACGCCTCTCTGGCGAGATTCTGGGGGTTATCGCAGGCGCAGACCCCGACGAGGTAGAGGAAGGCTTACAGGCGGCCCTGCGCTGTCTGGAGCACGACGCGTGCTTCTATTCAGCGGACGACAGTGGAAGCATCGCGGTGTTCCCACACGTGGTCACCTCGCTAGGTCACTATTTGTCAGCTGAAGCCGGCCTAAATGTCGGCGATTCGATGGCGTACCTGGTGGCACCGCCGATGGAAGCGACGATTGGCTTCGACGCTGCGCTAAAGGCTGCAGACGTCACCGCCGCCAAGGTGTTCACACCACCGACCGAGACCAACTATGCCGCAGCGTGGCTAACCGGCGACCTTTACAGCTGCCAAGCGGCAGCCGAAGCCTTCGCCGCTGCAGTGGTCGAAGTAGGGCGCATCCCCAAGCTTTAAGCGTTCTTAAAGGCCGGAAGACTTGTTGGCCTTGATGAGGTCGATGGACAGCGTTCCGCTGCTCTCGAATTTCAGTACATCCATGGGGCAGACGTCGATGCAGATGCCGCAGTGGATGCATGCGGTGTTGGAGTTGTCGAATGGCTGCGTGTTCTTTGCGAACGCCATTACGTCCACGCCGACCTGGCAGTATTTCGAGCACTCGGTGCACTGAATGCACTTGTCGTTCGAGACGATCTTGAGCTTACCGAACTTGGCGCTCATCACCTGATTGAACGCGGCGAGTGGGCACCAGTAACGGCACCAGACTTTGCCGCCAAAGAACGGGTAGAGCGCGATAGGAATCACGGCGACGAGCCAGAAATCCACGACGTAGCTGTAGCTCTTCCACCAGATATTGCTGCCTTGCGTGTCGTATGCGCCAACAACGACGGCGAGCACCAAAAGCGAAGACAGGAAGATCAGGAAGCCTTGGAACTCCCACGCGCGTGAGCGAGGGCCTTTGGGCGCGAGGTGTCGCCATCGGTCGCCGAGCGTTTCGGCGAGTCCACCGCAGCCGCAAATCCACGTACAAAAACGCTTGCCGTGGAAACGTGCCATGATGGGCATGAACACCAATGACGCGACGATTCCCGCGCCGATAAAGAACCACATGATGGTCTTGTCGCTCCACGGTCCCCACCAGAAGAAGGTGTTGAAGAAGAGCGGGAAGGGCTGGTAGAGCCCCCAGAAACGCCAGGCATAGTCGATGCTCATCGCCTGAACAGCGATGACGTTCACGATCAGAAAGAAGGTCAGCTGGAAACCCAACAGCGTGGCGTATCGCCACGTTTGATACGATTTGTTTGTGGCCTTCTTTCGCCAACGCATCAGCGCTTCATAGCCAAACACGATCATCACAACCGTGTATAATCCGGAATACAGATAGCCTTGCATGAAACCGCGGTTCTTCCGCATGTCCGCAAGGGCCTCGTCTGAAAACAGCCAGCTGAAGGGCAGGAAGAAGATGTCGAACAGCGACTGGATTCCTTTCAAGTAGTCGCCTTCTGAAATCAGGCCCATGAATGGCCACGAGGCCAAGGGCTTGCCGTAACTCTTCAACGCATAGAGCGAATAGACGAAGAGGAAACACAAGAAGACGGCCAGGTACCGCTTCCAATCCCAAGCGTTGGCCAGCTTGATGCCGACCTTTTTGAAGAACGGAATCGGGAGCTCAGCGCCAATCATCTCGAAGGCATGGTCGTACTTCAGGTCTTCCTTTGAGCCATCCGCCAGCATCTCTACCGTGGCGGTTTCTTCTTTGAATTCGGTGACCTTCGAGGCGAGGACGATGCGCAATTTCCCTTCTTCTTCGAGGGCCCGCAGCTTGTCGATATTGCGCTTCTTTGGATACGTGAATTCCTCGTCGATGGCGGACATCGTAACCGTGTTGGTGTCGTCCGCAGCAAGCGCGATCGCGGCCTCAGCAGCAACGTCGCCAGCGCCGATAATCAAGAGGTGTTGGCCAGTATGGTCGTCAGGGTCGAGCAGCTTGTGATGAATCCGGTCACCAAACTGCTTTTCGCCAGGAACGCCCAGTTTCCGTGGGTTTCCGGCCTTGCCCATGCAAAGCAAAACTCGTCGGGCCTTGTACTCCCCGTCCGTCGTCTTGACGGTGAAGTTGTCCTTTGCGCCGGTGACGTCGACGACCTTTGTGTACTCTTGGATATTGAGATTTTCTTCGTCGCGAATCGCTCGCCATTTCTCAAGAAGCTCTTCTTTTAGGCATTCCTCGAACCACACGCGACTCTTCTTTTCGACGCCGTCTGGCTCCGCGAGCAAGAGCTTGCCCTTTGTCATCGTCACGAACGTGTTCGCGAACGCTGCAGCTTCGATGGTGATATACTTGAGGCCGAGGTCTTTGGCGGCCACCGAGGCTGCTAATCCAGACGAACCGGACCCAACGACGAGCATGTCGTAAACATCGTCACCATGTGCGTCGGTTCGCGACGACTTCAATTCAGGCCCGATGCGCTCAACAAGCTCGTGACCTGCGTTCAAGCCCAGAAGCACCAGAGGCGTGCCGGCGAGCTCTCCGACGGCGTAGACCCCATCGATATTCGTTTCGTCTGACGCTTCGTTTACTGCGGGCAGAGTCGGATACGAAGGTTCGGGGCGTTTCTCTTGAAAGAGCTGCTTATAAAACGGAACGGCGGCGGCCATGAGCGTCCTCTAACGTGAAACATTTTCGTCGTAGTTTAACCCGAATGCTCCAAATGCCCAGAATCATCCAAGTAGTCGCAATATGCCCAATATCACGAGGCGGTTTCAGGGGATCGCGGTTGTGATCCCAAGTCGCACCTAAATTTCTTGTGAATGTCCTACATTGTCCTACCGTCAGTAGTGGTTGGAGCAGGCAAGGATGCGAAATCTAATCAAAATTCTGGTGGTGATGCTGTTCGTCAGCTCGTGCGCCTCGTCGCAGCCCGTGAAATGGACACCGGGCGGTGAGGGCGAGTATCCGTTGGATAACGCCTCGCGAAGCCCCAATTCCTGCCCAAACGTCGAGACAGTTCAGCATCCCGGGATGTTTGTGAACTATTCACGCCCGGTGAAGGTGAATCCGTACTTCTCTGAGCAGTTGTTATTATTTGAGCAGTTGTTGCTGCAGGTCGCCGTGCACCACTTCGACTCGAATGCTGTCACGATCCGCCATTATGGCGCGTTCAACTGCCGCCGAATTCGTGGTCGCAACAAGCTCAGCGAGCACGCATTTGCCAACGCGATCGACATCTCAGGCTTTGATATTCACGATGGCGATGACGTCATCAAGATTCGTCTGAAGAAGCACTGGTGGACAGATTCAAAGCAGGCGAATTTCCTGCACGACCTCGCGCAAGAGCTTGCGATGCGGCCTGACATCTTCCGCGGCATGCTCGGTCCTGGAGACCCAGCCCACGAAGACCATTTCCACTTCGATATGGGTCGTCATCGATACAGCCGTATCTCGATCCCCAACTAACGAAATCAACGTCGCGCAAACGCCTTCGCGAAATCGCGATAGAAGTGCCCAAGCATGGTGCCAACCGTGCCGATGGATTCGTCTGGACTTTGATTCTCGGCCATTCGCATCATTTGCTTGTAGTACCAAGCAGCGCCGGCCTGAGAGTTAAAGCCCCGCATCCATTGGCTGGAACTGTTTGGCCCGAACCAGCCGTTTCCAAGCGTAATGCCGTCCTCGTTTCGAGGGAGATCGTGCAGCGAGCCTTCTAGCATTCGGTTTGGAAAGTCGGGCATGACACAAAATGGTCGCGCTATACCAATCATGTCGAGCTCGCCTTGGCGCAGGGCGTCCTCCATCGCATCACGGGTTCGAAATCCGCCCGTCACCATCAAGGGTAGGCCGTCTGTCGCGTCACGAATGAGTTTTGCGTACTCCAAAAAGTACGCCTCGCGCCGTTTGGTCGAGTCCGATTTCTCGCCGCCGCCTTTAAAAAACGCCGTTTGCTCATAGGTTCCGCCGGAGACCTCGAGTAGGTCGATGCCTGCTTCGGCAAGCCATTTGGCGACCGTCGCCGAATCTTCGTTCGAGAAACCACCCTTGGAAAAATCCGCCGAATTGAGTTTCACCGCGACGGGGAAGTCGTCGCCTACGGCGTCTCGTACAGCTTCGACGACGCGAAGCACGAAACGGGCTCGATTTTCCAAGCTGCCGCCCCATTCGTCGGTTCGCTGATTTGTCTTGGGCGACAAAAACTGGCTGCCCAGATAACCATGTGCCGAGTGGACCTGCACACCCGTAAACCCAGCATCTTTGCAAGCCTTGGCCACAAACGCATATCGGCGAATCGCGTCTTCGATGTCGTCGGTCGTCATCGCGCGCGGCTTACCAAACAAACCAGCCATCTTCAGCTGCACTTCGGACGGCGCGGGTGGGTGCTTCGCGGTAGCCTTTGCGCATTGTCGGCCGGGATGGTTGATCTGAACCCAAGCGTGGTTGCCAGCTTCTGTCGCGGCCGCAGACCAGCGTGCCAGCGCATCCGTATCGGTGTCCTGGTCGATGACGACGTTGCCGGGTCGCTCCAGATACCGACGGTCCACCATCACGTTGCCGGTGATGTGGACGGCAGCACCACCGTTTGACCAGGTGCGATACAGGTTTTCGTGGCCTTGGTTCGGATTGTCGTCTTTCTCGGCCAGTCCTTCAGTCATTGCGGACTTGCAGATTCGATTCGAAAGCGTTGCCCCACAAGGCAGCTCAAGTGGTTCTTCAATCATTAGAAATCAGCCCAATTTGTTGTTTTGCCACCCATTACCACAACCGACCAGCGGCGCGAAGCACCGTCAGCAGGTGTATGGCCACGGTCCGCCCAAAGGGAAGTGTTGCGCTCCCGCGCATTATCACCGATCCTGCCACCCGAGTTCTGAACAATTGAGAGTTTATGGAAGCCCATATTGTTGAATGGTTAAATCTAACCGTGCGCTGGCTGCATGTGATTGCCGGCGTCGCGTGGATTGGTGCGTCGTTCTATTTCGTTTGGCTCGAGAACAACTTAGAGCGCTTGAAAGAAGACCTCCCTGAGGATATCGCTGGCGACTTGTGGGCGATCCACGGCGGCGGGTTTTACTACCTACAGAAGTTCAAAGTCGCGCCGAAAGAGCTGCCCAAGAATCTGCACTGGTTCAAGTGGGAAGCGTACTTCACGTGGATTACCGGGTTTTCGCTGCTCATCATCGTCTACTATTGGAATGCCAGCACATACATGGTGGACGCGGCGGTCGCGGACATTAGCGAAGGCGCGTCGATCGGCATCGGCATTGGTTCACTGGCCATCGGTTACATCGTCTACGACTTGCTTTGCCGTAGTCCAATTCTGAAGAAGCCACCTTTGATGTTGGCTATCATGTTTGGTTTCCTGACGGCGTCTGCATACGTGCTGTCGCTGTATCTGAGCCCCCGTGCGGCTTACATCCACGTCGGGGCGATGATTGGCACGATGATGGCGGGCAACGTGTTGTTCGTGATTATCCCGGGCCAACGCAAGCTGGTCGCCGCTGCAGAGGCGGGCAATGAGCCTGACCCCTGGGACGGCATCTACGGTGGGCTTCGCTCGCGCCACAACAACTACTTCACGTTGCCTGTGCTGTTCATCATGGTCTCGAACCACTTCCCGATGACGTACGGGCACGAGTATGGCTGGGCCGTTCTGGCGGGCTTGAGTGCGGTTGGGATTGGCATCCGGCACCACTTCAATATCCGCCACCGAACAAACGCTGCGGCATGGGTAATGCCCGTGGGCGCCATTGGCGTTGCTGTCCTGGCGTGGTTCACCATGCCGGATGCGGGGCCCGAAGTAGACATGGACGCGGTGCGCGAGTTCCGCGAGGTATCATTCGCCGAGGCACAAGGTATCGTCGCGACACGTTGTTATACCTGCCATAGCGCGACTCCCACGGATGACGTGTTCAAGATTGCCCCTAACGGCGTGCGCTTCGACGAGCCGGCGCTGATGAAGAAATACTCCGCCAAAATCATGAATCGTACCTATGAGGTGCGAAACATGCCGATGGCCAACAAGACCAAAATCACCGAGGACGAGCGCCTTATCCTGGCGGCTTGGGTGTTCCAAGGTGCGAAGACCGAGTGATTCAATGATCGATATCGACGAATACTGGCACCTTGTGCCGGACAAAGAAGCGCTCGAAGACCTAAGCGCTGTGCAAGCCGGAGCCATCTTGCGCTTGATGATCATCGGCACATTTGCGGATGACGAAGTGACGGTGAACGAGCGGCTATTGCTGGCGCAGGCGGTTATCAATCTACCGCATTTCGACAACCACGATTGGACCATGTTCAACAATATGGAGGGGATTCAGGTGATGGGCGCCCTTCATGATCGCTACGAAGACAAAGACGATTTCATCGTGTTGTTGGGCGAGATTCGGGACGCGCTTGGGGGCGAACCGATGCGGATTGTGGGCCTGCGGATGATGGCGCTACTGATGCGTGCGGACGAGTTCAGAGATGACGAGTACGACTTCTGTCTGATGGTCGGGCAGGCGTTAGGCCTGGAAGAGGATGTCATCGAGGTCGTGACTCAAGATGCCGCGTTAGGCGATTCTTGACGGGCGCCACGGTAGATTAGGTAGGCGTTGATTCCCAATAGGGTGTTCACCACGCTCGCAGCGCCAAACAATACCGAGATTGCCCACCGGTCGGGCAGATACAGCACCAAGAACGCGGCGGGAATATAGAACGCCACGGCAATCCATATCCGATCTTCGATGGATATTGCTGCCGCTGCGCCCATAAGTCCCAGAGTTACCAGGTCAGCGAACACCATTTGTTGATTCGTCATGCCGATGGACATGCCGCCCAAATGGATGATGCAAACCCCCGCGACCGCCGCACCAAACGTCCACGAGAGGCGCCAGCCAACCTGGTTGGCCATCAGCTTGTCCCGCTGCGTTCGCAAGATGAGAAACCCGATGACCGTGAGCAACGAGACAACGGTCGGGATGATGATCTGCGGTACTGGGACGATGAATATGTCGGTGAGGACCACCCCAAAATAGCTGACCGACACAAAACCCAACGAGATAGCGCGCCATCCCGCCGATACGGTGCGGTCGATATCCGCCTGCATTTGCTCGAATCCGGCTGCCTTTTCCTTGCGTTCCTCCAACCGATCTTCGAGGGCTTCGATCTTCTGGAACACCTCGTGGTTGGCATCGCCATAGACGTCATCTGCGACACGTCTGGCGGTCGTGACGTCTTCGATACTCAGCGCAAAATCTAGCAGCGCTTCGGTCGCTTCTCGCATCGCAGTTTGGACGCGTTCGTCCTCGTCCAGACGCAGCAGCGCGGTCTCAAATGCGAACTTGGCTTTTTCGTGGTGACGGTAGACGTCTACATCCTTCCCTGCCTCGATGGCCGCCGTCATAGATTTGACCTCGGAGCGACCGACGTCGAAGAGGGCGTTTGCCTCGCGCAGGCGCAGGAAATCTCGAATTCCGTCACGAAACTCCTCTGCGGATTGATAGCGATCCGTGGGGTCTTTCGCCATTGCCTTGCGACAGACTTCGGCCAGGGCCGGTGGAGCGTTTGGGTACTCACGCTCGCCGCCCGTGTAAGACGACAACATCATCTCGAATACGTTGTCGCCAAGATGTGGTGGCTCGCCCGTCAAGATGTGGTGCAGTATCGCGCCGAGCAGATAGATGTCGGTGTGCGGTCCCAGGAGCGAGCCGTCTGCGACCGTCATTTCGGGCGCGATATACGCCGGCGTGCCTGCGATAGAGTTTGCGTCTTTCGCGCGGGGGAGCGGATTGTCATCAGCGCCATTCATCGAAACGGCGATGCCCCAATCTAGCAGATAAACCTCACCGAACGCCCCAACCATCACGTTGTCGGGCTTCAGGTCGCGGTGGATGATCCCGCGGGAGTGCGCGTAGTGCACCGCGTTGGAGACGTCGATGAGGATTTCCAAATGCCACGCCAGAGGGTCGTCTCCGGGACGTGGTCCGACCTCGGCAGTTGTCTTGTTCAGAATCGAAGACCAGGTGACGCCTTCAATCCGCTTCATGACCAGCGCCGGGTCGCCGTGGTCGTCCTCGCCCAGCATGTAGACGGGCACGATATTGGGGTGTTCCAGACCCCCAACTAGCCACCCTTCGCGCATGAGCTCGAGCGCGGCACGGTCATTACGGCGCTCATCACGCAGTTGTTTGACGGCTACGGTTCGCCGCAGCGCGGTCTGTCTGGCGGCGTTGATGACCCCCATACCGCCCGAGCCAATCTGGGACTCGATAGTCAGCTGTGGGCGGTCTTCAATTGAAAACAACGGGGGCAGGGTGACGTTCGCATCCCGAACCCTCTCGATAGAATCCGGGGGCACAAGCGTCTTGTCAGGACTCACCTTGAGCGTCTTCTCGAGCTCAAGCGTCGCCCAGACTTTTTCAAAATCTGCCCGTGTTTCGGTCATCGTCGTCGGCGTATCACGAGGAAGAGGCCCACCAACCACAGCAATGCTGCACCGGGGCTTGGCGAACCGGGGACAGCTGTGCAGCCCGAGCCCTTTGGCTCCTTCTGTTTCGGTGCCTCAGTTTCGGCAGGTGCCGTTTCTTCAGGCTTAGCGCCACCTGCTTCTGCGGCAGGTTCGGCTTTGGGTTCTTCGGGTTTGAGCTTCACTTCAGGGATCGGCTCTTTGAGAAGCGTACCGATGGGTTGGGACAGGGTAGGGGCTCCGCCACCGCGTGTATTCATGCTAGGCGCGGCCGCTGCACCACCCGGTCCGGAAGGTGCGTGAGACGTGCCGAAGCGGCGTCGCATCTGGAAGGCGACGGCCTCTTCTTCGGCGCGGGTCCACGGTTTTTCAAGCTCTTCCTCGGTCACGTCGCGGCCTTCTTTTGCCGCCGCTGAGCGCCGCATTTCGGTTACGATCGCGTCGGCTACAGTGCTCATGAGGTTTGCGTTGGCCGGTGGGCCGCCCCAAATACCGCGCTCAGGTTTTTCGCATTCGACTTTGCCTTCCCATTCGTTCCGGATGATGTAGCGACCTTGGAAGTTGTTGAAGCTTCCCTCGGTCGTTCCTTTTTCGAGGCTGCCATCTTCCTTGCGCACCTCTCGCCCGCCAAGAATCGCGTCGGCTTTCTTGAACACAAGGTCTTCACCCACACCGTCTTTGGGGTACCGAGCATGTAGGCGTGTGAGCGTGAAACCGCGGTTATTCCATGGGTTGATCGACTTCTTGAGCACATCATTTCCGAGCGAGGCAAGGTCCTGATTCATCAAGCCGCGTCCACCCCGAATGCCCGACGGGCATGGGTCGCATTTCATTGCCTGCCACGCGTATTCCGTGACGACGGCCTTAGGGTTTTCTTCCAACGTCTTGCTCAGAAGAGCTTCGTAGAAACCGCCGAATCGGCTCTTGATGCGTGGGCTCACCTCAATGTTTGTGGGGATGGTGACGTTCGGATAGTTCGCCACTTCATAGCGCTGGTTTTCGGCCAGAATGTAGACCAAAAGGTCTTGCTCACCCTTGGAGTTAATCATGCCCAGACGAATAGGCAGCGTGAATTCCTCACTCTCGTAGTGGAAGCGCAGAGGTGACAGGACTGCCTTGCCGTTTTCGTACTTCGCCTTTTCCAGATTGACCTTCGCCACGAAGAAGTACATCCCCGACTCGATGTACGGTTTGAAGTAAGGCGACGCACCCTCGGGGATCTTGTAGTTGTTGGATTTGAGCCAGGATTCCAGTGTGGCGGCGTCGTTCGTTTCCAGAATTTCGATGTTGTATTCGCCGACCGCGAACTGCGCGCGGACCTCGACATAGCCGCGTCCAACGGACATTCCGCCGCCGCCCATTCCTGAGCCGCGCATTCCAAGCCCCCCGATTCCAATGCTCCCGAAATCAGCCAACCCGCCGGGCTTCATGCAGGGGTCGCGCTCCCAGTATTCGACCAAACGGGGTGCGCTAAGGGTGTCGACCGTGTCGAAGACTTCCTTGCGAAGCGTTTTCACATTGTCTTCAGATAAGACCTGCGGGACCGGCACGACCATCGCAAAGTCCTGAGCGGGTCCCTCGTACTTGTTCTGCATGCTCAAGATGGTGGTGTTACCACCGCGCATCAGAACAACTTGCGTCGCGTCGTTGAACAATTTGGCATCACCGCCGCCCACATAAAAGCCGCAGAACGCCCATGCTGACGTTGGGATGGCGAACGCGATGAGCAGCGCTACTGCAGTGAAAACAGGTCGAATTCTCATAATTTGTACCTTGGGTTGGTCAGTATCGTAGAGTCAGGTCGCCCTTTCGACAATGACCGAGGTGTTTCGTGCCATTTTTCTTTGGTTGCCTCGACAACTTATGGCCGAAAGTGGAATCTTACGGCTAGAGAAAGCACGGAGAGTTGAGTTGAAGAAGTTTCTCACCTGGTTTTTCGGAATCAGCGGCATCGCGTTGTTGGCTATCACCCTGTTCTTGCTCGCCGACTCATGGACGTCGATGGGCAAGATGCCCAGCGGTGCTTGGCTTACGAAGGCTGAGGCCTCCGAGAATTACGGGGATGGCCAGTTTCAGAACCACATTCCAGAGCAGCAGCCCGATGTCCTCGAGGTCACGCAACGTTGGTTTGGGCCAAACGCGGCGGTCGTCGAGCCGACCAGTCCTCCTCCGATTGAAAAGCGCACTCGCGCAGACTTCAACGCCGAGAAAGGTCTTCGTGCGACATGGTTGGGGCATTCGACCATGTTGATCGAGATCGATGGCAAACGGATTTTGACGGACCCCGTGTGGGGAGAGCGCGTGTCGCCGTTTTCGCACTTCGGACCTATTCGTTTCCACGAACCGCCGCTGCCTCGGGACGAAGTGCCCGTGCTCGATGCTATCCTGATTTCCCACGACCACTACGACCACCTGGACGAATTCACGGTGATGGCGTTCAAGACGCGCAATACCAAGTACTTCGTGCCGCTAGGTGTTGGTTCGCACCTTGAGTACTGGGGCGTACCTCGTGACCAGATCGTGGAGTTGGATTGGTGGGAGGAAGCCAAGATTGACGGCATCACGCTCGCGGCTGTGCCATCACGACACTTCTCGGGGCGTCAGGTCATGGACCGCAATAAGACGCAGTGGGCGAGCTGGGTGGTTAAGTCAAAGAACCACAGCGTGTTCTTCAGTGGTGATACCGCGATGCACCGCGACTTCGTCAAGATTGGCCACGAGTATGGCCCGTTCGACGCCACGTTCATGGAGGTTGGCGCGTACAACCAACTCTGGGCTGATGTGCACCTTGGGCCGGAGCAAGCCGTGTCGGCGCACAAACAGGTCGGCGGCGGAATCATGTTTCCTGTGCACTGGGGCACATTCAACCTCGCACTGCACGCATGGACCGAGCCCGCAGAACGGCTGGCCGTCGCAGCCAAAGAGCAAAATGTGAAGGTGGTGATCCCGAAGCCGGGGCAAATTATCGACCTTGCGGACCCGCCGAAGAAACTCGACCGTTGGTGGCCCGAGGTGCCCTGGGAGACCGCGGCACAGCATCCTGTGGTGAGTTCTGGGCTGTGACCCACTACTTGACCCCACTACTCCACGTTGACGATTAGACGGTTGCTCGTCGTAAGAAACGGAAAGACGTTGTCCAGGTCATGGACGGAAAAGACCTGCAGTTCGTGGGGCCCTGGCTGCCAAAACTGCAGTCGCACTTGTTGAACATGGGAGAAACCTCGAAAACCCTCGGATTGCTGAACGTCGTCCGACATCGCTTCTTGCCACGAGTAGATTGACGAACCGTTGTGGTCATAAAGGACATTATGGAACCAATCTGGTGGTTCTGGTCCGGCATCACAACACAACCGTTTCCAAACCTCGACCTCGACGATTTCACCGATTTGAGCGGATTGTGGAGACTTGGATTCTTTGAACTCGTCCAGTTCAAATCCACTAAATCGCAACGTCGGCCCATACTCATATTCGGCGGTGCCAATCGGTGGAACATCAATCGGATTCGGTGGACGTAGACACGGGCGCACGATCGCGGGACCCATCTCGACGTCATGAAACTCCTTCAGCCTAATGGCTCGCTGAACGTGTCCGAACCTACCGGCATTCGAAAATCCATAGTCAATCTCAAGCATGATGGTGATGGAGTGAACGCCCGGAGTCTGGGAAGGGGCAATCTCCAGAACCACGACTCCGTATCGTTCATCTTGTTGCCAGGTCACTGGGGCAATCTGATCGAAGTACACCGCTGTTCCATCCTCAAGCAGCCGTCTGGCGCGGACTCGAATCGGCTCGAGGTTCCTGTGAGCGGAAACGCGAACGGTTGCATTTCCAGAGTCAAATCCCACAAACCCCAAGTTTATCTGAGTGGCCGTCTCGGACGTTTTGAAGCTCACACCATCCTGGTCGGCGATTGTGCCGGGCCAAAAAACATGGCGCACCAACGCAGTGTCCCCGCTTTGTCCTTCAGCCTCTCGTTTCAGCGAAACTACGGAGTCAACCTGTCGCTGGGAGGGCTCACTGGGAAGCCCATGAAATTCTGAATCCACCAATGCGATTTCACTAGGTTCGCAGTTTGCTGTTGGATTCAGCTCATCGATGGTGAACCGAGTTGGTTCGATTGTTCGCATTTCTTCTTCGCCGCCGAGATCGCGGCCAAGGTCCTTCCCGCCATCCAGATCCGCATCTTGTGTGTCCGAACACGACAGTACGGAACACACGAAGATGCCCAGGAGCAACTGAAGAAATCTGGTCAATCGATGGCTCCCCACTGATGGCAAGCGTCAATGAGTGATGGCTCCGAGTGCGAGAAATCAATCTCGCAAACCGAACCCTTGACTCTCGTCGTGTAGATAGGTTCCGAGGTCACATCTTGAAGATAGTGCCCCCCTGCCTCCGTGTCACTCCCACACGGATTGTTCGTGCATAGGTGGTCGCACATACGCTGGGAACTCCGATGCATCATCCTGTGGGCTCGGGGCTTGCGGCTAGGGGGCTAGCGGCTCGTGTTTTCGGACTTTTTTGAATAGATTTGGGATGTGGGCGTCTGTGAGTGCGTATTAGCAATTTCGATTACGCGCTGGAGACACAAATGAACGTCCGAAACTCTCTGTATTTATTGGTATTTTTACTCGCTCTGCCTGCAACCGCTTTCGCCCAAACCGATCAGCTTGAGGCGGCGCCGGCCGTCGATCAATCGACGCGCTCGGTTGGGTCCTACCGTGACAAGTCCAACGAATGGATGATTCCGCCTGGCAACACCGGCGCGCTGAGCGTGCAGATGGACATGATTACCACCAGTGAGAACGTCGAGATTATCACCGGAACGCCGGGCGCGTTGAAGCTCACGGATGCAGTCATGATGCGCTTGGCAGCTCGCTACTCGCTTGGAGGTATCGCCGAGGTGTTTGGTAGTGCGTCGTTGCTTCCAAAACAACCAAGTGGCATGGACGAACTCGCGATCCAAAACGGTAGTGTGGGAACCCGCATCGGGCTGACAGAGTGGCTTGCAACGGGCCTTAAAGTCGCGGGCGGCTCGACGACTAATCAAGATGGTGCATGGGGCTCAGCAGGCCTTGGGCTCGATGCTCGCGCCGATATCGATGACTTCGTCGTGTTCGACATGGGCCTATACGGACTCGGCACTGGATTGACCCACAACGACGTCGGAGTTGGTCTGTTCGAAGTCGGTACAACGTTCCAGATTGTCCTCAAAGCTCCCAAAGCCGCAGCGATGTGGGTTGGCGCAGGGCTGTTTTTCCCGGTCGCTGACGCAGCTGGCGACGGCGCGCAAATCAACCCCGAGAACCGCGTCAATCTTGAGATTGGCGGTGTTCTGACGTTCGTCGACGAGTGGGATATCTACGCCAAGTACTCGTATATAGACCGTGGTGATATCTCGGACCCAACCACGATTCTTCCCATCCTTGATGGCGGCTTCGACCAGCAGCAGTTGGTTGTGGGTTTGACGTGGCGTTTTGGCGAACCGGATGACCAAATGGCGAGCCGCTAGAATTCGAGAGTTCGAGAACTCGAGCAAACGAGAACTCGAGCAGTCGAGAACTCGAACACTCGAACACTCGAGAACTCGAACACTCGAGAACTCGAACACTCGAGAACTCGAACACTCGAGAACTCGAGAACTCGAACACTCGAAAACTCGAGCCCTAGCCCCCGAGCCCCCCAAGCCGCTAGCCCCCAAGAAACAAAAAAGCCGCCCAACCGGGCGGCCCTATAAGCCAACAGCCAAAAGCCAGAAGCTACTGCGAGCAACCCGTTACGCCCGAGGCGTCCGTAAGGTTCTCGTATGCGCCACTGCCCGACAGGTAGTCCGAGCTGGTGTGCATTGGCGCGTTGTATGCGTCGGTGATGACGGCTTCGATGTTGAGCGCTTCGATGTTGTTCCAGTCCGTGCACCACACGCCGGCTGCGGCGGCGATGGATTGGCTGAACGAGCTGTCTGGGTTGTCCAGAGAGTAGAGCGCGTTGTCATCGTCAGCGGTCATGCCGAGGAGGCCGGCAACACCGCGTGCGAAGCCCGACTCGGGGTCTTCACGCGTGACGTAGATGACGTTTTCGCAGCCCATGTCTTCCAGAACCAATACTGGGTGCAGGTCGGACCAGCCACCAGCGGAGACTTGGCCTTCACGAATCTCGAGTGCGCGAGCCAAACCAGGCTCAGCAGGGGAGAGCGAGATCGCTTGCTTCCAGGTAACGGTGCCAAGCGAAAGTGCTTTCTGAGACTTCGCATCTTCGCGAGCAAGCGTGCTGTTCTCGAGCGTGGCGAGCGAATCGCTGTCACCGAAGTAGCCGAAGCGCACGTCGTCGAAGTTGATGTCGAGTTCTGGGTCTTCACCGCCCATGTATTGAGCGCGAGCACCTTCCCAAGCCGTTACAGCGTCGCCCGTCAGGACCGAGGTCGAGATGAGCGCTGGCATGTACGTGCCGATCATGTCGTCGCCACGTGATGGCGCGTCTGGGTTAGCTTCGAACGCTGCGCGGTATTGGCCCAACATTCCGTAGAACGCGTCGCCACAGCTGGTCGTTTCGTTGAATGGCAGGTCGCGAAGTTCGCTCCACTGCATGCCACGTGATGGCTCAGCACACGCGTTCAACCATGCTTCAACGCCATCCGCATCATACTCGCCGTAGCCAGCGTAGAAGCTTGCTGCGATCGAGAGTTGGTCAGCCAACGCTTCGAAGTTCAAGAGACCTGGACGAACCAGAATCTTCGGGTCATCAGCCCCGAAAGAGCCGAAGCCCTGAATCGCGGCCGAGATGTCCTGGATGTGGTACTGAGGGTTTGGCGAGGCAGCCAAAAGTTGAAGCAGTTCTGGGTTGACCAGGGGAGCGATTCGGTCGCTTTCCAAGATGGTCGTGAGCGCTTCGATGGCCGTCTCTGCATCTTCAGCTGCGAGGCCCGAGATTCCCTCGGCCTGAACTTGCTGAACGATTGGAATCGCAGATTGAACTGCAAGTGCCTCATCCGTTTGGGTGAGGAATTCCACGTAGCCTTGGAAGGACTTGAGCATCAGTGCTTCGCGATTTCGCGTTTCAAGCAGTGAGCACGACTCACCGTTGCAATCCAAAATCAATGGATTGGACTGGATGCTGGAGAGCATGAATGCCGAAATCGACCCGGAGCTTCCGCCGGAAACGCCGTCAATTGGGCCGTAATGTTCAGCGATTCGGGCAAGTGCGCCGAAGTGGGCGGTGATCAGCTCACCGTTTCCGCGGATGCCGACGCAGACGGTTTCGCCAGAAATCTGGTCGCCTTTCCCGTTTCCGTTGTTTGCCCGGTTGTTTTCTGCGTTGCCATCGTCGCTCGTATCGCCGCCGCAGCCCAAGGCGAAGAGTACACTAATCAATCCAATAAAAATTCGTTTCAGCACAGTATGCCTCCTAATTTGTCCTGAGCGCGCGATACTAAATGGGAATCCCGTTGAAGTCCACTGTTCTCGCCAAACCCGCATTGTTGTAGAGTCCTGATTCCCAAGTGGAACCGAAACGTTAGGTGCGCGTCCAAATGGATAATCCCGGCCAACAGAAATCAGTTTCCGTCGTCCAACGCGTGATTGGCGCAGTGATGGTGCTGTTTTCCGCTCCCTGCGTGGTTGCTGCGATTCACGACATCGTGACAGTCGCGAAGAACTTCAATGGTGCACTGATGATGGGTGTTTTCTTCAGCATCATCATGATGATGGGGATTGGACTGTTCGCAGCCGGCGTGAAAAAGAAGAAGAAAGCTGAGCAATCCCACGGCCTCAATGAACGCGCTGAACGCGCTGTCCTCCAGAAAATCTACACGCTTGGCGGTGAAGTCACCGTTCCGCAATTGGCCGCGCACTCGCACCTTTCGACGAAAGGCGCACAGAAGTTCCTGCAGGCTTTAGAGAAGGATGGTCTGGCGTCGTCGTACGTCTCGTCCGAAGGGGCCATCATCTACAACGTGCATCACTCGGATGGGTCCATCGATGCTGACGATGAAGTGTTTCTGGGGCTCGATGACGTGGAACAGCAGTCTCAATCGCAGGAAGCCGCGGCAACTGTCGGACACCCTCACCACGAAGGCTAGCAGTTGCTCTCTTGGGTGAGCTTTGCGAAAATGCCGCCGGACTTAACGGAGTAACAATATGTGGGATGTCCTCATCCAGAACGCGACCATCTTTGATGGCACCGGAAACGCTCCAATCACGGGCGATGTTGCGATCCAAGATGGCAAGATTGCGGCGATTGGTGGACAGCTAACCGGCAAAGCAAAAAAGACGGTCGACGCGACCGGTCAATGGCTGATGCCGGGGCTCCTGGACATTCACACGCACTACGACCTTGAGGTCGAGATTGAACCGGGCCTTCCGGAGTCGGTGCGGCACGGCACGACAACGGTTGTGATGAGCAATTGCAGCCTGGGCATCGCGTTTGGTGCACAACGCAAAGACGGCGCGGACCCGATTGTGGATTGCTTTGCGCGCGTCGAGAACATGCCCAAACACATTCTGGAGCGGGCCGCTGGCATCGCCGAAGGTTGGGATAATTCTGCGGATTACATGGCTCACTTGGATGGCTTAGACCTTGGTCCAAACGTCGTTCCGATGATCCCCCATTCGATGCTGCGGATCGAGGTGATGGGGCTGAAGGCCAGCATCACGCGCGACCCAACGCCGGCCGAACTCGACGCCATGTGTGCGTTGGTAGAGAAGGGCATGGAAGAAGGCTATGCAGGCTTTTCCACGGACGCTCTGCCGTTTCATTACCTGGCAAATGACCCAAATCGCCGACAGAAAATTCCGACACAATACGGGACGTACAAAGAGCTGAAGCGGCTGACCAGCGTGGTTCGTAAACATGATGCGGTTTGGCAGGCGACCCCTCCGAAAGACAGTCCGCCGGAGACGTTGCGCAACTTCATGCTGACCAGCGGACGTTTCCACGGGAAGCCCCTGAAGTTGACGGCGGTGGCCGCGATGGACATCGTTTCGAACAAGTCCTTGGGTGCGCTGGGGCGCGTGTTGTCATCGATCTTGAACAGCAAATTTGTGGATGGGCGATTCCGTCTGCAGGCGTTGGCCGCACCATTCAAGGTCTGGAGTGAAGGCGCGATTACGCCTCTATCCGAGGAGATTGTTGAGCTTCGTCGATTGAATGAACCCGATCTTGAGGACCGCCAAGCGCGGATGGATGTGCTCGATGATCCTGAGTGGCAACGGGAGTTTCGGGCCATGTGGTATTCAGGAAAACGCGGTTTGGGAATCAGCCGCCTGAAACGTGCTCTCACGATCGAAGACCACACGTTGACCCGCGACCTGGCCGATATGTACATCGAGCGTGCGCCAATCGATTCGTGGGCTGGTGAGCCGATTAGCGCGTCATACGAGCGCTATCTGAACCGCAAACCGAACGAGGACGAGGTCGATTTCTTCGATTCACTGGTCGAAGACATGGATGAGGCCGACTACTTCATTTCACTGCTTCGCGAGTTCGACACCGACCTCTATTGGTATACCTACGCCGCAAACACCAACCCTGCGGTGGTCAAACAGCTGATTCAAAACCCCAAGATGTTGCCAGGATTCAGCGATAGCGGCGCTCATATCACGAATATGGCGTTCTACGACGTCAACCTGCGTGCGTTGCAGATGGTGCAAGATGATGGACTAGACGCAGTCTCGAATATGGTGTCGCGTTTGACCCGCGAGCCCGCCGAGTTCTTCGACTTGGACGTCGGTGTACTTGAGCGAGGACGCCCGGCAGACGTCACCATTATTGACCCGGAAGCACTACGCGGTCACGACGGTGAAGGCTCGGTCATCGAGAACTACCGCGAGTCCTTCGAACACCATCAGCTGGTGAATCGCAGTGACGGGGTCGTGTCGTTGGTGGTGATTGGTGGCAAGGTTGCGTGGGAAGGCACGGACTTCACCGACGCTTTAGGCAAGGTCAAGATGGGCCGCGCGCTGCGTCGTGTTGGCGCGAGTCAGGCGGCTTCAGAGTCTTTCGCGGCTGCCGCCGAATAGTCACGCGGCCTGCTTAATCTCAATCTTCATTCCGGCATCTTTGAGCCGGTCGACCAATATCTGACCCATCGCTGACGAAGGTGTCAAAATGCCGCCTTTGCTTGGGAGTTCGTCCGCATGCAAGGCCAGTGTGATGGCGCTTTCCCCAAGCATGACCGCGGTCCCGCCGTAGCCGGGGTCTAGGTCCAAGTAGATTCGGCCGATGACGGGGTCTTTACCTGGGCGACGCGCATAAATGCGGGTGTCGAAGAAACCGTTTTCGATATCTTCGCGGCTTGGGCCTTCGCCTGGGTCAGGCAGGAATCCTTCGAGGACTCCGCGTACTCCCGGGGTCACCAGGCCGGCGGTGAAGCTGGCGATAGCAGCTGTGATGGCCGTCGCTTGAGCCAGACCTTTGGCGCCTTTCCCGGCCTTCATGACCTCGCGGTACGACATGTTTTTGCCGTATCGGTAGTCCATCAGCGCGTTTGAGCGCCGCACGATTCGGGTGTTGATTGGCGCCATCAAGAACGGGGCGGTCCAACCCACATCAGGGTCTTGACCGATGCCCATATCGTCGCTGCCATCAGGTCCTTCGCGTTTATCGGGTGGATTTAGTCCGTATGGATGTCCAACCATGCGACGTACGTCTTTGTCTTCGGTGGCTTCATCGACGATGTTCATGATGCTCGCGACCGTTCCACCGCTGAATCCGCCTTTTGCAGCCCATGCGAACGTCACGACTTCGGGTCGTGGCTTGCCCTCCTTTTCGATGCAGTGTTCTTGCACCACGAAGGTCCCGATATCGCTTGGGATTGAGTCGTAACCGCAGCAGTGGACGATGCGCGTGCCGTTACGCTCCGCGGCCATATGCCACCCCGCGTCGAGGTTGCGACGGATAAACTGTGTTTCGCCGGTTAGGTCACAATAATGTGTGTTGGTTTCGACGCAGACTTCGACCAGCAACGCACCGTATTTGGCGTATGGCCCAACAGTCGTGCAGACAACTGTGGTCCGCTTCGCCATCGCTTCCAGGGACTCGCGGTCATTGCTGTCTGCGACGATCAACTGCAAGTCTTTGCAGCTGGGGTCAAGTTCGATGAGCTCGGCCTTTACGGCCTCGAGCTTGTCGAGTGAGCGTCCCGCGATCGCCCAGCGAATCGAATCGCCGTAACAATTGGCGAAGTACTCGGCGACGAGCTTTCCGGCAAAGCCGGTCGCTCCGAAAACCACGACATCAAAATCTCTCATCGAACTTCCTTTTGGTAAGTCTGCGCGCTCGAAACCGCGGCCCGCGTTGTACCTTTGCCATCACGGCTTTAACAAGGCATAACCTCACTCAACTGCAATGACGAGGCCGCCAATGTCCAACTTCATCCGCCGCCGTGAGCTTGATTTCCTGCTCTACGAATTCGCTGAAATCCAGACGCTCTTTGAGCACGACCGCTACGCGCACATGGACCGCGAGAATGTAGATGCCATTCTCACCACGGCGGTTCGAATTGCTGAGGACAAGTTCCTTTCTCATGCCGAGAAGTTGGACAACAACGAGCCCACCTGGGACGGCGAAACCGTGCACATCATTCCTGAAGTCAAAGAGGCGCTCGACGCGTTTTGTGAGGCCGGTTTAATGATGGGGCCAATCGACTTTGACCATGGCGGAATGCAGCTGCCACACACGCTCTCGCAGGCGTATATGGGCGTGTTTCACGGCACGAACGCATCGACCGCGGCGTACCCGCTGCTAACGATCGCAGCCTCGAACCTGATTATCGCGCACGGCTCGGACGCGCAGAAATCGACGTGGGTCGAGCCGATGTTGGACGGCCGATTCCTGGGCACGATGTGCCTCTCTGAGCCGCAAGCTGGCTCGTCCTTGGCCGATATCACGACCAAAGCAGAACCCGACGGGGACGTCTATCGGTTGTCCGGTAGCAAGATGTGGATTTCCGGCGGCGAGCACGAGCTGAGCGATAATATCGTCCACCTGGTGTTGGCGAAGCTTCCGGATGCGCCTGCCGGCGTGAAGGGAATTAGCCTGTTCATTGTCCCTCGCTATCTACAAGACGATGACGGCAGGTTTACGAAGCCCAACGATGTGACCCTGGCCGGTCTGAATCACAAGATGGGCTACCGAGGGACGGTCAACTGCGTGCTGAACTTCGGCGATGTGGATGGTGCGGTTGGCTACTTGGTCGGTGAGCCACATCAGGGCCTGAAGTACATGTTCCACATGATGAATGAGGCACGAATCGGCGTGGGACTGTGCGCGGCTGCGCTGGGGCACGCTGGGTTCTTGTACTCGCTCAACTACGCGACGGAACGCAAACAGGGCAGGGCTGCGACCAACCGCGACCCGGCATCTGAGCCCGTCGCAATCATCGAACACACAGACGTCAAACGTATGCTGCTCGCCCAGAAGGCTTACACCGAAGGCGCGCTCTCGCTGGCGCTGTATGCCGCAAGGATACTGGACGAGATTGAGGTCACAGACGACGAGCAGGTTAAGAAAGACAAGCTGAACTTCTTGGATTTCCTCACGCCCATCGTCAAAGCGTGGTCGTCGGAGTACTGCGTGACCGCAAATCGGCATGCGATTCAGATTTTGGGTGGGTATGGATACACCCGCGAATACCCGGTCGAGCGCCTATACCGTACGAATCGATTAAATCCGATTCATGAAGGCACGAACGGCATCCAATCGCTGGACCTCTTGGGTCGCAAGGTTGTGATGAATGATGGACAGGCCGTCCGAACCCTGATGGGTGAAATCCAGGCGACCTGCGACGCTGCACCAGAAGACCTCAAGGCTTTCGCCGAACAGCTGGCTTCAACGAGCCAAGCTTGGGCGGCGACGACGATGACGGTTTGCGGCGCGGCGATGCAGGGCAAGATTGACGTGTTTCTGGCGAATTCGTGGGAGTACCTCGAAGCGACGGGACACCTGGTCATCGCGTGGCTTTGGCTCAAGCAGGCGATGGCTTGCGACGGCAAACACAGCGCGTACTACGAAGGAAAACGCGCGGCGTGTCGGTACTTCTTCAAACATGAGCTTCCCAAGGTCGGTCCAAAATTGGAGTTGTTGTCGTCGATGGACGACACCTGTTTGACCGTTGAACCCACGCAGTTTTAGGCCATGTCGAAAGTACTAGATGAATTGGTGGCGCAGCTCGCGCTCGAGAAGATTGAAGAGAACCTATTCCGGGGCCAGAGCCAAGACCTAGGCTGGGGCACCGTCTTTGGCGGACAGGTGCTGGGCCAGGCGCTTTCTGCCGCGGTGCAGACCGTGCCCACAGACCGGCATGTACACTCGCTGCACGGCTACTTTCTGCGTCCTGGTGCGGTCGACAAGCCGATTGTCTACGACGTGGACCGCATCCGCGACGGTGGGTCGTTCACCACGCGCCGTGTCGTCGCGATTCAAAACGGGAAAGCGATTTTCAATATGGCTGCGTCGTTTCAGGTCGAGGAAGAAGGATTTGACCACTACGACGAAATGCCCGACGTGCCAGGTCCGGACGGGATTCCGTCGGAATTGGACCGGGTCAAAGGCATCGCTGACCAACTCCCACGAAGCGTTCGTGCTATCGCGACAGCCGATCGCCCATTCGAATCGCGACCTGTAAATCCTGTCGATTTCTTCAATCCGGCAGCGCAAGCGCCTAAGCGCCATCTCTGGTTCAAAGCCAACGATGTGCTCGGCGACGAACCCGCGCTGCATCGGTATCTGCTGGCCTATGCCTCGGATTTCAGTCTCTTGACGACTGCGCTGCTTCCCCATGCCGTGTCGTGGCTTTCACCCGGGATGCAGGTCGCAAGCTTGGACCACGCGATGTGGTTCCACAGACCATTTCGGGTCGACGAGTGGTTGCTCTACACTATGGACAGCGAGAGCGCTTCGGGTGCACGTGGATTGGTCCGCGGTCGCGTATTTGATGCGCAAGGGCGGTTGGTCGCGTCCGTCAGTCAGGAAGGGCTGATTCGCCAGAGGAAAATGGGGTCACCATGAAAAACACGGCATTGGTATTGAGTTTGTTGCTGGTCGCAGCGTGTTCAGACGACGGTGAGTCCAGCGACAACGACACCAACAACAGCGAAGTTGCCGGTGAGGATGTACCACTTTCGTGTAACCCCCTGGCGTATGAGCATGATTGCTTACTGCCGTATCCATCGGATGTGTTTCTGAAACCTGACGAAGAGATGCCCTCAGGTTTCGTCGTCAATATCCCCGATGCCGCATTGCCGAAGACAAAGGACGGTGAGGCGCTCCGAGATTCCAATATGGACCCCGCGGACGGGTTTGGGCCGCATCCTTCCATCGTTGCTCGGTTCACGGGTGGTGTTTCCCCAGACGGCTTGCCGACGGTGACGCAATCCACGGACCCTGGCTCCGCAACCTTGCTTTTGGACTCCGAAACGGGAGAGTTTGTCCCGCACATCGCCGAGGTCTACGAAAGTGACGACCCGGAAGTGCAGCTTGTCGCACTGCGGCCTTTGTACCGGCTTGAGGACCATCGTCGTTACATCGTGGCGCTTCAAGGACTGAAGAGCGCTGCAGGTGAAACGCACGAACCAACGGAGATTTTTGCGGCCATCCGGGATGATGCCGTGGTCACGGATTATCTGTCTGACTATGTGGCTAGTTTGCGCGAAGACGTTCTGCCGCCGTTGTCAGATGCCGGTGTCGACGTCGCCAATCTGCAGCTTGCATGGGATTTTACGACGCGGACCGAAGAGAACCTGATTGGGACCATGTTGCAGGCACGTGAGCTTGCGCAAGAGTATGTGGACCAAGGTGCGTTCGCGATCGGTGGCGTTCAGGTCGTGAGCGACCCCGAGGCTGGCTACGACTTCGTGATCGAGGGCACCTTTGAGGCTCCCAATATCCAGGCGTCGAATGCGCCATGGACACGAGTCTCCCGAAATCCGGATGGTCAGGTCGTCTCTTCCGGTACCTACCCAGTTCCGTTCCGAATCAACATTCCGCGAACCGTCGTTGCGGCGGGCGGTAATGCGCGAATCGTGCAGTTTGGACACGGCTTCTTTGGTAGTTGCGACGAGATCATTTCTCCCGTCCAGATCAGTTTCGCCGAAGAGGTCGGTGTGGTCATGGCCTGCACAGATTGGGTGGGGATGAGCGCACCCGACCGGGTTGAGTTGGCTGTTAAGATGGGCGAATCCCCTGGTGATGCGTTGGGCTTTGCGCCGCGCGTTCATCAAGCGATGATCAATCAGATAGTGTTCACGCACCTTCTTCGCACGCGATTGCCCGAGCTGATGGTCGCCCAAATCGGCGACACGCCTGCGCTTGGGGACGAAGTGTACTTCCTGGGCATCAGCCAGGGGCATATCCTGGGTGGGACCTTGATGGCGTTGAACACGATTGAGCGGGGCGCATTGAACGTGGGGGGCTCATCGTTTGGCTTCATGATGACTCGAGCCCATCCATTCAACCTTTTCGATGTGTTGCTATCGGTGAATTTGGACCGAATCAACCTGTTGAAGTTTCAGGTCGTTGGCTCGGCAGCATTGGACCCAATCGACCCTATCTCATACGCACACTTAGTAGCTAAACGGCCGCTAGACGACCCACATAAGATTCTGATGCAGATTGGCGTGGGTGATGCGAGCGTGCCGAATCTCTCGGCGGAGATTCACGCCCGTTCCCTGGGGATTCCACTGATGGAACCGACACCCAAGGACGTCGAAGAGATTGCGCGAACCAATTCACCGGCAGATAGCGCCTTGGTTTACTACGACTTCGGCATTGAGCCGACGTTTGCGGACCTCTGGCAGTTGGTATCAGGGCCAAATGACGTGCACGAAGCTGTACGGCGCACAAGCCAAGCCCGGGAGCAGATGAATCTGTTTTTCCGCCTAGATGGTGTGGTTGAGCACACGTGTCAGGGACCGTGTGTGCTGCCGGTTCCTGAAATCAACTAAGGACGTGTGATTCCAAGACGAAGGTGGTGAAGGTGGCGGTGAAGACTTCTTTGTCGCCGACCGACGCAGACGCTTCGACGACGCGCTTCTTGCCTTTCTCTTCAACAATCTTCGCCGTCGCGAACACTTCGTCGCCGACCTTGGTTGGTGCCAGAAAGCGGCAATCCGCCGCGCCCAGCACAACATAGGGATCGTTAACCGCCAGCATGGCTGCGTAGTCAGCGAGGCCAAAAACGAAACTGCCGTGAACCAGGCCTTGTTCGTCAACACGCATTGGCTCGGTCAGCGTAAGCCGCACTTTCGCGGCATTCTCGCCGAGCTCAACCACCTCGCCGCAAAGGTCGGGGTTAGCCATCAAGTGCGTGTTCGGCTTCACTTGTTGTCTTCCTTGTCCTGCAGCTTCGCGAGTAGCATTTCGCCAAGGGTAGCCAGGCTTTCGTCGTTCTTCTTGCGACGGTTTTGGTTCTGGTTGCGGTTGTTGTTGTTACCGCGACCTTTCCCTTTGTTTCCGCCACCACCACGACGATTCTGGTTGTCGTTCTTCGACTTCTCGGGCTTGGGCAGAACCGCTTTGCGCGAGAATCCGATGCGCAGGCCTTCACCATCATCGCGGTCTTTGACCTCGATAACTTTGACTTCAAGCGTGTCGCCGACTTTGAGGAAGCGGTTGGGGTCATCGACGCGCTCGTGCGCGATTTCCGATTTATGCAGCAGGCCTGAGTGGCCACCACCGATCGAAAGAAACGCGCCGTAGTGCGTGATGGAACGGACACGTCCGCGAACAATATCGCCTTCTTTTGGAGGCTCAGCGTCTGGCTTTCCAGACTGACCACGCAATTGCTTCATGCGGTCGATGGTCGAGTGGATATGGCGTCGAAGGCCGCGTCGAGTCACCGTGCGGGTTGCACGGCGGAGCAGGGCGTCGGCTTCCTTGACCCAAGCTTGGGCTTGTTCTTTTGCCTCGTCGGTCGCTTCTTCGGCGCGGTCGAGGAGAATCTGCGCAAGGTTGTGCAAGAGCAATGAGCTTTCCGGGACGACCTTGAGACCTTCGCGGTATGCGCCTTCTGCACGCGATGCGTCTTTCTCGGCCTCTTTGTACCAGGTTCCGCGTGCGTTCCAGGTCGCTTCGGATTCGTCCATGCCAGCAGCTTGGTCCCAAATCTGCTCGCTCTCTTCTTTCGAAGTAAACCAAGCGGCTTGGGCCAACAGCGAGTGATAGAACGGGTCTTCCTTGTAGAATGACTCGAGCTTTGGAAGTTGGTCGCGGACAGCCTGCACGAAGTCTGGGCGAGCCTTGAGGTCTTCCAGGTCAAACAGGAGCGCAGCAAAGCCGATACGAACAAGGTGCAGGAGGCGGTCAGCCTCGGTCTGCGTCTTCTGGATCGTGTTGTCCGTGAACTTGTTCAGAGCATCTTGGACGGCCTGAATCGCATCGGATGGATCGCCGTCACGTCGCGCCATATTGGCGACGATGAAGTAGTATTCAACACCGTGATCGTCGTCATCGAGCCCGAGGCGCAGGATTCGGTCACCTAGGTCGCGGTAGCCCGTCTTGAACGCAACCTCAGCCACAACCGGCCCAATCTCTGGGTATTTGGTCGCGAGGTCTGTCAATCGCTTCAATTCCGTGGCGATCTTAACCTTCGGGTCGTTCTTGGCGTCGCGGCGGCCCTTCGACTTCTTCTGAGCCGGCCGCACGTCGTCATCATCTTCGTCATCGTCATCGTCTGACCCAGCAGCTTCAACCGCTTCGGCGGCTTCTTCCGTGGCTTCGGCGTCCGCTTCTGGTTGTGCAGGCGCAGCTGTTTCTTCAGCTTCTGGTGCGGTCGCGGCTTCAGCTGCTTCTGGCGCAGCTTCTTCAGTGACTTCGGGCGATTCGGTTTGTTGCGTTTCTTCGGTCATCTCAATTCTTCCATGCGTCCGTGGCGGATTTTAGGGTGCCGCCAAGGGAGGTCGTCTTATCCCAAGTTGAATGCGATCGCCAGACTGACTTGATCGAAACCGACGACGGTGCCAAAGTTGCGCCGCTTTTTAGACAAAATTTTGGTGCCGATGGCACCACCAACCATGGATAAGATGATGCGCAAATTTCTGGCTGTAGGACTGATTCTCTTTGTCGCTGCTTGTGGAAGCGACGACGACAAGAACAACAACGCGAACACCAACAACGTTAACAACGCAAACAACGTCAACAATGCGAACAACGTTAACAACGCGAATAACGTCAATAACGTCAACAATTCGAACAACTCAAACAACGCAAACAACATCAATAACGTCACCGGCATGTGCGATATCGATGGCTTCACGGCTGTGTTTGAGGAAGCGGTCATCGAGACGGACCTCGGAATTTTCCTGACCGGCTATGCCCAAGATGACTTCCCGTCGGACCTGGTGTCCGTCGAATTCTACGGCGACAGCGCTGATTCGTTTGGTCCCGGCACGTACATGATCACAGACGAGAACTACGAAACGTGTGAGTTCTGCGTGCTTGCGTTCAGCAACTGTGATGAAGAGTTCAACTGCTCGCGTGAATTCTTGGCGACGGAAGGCATGGTCACCATCGACTCATTCACGGCAGGTGAAGCGGTCGTTGGGTCGCTCACGAACGCGAAGTTCCAAGAGGTCACCATCGACCTCGATACGTATGTTTCAACGCCAGTTGCGAACGGAGCACAGTGGTGCATCGATTCGTATGAGTTCGACATGCCAATCGAAGGCGACACGGTCCCAACGGTTACATGTGACCCGCAGCAAACTCAGCCTACGGTTGTTGAGCAGTCCGTGCTCTACACCGAAAGCGAAGGCGACGAGACCTTCCTCTACCAGGGCAAGACCTCGGCAACTGACCCATTCGATTCGATTCGCGTCGAGCTGTTGAGCGCATTCGGCGGCAATGTCACGCCAGGCACCGCGACCATCGAATATGCTTCGTACGAAGACTGTGGAAACTGCGTCTTGGTCGACCTCAATTGCACGGTCGATAGCTGCGAGAAGACGTTCCTCGCCGTCGGCGGAACGATTGAAATCACGTCGTCAGGCATGGTCGGTGATACGTTCACCGCCCGCCTGCAGAATGTCGAGTTGTACGAGCACGACATCGACTTCGATACTGCGCAATCAACGCCAGTCGAAAACGGTGATTCGTACTGCATTACGGACCTGACGATTAGCGCGACGCTTGAGGCGCCGGGTAACTAGTCTTTGGTTTTTGGTCGTTGGTTGTTGGTTGTTGGTCTTTGGTCTTTTGGTTGTTGAAGATGAATAGTTGGGCCGTTCGGTTTTTGGTTGTTGTGGGATTGTTGGTGTTGGTTGGGTGCGGGTCTGATGACTCGGACAAAGATGCGGCGAACAACGGCAATAACGTCAACAACGTCAACAATTCGAATAACGGCAACAACGCCAACAACTCGAACAACGTCAACAATCTCAACAATTCGAACAACGCGAACAACGCGAACAACGCCGAGGTTTGTGACCGAAACGGGTTCAGTGTCGCCAGTGGAATGGCTGAGATTTACCCGAACGTCGGTGTCCACGCGGAAATGCGTGCCGGTGAAGACCCAACGGACGTCATGTTGTTCTACTTCTTGGGAACAGTGGGGCGGAACTTCGGGCCAGGCACCTACATGATTTCCGAGCAGAACTATGCCAACTGCAGCATCTGCGTCACCGTCTCTGCAGAGTGCGTTGATTTCGATTGCACCCGAGATTTCCTGGCGGTCTCGGGCGCGATATCCATCGATACCGTCGATGATAGGCTGACTGGAACGTTATCCGATGCCAGGTTCGTTGAAGTCGTTGTCGACGATAACGACGTTTCGACCCCGGTTGAAGATGGGCAGACTTGGTGCATGGAAGAGACCACGTTTGATGTGCCTGCCGAGGTCAACGCTCCTGTCGAATGCGATCCAAATCAACCCCAACCGGTGTTGGTTGCCGAGCAAGCGGTCATGCAGCCCGGTGAGGGGGACTTGTTCGAACTTCGCTATGAAGGTCGAACCTCGGAGACTGACCCAACGACTGTCATCACGTTCGATCTGGAAGGTGAGCTAGAGAGCCAGATGGGTACAACGGATTTCGTCGCGGGTCCACTATGTGACTCGTGTGCACGTGTCGGAGTTAACTGCACTGCAGGCACCTGCGAGAAGACCTTCGTGGTGCGGACCGGCAATATCGACATCAATCGACAGGGGTTTATCGGTGACGAGTTTGCCGCGCTACTGACGGATGTCCGGTACACCGAACATGAGTTTGATACCGAGACCTCGACCTGGGTCGAAGTGGAAGACGGAGATACCTATTGCATCTCCAGTCTGACGATCGGTGCGACGATCACGGAACCAGCCGACTAACCAGCTTTGACGCGGGCGACCCGCTTGCGCAGCTTCTCGTCTTTATCCAAGCTGAATGCCTTTCCATGCCCGAGCTCTTTCAAGAGCTTTTCGATGGCTGCGGGAGGCTTGTGCGCGCCCTTGAACACGTTTGAGACGACTGTCTCTTCGTCAGGGTCCCACGCCCAGAGGCCAACCACCTCACCGTTGACCAGAATGGTGCGGTCCATCGGAACCTTCACCTCACCAAGTGTCGTGAGCGGAGGGCGGCCGAACTGGCCAACGGGCTTGCCGTGAAACTCTGGATCGACCAGGTAATAAGCGGACTCGCGCGAGGCCAACATTCCGTCCATGCATGGAAGAAAGGCGACTGAATCTGTCAGTTCGCGTTCGATCGCCTGTTCGGTCATGTAACATTCGCCTAGCCCATCAACCTCAACTTCGACGAGTCCTGCTGCGGCGATCGCCTTTTTGGCTTCGGTCTGATTTAGCCCGGTCCATGCGGCAAACTCCTGACGCGTCGCCGGCCCAAACCAGCTGAAGTACTTGAGCGCCATCTCACGGTGGACCTTGGCCGGATCGCTGTAGTCCTCGTCTTTTGCCGAGGTGTTTAGCTGCCATTCGTACTTTTCATGATCGAGGCGGTTGTCCACCAACCTTCGGATGATCGCGCCAGAAAACTCCAGATTGCGCAGGGCAGGGGGGAGCGTGGAGCTCAGCCCGACCTTCTTTCCAGCATCGCCCAGGCTTCGCACCACCCCGTCAGGCAGTGCTTTTTTGACCTGATGCGTGGTGAGCGCTCCGTCCGCAAGTACCTCAAGGACCGCCTCCCCAACGCCATCCAACTCGCCATCTTTGATCCCAGCCTTTTCCTGGTCGCGCAGATTTCGTTTGCTAGAGAGCTGGTCGGCCAAACTGATCGAGAGCCACGCATCCCGCGCAGGGACCATGTAGATGCAGCCACGTACCGAAGGGACGACGCGAAGACTGAGCTGTTCGGTGAGGGCATGCACGTTGTTGACGGACGTGGACCGATTCCGGGCAAGCAAGGCGAGGTAGGCTTCGGCACCGCCAAGCGTGCGAATCCAGCCGTGTCTTGCGACCGTGCCGTCAAAAGACTCGTTGTTGGACCCGTCGAGTCCCTGCGCGGCTGCCCAGTGTTTTCGTGCGGCTTCGATCGAGAGTTTCATGGTGGCCTCTTGGCAATTCTGGCGTCGAGTCTTGACACCCCCAAGGCGTTTCGGCAAGTTCCGTCCCCATGTCGAATACCCCGAAAAACCCACCTGTCATCGTCGGAATCGCTGGAGGCACTGGATCTGGAAAGACCACCGTTGCCAGGCGCGTCATCGAGAGCATCGGACAAGGCGCCGCGCTGATTCAACACGACTGGTACTACCGCGACCAGAGTGGGATGACGGCGGATGAACGCGCGGTTGTGAACTACGACCATCCGAACTCGCTCGACAACGCGTTGTTGGTGCAGCACCTCGAGGCTTTGAAGCGGCGTGAGACCATCGAGGCTCCGCAGTACGACTTTGCGCTTCATTCGCGAAGTGAAGAGACCGAGACGATCACGCCGCAACCGGTGATAATCGTCGAAGGAATCTTGCTGTTTGCATTGCCTGAGCTTCGGGAAGTGTTCGATATCAAGCTATTCGTTGATACGGACGCGGACATTCGGGTTCTGCGCCGTATCCGTCGCGATATTGAGCATCGCGGATGCGATTTCGAGAGCATTCGGCGCCAGTATTATCAGACCGTGCGACCGATGCATCTGGAGTTCGTCGAACCCTCCAAGCGATGGGCAGACCTCATCATCCCGGAAGGCGGAAACAACCGCATCGCCCTCGATGTCATCGTCGAGCGGCTCCGAAACTACATCACGTAGAGCCGACAAATTCTGTGCATGATTCGCGATTAGTCTTGGCGTATCATGAGCTTGCGCTGGCTATTTTGGAGGTCGAATGCAGACGGGTACCCGATGGGTGTGTATCGCGCTTTTCATGATGTGTGCGTCCCCAGCGCTGGCGATTGAGCCGGTTGGTGGTGGTGGAGGTGAGAATCGCGAAAAGTCGGTGTCCGAGCAGTGGCTTCCTCCTCGCCCGTTCTATGGCTTAGGGGGCTCGGCGTTGTTCTGGGAACGCCGCGACAAAGAAGCCGACCAACCGCAACCGGGCATCACCTTCACGTATCGCAATGTCTACCCGATGACGGAGCATTTTGGGGTGCATTCAACGGCCTCCATCATGTTTCATGACTTCGAAGCGATGGGAGATGCCTATGGATGGTACGCAAAAGAGCCGGAGGTCCCCGAAGACCCAGATGAGGAACCGCAAGACTACAGATTGCTGAAGTACTTCCTGTTGTTCCCAGGGTTGCTCCTAATCCCATTCGCAGGCGCAAACTATTATGGGGGCGGAGGACTCACCCTGTACACCTCACCAGAGACTCCGTCCTTGTTCGTGGATGTTGGATTCTCGGTTGGCTTGATGATGCGACCATCAGACGAAGACTTCATCGCAGACATGGGCATTGGTGGATACGGCGGGGTTGGATTTCAGATCTCCAGGCATTTCGCGCTCTACACGCGCGTTCACTTCGAACAGCCGTTCGTGCGGTTGTTGTTAGATGTTGAAAGTCACCATGCGCTGTCAGGGACGTTCTCTTTGATGTACGTCGGCGGCGATGACAAACCCAAGGATGGACAGTGAAAAACGCCGTCATAACCGGTGCAAATCGAGGGCTCGGATTTCATACCGCAAAAGCGTTGGCAGAAAAGGGCTACCACGTGGTGATTACCGCGCGGTCACAGGCGAAAGCAGATGCTGCCGCCAATGAATTGTCCACATTTGGGTCCGTGGAAGGACGTGAAATGGACGTCTCCGGTGACCAGAGCGTCAATGCCTTCTTCGACTGGTACTTCGACACGCACGGCTCGTTAGACGTGCTGGTGAACAACGCTGGCGCCATTTTCGAACGAAATGGAGACGGTTACCTGGACCCAAACAAGATTCCGGCAGACGTCATTGCGCAAGCCTTTAACACAAACACCTTGAGCGTCCATCGCACCATTCAGCGGGCGATGCCTGTGATGAACGAGAACGGCTACGGCCGTATCGTAAATGTCTCATCAGGCATGGGGCAGCTCAGTGATATGGGCGGCGGCCACACCGCCTACAGGCTATCCAAGGTCGCGATGAACGCGCTCACCAAGATTTGGCAAGTTGAAGCGCGTGGTGACGTGAAGGTGAATTCCATCTGCCCGGGCTGGGTGAAGACTGACATGGGCGGCGAAAATGCCTCTCGTGACATTGAAGAAGGCATCTCGGGCATTGTCTGGGCTGCGACTTTGGATGCAGACGGACCGTCTGGCGGCTTCTTCCGCGACGGTGAGCGCATCGATTGGTGACTATCGGGTCGCGCGGAACTTAATCAGCGAGTAATCCAGACGCAGACCCAAGGTCGCAACCGACGGCTGGATGACGCCCACAGCATCCCGGCTAGCAGAGATTCGCCCTTCGCTGTAGAGGAAGACGAACTCGCCGATGTTGTATTTTGCGCCGACCATGAAATCCAATACGCCAGCATCGTCCGAGAGAAGGTCCGAATCGGCCGTCCATTCGCTGAAATTCATGCCGCCGTAAGCGGATAGCCCGAACTTGAACGCGTATTCTGCGAAGAGCTCAGCACCTTTGGTCCGGTAGGTGACGCGCTGGTCGCCGACCTTGACGATCTCTGTGTTGTTGGCGACAGCAAACAGGGCTGCAATGTAGAATTGGCGCCGCTTGTACTTGATTGCGGCATTCAAGATCTGCGCATCTTTGTCGTCGTGACCTTCGATGAGCGAGGTTGAGACGGTGTTGAGGAAGGCATGATTGTATGCGACGCCGGCCGCCAGACCGAAGTCGAGCTTGTAAGCCAGTGCGACCGCAAATCCGTCCAGGAAGCGCTGTCTGCCGTTTGTGAACTGACCCTGCATCCCAAATTCGACCCCCTTGTGATTGAATCGGTAGGTCACTGCGGAGTCGACACGACCTGTTCCCAGCGCGCCACCATCTGTGCCAGCGTTGAATGCGCCTGCCGCGCCGCCACCGAAGACCGTGAATTGGTCAGTCCATGCAGAGATGTCGTAGAACACGCTCCACTGCTTGCCGAAGTAGACTTCACCGTATTCGCCAGCACTGAATCCTACGTATCCAAGCCGCGTGGATAGCGGCGATGCGGACGAGTCGATATCCCCGGTGTCTAGATTGAACTCCTCATCGCCAACTCCAAAATTGATACGCCATTCACCGCGGCCTTTGACCACGAACTTGCCAATGTGAACAAGCGGCTCCAGACCAAAGCGCGACGAATTGTTGCGGATGGTTAACTCATCCTTGTCGTTGCGGATATGCAGCGCAAAGCGGCCATAGACGTCGAGGTCGGCGAAGTCTTGGATGACGCCCACTTCGGTCTCAGCGCCACCGGTTGAGTCTTCGGTACGTCGCGCGACCGTTTCGAGTTTGACCTCTTCTTCTTCGCGCTCGCGCGTGTTTTCGTCCCCGGAAATCTTCTCTGCGATGTCTTGGGCGACATCGATGCGTTGGTTGGCGGCCTTGGTGGATACGCGCTCTGCCGCGGCGATCTTCTCGGAGTCGTGCCGAAACCCCGCTAGTGGTTTCATCGGGGCAGGTGCCGCGTCGCCGTCGACGTCATTCTCGTCGTCGTCATCTGGCAGCAACGCGTCATCTACGCCGTCCTGCGCAGCCTCGATTGCTTCGTCGAGCCCATTCTCTTCGTCCGCCAACGCGACCGCCGGGAAAGCAAGGACAAGCACTATTATCCACAAGAAACGCATACCGCCCGAATACCCTAAAGTGGGGACCGGGCGGTAGTGAAATCGAGATTCTGCGTTTTCTAGAATTCGTCGACGTCGAAGTCGAAGAGGTTCGCTTTGCCGGTCGCAATCTTCGCCGCGTAGGCCTGAGCTTCGGGCAGAATGCAGGTCGTGAAGTAACGAATCGTCTTCAGCTTCGTATCCGACTCTGAACCGGGGTTGTCGATGGCGTAGCGAGCGACAACGCAGTTTGCGTATTGAAGGGCGAGCAGCGCGAAGAGGTTGAGGTAGTTGGATGCAACTGCACCTGCAATCTCAGGGTCTTCCATGCCTTTCGTAGCCAGTTCCATCGTGATGCCGGTCGTGAGCTTCGAAAGCTCTTTGAGCGGCGTGATGTACTCAGCCATCGCTTCAACTTCTTTGTTGTCACGGATCATGTCCGTCACGCGTGAAGCGAAGAGCTGCATCAGGCGTCCGCCTTTGCGAGGCAACTTGCGGCCGACAAGGTCGAGAGCCTGAATGTGGTTCGTTCCCTCGTAGAGCATCGCGATACGCTCATCGCGCATGTACTGCTCGATATCCCAGTCGGTCGTGTAGCCAGCGCCACCCAGAACCTGCATGGACTCCGAGATGTTCATGAAGCCGCGCTCGGTAAAGTACGACTTGATGACCGGCGTTAGCAGCGCGACGAGGTCGTCGGCTTCCTGGCGAGTCTGCTCGTCAGGGTGGTTGAGGCTGACGTCATGCTCAACCGCGACCCACATTGCAAGCGAACGCATCGCTTCGTTTGAAGCTTTCACATTCAAAAGCATGCGACGGACATCTGGGTGAACCAGGATGTTGTCAGCCTTCGCGTCTGGGTCACTCTTGGAAGCGTCCAACGAGCGGCTTTGGCGACGGTCTTTCGCGAAGGCAACAGCCGTCTGATACGAGATATCCGAGAGCGAGATGCCCTCGATACCAACGTGCAATCGAGCAGCATTCATCATGGTGAACATGGAGCGCATGCCCTTGTTCTCTTCACCAACGAGCCAGCCTTTGGCGTTTTCGAACTCCATGACGCAGGTGGGCGATGCGTGGATGCCCATCTTGTGCTCAAGACCCGTGCAGCGCACCTGGTTTCGCTCACCATCGATGAACTTCGGAACGACGAACACCGAGATTCCCTTGATGCCTTCCGGGGCATCAGGCAATCGAGCCAACACGAAGTGGATGATATTGTCGGCCATGTCGTGTTCGCCGAACGTAATCCAAATCTTGGTGCCGCTAATCAGGTAGCCGTCGCCGTCTGGAACCGCTTTCGTCGTAATGAGACCCAGGTCCGTTCCGCACTGCGGCTCGGTCAGGCACATCGTTCCGGACCACTCACCGGAGACCAGCTTCGGCAGGTAGAAATCTTTCTGTTCCTGCGTCGCGTGGTGTGCAATCGCGTCGACGAGGCCGCGGGTCAGGCCGGGGCACATCGCGAAGCTCTTGTTGACCGCTGTTCCCATTTCGCCAAGCGCAACGCCAAGGCTCTCTGGGCAACCACCACCGCCGTACTCGACCGGACCGGTGATGCCAATCATCCCGTTGTTGAACAGGGTTTGGTAGGCTTCACGGAATCCATCGGGCGTTTTGACGTCGCCGGTTTCTGGGTCCCAAGACACGCCAATCTCATCGCCCTTCTTGTTGAGGGGCAAGAGCTCCTTGGTGAGGATGTCTGCAGTGCTCTGCATCATCATCAACGCGGTCTCGATGTCATAATCTTGGAAAGCTTCCAACGATGCGACGCGCTCGGTGTAACCAAACGCCTTCATATTGAACAACATGTCGCGGATGGGTGGTTTATAGACGTCCATTTTTACTCTCTTGAGACGTGGTAAAGTTTGCCTTGAATGAATGCTCATTCATTTCAATTTCGTCAAGGTATATGATGCAGAAAAGCAGTTCCAGATTTCATCAAATATTGCCATTTTTAGGGGCCCATCCCGGGTGAGTCTCCGAAGCCCAAGCCGCGCAGGCTTTTGATTTATCGGGGAGTTTTCGCCGCACTGCGTCATTTTCAGGATCTTTCAGCTTCACAACCCCAGTGCCATCACCTAGGTTGTTGACGCTCAATGAAATTTTGATTTTTCGAAGGAGGGCGTGTGAATCACGAGATCACCCACGATCCTGCATTTTCTATGCTCCGGGTTGATATGCAGCCAGGAGAGACGCTTGTGACCGAGCCAGGTGCGATGATTGCCATGAGCAATCACATCAACCTTGAGGCGAAGCTCACGATTGATCCAAGTGCGGGTGTCGGAGATAAGTTCAAGGCTATCTTTGCCGCTGTTGTACGAAAGTTCCTCGGCGGAGAGAGCTTCTTTGTCAGCCACTACACCACGACTCAACCAGGCAGCGTCTGGTTCTCGCCGGTTATGAGTGGTTCGATTATCCACCGTAAATTGGAAGGAAATCCCATCACATTGTCGGCAGGCGCGTACTGCGGCTCGATGGGCAATATCAATGTCGGCGTTCAGTACGGTGGCATCAAAGGCATCCTCGCGAAAGAGGGCGCGTTCTTTCTGAAGGTTTCGGGCACTGGCGACCTGTGGTTCAACAGCTTCGGCGGCGTCGATGTTATCGACGTCAACGGCAGCTATATCGTCGATAACGGCCACCTTGTTGGTTATGAGGGCGACCTGAAGTTCAACCTCAAGTCCGCTGGTGGCGGCCTTGTCGGTATGTTCGCTTCGGGCGAGGGCATGGTTTGTGAATTCACCGGTCAAGGTCGAGTTTACATTCAATCCCGTAACGTCTCGGCGATCGTTGATTGGATTAGCCCACTTCTGCCGCTCTAAGGAGACATCATGCAAACAAATCTGCTTTATCAGCCCGTCAGCACGATGGCTCAAATTCACCTTCAGCCTGGAGAACAGCTTGAAGTAGAGCCCGGCGCGATGATCGGCATGTCCACAAATATTCAGATGACGACCGGCATGGCCAACAACTCCCAATCAAAGGGTGGTGGTCTGCTTGGCAAAATCGCCAGTGCTGCCAGCAAAATGCTGACAGGCGAGTCGTTCTTCCAAAACACCTTCACGGCCCAAGGCGGTCCGGGTGAACTGTTGCTGTCCCACACGCTACCTGGCGACATGTGCTGGATTGAGCTGCCACAAGCTGGCATCAAAGTGCAATCCACCGCCTATATCGCCAATACGGTTGGAACCGGTGTGAACGCCGAAATGGGCGGTGCAAAGACGTTCTTTGGTGGTGAAGGCCTCTTCGTTCTCAACTGCATGCCAGGTGGCCCTGGCTCTTCGGTTCTTTTGGGCGCCTTCGGTGGCATCCAAGAGATGCAGTGCGACGGAAACCTCATCATCGATAATGGGCACCTTGTCGCATGGGACAACACGCTGACGTTCAACGTTCAGAAGGCTGCGGGCGGTTTCATCGCTTCGTTCCTTTCGGGCGAGGGAATGGTCTGCAAGTTCACGGGACAAGGACGTATCTGGATTCAGACGCGTAACCCAAGTGACTACGGCATGACGGTCGGCGGCTTGTTGCCTCCGCGTTCGAACTAGGAGGACCAAGATGGCATACGAAGTAAGACAACGACCAAACTTCTCAATCGTTAAGTACACGTTCGACCAACCTGGTGAGCAGCTTGTGGTGGAAGCCGCAGCGATGGTCGCCAAGGACAGCGCAATCAACATGCAGACCTCGATGCGAGGCGGCTTGATGGGCGCGGCAAAACGTAAGCTATTGGGCGGCGAGAGCCTGTTCCAAAACACCTTCACGGCTAGCCAAGCTGGCGAGACCATTTGGGTCGCACCATCAGCTGAGGGCGACATCATTTCGTTCGATATGGACGGAAGCCAAGCGGTGATGATGTCGTCTGGCAACTACATCGCGTCTGGCCCGAACATCGAGCTCGATTCGCAATTCCAAGGCCTCAAAGGTTGGACCAGCGGCACAAGCCTGTTCATGCTCCGTGCAAGCGGCACCGGCCCATTGTTCATGGGAAGCTACGGCGGCATCCATGCCGTTGAAGTTGGCCCTCAGGGTTATATCGTCGACAACTTCCACATCGTCGGATTCACCGAAGGTCTCAACTTCCAAATGGAGACCATCGGCGGAATCAAGAGCCTTCTGGCTGGCGGTGAAGGTCGCGTCTGCCGATTCACCGGTCAGGGCACGGTTTGGATTTCGACGCGTAGCTCGTCTGCGCTGGCGAACTTCCTCCACCCGTATCGACCGGTTAAGACGAACAACTAGACATCGCTTTACTGGGAATTGCCCCGTCGCCGCTTGGGGCGCGGGGCAAACATCTTTTTTGATTTTTGGTGGGATTCGAGAGAGGGTGTGCTTGATTACAAGCGAGTGACCTCGATGAAGTACCTGATTGTTTTGATTTTTGTTGTGTTGGCTGTCGGTTGTGGTGACGTCCCCAAGAAGAGCGGGGATGGCGAGAACAACGCAAATAACGCGAACAACGCCAATAACGCCAATAACGCCAATAACAACGCTAACAACAGCAACAACGCCAATAACGTTGATCCAAACAACGTTGTCGTTGAGAACAACACGTCCAATAACGTGAACAATGTTGGACCAAACAACGTTAACCCCAACAACGTCAACAACGTCAACAACGCCAACGTGATGACTGGGTTGACCTGCCCTGAATTGTTGGAGTGCTTGCAGCCTTGCGAGGACGATACCTGTGCAACGCGATGTCTAGAGCAAGGCGCGCCAAATGAGCAACAAAAGGTCGTTGCGGTGTATGCTTGCATCCAAGAGAACTGCGGGGAATTGCCCACGGGTGATGAAATCCAGACGTGCGCAGCCGAATTTTGCATTGATGAGCTGAACGCTTGCTTCCCAAGTCCATGAGGACACGGCAATGCCCAAATCTGTAGAGATCCCCGATCTCTCCGACAAACACATCATCGTCACCGGTTCGAATACCGGGATAGGCAAAGTGACCGCCCTTGAGCTTGCAAAAGCCGGGGCGTCTGTCGTTTTGGCCTGTCGTTCCGAGTCCAAAGCCCTGCCCGTGGTGGACGAGATTCGCCAGGAAGCAGGCCATGACCGCGTCGAGTTTCAGGCGCTTGATTTGGGCGACTTCGACTCGGTCCGGGCGTTCGTCGATTCCTATCAATCGTCCGGTCAGCCCATTGATATCCTGATCAATAACGCCGGGCTTGCAGGCGCGCAGGGTGTGACGAAAGAGGGGTTCGAGGTTCATTTTGGCGTGAATCATCTGGGGCCGTTTCTATTGACCCTCGGATTGATCGAGAACGTGCTAAAAGCGCCGAACTCCAGGATCGTCAATGTCGCGAGCCGTGCCCACACCCGCGTAAAAAAGTGGGACCTCGAAGTTGTTCAACAGCGGACGCCCTCAAAGTCGGGCTTTCCTGAGTACTGTGTCTCAAAGCTGGCCAACGTGTTTTTCAACATGGAACTCGCCAAGCGGCTGAGCGGCACAGGCACTAGCACCTATGCGCTCCACCCGGGCGTTGTCGCATCCGACATCTGGCGTCGCGTGCCGTTTCCGTTCCGGAATATCGCGATGTTGTTCATGATCACAAACGAGGAAGGTGCGCAAACGACCCTGCACTGCGCTGTGTCAGAAGCCGCGGGACGCGAGAACGGCCTCTACTACGACAAGTGCAAGCCAGTCGCGACAGCCAAACTTGGTCAAGATGAAGCGCTTGCGAAGGACCTCTGGGAACGCAGCCTCGAATGGACCGGGGCGACTGACTTCAAGCCCGCATAGCGATTGGCGTTCGACTGCTCTTGGTGTATTAATAAGACACCGAGTTATGAGCAGAACATGCGTATATTAGTTTTGGGAGTGCTGACGGCCATGGTCGTCAGCTGGGCACCTTCGGCATTTGCATGCGTGCATATGATGAAGGAAGGCGGCGCCGAATCCGGGGTCAAATCCATCGATGCCGCGGTGTTTCACGATGGTTCAAAGGAGACGTTGATCTTCCAGGTCGGAGTAAACGCCGATGCCGAGAAGGTCGCCTGGGTCGTCCCTGTGCCGACACCACCTACCGATTACGATGTCGCACCTGAGAACACGTTTGGCGCGATCGCTAAGTACGTGTCCGTTACGGAAGTTACCGCGGCACGGATGCGCGGCGAGAAAAGCAAAGCGGCTAAGGTCTACGAGTTGCCGAACGCTAACGCTGGCCCCTACACGTTCCAGCCGGTCGCAGTGCAAGGCGAGAAGGGCGCTAAAACGCTCAACGATTGGCTTAAGGTCAAAGGGTTTGAACCGTTGGACGAGAAGCGCCTTAAGTACTACGTCGACCGCAATTGGACGTTTTTGGTCATCCGAATCGATGGACGAAGCGGTGAACTGGGTGAAGGCGACCTTCCGCCAATTCAGATTACATTCGATACGCCGGTCCCCGTTGTCCCGCTGAAACTCTTGGCTATAGACGACGAAGTGCCAGTCCGGATCTACGCGTTCACGATGAACGAATACTCCGAAGACCACTTCAAGAACGCGGTGAAAAAGCAGGGGTTCAAGTTGCCGCTCGACCCCCGAAAGGGGCCCAAGTGGAAGCTTGGCGAGGACGACCTCAGGGTCGCAAAAATGAGCTTCTATGTGTCGAACACACCAGAACCACTCAAGTCCCTGTTCGGCAAGATCTACGGCGCCAAGCGGGGGCATGTGTACACGTTGGTGCACGATGGACTTAGCGCCAAGGACGTCCGCAAATGGAAGCAGGATTTCTACCTGAGCCCCAAGCGTGAGAAGCTCATGTATGAGCCGGTGAATCAAGACGCATCACTGCCGCCCGCGAAACACATGGGTAAGGGAGACTCTCAGCCCGCCCCAGCTCCAGCCGCTGCGCCGGAGACTCCAGATATGGGGGCCGACATGCCTGCTGTTGAGGCTGCGGAGGAAGTCGACCTTGAACCCAGCAAGGAAGAGCTAGACTACACATTGGTAGCCGGCGTTATCGCGGTCGTGTTCTTTTTGGCAGCGGTTGTTGGCGTGAATTTACGGCGACTTCGATGAAGTTTCTCGTTCTACTCACCTTGTTGGTCACCGCGTGCTCGGGCACGCCGGAACAGACGGAGAAGCCTCCAGTGACTCGCCAACACACAAGTCTTCCGGATATCGATAGCCTTTGGAACTACAGCAAGCCCGACGAGACGGAGTCCAAGTTTCGCGAGGTGCTCGCCAAGCCTGAGACCCAGAACTCGGGTCCGTACCGATTGGAATTGCTGACCCAGATCGCCCGGACGCAGGGCCTTCAAGGCAAATTTGATGAGGCGCACGCCACGCTCGACGAGGTGGAAAAGGCGGGTTCGAACGATGTGGTCGTGCAATCGCGCTATCTACTCGAACGCGGTCGTGCGTTCAATTCGGGCGGCGCGCCCGAGAAGGCAGAGCCGCTCTTTCTGCAGGCGTGGGAACTTCGCACTGATTACGACGCCGAGCCATATGCCGTCGATGCCGCACACATGCTGGCGATCGTGACCAAAGGTGAGGAAGCCCTGGCGTGGAACCAGAAGGCGCTCGATTTGTCTGTGGCGTCCAAACACCCGAAGTCCAATCGCCTGACCGGTGCGCTCTACAACAATATAGGTTGGACCTACCACGACATGGGTAAGTTCGAAGAGGCGTTGGACTTCTTCCAGCGCGGCTGGGATTGGCGCAAAGAGCAGGGCAAACCGGGCCCGACTCGGATTGCGCAATGGTCGGTGGGGCGCGCGCTGCGATCCCTCGGCCGTGTTGAAGAGGCGTTAAAGCTGCAGAAGGACCTTGAAGCTCAGTTTCAAGCTGCCGGTGAGACCGACCCATTTGTCTTCGAAGAGATTGCGGAATGTCACATGGCGCTTGGGGCCGAGGACGAGGCGAAGCCATACTTCGCGAAAGCCGCTCCCTTATTGGCCGAGTTTAGTTGGGTTGAGCCGGAGCGAATCGAGCGCGCACGCAAATTGGGTGGACTTGAGCCTAAGTAGTCACGTTGAAACACATCATCAACGACATCCTGCGAGAGCAGGGTTTCGATGCATCTGATATCGAGTTGACTGGGGTCGGAGGTGGTTCCATCAACGAAGCTTTTGTGGCGACCGTCGGGGACCACACCTACTTCGTGAAGACCAATTCGCACCCTTTGGACGACCAGTTTTCGTGTGAAGCCGAAGGTCTGACCGCGCTGCGAGATGCCAGGTCCGGCCTGATCATACCCGAGGTTGTTGGTTTTCGAGAGCGAAACGGGGCCGACCCGGCTGTCCTGGTTCTGGAGTATCTCGGGCGGGGCACCCCAACGCCGACCTTCGACCGCGAGCTGGGCGAGGGCTTGGCGCGTTTGCACCAAACGAGCGCAGATGCTTTCGGGTTCTACGGGGACAACTACTGCGGGGCGACGCCCCAACCCAATCCTTGGACGCATGATTGGGCGGAATTCTACGCAAAACATCGCATCGAACATCAACTCACGTTGGCGAGGGCACGAGGCGTACGCGGCGAAGACGTTCGTGTGTTTGAACGCCTAATTGAGGCCATACCGGACCTCTTGGATGGCAGCGACGAGGCGCCGGCCTTGATTCATGGGGATCTTTGGAGCGGGAACAAATACGTCGCGCGTGATGGCCGTCCTGCGTTGATTGACCCTGCCGCCTACTTTGGGCATCGCGAGGCAGAGCTAGGGATGATGGCACTGTTTGGAGGCTTTAGTCGGGCTGTTTACGAGGCGTACGAGGCAGAATTCCCGTTGAAGTCGGGTTGGCGCGATCGGCAGGACCTGTATAAGCTCTACCACGTCATGAATCACTTCACGTTGTTTGGTGGAGGTTATTGGTCGCAAGCTGTGGCCATTGCCAATAGGTACCTATGAGCGACGACACGCTGTCCGAATCAACCAGCGATCTGCTTGAGTTTTCGACATCCGACGCCACGTTGGCGATGGTGTTGGAGCACACGCCGGCGTTGTTTACGGTGTTGGACCTCGAAGGGCGGATGATCTACATCAATCGCACGATGACACCACATCTGAAGGTGGAAGATCTCATGGGCAAGCGACCATCGGAGTACTTGCCGGAGCCCAACAACGCGGTTTGGGATGAGGCCGTTCAGCGGGCGATCCAGACCAAGATGCCCCAACGAATCGAAGTAGATTCAATCCGGGAGTTCTCATGGGAATCCCAGATCATTCCCATTGTTGAGGACGGAGAAGTCACAAAGCTCCTCACGATCGCTGAAGATATCTCGTCGCAACGCATCACTCAGTTCCAGCTGAAGCAGAGCAAGGAGCGGCTCAAACTCGCCATCGAATCTGTTGGTATCGGCATGTGGGAATGGGTTGTTGGGCAGGACACGGTGTCGTGGGACACGAAGACCTGCCAGATCTTTGGCAAAGAAGATGAAGGTGTCCCGGTCGACTACTCGGCGTACCTTGCATTGTTGCACCCAGATGACCGAGACCGCGTGGCCGACCACATCAATCGGTCGGTCGAAGTTGGTGTCTTCGAGGCGCTTGACCACCGCATCATTCGACATGGGGCCGAGCGCTGGCTGCGGTGTCACGCCACAGTACGAACCGACGCCGATGGCAACGCCCAGAGCATTATCGGTGGTGTGTACGACGTGACCGATCAACACCGTGCTGAACTGATTGAACGTCAATCGCAAAAGATGGCCGCTCTTGGTCGTCTGACCGCCGGCATCGCACACAACTTCAATAACATGCTCACGGCTATCTTGCCGAATATTGAGCTTGCGATGATGGAAGCGCCACCGGAGCTAAACGATCGGTTGCAGGAGGCTGAGAATGCGGCGCTGCGCGCCTCTGAAATGATCCGGCAATTGATGATTTTCTCCCGGCCGCCGTCTGGGGAAGGCGCGACGTCCATCGACCTTCGAGACGTGGTGCGAGACGTATTTGATATGTGTCGCACGGCGTTCAATCGACGATTTGAGATGACCCTGAAACTTCCGGATGAGCCCGTTATTGTTGAGGGAGATGCAACACAGCTGGAACAGGCGATCCTCAATATCTGCCTGAATGCCAGAGATGCCACCACTGACGAAAGCTACCCGACGATCATTGTGTCATTGGAAACCGACGGCTCGCGGGCCCGAATAGCCGTGGACGATAACGGGATTGGTGTCGCCCCTGACTCGCTCACTCGGGTGTTTGAGCCGTTCTTCACCACCAAACCGGTTGGAAAAGGAACTGGCCTGGGCTTGGCGACAACCTACGCCATCGTGCAAGACCATCGTGGGCATTTGTATTGTGAGAGCGTCGTCTCCGAAGGGGCGAGGTTTGTGATTGAACTCCCGGTTTTTGAGGGTGAGTTGGATTCGGTCAGCTCCAGCGACGAGCATGACGCTTTGGTGCACAGCGCGCGTGTGTTGGTGATTGATGACGAGCCGCCGGTACGACGTGCGGTTAGCTCCATGCTGCGAATCCATGGCTTTGATGTCGAAGAGCGGGCGAACGGGCAGGACGGGCTAGACTATCTCGAGCACAACATCGTCGACCTCATCATTGTTGACCTCTGGATGCCAAAGATGGGCGGGACGGAGATGATCTCGCGACTGCCCGCAGACCGAGACTTCAAGGTTGTTGTGCTCAGCGGAGCGCCCGTGCCAGATTCGCTTGAGGCCGTGGTCGATGCCGTCTGGATGAAGCCAGTTCGCAAGAAGGAGCTTCTGAGGCAGTTAGCTGTTTTACTTGGCCCACAAAGCTGAAATCTTCACCGAAGCCTTAGTCGTAGTACCTTGGACCGATGCGTCTGTCTGACTTTCCAACTCAGGATCTGAAGGGATACTCGCCGGCAGATGCCCGGCGAGACTTGATTTCGGCGCTGACCATCACGTTCATGGCGGTTCCGCAGGGCGTCGCGTATGCGCTGATCGCCGGTGTTCCGCCTGTGATGGGGCTATACGCCGCGGCAATCCCAGCCATCTTGGGTTCGCTTCTTCGCAGCTCGCGTCATGTGGTGGCGGGGCCGAGTAACGCAATCAGTCTGGTCGTTGGTGGTGGCCTGCTGACCTTGTCGGGGCTGGACCCGTTTACAGTGGCCGTCACCTTGGCGTTCATGGTGGGCGTGTTCCAGATGGCCGCAGGGATCATGCGTCTGGGCTCGATCGTAGACTATATCTCAAACCCAGTCGTGCTCGGTTACATCACAGGCGCAGGCATCCTCATCGCCGTGGGACAGCTGCCGAATCTCACGCTTACTGCCAAGGGCGAAGGCAACGTGGTGGCCAAAATCGCAACGTGGTTGGAGGGTATTGGCGCTTTCCATACGCCGACATTGGTTCTGGCGATTTCGACGGCTGTGATCATCGTTGTGGTCACAAAACTCAAGCCGAACTGGCCTGCTGCGGCGATAGTCTTGGCGCTCTCGACCGCGTTGGCGTGGTGGTTCGACTTTGCCGGGTTGGGGTTCAAACTCGTCTCAGACTTGAGCGTTGTGCCTTCAGGCTTCCCGCCGTTCTCGATGCCCGATTGGTCGATGATACAACGTTTGACGCCGCTGGCCGTGGCTTGTGCGGTCCTCTCGCTTGTCGAATCGAGCGCCGTCGCGCGTTCGCTGGCGGCCCAGAGCGGCCAGCGTTTAGACACGTCCTGGGAGTTCATAGGGCAGGGCGCAGCCAATATCGCCGCCGGGTTCTTCAGTGGTTATCCGACGAGCGGCAGCCTGTCTCGCTCGGCCATCAGCTACGACACCAACTCGGCGTCGCGACTGGCTGGCGTATATAGCGGCGTTTTGATGATCGTGGTGTTGGTCGTGCTCGCCGATACCGTGAACTTCACGCCCATTGCATCGTTGGCCGGTCTGTTGATGGTGGTGGCCTACAATCTGGTCGACAGGGCGCAGATAAAGATCACGATGCAGGGACCTTGGTCTGACAGACTCGCATTCTTGGTTACCTGCCTTGCGACGTGGTTCATGCCGTTGGACAAAGCTATCTATCTGGGCGTCGGCATCAGCTTGGTATTCTTCCTGCGTCAGGCCCGATTCTTGGTCGTTCATCAGTTGGGGGTGGACGGAAATCGGAAGCTGCGTGACGTCGATGAAGACAAAGGCAGTGAGGGCACAACCTGTGATGCGATTCGCATACTCCACGTCGAGGGTCGCTTGTTCTTTGGCGCGATCGGGGACTTGCAGCGTGCGTTGGATGACGCTCTGGACGACGAGTGTGTGCGGATTGTGGTCCTCCGGCTGAAGCGGACGCAGGGGATCGATGTGACTGTTGCCGCGCTCCTGGAATCAGCCGCTCAGCGACTGCATGCCCAAGGGATGCACCTGATCTTGGCCGGTGTTCGACCGGAAGCGATGGATCTGCTCCGTAAAACTGGGGTCGTGGAAACGATCGGTGAAGAACACGTCTTTCCAACGCAAGCCAAGTGGTTCCAGTCGTTGAAGACAGCCATCGCCCATGCGCAGACGCTCATCGATGAAGATGAGATCTGCAAGGATTGCCCCCTCTGGGATGTTGTTGAGCCACTCGACTTTACGGAAGACGAGTGAGCGTGAACTAGAAGTCCGCCGACCGTGGAGAGCGTGGGAATGGGATGACTTCGCGAATGTTCTCGACACCCGTCGCATATTGAATCGCGCGCTCAAATCCCAAACCAAATCCAGCGTGTGGAACGGTTCCATAGCGACGAAGGTCGCGGTACCACCAGTAGTCTTCCTTGATGAGGTCGAGCTCTTCAATGCGGCGGTCCAGAACGTCCAAGCGTTCTTCCCGTTGGCTGCCACCAATAATCTCGCCGATGCCTGGTGCCAGGACGTCCATCGCGGCGACGGTCTTCTCGTCGTCGTTGAGACGCATGTAGAACGCCTTGATGTCCTTTGGATAGTTGATGACTGCCACAGGACCTTTTGCGACTTCTTCCGTCAGGAAACGCTCGTGCTCCGCCTGCAGGTCGACGCCCCACTCAACAGGGAACTCCCACTTCTTGTTCGCCTTCTTTAGCGTTTCCACAGCATCCGTGTAGTCCATATGCGTGAAGTCGCTGGACACGAAGTTCTCAAGGCGTTCAATGCAGCCCTTGTGCACGAACTTGTTGAAGAACTCCATGTCAGCTGGGAGTTCGTCGAGCACCGCTTGGAAGATGTACTTCAGGAAGTCTTCCGCGAGATTGATATCGTCCATGATGTCCGCAAAGGCGATCTCTGGCTCGATCATCCAGAACTCGGCGAGGTGGCGTCGTGTATTGGAGTTTTCCGCGCGGAATGTCGGCCCAAACGTGTACACGCGGCTCATCGCCAGGCAATAGGTTTCAACGTTGAGCTGACCAGACACGGTTAGGTGGGCTTCGCGCCCAAAGAAGTCCTGGTTGAAGTCAACGTCACCCTTGTCGGTTCGCGGTGGATTCGCCATGTCGAGTGTGGAGACACGGAACATCTCGCCGGCACCTTCAGCGTCGTTCGCCGTGATGATCGGCGTGTGAATCCAGTAGAAACCGTTGCTGTGGAAGTAGCGGTGGACAGCTTGCGCCAAGCAGTTTCGGACACGCGTGATTGCGCCCACAAGGTTTGTTCGCATCCGCAGGTGGGCGTTTTCGCGAAGGTGCTCCATCGAGTGGCGCTTTGGTTGCATCGGGTACGTTTCGGGGTCATCGATCCAACCGAGGACGCGAAATGCGGTCGGAGAAACCTCCACGGACTGGCCTTTGGCTGGGCTTTCGACCAGTTTACCTTCGACCTCGACCGAGCATCCCGTCGTCAGGTGCTTGATCTCAGTTTCGTAGTTATCGAGGTCTTCACCAGCAACGATCTGCAGGTTGTCGAATGACGAACCGTCATTGATGGCGACAAAAGAGATACCCGCTTTTGAGTCGCGACGTGTGCGGACCCAACCCTGAACCAAAACCGTATCTCCGACGCTAAGTTTGTTCGCCAGAATGTCTGCGATTCTCGTGTTTTTCATCGTTGCTCTCGGTGCTATTGCTAAAGGCCAAACAAGCAGACGGCAAACTAGGACAAGGCGTCATCGGTTCGCAACCGCAAAGGCGCCGCAACAGCGGGATCATCGATGCCAAAACTGACAACCCTCATTGGATTCGACGAAAAGCTCGACGAACGGTGTCAAAAACACGGCGAATCACCGGACAACTACGAATGGGCACAGCTCACATTCGATGAAACGGCCAATCGGATCTACGTGTCGTCGCATGATTACACGGAAACGTTGGTGATAGACGGCGCATCGCTGGAAGTTGTGAGTCGGCTCCCGCTACCGGTACCTGGTTCCGCACGGGTGATGACGGCGGACGGGCGGACTCTCTACGCGAGCGACGAAGGCGTGTGGCTCCAAGACATGTCGTCGGGCGATTCCAAGTTCTTCAAGTTTGAGGCGGAAGCCGAGTACGTCACTCCCGTGAGTGGACAGGCTGTGGTTGGCGCGTATTCGGGCGAAACTGCGCATGTCTTCAATATGGATGGCGAGCATCTCTACGACGTGAACTTCGAAGAAGAGATCCGCACCAGCCGCGACGGCACAGACGTTGAGAGTTGTTTCTTTTGCCGTGACTTGATGGTTGTCGCATCCGGTAAGGAGCTCATCGTCTTTGACGAGGATGGGGACCTGGACTACTCAATCCGTCTTCACAAAGCGGGCGCACACTTCTACGGATCGAACGACCACAAGGCGTCGCCTGATGGTCAGTTTGTTGCGGAAGTACGCGAGGACGGTTGCGGTGTATATGACTTCGATTCTGGCGAAGTCGTGGCGTTCAACGACGAAGTAAGCGGTGATTCGATGCGTTTCGTCGATTCGTCGAACATCGTCACGTGGTCACAGACTAGTGGCGTTGTCTGGTGGAATTGGCGCGAAAACACCGTGCAAAAAGCCGGCGTGCCCTGGCAGGGCCACAATCATATCCATGTGTTTGCAGATGGAACGCAGGGATTCTCGGTCTCGACGTTTACGCAGTTTTGCCTGTGGGATCTGAAGCGATATGAAGGCGCACAGATTGCGTCTCGCAACGCGACCTCTGGCTTCATCGTCTCGCCAGATGCATCAAATGGGGTGGTTTTTCGAAATGTCGCCGGTTCGTGCAAGATCGAAACGTTGAATCTGCAGGATGGTTCGACGAACGAATTCGCCACTGTGCCTTCGGATTTCAAGGACGCCTACTGGTTGGATGATTCGACGTTCTGCGTGGCATCAGGTGGCTGGGACTACATCACCCACATCAACGTCATGAAAGTGGGGACATCCGCACCGCAGCGCAGTTTTGAAGGCAAGGTCATCGCGTTCAGCGATACCGGGTTTGTGGTCTATGACGAGGAATCCGAAGGCGCCAATATCATCGCCTACCACCCTGAGACGTTGGAGCGGACCGGCACTGAACTCTCCGTTTTGGAAGGATGGTTTCGGCACAACGAAGCTTCTCGCGCCGATTGGTTTTATGGGCAAGACGATGACCATGATGACGCGATGGTCTGCACAAAGAACGGACAGACGTTCAAAGTCGGAGATGAGATGTGGAGGGAAGGTAACATCATCGTATCCAAGAATTGGGATGATGAGGTCTTCATTCACCGGGTTTCCGACACTGGATTTGAGCAGCTGCTAAAGAAAGAGATTGCAGAGGTTTATGAAGTCGTGGTGCTGACCGCCCTTGAAGGGGCGTTCTTCACCCGGTATGACGAGAAACCCTCGCTATTACTTGCTTCGGGCGATATCGTCGAGGTCCCATTGCCGATGCCTGAGGGATACGATCCGGATGACGACCTCACGATCATGATGATGCAGCTCACCAACGGCCGAGGTCTGTTTGTCCTCGACGAGCGAAACCGAGTCTTTGTGTTGAACCTTGAAACGCGCGAGTACGGCGAGGCCGGCAGTTTCAATGTGAATCCCGCATATCGCTACTTCTCGAACAACCACTTGATCGCCGAAGATTACCATGGTCTCTTTGAAGTCCTTCGACTTGAAGAGTAGGAGCGACCATGGCTGATTGGACGACGACATGTTGGTCGTGTGGAACGACCACTGATTTCATGCGTAAGTTCGGGCGCACCGAAGAATGCCCTAGCTGCTACGCAGACTTGAGCTGCTGCAAGAACTGCAAGTTCTACGACGAGATGGTTTCGGGCAAATGCACCGAAACGCAGGCGGAGTACGTTGGCAATAAGGAGAAGGCCAACTTCTGCGATTACTTCAAACCCGGCGCAGGCGCGAAGGTTCAGGAACAAAAGAGTTCAGATGATGCGCTCGCCGCGCTGAACGCGTTGTTCAAGGACTAGTGGAGCCGCGCCCGCTCACAGGTCGGACCAGGGCAGGGCGCCTGCGTTTGGTCGATGCCTATCTCGCCAGACACCACCAACCATCACGCATCGCAGACATTGGGTACGGAGCATCTCCAGAGTCCTTGCTGGAGCTTGCGTCGGTGTTTGAGGAGGCAACAGTAATCGGCTTTGAAACCGATGAAGCGAGGCTCCTTGCTGACTTTGATACTAGATTGATCGAAGGGTTCGGACTACCTGACGACGTTGAGCGATTCGACTTAGTACGGGCGATGAACGTGTTGCGCGGATATGCACCTTCTGAGTGCGCAGAGGCGCATGCACAATGGTTGAATTGGCTGGGGGAGGGTGGTGTTCTGGTCGAAGGCACGACGACACCCGACGGCGATCTGGCCTGTTTCTACGAGGTAACATGCGACACAGAGCAGCTGGTTCTGTCGCGAAATCGTAGCTCTGGTCGTGGGTTTGCACCTTGGATGTTGCGGGACTGGCTACCGAAGCTGCTCAGGCGCTCCGTGAAGCCGGGCACTCAAGAGTACGCATTTTTTGATGATTGGACCGCCGCCTGGTCGAAGGTTCGAGGCGACGATGAATTCCAACTCTCCATCGAGGCATTGGACCACTACGATGTTAGCTGGGAAGGCGACGAAACCTCAGATTGGCTAGTCTGGCAGCGCTAGGGAACGATGTCCTGTGCCGTTTCAAAGACCTGCCACGATGCGTCTCCGCCATTGAACGCTTTGACGAATCGCGTCTTGGCATTATCTGCTCCGGGGACCTTTCGAATCAGAATGCGCTCGATACGTTTCGGGTGGTTACGGCAGATTTCGCCATAGATTTCCGGGTCTTTCTCGCCGCTATCGCCAATCAGGATGAACTTCTTGTTCGGGAAATCGTTGAGCAGCTGCGTGATGGCTTCGATTTTGTGGGGCTTGCTACTGCTCGCGAACGTCTCGATGCTCTTGACGCTTTTCGCTCTCAGTACCCGCAAGTGGTAGGACGCCGGCGGGAATCCTTGCTTCTCTAAGAATGCCTGCAGCTCAGCCTGAAGCTGCCATGGGCTGGCTGAAACGAAGTGATAACTGGCGTCCTTCTTCGACCACTTACGATAGACTTGAGAGAGCCCTTGGACCGCTTTAAATGGGCGAGTGAAGGTGTTCTTCATCATCTCGTCGCGGTCGATAACGTTGGTAATCTTAACGGTGTCATCGATGTCGGAAATGATACCTATTCCGTCGTCCTTGATGACCGGCACGACCCATTTGTCTTTGGTTCCCTCAAACTCGACTTCAAACTCGATATGGTCAGGAGCCGAAGGGGTCTTCAAGGTCATGTCCAAGGTCGCATGACCATTGGATGATGTCGGACCGACAGTTTTGGTCTGGGCCAGTGCCTTGAACGTCACAGTTTTCGAGCGCTCGTTGTCGACGATGAGTCGGCGAATGCGCTTATCGAAGATAGCCGCTTCGGCGGTGTCGCTCTTGACGCCCATGCTCTTGGCCAACGCTTTGGCAAGTGCATCGCGTGACCACGAGTCTTCTTCGGGCTCATAGACCCAAATCCGGGTTTTGATCGTCACGGTCTGAGCTTGTGCATCCCAGACGCCGTATGCCGGAAATATCTCGGCATTCTCGTCGCCAGAGACGAGCAGTAGCCCCATGAAGAAGTACGTGAATGCGAGCATTACTGGCCCACTGTGAACGGGTACTTGTCAAAGATCTGCTTTACGACGTTGTTGATGGATGTCTCTGCGTTCTCCATGGCCTTCTTTGTGACCGTTCCGACGGCGACGCCCTCCCAGACCAGCTGGTCACGTTCGTTGTCGATGAGGTCGATGTGGAGCGTGCCTTCGGTGTAGTCATCGACGTAGGTGTCGTAGCGATAGTTACCCCAGGAACCGTAGTAACCTCGGCGATAGCCATAGTAGCCATACCCCACCGTGGGCGTTGTCGTCTGACGGACTTTCTGCTTGTCGACCAGGTAGAGGTGGAAGTTGACCTCTAGGTCGGCGCCGTCATCCACTTTGGTGTAGCCGCGCTGGTCTAGCTCCCGTGCCACGGCGACTTTCAAGTACTTGGTGGAGAGCGAGTCGTATGTCTGACCACCGTTGGTCGAGAGCACGTCTGCGAAGTCATATGTGGAGTAGGCCGTGAAATCGGCCTGTTTGTCCCAGTCGGCGCGAATTGTGGGGCGCTCGGCACAGCCGTACAGAAGCGCGGCAACCAAAACGACAAAAATCAAATGACGATGCATTCATTCCTCAGTGTTTTCAGGCTGGTACGTTAACGCGATTTCAAGTTTCGGAATTCCCGAACCTCAGAATCGGAACTGATACGTTGCTGCTGCGCCGCCGTCGGTTGGGGCGATGGAGACCGCGGAATCCGACCGTCCTTTGAAGAAGAGTTCATACACGATGAACCCGGCTCCCACAGCCGTGAGGCCGATTCCCGTAAAAAGGAGAATCTGAGACGTAGATTGTTTGGACTCAATATCGGATTTCAGACGGTCGTACTCGAGCTGGTCTCCGCGAGCGGCGGCGTCTTCGAATGCGTCGATATCGCTGCTCAGGCTTGCGTCGAGAATGAGGGCGCCAACCAACGCAGCGACGCCAGCACCGGCGACACCAATGCCGACCCAGCCCAATGTGCCGAACTTATTGGCCTCACGTCGTTTCTTTTCTTCAAGTTCAGCCTGCTTTCGTTTCTCGGCTTTGACCTGCTCCGCGACAATCGGCGCCATGTTATGCGCTAACTGAGCCCGCCTCAGCGCCACGATCCGCGACGAGTTCTGCGTTCGGTCAGGCTCTTGGAGTTTCATAGACTCCGCAAGCTCAGCCACGGTCAGGGATTTGTCGACACGAGCGAGCTTTCCATGCGCCAGCGAGATATTGTAGAGCAGGATGGGGTCTGGATAGAGAGCATATCCAGCCTCAAACTCGTCGATCGCCTGTTCGTATTGACCAGATTGGAAGAAGTTGGCCCCGTTTTCGAAGTGCTTTTCTACCTTCGCAATCGTGGCGGCATCTTGCGCGAATGCAGGAGTAGAGACCCAAAGAATGGAAAGAAAGCAAAAGGTGGCGATGAGCCGAAAGGTCACTTGAGCGTCCTGAGCGACGGTTTCTTCTTCTTGGGAGGACGTTTCTTCCTCACCTTCTTTTTAACCTTTTTCGGCTCTTCAGCAACTTCGTTTTGGTCAGGCGGAGCAGTCTCTGCCGCTGCGATAGCTGCCATGTCGGCCTCTTCCAGCGCGAATGCAATGGATGTGTCTGCGCCCATGTCCTCGGCTTCGGCGAATTCCAGCGCTTCATCAGGCCCGTCTGGAATCGGTGGTAGCTCGTCAGGCGACGGTATGTCGTGCTGCTTCGGTGGCTCCGTAGCCTCTGCATTGCCCGAGAGCTCTGGCTCGTCATCACCGCCCGTCGCGAAAACACCAACCATGATAAGGACGAGCAGGAAGATTGCCGCGATGATGATTGGCTTTCGGTCCCGTTCAACCGGTTGAATATCGTCGTAGGCGTCGCTGGAATCCCCGCGGTCTTGTCGGAGTAGGTCGTCGACGCTCGTCAGTGCCGTCGCATCGTAGTCGTATTCAATATCCGGGATGGCGTCCGCGATTTCAGAGATGTCGAAGCCTGGGTAACTGCTGGACTTCTGGGCTTCTTCCCATGCCTCAAACAATGTGAGTGCCTCTTCTGCCGTCTGAATACGGCCGTCGAGTGACTTATCGAGCATTTGATGCACGATCTGGCGAAGACCCTCATCGATTTGAAGCTCTTTTGGCAGGGTGATAGGGACGTCGTTGATGTGACGCGCTAGCGTGTTCATCGTCGACTTTGCGCGAACGGCCTTTTGCCCCGTCAGCATTTCGTACACGACCAATCCCAGCGAATAGATATCGGTGGCAGAGGTCATCTTGTCGCCGCGAATCTGCTCCGGCGACATGTAACGTGGTGTGCCGATGAGCACCTCAGCGTCGGTGAGGTCCGGGTCATCGGCTGTGAACTTTGGATCGTCGATGGATTTCGCTAGGCCGAAGTCGAGGACCTTCACCTGGTCGCGACGACCGACATGCTCGTAAAGCATGATATTGGCCGGTTTGATGTCTCGGTGAAGCATGCCGAGCGCGTGCGCCTCTTGAAGGCTGGACAAAATCTGTTTGGCGATCTTCACCACCCGACTCGGGTCATGTGGGCCAACTTCCTCAATTCGCTGGTCCAGGGGTGCGCCATCCACATACTCCAACACCATGTACAGCAGACCGTCCTCAGTCGTGCCGTAGTCATACATCATGACGGTGTGGCGATCCCTCAGCTGCGAAACCAATTGAGCCTCGCGTTCAAATCGCTTGGCAACAATCTCTAGCCGCTTGGCTTCGGCTTGCGAATCGTCGTTGAATCCGATGCGTCGCGCGGGTTGCAAAATCTTGATCGCGACGGGTCGATTCAACTCGACCTGGGTCGCTCGATACACCCGTCCGAAGCCGCCCTGATTGAGGATGGAATCGATTTCGTATCGGTCGACGAACATATCGCCGGGTTGTGGGAAATTCCCGGTCATCACAAAGAGTGGTTGATGGAGTTCTAAAGTTATACCACTACACGCTAGATTGTATCAAAGAACTCGCCGTTTGTTGTGGGGAAATTCGTTTGCCTCTACTATTTGGCGGTTCGAACCTTTGAGGTCCTAATGCGATTGTTGGTCTTGATTATTGGGGTTGTGCTGCTGTCAGGCTGCAACATGTTCTTCGACACGGATGGGGTTGAGTTGGATGACACAAGGTCAAACAACATCAACAACTTGAACAATTCCAATAACGGCAACAACTCGAACAACACCAACAACTCGAACAACACGAACAACACGAACAACACGAACAACACAAACAACTCGAACAACTCGAATAACTCGAATAACGCCAACAATATCGACGACTTCACGAACTGCGGAATCTGTGTTTGCAATGCTGGCTGCAACTTCGAATGTGGTCAGGAATGCCAGATTACATGCGCCTCCGGGCAATCCTGCGGGGTCGATTTGGTCGCGGATAGCACGCTTACCTGTCAGTCGGAGACAGATTGTAGCTCTACGTGTCTAGAAGGGCCCTGTGACTACGACTGCACCGAGCGGACCTCGCGCTGCGAGATCGATTGCATGAACAACGATTGCCTGCTGGATTGCGGGACAGATAGGAATCCGCCGCAGCGTGGGCGATGCAACCTCAATAACTGCGACACGCCTGTGTCGTGTCCGAACGGGATCGAGGTCTGCAATCGGGCGTGCCCCGAATAGCCTACTCTTCCTCGCCGAGCGGCGACTCTGGATACACGTCGTGGAACTTCTCGAAGTCGATCATCAATCGGCCGTCGTCGAGTTCACTAATCACATCGACGAATCGATAATCCTTCAGGACTGCATCAGGGCGATACAGATGGCGGGCATGTGTCATCTGGGCGTAGGTGGGGTCGTGTCCCATCAATGTGACGATGATGGCGATGATTTCGGCGCCAGGATCTGACCAGTCGACGTTCACCAGCGGGCTGTTTTCGTCGATGACGTGCATGACAGACCAGCTTAGTGTGAAGATTGGCGTCCGTTCTCGAATCAGGTCCAATGTCTTGATTGCGCGGATATGATGGCCTTCCGGCGTGATTTCATCGACTAGGACCGAGACAGAAATCTGGGCCTCAACGACCTCGTTTCCGCGAGCGTTACCGACTCGGAACATCAGGGTTGGTTTTCCATTCCGAGTGGTGACTGTCGCGACGTTGCTGAACACGACGCTTGACGAGGCGCGGGAGGCTTTGGCGAACATCAAGCCCGTCACCATCGCTGCGCCCAAGATTCCGACAGCCGCTTCAATCGTGACCAGCAAGTTGCCGTACGGTGTGTTCGGCGTGAGCGCGCCATAACCGATGGTCGACATCGTCTGAACACTGAAATTGAACGCAGACGAGAACGACCCGTCCCCGTCGATCGAGCCTGGTTCAAGCAGGTAGAGTCCCGCGAAGACGACGTTTCCAACGATGTAGAGGAACAACACGGTAAACAGCAATCGCGTCCACGTGCCCTCCATAAAGAAGAAGAACAGGTCGCGGCGCAATTCTGAGGGCGTGCCCTTGCGGACGGCTTCGGAAAGATCGCGCGCCGGGCGTTTCTCCATGCGCTCTCCAGACGCTTTAAGCTTCGCGATGTCTGCGGTGGAGGTTGCGTGGAGGTGATGGTCTTCCGAGAGCGGGGCCATCATCATGTCGAAGATGACCTGGGCGAACACAACAGCCGTAATGATGGCCATATAAGTGCCCGCGGACATTGCCGTTCCGATCTGAGCGAGCAAGATGACGATCACGCCCGTTGCAAATCGCAGATTTACGCGCCAGGTATCGCTTAGCTCCTGCTGTTTTCTTTCGGTCACGGAGTCGATGACGGCAACGCTAAAGAAGACGGCAGCGACGGCACCGGCTAGCAGCCATCGGTAGGCCACGTCAGGTGGCAGCGAGAAATCGAAGGTGATGGTCTTTTTCACCGCCACCCCAACCGCTGTGATCATCATGGTCAGCGGCAAGTGCCCGAACAGCCACGCAATCCAGGACCCACGAGCCTCGCGGATTTCTGATCCGGCGATGTCGTCGAAGTAGATCCACCAGAGGCTGCAGGTGATGGCGAGGCCAAGAAACCCCTTGAAGAGGTAGTCGAGGTCCGTCCCAGTTTCTGCGCTACTAAGGTACGAAAGCACTTTTACGAACGATTCACCGAGCACGATGATTGTTAGCAATCCGTAGCGCTCGCCTAAGTGTTCGAAGTCGATTGGATAGGTTTGAGCCAATTCACGCGAGAATCGGCTCATTGGGCTTGTGATGATGGCGGCGATTCCGATGCCCCAGAGCACGTACGAGACAGTCTCGCTCGTGAATGCCGAGATACCCCAGATTATGGACCCGGCCAGGAACACTGCTCCCCAATACAGCGCATAGTCCTTTGCGTCGGGGACTTGGAAGTAGGCGCGCAGGTGCATGATGAAAATCAGAAACTGCGCTAGGCTGAAGGAGAGGGCGAACACCACCAGTTGGCCAGCGAACGCCTCCGACGACGCGATTGCCATGGTCGCGACGGCAAACATGCTGCTGAACACCAAGCCGCGTTGCAGAAAGTCATCGACGTCGAACCGATTGGCGAAGAACGTAAACCCGGTCCAAGCCAGCCAGAGAGGCGTAAACAAGAAGGCAAACTTTGCCAACGGCGCCATGACAGCGTGTTGGATCGTGACTTCATTGCTCAGCGCATCGCCCAATTGGATGATGGCGGCTACGAAGACGAGGTCGTAGAAAAGCTCAAGCCAACTGACCTTTTTCTCTTCGTGATGCGCAGTGTGCAGCGTCGGTCGATGAAACCACCGATTTCGCATGATTCTCCCATGAATCCGATTGGTTTACCGTCTAGCGCCAATCCCAGAAACGGACAAGCCTAGTCGTCTAGGGCGTCGCGAACCCACATGAGCAGCGATTGCGAGCTGTAGGGCTTGGGAAGGTAGTCCAAGTCCCCCAGGCGATCGTCCTCGATATGGTCGTCGACGTATCCAGACATAAACGTGATGGGCGATCGACCGTCTACGATTCGTTTTACATCAACGCCATCGCCATCAGGGAGCACAACATCGCATAGAACAAGGTCGAACGTGGCTTCTGCCAATTTTTCGGTGGCGGTTTTGACTCCGACGACCGACGTGACGGTGTAGCCGGCTCGCTCCAAAATCGTACGTGTTACCCGGCGAGTGATGGGGTCGTCGTCGACCAACAACACGTGCTCATCGCCGCCAAACCTCGCGGCGTCAATGCGGGACGGTTTTGTAAGTTGTTTCGTTGTGCGCGGAAGTTGGACAATCACCAATACCTCGTTCGCGCTCTCTTGGACACGAACCGATCCGCCGAATTCCTCGATGATTTCACGAGCGGTGTTCAAACCCAACGCCGCGTCTTTGGAGACTTCGGAGAAGAACGGTTGGAATTTTGAACTCATTTCTGGGCGGCGCTGCTCGCCGACCTGCGAGAACTGAATCTGAACCCATTCCTTTCCGTCGCTGGAGACGTTCTGGCTGGAAATCGTAAAGGAACCATCATTTCCCATGGCGTCTCGAGCATTGAAGACGAGGTTCATAACCACTTGTTCTAGTTGAACCGGGTCAATCTCAACGCGCCATGTATCGGCGTCGGGCTCGATTCGCAGCTCATGACGAAGCAACACGCGGGCTAGAATCTTGTGCAAGTCGTTCAGCATCACCGTGATGTCGACGACTTGTGGGTTCGCTGGCCGTCGTCTGCCGAACGTGGCCAGATACCTCGTGATATCCGCAGCGCGGTCGGCCGCTCGCCGAATCTGGCGCACGTCGCCCATGAGTTCTTCGTCATCACTTCGAAGCATCTCGATCAGCTCGACGTGGCCCATGATACCGGTGAGGACGTTATTCAACTCATGCGCGATTCCACCACCTAGCCGGGACAGGGATTCCATGCGTTGCGCGTGGCGCATCTCGTGTTCATGCTCGAGTTTTTCGGCTTCAGCACGCTTGCGGTCGGTGATGTCGAGGAAAACCACCTGCGCGACGGGCTTCCCCATCCATTCCCCGGGTGTGCCGGAGACTTCGACCCAAATTGGACGACCGTGGACGGTCAGCATCACGGCTTCGCGTGTCGTGGACGCCTGTTTGTCTTTGTAGATGTTATCCAGACGCTGGGCTGCGGATTGAACGTAGTCTGGGTGCACCAGATCCAACGCGTTTCGCCCCAACAAGTCTTGCGGAGACTCCGCATCCAACATGCGCGCTGCGGCAGGGTTTGCGTAGCGAATCATGCCATGCTCGTGCACCAAAACCGCGTACGACATGCCTTCTAGAAAAGAGCGATGATTATGGTCGGTTGCCACACCCTCCAGGGCTTCAAGCTTGGCCTGAAGACGGGCGTATTCCTCCCTCAACGCATTTAAGTCGTCGCTCATACGAGTCTGATTGAGTCAGTGTAACGACGTTAAATCACAAATTTTGGATTGTAAAATGCTGAAATCACTAACGAATTGCGTAAGATTACAGCCGTACGGGAATTCCGCGGAGAATTCGCCAAAGCCCCTGATTTATTTGTGGAATTGTTTTGCTCTCTCGAGCGGAGTTACCTTCTTACAACCTGAATTGGATTGCAAGGAAAGTAGGAATATCAGAGATACTGCGGCAAACGCAGATCAGTAGACGAAATCATCCGCGCCGTTTGTGACGGTCACGAACACGATCGTGTCCGTGCGAACAGCCGTATCGAGGTTCGTCCATGCGGTCTGCAGGATAGGGACGTGCTCAGGTCGGTCTGCGATGACGTGCAGAATCTGTTTCACCCACGCGTCTTCGGCAGACACATTGGCGCTGCTCTCAATGATATCGGTCAACTTGCCGCTCAAAAGTTCGGTTGCCCGTTGTTCTGTCAAAGGCGTGTCGCGGGGGAATGTCACACTGCGAGTCACGCTGACTCCGACCTTGCTGCCATCGATTTCCACCAACAGGTCGGTGATGCTGCCTTGAGCGTCGTAGACGATCTCGGTTTCCGTTTTGACCAGCGTCGCCATATCGCACCGCTGAAGCACTTCGTAAGAGAAGGTCTCGGAGTAGATTGAACTCCCACCGGCATTTCCAGCTTCCAAGATCGCCACACCGCCAGCAGACAATCGAGCGCGGTCGGCGGGGTCCATGAATTCCGCTTCAAAGTCGATTGCGTTGTCGAAGAAGAGCGAATTCGGATCGGTGAGTTCCATCATGTCGATCTCACCACATGTGCCGGAGATGGTGCCAAACGCCGCAAGTGCCATGTCATTGGACATGTCGGCGAAGTCCAAACCAAGGTCTTCGAGGTCTGGCTCAGACATGTCACCGGCGTCAGACACGACCATGTCGTCTATTGCGCCATCTGGCGGAATGTCAGCGTTCATGCCCATATCAAGGGCCGCGTCCATTCCCAGATCAACAGCCTGGTTTGGCGTGCTGTCGTCGGAACAGCTCACCATCAGGCACATCGTGATGGCCAATATTACGAACTTCATGGGGGCTCCTGTTCGCCGTTTCGATTTCGAATTCTGATTCAGACCGTCGGTCAACGCAAACGCTGCGTTGTTGCTTCATTCCTCGGGGACAGCGTGCTATTCCGTTGCGGTCGTAAACATGCACAACGGGAGAGGAATCGATGAAGATTGGGATTCCCCGAGAAGAATTTCCTGGCGAAAACCGGGTGGCGATCAGCCCCGGGTTGGTGCCGAAGTTCGCCAAACTCGGGTATGAGGTCGTTGTTGAGACCACCGCTGGAGAGCGGGCGTCCTACAACGATTCGGCCTATGAGGAAGCAGGTGCGTCTATCGTATCGCGTGATGACGCATGGTCCGCAGACCTCGTGCTCAAGGTTCGGCCACCGATCGATGGCGAAGAGATTGAGCAGCTCAATGCTGGCACCACGCTGATTTGTCTGTTTTGGCCACGCCAGAACGAGGAGCTAGCCGAAAAGCTTGGAAAGCAAGGCATCTCGCTACTCGCCTTGGATGCGATTCCACGCATTTCGCGCGCACAATCGATGGATGTGTTGAGTTCGATGGCGGCGATTGCCGGATATCGAGCCGTCGTTGAAGCAGCGACGAATTTTGGCAAGTACATGAGCCAACAATTCACTGCGGCCGGATCTACTGACCCGGCCCGTGTATTGGTCATTGGCGCGGGTGTCGCCGGGTTGGCTGCCATCGCCACCGCACGCGAAATGGGTGCAAGGGTCATCGCATTTGATACGCGCGAAGCGGTCAAAGAAGAGGTCGAAAGCCTCGGCGGTGAGTTCCTGACGCTCGAGTTTGATGAGAGCGGCGAAGGCGAAGGCGGCTATGCGAAGGTCATGAGTGAGGCGTTTATGAACGCCGAGCGTGAGCTGTTTGAGGAAGAAGCCAAGAAGACGGACATATTCATCACCACCGCGAATATCCCCGGTAAGGAAGCTCCGATGCTTCTGACCACAAAGGCTGTCGAGAATATGAAGACCGGGTCGGTCATCATCGACTTGGCGGCCGAGACTGGCGGAAACTGTGAAGCAACAGTTCCTGGGGAGGTCCATGATCATAAGGGCGTAAAGATCGTCGGGCACACCAACCTGGTGTCGCGCCTACCTGCCCATGCCAGCCAGTTTTTTGGCCAGAATCTCCACAATATCATCAAGCTGATGACCAAAGATGATGGCTTTGTCATCGACGAAGACGACGAGGTCGTTCGTGGAATGTTGGTCTTGCGCGATGGCGAAGACCGGTGGCCTCCGCCCAAGGTTGAGCGCCCAGCGCCCAAACCTGCGCCGGTCGCCGAAGTGCCTGCACCTGTGGTCGCGAAGGCTGCGAAGACGGCAAAGGCGAAGTCGCACGGGCATGCCCCGGAACCTTCGACGGGCAACGGACCGTTGATTGCGCTCGCTGTAACCGCGGCCGTGATGGGGTTGGCGGGCGCATTCGCACCGACGTCTTTCATCCAGCACCTGACGGTGTTTGTGCTTGCGTGTTTTGTGGGATGGCAGCTGATTTGGAACGTTGCTCCAGCGCTGCACACACCGTTGATGAGCGTGACGAATGCCATCAGCGGCATCATCATCGTCGGCGGAATCTTGCAGGCGACAACAGACGCATCACAAGTCGTGCTCATCTTGTCGGCGGTCGCCATATTGGTGGCCAGCATCAATATCTTCGGGGGATTCCTTGTGACACAGCGGATGCTCAAGATGTTCCGAGGAGGTTCCGATGCCTGATACATTAATCATCGTAGCCTATCTGTTTGCCGGCGTGCTCTTCATCAAGAGTCTGGGCGGACTTGCGCACCAAAAGACGGCGCGTCGCGGGAATATGTTTGGAATCGTGGGGATGGCGCTTGCGCTGGTCATCACGTTCCTTATCGATAAAGAATTCGCGTACACCTACGCGGGAGGCGCGATCGTTATCGGTGGTGCCATCGGTGCGGTCTTGGCGGCGCGCGTCGCGATGACGTCGATGCCAGAGCTCGTCGCAATCCTGCACAGCTTTGTTGGCCTCGCCGCTGTCCTGGTCGGCTTTGCAAGCTTCCTGGGTCCACAGGCCGAGATGACGGCTGTCGAGCACACGATTCACGAGATCGAAATCTACGCGGCCGTGGCAATCGGTGCCATCACGTTCACGGGGTCGATCATTGCGTACGCCAAGCTGGCCGGGAAGATCGGCGGGAGCCCACTTCTGCTTCCTGGCCGTCACGGCATCAATGTTCTGATGGTCGTCGGACTGGTGGTTGGAGGAGTCTACTTCGTCAAGACAGGCGAGGCGGACCTGGGCCTGCAATTGCTCATCGCCAACACAGTCGTGTCGGGTGTGTTGGGCCTGCACCTTGTCGCGGCAATTGGCGGCGCAGATATGCCCGTCGTCGTTTCGCTTCTGAACAGTTACTCCGGTTGGGCGGCGGCTGCAGCAGGCTTCATGCTCTCCAACGACCTTCTCATCGTGACCGGTGCATTGGTCGGAAGCAGCGGCGCAATCCTGAGCTACGTGATGTGCCGTGGAATGAACCGGTCGATTTGGAATGTCGTTTTCGGCGGCTTTGGAACTGGCGATTCGCCAGCACCGGCCAAGACGGTGACAGACCAGGGCGAAGCGGTTGCCGCATCGCCAGCGGAAGTTGCAGAGATGCTGTGTTGCGCGCAGCGCGTGGTGATTATCCCAGGCTACGGTATGGCCGTTGCCCGGGCACAGCACGCGGTCAGCGAACTCACACGGAAACTACGCGAGCGAGATGTTGAAGTCCTGTTTGGAATTCATCCCGTCGCCGGTCGTATGCCTGGGCACATGAACGTGCTCCTTGCGGAGGCCGATATCCCTTATGACACTGTGCTCGAAATGGATGACGTCAATCCACTCTTGGAGGACACCGACGTCGCCCTGGTGATCGGCGCAAATGACATCGTAAATCCCGATGCGCTTGTTGACGACGCCAGCCCGATCTTTGGAATGCCACAGCTGGAGGTCTGGCACAGTGGCACGGTTGTCGTGTTCAAACGGTCGCTCTCGCCCGGATATGCTGGCGTTGCGAACCCACTGTTCTTCCGCGAAAACACCAAAATGTGTTTTGGGGATGCACACGATAGTGTCACAGATGTGCTTGCTGGCGTTTGATGCCTTGAACCAAGACTCGTTAGCTGCAAAATAGGCGACCTTGACCCCCGAAAGGAAAAGACGAAATGGCAGGACATAGTAAGTGGGCAAACATCAAGCATCGCAAGGCTCGACAAGATAAGAAGCGCGGTGCGGCTTTCACAAAAGCAGTGAAGAAGATCTCGTCGGCAGCACGCCGCGGTGGCGGCGACCCTGAGATGAACGCGGAGCTTCGCCTTTGCATCGAGAAAGCAAAGGCCGTCAACCTGCCCCAAGACACGATTAAGCGCGCCATCCTTAAGGCTACTGGCCAACTTGAAGGCGTCAGCTACAGCGATTTCACCTACGAGGGCTACGGCGCCGGTGGTGTTGCCGTGTACTTGGAAGGGTCGACCGATAACAAGAATCGCACCGTGGGTAATATCCGTCATGCCTTCGCCAAACACGGCGGAAATCTTGGCGAAAACGGCTGTGTCGCATGGATGTTCAACAGCATGGGCATCATCGAGATGATGGACGACGGTGTTGACGTGGATGCTTTGATGGAAATCGCGCTCGAAAACGGTGCGGAGGATTTCGAGCACGAGGACGGCAGCATTACCATCAAGAGCGCACCTGACGACTTCCCAGCGCTTCGGGATGCAGTCATCGCCGCGGGTCACGATGACCTCATCACTGATGAAATCACGATGCGCTCCGACACCTCGGTCGAACCCGAGCTGTCCGATGTGAAGCAAGTCCTGAAAATGCTGGATGCACTAGAGGACGATGATGACGTCGAGAACGTCTATCACAACCTCGAGTTGTCGGACGAAGTCGCGGCAGCGCTTGAGGACGACGAATGAAGCTAAGCCGCGCCATCGCGTTGGTTGGGGGCCTCTTGCTGCTTTCCGGCTGTACCGCACAGCTTGACGAGCCGCCGGAACCGCCGGACATGGAAGCGCTTGTTCGCGGCTACTTTCAATTGTCAGGCAAGGTGGGAGCGCTTTCCGACGAAGAAGCCTTGGGCGTCGTAACCTCCGAAGCCGACCGTTTTGAGCAATTCTGTGAACTTGCACCAGGTGCGACATGCGAGGAACCACCTTGTGGCTCGTGTGCAATCACACAGTTCACAGCTGGAACCCTGAACGAAATCGTCGGCGAAGTTTTCTCGCCCGATCCGAATGCCTTCCTAGTGGGTGGAAAGAACTTCACGGCAGATGGATTCCTCGAAGTCGAACGCATTTGTGAAGGAAATGGCGACGTCATCGACCGCAGTGTCAATGGCGCGATTGACCTGCGCGGAACGTTCACAGAAGAACGGCTCGATCCGGTGTTTTGGGGTGGTTTTGATCGCTGCAGTCAGCCGGTCTTTGGTGACCCTGAACCCTGGCAAATCGACACAGCCATCAACATCCATGCGGAAACACCGACCTTCGATGAATTGCAGAATAGCGAAACGCGGGTGACGGCAGAAACGCTGGTTCCCTTGGTCGTTCTAGATGTTGAAGGCAGGATTGACCGTGATGGTTTCGTTGTCGATATCGACGATGACACGGTCTACAACCAAACTGACAAGGAACTGGCACTTCGGGCGCAGCGAGACGGTTTGGAGTTTCTGTTGGTTCTGAATCTGGGAGATGGCTCAGTCTCACTGCGAGGTGACGATCAGGATTATCGTTGTGGGTTCGACCTCGGTGGTTGTGTAAGGGTGTCGCGATGAAGACTTGGATCGCAGCACTTCTGGCTGGGTTTTTCCTCATCTGGGCTGCGCCAGCGGCTGCCTACAATGATGACGCCGGGGAGTACCTCGAAGGCAATGCGTACACGTTGCATGGGCAGCAGCTGCAGATGGGAATCTGGAGCGCTGGTTACGGCATCGTCGATGGCTTGCAAGTCAGCACGTACGTCTTGGCTTGGGCGCTGCCATTGCTCAATGCCGAGGTGAAGTGGCGGTTCTGCTGCGGCGAGAACTGGGGACTTGCGGTCAGCTCAGGTGTTGTCTACACGGACACTGCGTTGTTATGGGCCCTGAGTCTTGAGGAAGGAGACGATGCTTCGGTTGTGGTAGTTCCGTTTGAGCTGTTTGTGACATGGCAGTTTACGCCTAAATGGAATGTGTCCCTGTCGCCAATCTACACACAGGTTTTCGTCGATGGGCAGATTGATTCGGCGTCGTTCAACGGAGCTTCGGCGGTCTCCAACCTGCAATTTTTGCTGCAGCTAGAATGGCGATACAACCGGGTGATGTCGTTCCTGCTGTCGTTCAGATCGTTGGCGGCACAGACCACAGATGCATCCGCTCAGACCAGCATCAAAGCTGACGACTACACCACGGTGAACGTTTTGGGCACCGGGTCGACGGGCAAAGTGGAGGTGGACGACCGTGGTTCACTCATGGCTCGAATGGCGTTCTCCTGGGAGACGTTCAACCTTGTCGTCGGCGCGGGCTACGGCAACCTAAACCTTCCGGTCGTCAATTTCATGGCCGAGAACAAGTCACCTCTAATCGACCTCGACTTTTATTGGCGGTGGTAATCTGGTTGAAACCAGAATACCGCGCGAACATCATGTGTTGGAGTAGCGACTAAACCGCGGAGACGCCGATGTTCTTTATGAAATCATCCAAACTGAAGATGCCATCTCCCGAAGACGCGCTGCCGGGTCGTGACACCCGAATGCCCGTCCCTGCCCAACATCACGTATTGGATGCGCCATTAGACGATGCCTTTGAAGGGCTTGAGTTTGCCATGTTTGGCATGGGTTGTTTCTGGGGCGCTGAGCGAAAGTTCTGGACACTTGATGGCGTCGTCTCAACCGCAGTTGGATACGCCGCTGGATACACCCGCAATCCGACGTATCGCGAGGTTTGCAGCGGTCAAACAGGGCACAACGAAGTGGTGCGCGTCGTGTACGAACCGACCAAGACGTCGTTTGACGCACTGCTCAAAGTCTTTTGGGAGAGCCACGACCCCACGCAGGGAATGCGACAGGGCAATGACATGGGCACGCAGTATCGCTCGGGCGTGTACACGTACTCAGATGAACAGCACGAGGCCGCCGTCGCCTCGAAGGTAGCGTTCGAGGCGAAACTGAAGGACGCCGGCTATGGCGAGATTACGACCGAGATCATCCCGGCGACGGAGTTCTTCTTCGCCGAGGACTACCACCAGCAATACCTGTCCAAGAATCCCAACGGATACTGTGGTCTTGGTGGCACCGGTATCAGTTGTCCAATCGGCATCGCGAAGGCCTAGACCTCGGCAATCGCCTCGATTTCGACCGGGCTATTGAGCGGTAGGGAAGGCACTCCGACAGCGCTCCGCGCATGCTTGCCGTTTTCGCCCAGCACATCTGCCATGAAGTTTGATGCGGCATTAGCCACCAGGTGTTGGTCAGTGAAGTCTGGGGTGCTCGCCACAAACACATTCAATTTGACGATTCGAACACCTTCTAGGGTGCCATTGGCAGCGTTGATCTGCGCCAGAATATTGATTGCGCACTGGCGGGCACAGGCTTGTGCGGTCTCAAGATCCACTGAGTCACCGACGATTCCCTGAGCGACAAACTTGCCGCGATCGGTAGCGATCTGACCAGCCGTCAGGATGAGGTTATTGGTCTTTGCAAACGGTTGATACGCTGCAGCAGGTGCAGGCGCGTCCGGGAGTTCGATTCCGAGTTCCGCGAGCTTTTCTTCGATCGACATAGGTTCTCCTGACAAAAGTTCGCTCCTTAATCACGCAAACTTTCCGCGCTGACAAGACCGCATCGTCGATCCACTCGACCCCCGATTTCAACTTCGGTAGACTGCGCCAAATCTAAGTTGGAAAAGCAATTATGCGGAAAATCGTAGTAATCCTGCTATTCGTGGTACTCGGCGGATGCACGGAGACCGGCGCAGACATCCCGTTATCGGTGCGAGCCGATGATGTGCCTGTTGAGCCCGGTGAATTCGTCGTTCGTCGATTGACGGATGCGCAGTATCGCAATGTCGTCGCTGATCTGATTTCGCCGGATATTGTCGTGCCTGCACGGCTGGAACCGGATGCAAGAAGCGCGGGCTCGCTGGTCCGAGGTTCCTCCCAGACGACGGTGTCACCGCGAGGGGTCGAGCTGTACGAAGCAGCGGCGTTCACCATCGCCGAACAAGCCGTCGAGGACGACGCTTTCCAAGACCGCTATCTTCGGTGTCGCCAGGCATTCGGTTCTGCGGACTGTCTTTCGAAGTTCACAAAAAGCTTTGGGCGTGTGGCATACCGGCGACCGCTGACGACCGACGAGATGAACACGCTGGTCGGGATTGGGCGCAATGCCTCGACAACGCTTGACGATCCTAAGCAGGGTGTCATCTACATCATCGCCACGATCTTGCAGTCGCCCAGCTTTCTGTTCCGCCCCGAAGGAGCGACGGACCGCGAGATACTCAATGCCTTCGAGCTGGCTTCTAAACTGAGTTTCTTCCTTTGGAATTCGGCACCCGATACGGAGCTCCTCGCGCTCGCTGAGACGGCTGAACTTACCAAACCGGACGTGTTGGAGTCGCAGGTAGACCGCATGCTGGCTGATGAAAAGGCTCGTCGCGGGGTTCGCGCTTTCTTCATCGACCTCTACGAGCTCGATAAACTCGATGAACTTACAAAAGCGACTGAGATTTTCCCGCATATCAACGACGAAGTCGGACCGGCTGCTCGCGAAGAGACACTGAAGGGAATCGAATATCTGGTGTTTGAGGAGCAGGGCGATTTTCGCGACATCATGACGACCCGTCGAACATTCGTGAATCGCAAGCTCGCCGCCATCTACAATATGCCGGCGCCGGCTCGAGAAGGCTTCGCCATGACTGAATATCCCGAGGACCAACCGCGTGTTGGATTGCTTGGGCAAGTCAGTTATCTGGCAGAGTGGTCGCACCCCGTTTCCACATCTGCGACGCTGCGCGGGATGTTCGTTCAGCAGAAACTCTTGTGCCGATTGATTCCCAATCCTCCGGCGGGTGTCGACACGTCGATTCCGGAGCCGTCAGGGGAGGCCCCGACGCTGCGAGACCGCATTCAGGAGCACTTACAGGACCCGGGCTGTGCTTCATGCCACAACCTGACGGACCATATCGGACTGGGCTTCGAGAATTTCGACGGGCTTGGCCGATTTAGAAGCACGGACGACGGAACTGCCATTGATGCCAGTGGAGAAATCGACGGCATCGGATTCTCAAATCCGGTGGAGCTGGCAAGCGTTGTCAGGAATCACCCGTCGTTTGGACCGTGCTTGACCGTGAATCTGTTTGACTACGCGAACGGTCGTGAGTCCGCAGACGGAGAGCGTGACCTGGTCACGGCCCTGGCGGACCAGTTCGCACTAAGTGGGTATGACTTTCTCTATCTCATGCGCGCCGTCGCATTGAGCGAAGGGTTCCGGACGTATTCGATGGGGGAGGTGACGCAATGAAGATCGATAGACGAACACTTCTAAAAGGTGTGCTTGGCTCTGGCGTCGTGACCATCGGACTGCCGATGCTGGAGGTGTTCATGAACACAAACGGCACCGCATTGGCGCAGGGCGAAGGGTTCGCGCCGCGATTCGGCCTGTTCTTCTGGGGCAATGGTACGCTTCCAGACAAATGGGTTCCGTCGGGCGAAGGCGATACCTGGCAGCTGAGCGAACAAATGCAGCCATTGGCTGCGGTTCAAGACCGACTCACCGTTGTCAGTGGAACCGAACTCAAGGTCCCGAATCTTATCCCGCATACGTCAGGCGCTAGCGGCATTCTTGCTGGTGCTCCGCTGATCATGAACGGCGAGTCCAGCACGTTTGGCGGGCCGACGCTGGATGTTCTCATCGCAAATGAGATTGGGAACGATACTCGGTTCCGCTCCATTGAATACGGCGCAGCACCCGGGGGAGGGCGTTCATTCAACGGTCCAAACAGCCAGAACCCCGCTGAGTCTTCTCCGTATGCTCTCTTCGAGCGCATTTTCGGCGCAGGATTCCGCGCGCCGGGTGAAACGACTGAAGTTGACCCCAAGATTGCATTGCGTCGAAGCGTTCTGGACGCCGTGATGGAAGACTCGCGAAGGCTGCAATCGAAAGTCAGCGCAAACGACCGCATCCGACTTGAACAGCATTTTGACGGTATTCGTGAGCTCGAAACACGACTCGCACGACTCGAAGAAGACCCACCCAACCGTGCGGCCTGTGCTCGACCAGACGCGCCCGAATTGGCTTATCCTGACATCGATGGACGTGCTCAACTCACGGCCAAAAACCGAGCGATGTGTGACATCATGGCGATGGCCCTGGCATGCGATCAGAGCCGCGTGTTCTCGAATTACTTCACCTATCCGGTGAACAACCTCTTGTTCGAGGGGGCAACCGCGGGACACCACCAACTCACGCACGACGAACCAGGTGACCAGCCGCAGGTTAACGCCATCGTTCTGCAGATTATGACTGAGTTTGCGTACATGGTGGAGTCGCTCAGCGCCGTTCCGGAAGGTGACGGCACGTTGTTGGACAACTGCATCGTGTTAGCGACTTCTGACGTGTCCTATGGCCGTACACACAATTTGGATGAGTTTCCCATCATCCTGTCGGGCACGGCAGGTGGGGCCATCAAGCAAGGGGTGCACTACCGGTCAACATCCGCTGAAAACTCCGCACGTGTTGTGCTGACGCTGATGCGTGCTTTGGGCATCAACGCTGAAGGATTTGGCGTCGATATGGGGCGTGCGACCGAGAGCATCGGAGCGTTGGAGTCATGAGACGCTTACTACCTTTGCTAATGGTCGCCATGCTGGGGTGTGGCTCGGATGAGCCGGAGTCTACGACGTCCCGAGGCGATGAACTCGACGAAAACGAGTGTGGAGTCTTGGACAAAACGCCCGAGGCGTACGTCGTGCGAAAGCTCGTCTTTACTGGGGCCAACGCGGGCGTGAGCCAGGGCCTTGATTTGGATGGGCGTGTTTCAGACCGCTCCGATGATTTGAGCTGCAATCAGATTGACTTCGTTGACCCCGACGGAAACGAAGGGATCGACAATCAGTTTGCGCTTCTTGTGCCCGCCCTCGATGCGGTGACGGGGGGCGGCGAGTCCGTTGACGCTCTCATCCAGCGGACCATCAATTCTGGCAATGTGCTGCTCACCATAGAAACGCAACGCAACGAAAGTTGGGATTCTGACCCATGTGTAGAGGTTACGGTCGCGCGCGCGACTGGCTCACCACTTGTGGGCGCGGACGGCTTCCTGGAAATCGGCCAGACGCTCGACCGCGACCTCGACGCGCCGTCGGCCTATGTCGCGGAGGCCACGATTACGGACGGGGCGCTCCTGGCGGGGCCGATCGACCTAAATCTTCCGCTGACCGTGGATGCCTTCGACCTCGTTTTGACCATTAGAAACGCATACATCCGCGTCGAGAAAGTGGAAGACGGCCTTGTCCGCGGCATTATCTCGGGCGGCGTCGTCGTCGAAGAGATTGTTGAGCAAATCTCCGAGATTGGCGCGAGTTCAGAGGTTCTGGATGTCGCGGCGACGGTTATGAAAAACTCCGCAGACTTGAACCCCAATGATGCCGGTGTGTGTCAGGATTTGAGTGCGACGTTCGAGATTGAAGCTTCGTCAGTCTTCTTCTTTCCAATTGAAGCTCAGAACGAGTCTTCAACGTCTTCTATTGAGTAGCCAAGAAGGCTCAACGCTTCTTCGATGAATTCGCTAGCCAGCGGGGTTCCCATCACGTAGCCCGCGGTCTCATGGCCTGTGAGTTCATCTTCAGCTTGGTTGCGCGCTTCGGTCCATTCCGCGTCCGTGAAGTCGCCGCGTCCCAGCCAAATCAATGCAATCAACTCCGCCTTCTCATCGTCATTGAGGTAGGAAATCGCGTCTGAGATTTCCTCTTCAACAGGGTTATCGAGGGTGTCCTCAAGCGCAGAGCCTTCGTTTAGTTCCGATGGTGGAACCAACGCTTCGTACTCGCGCAAAAGCTCGATGATGAAACCCAGTTTGTCGATAGCAATATCTAACATGGCTCAGACTTCGCCATACTTGGCCTTGGTTGGCAAGCGCAGACTAGTATTCGGCGGTGGTTTGCAGGGTCGCGCGTGTATCGAGTTCGCGCTCGCCAGACAACACGTCCACCACCGATGAATCACCCAAAAGATGATAGCGCGCATACGCCAACCCGTAGGTGTGGACAATCGCGTCGGCGTCGTCGTTGGTGATGTTTGAGCAGCTGCCAAGCGCGAACGCTTCATGGCAGGCATCTTCAACGTCGACCCAGGTGAACTCGAGCTCGCTGTTCTGCATTCGGGCCCATTCCTCGGCTTGTCCGCGTTGGTCCTCGCTTCCAGTGATCGAGAAGATTGGAATCTGGACGGACTCAAATCCTGTCTCGCCAAACCAGCTTGGATTGTATGGCCCGGCCATCGCGTAAGCGGCAATGACACGGTCTTCGCGAACACCGTCCGTGAAGTACTCAATATCCTCGTCGTCGCAGGTAGGCATCGCAGTGTCGAGGTCGCATTGCTCGGCCACGCCATCGGTGTCGAACGTGGCTCCGGCCGTCGGCCATACCGTATACGACCCAAAACTGTGGCCAGACATAATCACGCGTGATGTGTCGAGTGTGTCGGCAAACTCCCCGTCTGCGTTGAGTTCAGCCAGGCGGTCCAGCGTCGCCGTCAAATCCAAGGTCCGCAGGTATCGTAAAGACTTCGGCCGCGGGTCTGGTGTGTCGGTTGCGGTGTTCAAGAGGTGGTCTGGGGCCGCCACGACCCAACCGTGGCTGACGAAATAGTGCATCATGCGCGACGCCGTTCCCGAGAATCCCCGATCGCCATGTGAGTAGACCATGATGGGGTACTTGCCGTCGGCATATGGAGATGGAGCAAGCTCAGTTCCCATCATCGCGACGGGGTCGCGGAACAGCCCCAGGTATCGCGGATTCTCGCCATTGGTGTCCTCGGTTGGGTACCAGATAGAGATATCGATGGTTCGGTCTTCGCCCTTTGGCGAGTAGGTCGCCTGCACCTGTTGGTAGCCAACGTTGTAGGGGCCGGGCGCATCGACATCCCACGTCAATGGTACGTTGGCCTCGGCCATGTCACTATCTGGCGTGGAATCCGAGCCCATATCTGCGGGGTCCGGCGTGTTTTCGGCGGCCGTGCAGCCAACGAGAAAGAGGGCAAGCGATAGAATTTTGATGGTTTGCATGTGTTGATTTTGCGTTGGCGGGCGGGTGGATGCAAGCCAACAAGAAAAAGTGAGGGCCACCAGCTTGCACTGGTGACCCCCGGGCTCCCCCCGCCTCGGAAAAGCGTTTGTGTCGGGTCGCGCGACCCGGTGCGAATCGCACCGGGCCACGGCCACGTTCCCCCGACCGGAAACTAGTTGCTCAGCAAGTTGATTGCGGCATCGAGCAGACCCAGAAACTCCATGCGCTTTGGCTGGTCGCTGCTGGAGTTTGCGGTGGCGATTGCCTGCACGTCACTGATGCCCATGCCATCTGTGTGCTTTGAGCTACGCAGAATCTCGGCGAATTCAGCGACGGCTGCCGCGAATTGGAAGTCGCCCGACGCATCTTCGAACGTCGGGTGGACCTGCGTTAGTTTGATGCCCTGGGTGTATTCGCTGCTGGCTTCGCCGTACTGCGACTTGTGTCGAATTCGGACCTCGGCAAGCATGCCGGTTTCTGACATCGATTGTTCGTCTACTTCGATTTCGTAGAGCGCAGTGACCGTGTGGCTAGGCCCGATTTCGCCAGCATCTTTGGTGTCGTCTTCGAAGTCTTCGTTGTTTAGAAGGCGGTTTTCGTAGCCAACCAGGCGGTAGCGAACGACGGTGTCAGACTGGAATTCGATCTGGATCTTCACATCGGCCGCAATGACCTCGAGCGTGCTTGGCAGGTTCTCGCCGAAGATGCGCTGCGCCTCTTCGATCGAATCGATGTAGAAGTAGTTGCCGTTTCCGTCACGCGCCAACGATTCCATGATGTGGTCGTTGTAGTTGCCCAGTCCGTAGCCCAGGCACGTGAGACTGATCTCTTTCTCGCGGTTCTCGATGATGAGGTCGACCAGCGCCTGGCCGGTGCGTCCGACGTTGAAGTCGCCATCAGTCATAATCATCACGCGGTTGTTTCCGCCGTCGATGAAGTTTTGCTCGGCGATGTCGTAGGCCCGCACGATGCCGGCGTCCGCGTTCGTTCCACCAGCGGACGTCAGGTTGTCGACCGCGTTGATGATTGCGGAGCTGTTGGACACTGGTGTGCTTTGCAGTGCGACGCGGTCGGCGCCTGCGTACGTGACGATCGCTACACGGTCATCAGGGCGCAGTGTTGAGATGGCTTCCTTGATGGACTCCTTAACCAGGGGAAGTTTGGCGGAGCTCTGCATGGAGCCGGAGACGTCGACAAGGAACACAAGGTTCGTCGCTTTCATGTCGATGAGCGGAACGTCTTTGCCTTTCAGGCCGACTCGCAGAAGGTGAAGGTCCTGGCCGAACTTCGAGGGCGCCACTTCAAGGTTGATGCTGAAGGGCTGGTCTTGGATTGGCGGTGCATAATCGTAGTCGAAGAAGTTGATGTATTCCTCGACCCGGACGCCGTCCGCAACCGGAAGCTTGCCGTTGTTAATGTCGCGGCGCATCAGTGTATATGACGCGTTGTCGACGTCGATGCTGAAGGTTGAGGTGGCTTCATCGGCGGTCATGATGAAGTCGTTTTCAATGAGCTCGCCGTAGTTCTCGCCATCTTGGTAGTTTTCATCAACACCATCGATATCGCCATCGAACACATTGTTCGCGTTATTGAGGTTGTTGACGTTGTTGACGTTGTTCGCGTTGTTGTAGTTGTTTTCAGCGCTGTAGAAGTTGTTTTCGTTGTTGGAGTTGTTGCCGTTGATTTCGGCGGAATCGTCACTCCCTCCGCAAGCAGCAAGGGTCATTGAAAGGCACAGAAATCCTAGTCGAGTCGTCATTTTCATCTCTTCCTCCAGTCAGTTTTCGAAGTCGCGGCCCCACATTGCAACGGCAATGCCAACATTGCTAACATGTTGATTTGTAATAAGTTTGTTGTTTTTGGTGGGTTTGGCGCGATGAGATGTTTCAGAAACGGGTGCCGTACGGTTACTCCAGTCTATCCCTGGGATGTCGAAGAAGTGGGGTTAAGCGTCTGACTTTATTTGGTTTTTACGAGCAGACATTTTTGTCCGCCGATTTCGGCACAAATCGAACCAAATCGGCTCAAAACGCAAAAACCCCACGACAATCAAATTGCCGTGGGGCTTGTAAATACTGGTCGAGAGGCGGGTCGGTGTCCTCCCTCAGAAATCTGAGAGGCTTAGTTTTCCACGCCCGTGATTTCGGCGTTCACACCGGTCCATTCGAATCCGACGGAGAGTGCCTCGTAGGTGTCGTCTCCAGAAGCATCGACGTCGATGTCGGCCGAACCATTCAAAAGTGTTGGGACGAGACCACAGACTTCGCCGTTGAGGACGCTGCCGTTGCCCGCCAGGACCACGCAGATTTCGTCTGCAGGGTTAGGACAGGCGGTTGCGGCGTCGACGCAGGTGCTTCCCCACTCGTCGCCCGTCTTGGTGTAGACGTCTTGCGAGAGGTTCAAGCATGCGCAGCTGGAATTGATGATGCCGTTGAGAGCTCCGTAGAGGTCGTCTAGCGTGACATACCCGCCAAGCGTACCTTGCGTGTATGCGACGCCGTCGTTGCTGATGGTCGCCATACCTGTGACTTCAGCTTGTTGTACGGACACGTCAAGCAGGGCGAAGCCCAGTGGCAGCAGCAATCGGATTGGATCCGGACCAGCAGCCATCGAACCATTGTTCATCGACGCTGGGTTGAAGACGATCTGTGGTTCACCGGTCGTCATGTTTTGGAATGACTCAGGGGAAACCAAGAATTGTCCGGCGCCCGTCGAGGCCGTTTGGTAGGTGGTGCCCGGCGCGTATCCGCCTGCCAACCACGAAAGAACGAAACCGTCTGGGTCCGTCGCACCGTCAAGTTGCCGGTGGTCCAGAAGGATGACGAAGTCACCGTCTACCAAGGCGTCAGTGACGGCGCCCTGTAGATCCAAACCAAAACCGCCAAGCTGCGATTGAAGCACCGCGAGCGCGTTGTCGAACTCACCAGGATTGGCGGAGATTGCTCCGAAGTCCTTGCAGCACGTCGGAACACCTTCGGCTACCTCCGGGATCTGCAAGTCCGAGATGTACGTGTTTGCTTCGGCCGTCGTTGCAAATTCTGCAGGCGTAGCCGGCCACGTAATCTGATTGCCAGTATTATTGTTGTTCGAGTTGTTCGCGTTGTTCGAATTGTTCGCGTTGTTCGAGTTGTTCGCGTTGTTCGAGTTGTTCGCGTTGTTCGAGTTGTTCGCGTTATTCGAGTTGTTTGCGTTGTTCGAATTGTTGACGTTATTGACGTTGTTAACGTTGTTGACGTTATTGACGTTGTTTTCGTTGTTGTCGGTGCCTGACTTCGTATCGTCATCACCGCATGCCATCAGGCCTACAGCCAGGGCACTAAGCAGAATCCATCGTTTCATCATGTCTCCTCAGCACAATTTTGAAATCGTGCGGACAGTCTCTCGGAAAGGGGCGTTTGGTTCAAGCACACAAGAAACGAAAAAGGGCCGGCATCAGCCGACCCTTTGATTCGAGCGAAAACTAATCGGAAATTAGTTCTCGTAGTCACCAGCGCAAGTCTCGAATGCCGAGATGCAGCCGTTGTCGACCTGGCATTGACCACATTCGTCGCTACCTGGGTCAGCAGCACACTCGGTCAAGCAGTTTGCGATGGAGCATGAAACTGCACCACCGTAGCAGGACGAGCAATCTTCGCTGAGGCCCGTTGCTTCCGAAACACACGTGGTCGAGCAACCTTCTGGGTCAGCATCGCTCAAGCAACCTTCGACGAGTGCGCAGTCCGAAGCAGCACCTGAAGCGTCGGTCGTGCCGTCGTTGAGGATTGCTTTGTCAGCGTCGTTGGTGCACGCGTCCATGACAGCAGTCGTGTTGTTGCTGTTGTTCGCGTTGTTGCTGTTGTTAGCGTTATTGCTGTTGTTAACGTTGTTAACGTTATTCGCGTTATTGCCTTTATCGTCATCGTCATCACCACATGCGGTGAAAGCGAGAGCGAGAACCATCAAACAGTAAAATAGAGCCTTACGCATCGAGATGCCTCCGTGATTAATATCAATGCCGCCAAAAGTGGCGTTGCTGTGACGACTATATAACAGTTTCGATCGCGTTCAAATCGTGATTAGAGCGGACCGGAACTTCAGTAGTTTCGAATAGATGGGGCTACGCGTCGAGTTTTTTAGCCAAAAGTTCTCGAACCGCCGTTGCGTCAGCAGCGCCGCCGGTCGCCTTCATGACCTGCCCGATGAAGAAACCGATGAGTTTCTTATTGCCGTCACGGTACTGTGTCAGCATCGCGTCATTATCAGTGATGACCTTGTCGATGATTGGGCCAAGCGACGCCGCGTCAGAGACGATACGAAGACCTTTCGCATCTACAATCGCCTCCGCAGAACCGCCAGATTCAATCATCTCGGCGAGCACCTCGCGTCCTGCCGCGGTCGAGATCTCATTGCCATCGACGAGCGCGATTAGCTCCAAGAACTGAGCGCTCGTGAACGGAAGGGCGACAAACTCAGCATCGTCCGCCACATTCGGCGCAAGCTCTTCCACCAGCCAGACGGCCGCCAGTTTCGGGTCGCATTCTGCGGCCAGACCATCGAAGTAGGACGTGAATCGAGAGTCGCCAGCCAGTAGGTCTGACAATTTCTCGTTCAATCCAAACTCGCCATGGTACTTGGCGTATCGCGCCGCCAACGCCGGATCCTCAGCGTGTTCCTTCGCACGTTCTTCTGCGCGGACTTCCTTAGCGGAACGCTTGGGTGCATCGTTTTTCGTTTTCGGCGTCGACGCCTGTTCCGGCTTCTCGTCCGAAGTCTGCTTCGCCCAAGAATCTTTGAGCGTCACAATTCGATTGAAGACCAACGCGTCGCTCGTCGACTCCATATCGGAGCAGAAGAAGCCGAGCCGTTCGAATTGGTAGCGAGTTCCCGCGTTTTCATCTTTGACGCTCGGCTCGACAAATCCATCGGCTACAACCAGGGATTGCGGGTTCAGGAACTCCAAGAAGTCTCGTTCCGGATGCCCGCCGGGGTTCTCTTCCGTGAACAGGCGGTCGTAGAGGTTGACCTTGCATGGCAAGCCGGCAGCGGCGCTAACCCAGTGCAACGTCCCTTTCACTTTGCGGTGCGGCACCCAACCACCGCGGGTCTCGGGGTCGTAGGTGCAATGCAGCTCAACGATATTGCCTTCGTCGTCTTTGATGACGTCTGTACAGGTCACGTAATAGGCGTAGCGGAACCGGACCTCAACGCCCGGCGCCAGCCGTCGCCATCCCTTCGGTGGGTTTTCATCAAAGTCTGCGCGTTCGATGTAGACTTCGCGCGAGAACGGGACCTTTCGGTATTCGTCTTTGGGGACATCTTCCGGCCAGTAGTTGGCGTCAAGCTCCTCGATCTCACCTTCAGGGTAGTTCGTGATGACGACCTTCAACGGGTCGGTGACACACATCACGCGCTTTGCGCGGTGGTTAAGGTCGTCGCGGATGCAATACTCGAACAAGCTCACGTCCACCGTGCTGTTCGCCTTGGCGACGCCGATGATGTCTGCAAACCGACGAATGGCCTCGGGTGTGACGCCGCGTCGACGCATCCCGGCAACCGTCGGCATGCGCGGATCATCCCAGCCATCCACATGATTGTCCTTCACCAACTGGAGCAACTTGCGCTTGCTCATCACCGTGTAGTTGAGGCTCAGTCGGGCGAATTCATACTGCCGAGGCGCATGCTCAATCTCGGTTTCGGCGATGACCCAGTCGTACAGCTCGCGATTGTTCTCGAATTCGAGCGTACATATCGAATGCGTCACCTCTTCGATCGCATCTTCCAGACAATGTGCGTAGTCGTACATTGGATAGATGCACCAATCGTCGCCCGTGCGGTGGTGATGCGCATGTTTGATGCGATAGAGCAGGGGGTCGCGCATGAGAATGTTCGGCGACGTCATATCGATCTTCGCCCGCAACACCATCGCGCCGTCCTCAAACTCGCCTTCGCGCATTCGTCGAAAAAGGTCGAGGTTCTCTTCAACCGAGCGGTTTCGATTTGGACTTTCGACCCCTGGTTTTTCGAACGTGCCGCGCTGTTCGCGGATATCGTCGACAGGCTGGTCGTCCACGTATGCCTTACCTTTCTTGATGAGAACCACCGCAAGATCGTACATCCGCTCGAAATAGTCGGACGCGAAATAAAGGTGCTCTCCCCAATCAAAGCCGAGCCACTTGATGTCGTTCTGAATGCTTTCGACGTACTCGGTGTCTTCGGTCACCGGGTTTGTATCGTCAAACCGCAGATGGCAACGACCTGGGTAGTCTTGTGCCAGCCCAAAATTGAGACAGATCGACTTCGCATGGCCGATGTGCAAGTAGCCGTTCGGCTCAGGCGGGAAGCGGGTCACGATGGACTGGTGCTTACCGCTCGCGAGGTCTTCATCAATGATGGTTCGGATGAAATTCGACTTTGTCTCTTCCGGCTTCGACACGACTGACTCCTTTTTGGTCGACGCATAGACGCGTGACCATAAATGGAAACGGTGAACATCGGCAAGCCATCAACGATTCCTAAGCAGTCATTTGGTGCAGGGTGCTCAATTTGTGAGCAGACGCGTTGTCGTATGTCGGATTGTAGATTGCGTTTCTTACCACAGAGGGCCCACCGAAGCCCGTGAGGACCCACAGAGAGTTCCGTGGTTTTTGGCTTCGCTGCGAGTCGGGCGATATCCGCTTTGGCCGCAGTCGATTCACTCGTTTGGCAGAAGCCAAACTCCGTTCACGAAGCGTCCACACGGACATCACACCGCCTCTTGCTGCCGCCTGACCGACGCTACGGTTCCTACGCCTGACGGCGTGGCACCTTCACTCTAGCCCAGTTGCACTGCTTGAAATGCCCAGCCGCCACGGAATGATGAGAAAGAAATCTCGGTGGGCCTCACGGATCTCGGTTCCCCTCGGTGGCCAAAATGCGCAATCGGCGATCGCCATCGTTTTGACACGCGCGAAAGCGCCCACTCCATGAACACAACGGAAACGACACCCTCAGCTTCGGCGGGGTCCACTTTTGTTTTGACATCTGAGGTGAATTTGGTCAGGTTGGGTTGACTAAATGGTCAGCCAAGGTTGACGAGTGAGGAAAGCATGGCGAATAAACTTTCGAAAATCGCAGAAAACATCTGGTGTGCGGACCACGACCTCTATGTTCCCGGAGGATTTCATTTCAACACACGGATGACCATCATCCGCCTCGAAGACGGACGGCTTTGGATCCATTCACCGATCCCGATTGAGCCACTGAAGGATGAGATCGACGTGCTCGGCGAGGTTGGATGGCTCGTCGCGCCGAGCAAGCTGCATCATTTGTTTTTCCCCCAAGCCGTGGCCGCGTTTCCAGACGCAGAAACCTGGGCCGCGCCCGGTCTCGCACAGAAACGCGATGACATCGAGTTCGACAATGAACTCAGTGGTACCAGTCCATGGCCCGAAATTGATTGGCAGTTTATTGACGGTGCGCCCGACATGAACGAGGTCGTGTTCCTGCATAGGCCGTCGAACACCGTGTTGTGCACGGATTTGATTTTCAACGTTCACGAAGTGAGTAACTGGCGCTCGAAGATCCTGTTCACGCTAGTTGGGGTTTGGCAGCGACCACAACAGAGCATGGTTTGGCGGTTTGCCACGAAAGACCGGGCCGCTGCTGGGCGTTCGGTCCAAGCCACGTCGGATTGGGATATTGACCGGGTCGTCATGTGTCATGGCCGGATTCTAGAAGGGCCGACAGCCAAGATTGACTATATTCAAGCCGTGGGATGGATGTTGTCCGCCGCACCGGCCAAACAACTGGTGGCGGCATGACGCTTGATGTCGACGCGATAGAGACAGCCAAGCAGCAGAGCACACTGCAGCTTCTGTTCAAGGCGGCTCGCTTGGTCAACGAGCAGGCCCTAGCGAGACTTCAGAGCGCATCGGGGCTTACGAATATTCGGCCCGCGCACACCAATCTCTTTCCGCATATTGATTTTGAAGGCACGCGAATCACCGTGCTCGCCGACCGCCTGGGTATCAGCAAACAAGCGGTCGCCACGTTGGTGGATGAGTTGGTCGACGCCGGTGGTCTAGAAAAAGTACCGGATCCTCAGGATGGCCGGGCGAAACTCGTACGATTCAAACCAGGAATGATCCTGCATGGACTAGGTGAGCTACGCGCGTTCGAGGAAGAATTGGCCGCACAAATACCGGACGGCGAAATGGTTCAATTGAACCAAATCCTCACCCATCTACTTGGTGTGGTTGACCGCTAGTTCTCGACCGCACCGTGTGCCAGCACCTCGCCGAGGTCCTTCTTTCGAGGAACCCACGATTCATCGGGGACGGGCTCGGGTAGAACCACCGGGTTACCCAGATAATCAAGGCGTTTGCCAGGCCAGATGTGGGCACGGAACAGGTAGCCGAACAACGACTTTTGTTCGAGGTTCGGGTGGATATGCGGCGAGATCAACTCGTTATGGGCGTCTCGCAACAAGCTCCAGTGCATGTTCGGTTTGTCATGGTGGATGCCATGAAACCCGTTGTTGAACAGGAAGAAGTTGATGAGGTAGCCGGTGAAATTTCGAGAGTGATTGTAAGGGTGGTTTTCATCGCAACCGTCATGTTGCGCGAAGTTGATACCGATGATGCCCCATGCGGCGAAGAAGTGAGGCACGATGTAAAGGACCAGCGCCTTTCGCCAATCCAAAACCAGCAACCCGCCAGTCGCCATGAACATCGCCGCAAATTCAATCACCCATTGTCGGAACCAGACTGGGCGCTTCTTGCGCATTGCTTGAACGTACTCTTTGTCCGCTTTCGCGATGGCAGGTCCAACAACGAATACGAACAGAAGTTGGTTCAGGAAGTTCCAGCGAAAGCGCGCTTTGGTTGTGCGCATCACGTCCTTGGCCGATTGCGTGTGCATGTGATGTGACAGGTTGTGCCCTGGAACATACGCGCTGACAGGGTGCCCATAAGAAAGCGTGAGGATGATTTGGAAGATGCGGTTCGCCGTCTTCGACTTGAAGACAGGCGTATGGATGGTGTTATGCGTGATGACCGCACAGGTGAACGCCAACCACGCAAGAGGTACAGCAAACGCGAACGTCACCCAGGAGAACTCTTGGGCAAAACCAACGGCAAGCACGACGAAGTACAACGTCACTGCAAAGAGGGTTCGGATGTCGGCTGTGTATCTCATATCAAAATCAGCAATCGCCCGGATTTTATTAATCGACGATCGAATGTCAATCCGGTGACGTGCGCAGTATTTGCGTCAGAAATGCCACGGGAAGTCCGAGAAGTCCTGTTTGCGCTTTTCCAAAAACGCGTCCCGTCCTTCCTTTGCTTCTTCCGTACCATAGGCCAATCGTGTCGCCTCACCAGCGAACACCTGCTGACCCACCAGACCATCGTCAATCATATTGAAGGCAAACTTCGACATGCGGATGGCAGTTGGGCTCTTCATGCATTCCCGCGCCCATTGCAGGGCCTCTTCTTCAAGGTCCGCGTGAGGGATGACTGCATTCACCATTCCCATATCAAACGCGTCTTGAGCCGAATAATTTCGGCCGAGGAAGAAGATCTCGCGAGCGCGCTTCTGGCCGACCTGACGTGCCAGATACGCGGAACCATAGCCAGCATCGAAGCTCGCAACGTCTGCATCGGTTTGTTTGAAGGTCGCGTGCTCTTCGCTGGCGAGCGTCAGGTCGCAAACGACATGAAGACTGTGACCGCCACCGACTGCCCAACCTGGGACCACAGCGATGACCACTTTGGGCATGAATCGAATCAGGCGTTGCACTTCAAGGATGTGCAGCCGACCGAGTTTGGCAGGGTCGACACCTTCCACACCTTCGTACTTATAGCCGTCCTTTCCGCGAATGCGCTGGTCGCCACCGGAGCAAAACGCCCAACCACCATCTTTAGGTGACGGTCCGTTGCCAGTTAGCAAGATGACGCCGACGTCGCTCCACATGCGTGCGTGGTCCAGCGCGGTGTACAGCTCGTCCACCGTGGCTGGTCGAAACGCATTGCGCACTTCAGGTCGGTTGAATGCAATTCGCACACAACCAAACTCGGTCGAGCGGTGATACGTGATGTCCTGAAAGTCGAAGCCTTCAACAGGTCGCCAGCGTTCAGGATTGAAAATTTCAGAAACCATTTCGCGCTCCAAAGTAAGAATTTCGGGGCGTTCACTACCGCAAAAACAAAAACAGGTCGATTGTCAGATGCGAAATTTCCCGCGGAGATTCTGGGTTTCGCGGGATTTTGCCCAAAAAAGTTCGTCGGCTTCAGATTCTCTTAAGAACCAGTTCGTAATTTGTGACTGAGGACAGAAGAGACCTCGGAAACTTGCACGGAGAAGAGAAATGAAAAACCGAATCAAAATTCTTATCGGCGCACTCACCATCGCAATCGCAGCAACCACCGCTGGCACCGCGTTTGCGAAGGGTAAACACAAAATGAACCCGGAACATATGGAACAGAAGATCGAAAAACGACTCGCGAAGATGACTGAACACCTTGAGCTTACTGAAGCGCAGCAAGCCAAAGTGCGGGTCATCTTGGAATCAAAAAAAGACACAATGATCGAGCTGCATAAGAACGAGAATCTGACCCGCGAAGAGAAACGTGAGCAGTTCAAAGCCGCTCGAGAAGACGTCAAAGCTCAGATCGACCAGGTATTGACGGCCGAACAGCAAGCCAAAGCTGAAGAGTTCCGAAAGAACCGTAAGGAACACAAAAAGCACAAACGCGGAAAGCGCGGCAAACACATGCTTAAACACATGGTCAATGAGCTTGACCTCACGGACGCGCAGCAAGCGAGCGCCAAGAAGATCATGGAAGATGCAAAGACGGAGCGCGAGACCATCTTGGAAGCGAACAACGGCGACCGCGCGGCAGCAAAGGAAGAGCTGAAGGCCCATCGCACGGCGACCAAAGCGAAGCTGCGTGCCCTCTTGACCGAGGAACAGGCCGCAAAGTTCGACGAAATGAAGGCCAAGCGCGGCAAACGTGGCAAGCGCGGCAAAGGCAAGAAGAACAAGTTCTAGAGACGTTTCCCTTGCCAAATTCGCCCCCGTCAGCTTGTCTGCGGGGGCTTTCTGGTTGAAACGCCAAGGATTGACCATGTCGAACGCAATATTGCTCGTTGAAGACGATGTCCGATTGGGAGATGAGGTCTGTCAAACGCTCGAAGACGAAGGCTTTGAAGTCACGTGGGTGCGGGATGGCCAGAAGGCCGCCTCCCTTGCGGTCGATGACTATGACCTGGTTGTGCTCGACCTAATGCTTCCCGGTCGCCACGGCTTCGATCTGCTTAAGGAGTGGCGCGAGAAGAGCGAGGTGCCTGTCATCATTCTCACTGCCCGCACCGACACGTTTGACAAGGTCCGAGGCTTTAAGCTTGGTGGCGACGACTACATGACGAAGCCGTTCTGGCCAGAAGAGCTCACCGCCAGGATTCAGGCGCGACTGCGGCGCCCCACGATGGACCGGGAAGAGGTCAAAGAGATTGGCCCAATCGAGGTCAGCATTGATGCTCGCTCAGTTTCAGTAGACGGCGAGGAGCTCGACCTCACCAAGGTTGAGTTCGATATCATTGCGTTGCTGTTTCGGCGTCTAGACAAACCGGTCTCACGCCGACAACTGGTGGACCACGTCTTGGATGAGGAACGTGAAGGCGGTGAGCGCACGCTCGACGTCCATGTCTCGCGGATTCGCAAGAAGCTTGGGGATGCCGCACCGCATCTTGAAACGGTATGGGGCGTGGGCTACCGGCTCGCGACAGAACCCAAGGAAAAGAAGTGAGTTTGCGATTCAAAGTGGCCTTGTGGCTGGTCGCGATCGTGCTTCCTGTCGTGACGGCGTTTTCAATGTACCGAATTGGGGTCGAAAAGCGCTTCGTCGAGGAACGCACTGCGGATCGAATCGCGTCTCGGCTTATCGAGCGCTCCCCGCGACGCTGTGAATTCAAGGGGCCTAGAATTCGTGGTCGTAAGCGATTTCGCGGCGAAGTCTACGGGTACGATGCCAGCTATAGCCCCATTTTGGCCTCGGCGCCTGCCTATCCTGAAGCGCTCAAAGGGCAGGTCGACGATGAGCCGGTTCACCGCAATCTGTGGCGTGGACCCAAATCGGGCGTCACTGCTGTGAAGATACAAAATGATGTCTGCCCAAACGTCGTCATCTTTTGGCCTGACAAGCCCCTGCCGCCGCCAGCGGTGCGCTCGGTGGTTTGGCAGACCATCCTGTTGCTATTGGTGTTAGTCCTGACCGGTCTGGGCATTGCACTTCCGATTGTGAGGCGACTTCGCAAGCTTTCGGATGCCGTCCGAAGCGCTCCAGATAAGGAATATCGTGTTGAGGTCGAGCTCGATCGCGAAGATGAGATTGGCGAGCTGGCGCGGGCATTTAATGCGACTGGCGAAGTTGTGAACGAGACCATCTCGGACCTGCAGGCGAGGGATGAGGCGCTGAAAGCCTATATCGCCAACACGACTCATGACCTCGCGATCCCGTTGACGGTACTCCAGCATCGGCTCCGAAAGGCGGTTGAGTCTGAGGTTAACGAGGAAGTGCAAGGACACTTGAACACGGCGATGGAAGAATCGCACTACATGGCTGCGTTGGTGAAGAACCTCAATGTGACGGCCAAACTCGACGCTGCGGATCTGTACTTCGAAACCCATCCGCAGGACCTCGCAGAGCTTGTTGAGCGCGTTGCGACGCGCCATCAGCCGATCGCGGACCTGAAAGGTGTCGAGCTTAACGTCGCCGTTCCTGAGTCTCTGACGGTTGAGTGCGACCCAACTTTGGCCGAGCAAGCGATCAGCAATATCGTCCAGAACGCCATTCAATACACGCCCAGCGGTGGCCATGTGGCCGTCGTGTTGGATGCCGTGGATGCTAGGTTTGAGCTCAGAGTGATGGACGACGGACCGGGCATCGCAAGCGAAGTCGTGGACCGCGTCTTCGAGCGTGCCGTCCGGGCTGACGAGGCCCGCACACGCAACCCCGAGGGGCTTGGACTCGGCCTGGCAATTACGCTTAATGTGTTTCAGCTTCACGATTGGAGCATCGAAATGCAGAGCGAAGATGGCCTAACCGTCATCGTCACTGGTCCCAAGCAAGATTCATAAATGCCCACAGTCGTCCTCGCATGGATCGCCGGTTGGTTGGTCACAGTGCTAGCCGCAGCGGTCCTGCGCAATAAGTTCTACGCAACGTTTGTCGCGGTCTTGGTGGGCGTGCAGGTCCTGATTTGGTCGGGATTGTTTGTGGACCCTGGCCTGCCGGGTTACCTGGGTTGGGCGCTCAGTCCCTTGGTGTTCGTGCATTTCCTCATGCTCACTCGGCCGGCAATGCGACCGCTTTGGTATCGGGTTTTGATCTCTTGGCCAGCGCTGACGTTCGCTGCGATCTCGCTCTTGTCCGCGCCGTGGGCCGTGGCTGCGGCGCTTGGTTTCCACCCTTACGGTTGGTGGTTGCCGTGGGTTGTCGGCGTGATTGGCTTTCTGCAGTCGTCTTTTCATCGCGTTGACCAGGTCGATATCACCCTGGGCGGTGACGCCGGCAAGTTGGGGCGGCTCAAGGCTGCGCCAGGGGACGGCGACCCCATCCGCGTCGCCCATCTCACAGATACACACCTCGGACCTTTCGTCTCGGTGGCGCGCGTAAAAGCGGCCTGCGAGGCGATCGTCGCACAGGAACCCGACCTTGTGTTGATTACGGGCGACTTCATGACCATGGAGTCTTCGGCGGATTCCAAACACGTTCGAGATGGGCTGCAACCGTTGGCCGCGCTAGAGGGCCGGGTGTTTGCGTGTAATGGAAACCACGACCTTGAAGCGCCCGAAGTCTTGCAGACCGCATTGGATGAACTCGGCATCACGCTTTTGGTCGATGATTTGACCGTCGTCGAGACGCATCGCGGGCCGCTCGAAATCGCGGGAATCAACTTCTTCTTCCGGTCGGCCGAGGAACGAATCCAAAAGGTCTGCGAGGTGCTTGGTGAACCCAACCATCCGCGGATTCTGATGCTGCATCACCCAGGACACTTTAAGTATGTGCCTGACGGACATGCAGATCTGGTGCTCTCGGGACACACGCACGGTGGTCAGCTAGGGTTGGTAAGCTTGGGCATTAACGTGACGATGTTCGGCGTGTTTGTACGCTGTCCCGACCATGGACTTTGGGGACAAGGGCAAAACCGTCTGTACGTGAGCCATGGTTTGGGGCACTACGGATTCCCGTTACGCATTGGCGTACCTGCTCAGCAGGCTGTATTACATGTCTTTCCCGCGGCAGACTGACGCATGGACACTGAAATGTGGGCTCAAAAGAAGATTTCCGGATGGGGTAGATATCCAGTCGTAGAGGCGGATTGTATCCGGCCTGAGCGCCGGTCCGAGCTGCTGGCTGCGTTCGAGGATAGGGGAGACGAACCGCTTCTGGCCTACGGTCTGGGCCGCTCGTATGGCGACGCTGCGCTGCTAGATGGCGGTCGTGTCGTTATGACGCGCCGGTTGGACCGAATGCTTGAGTTTGACCCGGAATCGGGCTGGCTGCGGTGCGAAGCTGGGGTTTCGCTCGAACAGATCATTCACACGTTTCTACCCAAAGGGTTCTTCCCGCCAGTCGTTCCAGGCACGCAGTTTGTCACCGTGGGCGGGGCGATCGGCTGTAATATCCACGGTAAGAACCACCACGTGGACGGTTGTTTTGGCGACCACGTTCGCTCGATGGAAATTCTGACCGGGAAGGGCGATATCGTTGAGTGCAGTCGTGATGTGGAGCCCGAGCTTTTCTGGGCAACCATCGGTGGCATGGGCCTCACCGGACTTATTCTAAGCGTCGAAGTTCAGCTCTACCGAGTCGCGAACCCGTACATCGAAATGGAGACCGTTCGTTGCGAAAATCTCGACGAGTTCTTTGTCGTCAGCGAAGAGAGCGCGGATTTCTCGCACACCGTAACCTGGATCGACTGCGCAAAGCGTGGGGCGGGTATGGGCCGCGGCATCATGATGCGAGGCGGTCACGCGAAAGCGGGCACGCAACACGAAGATGGCGCGGTGATGGAGCTGGCCGACCATGTGATGCGGATGATCGATGGGCGTCCCTTTGAGTCCAATCTGTGGCTAAACAGCGCGACGATCTCGATCTTTAACGAGGTCTATTTCAGAAAGACCCCACCTGGCACGCACCGCACGGTTGTTGGGTACGAGCCGTTCTTCTTTCCGTTGGATGCCGTTAACAACTGGAACTACATCTACGGCGATCGCGGATTTTTGCAGTACCAAATGGTGGTGCCCGACAACGAGGCGACGCGCGAGATTATCGACCAGATTTCGGCCTCGGGTATGGGTTCATTTCTGGCCGTCATCAAAGACTTCGGTGAACTCGATCACGGTGGCCTCTCGTTCCCAATGAAAGGGACCACGCTCGCCCTGGATTTCCCGAACTTGGGAACGCCGCTTTTGGACCTGATGAACCGGCTTGATGATGTCGTCATGAGCTGTGGCGGTCGAGTCTATTTGGGCAAAGACGCCCGCCTGAGCGAAGCCAATTTCAAGACCATGTATCCCGAGTGGGAGAAATGGAAAGACATCCGCGACAAATGGGACCCGGACGGAGTATTTCAGTCCGATCTTGGCCGCCGTCTGGGTCTTTCATAGAGGAATCATGAGCGTACTCATCCTTGGAGCAACATCGCCGATCGCGAGAGCTGTCTGCCACGAATATGCAGCTGACGGCCATTCCGTGTACCTCGCCGCTCGAGATGTGGAAGAGGCTGAACGGATCGCCGCGGATGTTGCGATTCGTTTTGACGTCGACGCTGTAGGCGGTCCCTTCGACGCGCTCGACTTCGACAACCACGGTGAGTTTGTTGCAAACGTCGAGACGGCAGTTGGCCCGATTACGGTGGCGCTGATTGCGTTTGGAGACATGGGAGACCAACATGCGAGCGAAGAAGACTTCGCGTCCGCCAAGCGCGTCATCGACGTCAATTACACGGGCGCAGCGAGCGTTTGCGAGGCCATCGCAGACGCGATGCTGGAACGCGGGGCAGGGAGTATCATCGGAATCTCCAGCGTCGCAGGTGAGCGTGGTCGGAAGAGCAACTACTTCTATGGGAGCGCAAAGGGCGCATTCACGCTGTATCTGCAGGGGTTACGAAATCGTCTGTTTGAGCAGGGTATCCACGTAATGACCGTCAAATTGGGCTTCGTGGACACTCGAATGACGTTCGGGATGGAAACTGCAATTCCCGTCGCGACCCCACAACAGGCGGCCCAAGCTATCGTTCACGCGCAGGAGCGCGGCGAGAACGAGCTGTACTACCCAAGATTTTGGAAAGGGATTATGGGGGTCATCAAAGCGATCCCCGAAGGTCTGTTCAAGCGGCTTTCGCTTTAGTCCCAGACCTTCATGTACATCACGCGACCCGACGCGAGGGTGTCGTTGATGTCGTCGAAGTCGTCATAGATCGACTCGCGGTCCCAAAAGAGCCCTTGAAGTAGCAGTCCATGACCATCGTGGATGTCGAGGAAAAGCTGGGCATTCATCATACCCGCGTTTTCAAATCCGTCGGCACCGTTCACAACGAACATCGAGTAGCGGCGAGCCTCCGCCAGGAGGTATCCCCAATCTTCATGCTTGAGCTTGAGCTGCAGTCTTGCAGTTGCGCCCGTACCGTAGTTGTAGATTCGGTTCACCGCGGGAACTGCAGCTGGCGACGTCATCGCGCCAAGCGGCATGAACATTAGGCGAGCATGCAGGTCGAGGCTCAGCTTCTTCGAAAAACCAACTCTCCATCGGTACTCCGGGCCAACCGAAGTTTGGCCAAGCTGGAAGACACCATCTGGGTCTTGCGGTGTGAAAATCTTGGCCGTGCCGTTGGTGAAGAATTCGAAGCTCTGCATGAAGCCAAAGAAGTGATTTTGGCCTTCACCCAAACGCCATCCGTACAGGGTTCCGCTGCCGTCGAACTGCGCGCCGGCAACCAATTCTTCGCGCAACTTCCACAGGAGGCCGCCCTCGAAATCAAACTGGTCGTATGGAGTCTTGGTCTTGCTCTTTTCGAAGTGGTCTCCGTACTCAAGTCGGAACAAGGCCATCCAAGTCGGCTGGAAGTCCTCTTTCACCGCTTCGTTGAGCGGGATACCAACGGCACCAAAGCGTAATTGAACTTCGGTGTCGACTGGTTTTGGCGGGGCTCCGGCGTCGAAAGCTTCGCCGGTATAGAGCCGGTCAAGGCCGTGGATTGGCGCGAGGAAGCCTGCACCTAGTTCACGCCATACTCGGGAGCCACCTGTGTCCGAATTGTCCAGGAGCAGGTTGGATAGCCGGTACATCACTTCACCCATGTACCAACCGCCAAACGTCGTCATCCAGAGGTCGTTAACCGCTGGTGACTCGGTTTCCATGAAGAGCTCCCACTGGACAGAACCCAAGACTGTGTAACCCAGTGATTCCCAGTAGGTCATGTTGTTCACGCGTGCGGCGAGATAATACAGACCACCTTGATACGGGTGCGCGAACTGGTTGACCTCAAACTGGTTGTCGTCGAAGAACCAGCCTTCCACGATGTTCTTTTCGATCTGACGAGCGCTGATATTCCCAAACGATTCGCCGGTGATCGCGCTCAGCTGCCAGAATGTGAAGTTGATGGCGAGTACGTCCAAAGGCGCCCAGATAGCGTAGTGCTGCCAGGTGGGGTCTTTCTGTGGAAGGTTGTAGTCGATTGGCGCAAAACCAACCGGAATCGTAGGTTCAACGGGGGCCGTCGGGACCAGCATGGGTTGCTCAGGCTCAGGCTGAGCTTCTTCAGGCTTCGGTTGGCGTTGTGCTTCAGGCTTCTCTTCCGCAGGCTTTTCTTCCGTTTGGCCCGCAGGCTTTTCGTCGGCAGGCTCACCTTCTGGCTTGTCTGCTGGCTCACCGTCAGGATTTTCCTGGGCGGGTTCACCTTCCGGTTTCTCGGCCGGCTCAGCCGGTTGGTCGGAATCAGGCTCCGCGGGCTCTGCCGGGTCAGCCTGTGCATCCGGCTTTTCTTCGTCTGCTTCTGGCGATGCTGGAGGTTCGGCAGGGTCCTGACCGAACACCGGTGGAGCACCCAGACAGATTACGGCAAAAAACAATAACCAAACAAACTGACGCACGTCGTCCTCTCAACCTTCAAACAGGAAGTGATTTCGTCTATATCTCGACCGCATAACTCTAGGCAATGCTCTAATTTTTTGGCCGATGACGAAGACAATCGAAGCGAACTTTGATGGGTTGGTAGGACAGACGCATAACTATGCGGGTTTGTCGTTTGGGAATCGCGCGTCGACACAACACCGTGGGGGCGTGTCTCGCCCCAAAGCTGCGGCCCTTCAGGGGCTGCGCAAAATGAAGGCTTTGACGGATATGGGGCTGAAGCAGGGTGTACTGTTGCCGCACGAACGTCCGCATATCCCCACCTTGCGTGCGTTGGGTTTTGATGGAACGGATGCAGAGGTCGTTCAACAAACGGCCAAACGGGCTCCCTTGTTGTTGGCTCAATGTTACTCAGCATCACCGATGTGGGTTGCAAACGCCGCCACCGTGTCGCCAAGCGCGGATACATCGGACTCAAGGGTTCATTTTACGCCGGCGAACCTAACCTCGAAGCTGCACCGCAGCATTGAACACCCCGTAACGGCTCGAATTCTGAGGGCCACGTTTCCGGATGAGGCTAATTTTGCGCATCATTCGGCACTGCCGGGGCACGACGTGTTTGGCGACGAAGGCGCCGCCAATTTCATGCGCGTCAGCCGCACCCACGCCGAACCCGGAATTGAAGTCATGGTTTACGGCCATGAGGCGCTGAACCCTGACCGGCCCAGACCGAAGAGATTTCCCGCTCGTCAATCGCTTGAGTCCTCTGAAGCGCTGTTTCGGGCGCATGGACTAGCGCAGGGCCGTGTGCGCTTCATACAGCAAAACCCCGACGTGATTGATGCGGGTGTGTTCCATAACGACGTAATCGCGGTCGCAAACGAGCGGGTCATCTTTGCGCACGAGGATGCGTTTCTGGATACGTCGCGCCACTTTGAGTACTTCCGAAAGCATGTCCCGGGGTTTGAGGCCGTCGTGGTCCCGCGAGACCGGGTGTCCGTTGAAGATGCCGTGGCTTCGTATCTCTTCAATTCGCAATTGGTGACGCTACCTAACGGCGAATTCGCGCTAATCGCTGCCAAAGAATGCGAAGAGGTCGCGTCCGTTTGGTCGTACTTACAGGATATCGTAGGGAACTCCGCGATCGATGCCGTTCACACGTTCGATCTGCGGGAAAGCATGAAGAATGGTGGAGGACCGGCGTGCCTCCGACTTCGCGTCGTCTTGACGCCGGAAGAGCAAGCCGCGGTGAATCCGGGGTCTTGGGTCGACGACACTTCGTATCCGAAACTGGTCAGCTGGGTTGAGAAACACTACCGGGACGAATTGACCCCGGGTGATTTGGCAGACCCCAAATTATTGGATGAAGTACGAAGCGCGCTCGACGAGCTGACGACCCTTGTGGGCGTCGGCTCAATCTACGATTTCCAGCGTTAGGAAAGCTTCTCTTTGATGCGGTCGACCAGGCTTGCTGATTTGGTCGGAATATCGCTGAGTTCTGCGAAGGTCTCGAGGGCTTCGCGCTGCTTCTTGTTCAGTTTGGTTGGGACACGCACATCGAGGTGAACGTGCAGATCCCCGCGGGAATTCGGGCGATTGACTCGCTGAATCCCTTCGTTAGCGAGCGTCACGATATCGCCGTATTGTGAGCCGGGCTCGACCTTGATGGTGCGAGGCTCCTCAAGCGTTGGGATTTCTAGCTCACACCCAAGTGCGGCTTGGACGAACGAGATTTCAGCTTTGAAGTGCAGGTCAGAACCTGTGCGCTCAAAAATCTCGCTCGGCTGAACGTGCAGGAAGACGTAGAGATCGCCAGGTGGTCCGCCGCGGTCGCCAGCTTCGCCTTCGTTTCGCAGTCGCAGTCGGGTCCCGTCATCGACGCCTGGTGGAATCTTCACGTTGACCTGCCGGACTTCCTCGACAACGCCGTTGCCAGTGCAGGTCTCGCACGGATCGTCGATCACATGGCCTTGTCCACGACACGTGGGGCAGGTGGACGACAGTGTGAAGAAGCCCTGCGAATGCTGAACTTGGCCACGTCCACCGCAGGTGCCGCAGCGTTTGGGCTCAGTTCCTGGCTTCGCGCCGCTTCCTTCACAGGTTTCACATGTCGCATGCCGTGGAACTTCAACCTCGCGCGCCGTGCCAAATGCGGCTTCCTCGAACGTGAGCTCCAGGTCCAACCGCAAGTCAGGTCCACGGCGTGGTCCGTTTGAGCGTTGTCGGCCAAATCCGAAGAAGTCGCCAAAGATATCGCCGAACTGCGAGAAGATATCCTCGACGTTCGAGAATCCGGCTCCTCCTCCACCCATGCGACCTTTCAGGCCTTCATGCCCGTAGCGGTCGTAGATGGCGCGTTTTTCAGGGTCCGAGAGAATCTCGTATGCCTCAGCCGCTTCTTTGAAAGCAGCCTCAGCTTGAGCATCGCCGGGATTGCGGTCCGGGTGGTACTGCATCGCCAGCTTGCGGTACGCCTTCTTTAGCTCTCTTTCTTCGAAGTCTCTGGAGATTCCCAAGACTTCGTAGCAATCACGCTTTTCCATACAACAAATCCGTTATGACGAGCGACGTGCCCACGGCGCCGGGATAGTAGGCACCGGGGCGTAAACGGCAACCCTCTTTCTTGTCAGTGGTGCTTAGCATGTAATTCCTATTGACTTAGTATGAATTAATCGTCAGAGTCGGCGTCAGAATGGATGAAGTGTGATTTGGAGCCCCACATGAAACTCGACCTAAACCAGCCTATATCCGGGAAAGTGGCCATCGTTGGCGCCGGACCAAGTGATCCGGAGTTGATGACGCTTCGCGCGGTTCGGCTGTTGGGGCGGGCAGATGTGGTGCTCGTGGATGCACTCGTTGATTCGAGAGTTTTGACCTTCTGCCCTGATGCACGCGTCATCGATGTAGGCAAGCGTCCCGGCGGTAGAGCGACGGGGCAGGAGGTCATCAATGCTTTGCTTGTCAAAGAGGCAAAGTCCGGGAATTTCGTCGTGCGTCTCAAGGGAGGGGACCCTTTTGTGTTTGGGCGCGGTGGTGAGGAAGCGCTGGCGCTTGCTGAGCAGGGAATCGATTTCGAAATCGTCCCCGGCATCTCGTCGTCAGTCGCCGCACCACAAGCGGCCGGAATTCCTGTCACCCACCGTGGCGTCACAACCCATTTCTCGGTTGTGGCTGGCCACGGTGCGGGTGGCGTCGATGCGCTGCGTCCTGCCTGGCGGGACCTGGCAAAAGCGGGCGGCACGCTTGTTGTCCTGATGGGAGTCAAAAACCTCCCACATATCGTTGAAGCCGTGATGGAAGGCGGGCGAGACCCGCTCACGCCCTGTGCCATCGTTCATCGAGGTACCACCGAAGACCAGTACGTGGTCGAGGCGCCCCTGGCTCAGCTTGTGGACGTCGCACACGCCGCCCAGGTTGCATCGCCCGCGACCATTGTCATTGGTGAAGTCGTAAACCTGCGGCAATTCATCGCCAGCTCAGAATTTGACCATGCGCACCAGGAGGTGGGCTAATGTATCAATACAATGCGATCGACCAGAAGATTGTCGATGAGCGCGTCGCGCAGTATCGCGACCAAGTGGAACGTCGCCTTGCCGGCGAATTGACCGAAGACCAATTCAGACCGCTGCGCCTGATGAACGGGCTGTATCTGCAACGTCACGCATACATGCTGCGCGTTGCGATCCCATACGGGCTGCTCAGTAGCGAGCAAACCCGCATGCTGGCCCATATTGCGCGCAAATATGACAAGGGTTTCGGACACATTACGACGCGTCAGAATATCCAGTACAACTGGCCGAAACTCGCTGAATCGCCAGATATCTTGGCGGACCTGGCGAAGGTCCAGATGCATGCGATTCAGACCAGCGGAAACTGCATTCGAAACATCTCCGCCGACCACCTCGCCGGTGTCGCGGGCGACGAGATTGAGGACCCACGTCCCTACTGCGAGATTTTGCGCCAGTGGTCGACGTTTCATCCCGAATTCTCTTACCTTCCGCGCAAATTCAAGATCGCCATTACGGGTGCGATTCAAGACCGGGCTGCGGTCATCGTGCACGATATCGGGTTCCGGCTCGTAAAGAATGACGAAGGTGTGGTTGGATTTCAGGTCATCGTGGGCGGTGGGTTAGGGCGCACACCCATCCTTGGTGCAACGATCCGAGAATTCCTACCGAAGGAACATCTGCTTTCTTACACGGAAGCCATCCTTCGCGTGTACAACCTCCACGGCAATCGCGAGAACAAATACAAAGCGCGCATCAAGATTCTGGTGAAGTCGCTTGGCCCGGACGAATTCCGTCGCCAGGTTGAGGAAGAGTGGGAGCACATCAAAGACAGTGTGTTGCACCTCACCGAAGAAGAGATTGCACGCGTTTCGGCGTTCTTTGTGCCGCCTGAATACGACGCGCAGGCTGCGAACCATCAAGAGTTCTTGGGCAAGATTGATTCAAACCCACAGTTTGCGAGGTGGTTCGAACAGAACGTCACCGAGCACAAGGTCCCGGGCTACAATATTGTGGCGGTTTCGCTCAAATCTCCCGAGCGTCCTCCAGGGGATATCACTGATGAACAGCTCGATGTCATCGCTGACCTTGCAGACAAGTACAGTTTCGGCCGCTTGCGCACGACCCACGAGCAAAACCTTATCTTAAGCGATGTGCCAAACGAGCATCTCTTCGCTCTGTGGTCCGAGCTGCATGCTCAAGAGATGGCGACGCCAAATATTGGCAAAGTCACGGACATCATCTGCTGCCCTGGTTTGGACTTCTGCGACCTGGCAAACGCAGGTTCAATCGGCGTCTCGCAGGCCATCACGGATGCGTTCAAAGACGATCTAGAGCTGCAGTACGACATCGGCGAGCTCAAGATCAAAATGAGCGGATGCATTAACTCATGCGGTCATCATCACGTTGGGCACATCGGTATCCTCGGCATCAACAAGAACGACGAAGAATACTACCAAATCATGTTGGGCGGCTCGGCCGAGAACGATGCGTCACTGGGCAAGTGGCTTGGTCCCGCAATTTCGAAAGATGAGATCGTCGGGGCTATCCAGAAGATCGTCGACTACTACCGCGTTGAGCGTGAAGACGGCGAGCGATTCTTGGATTTCTATCGACGTGTGGGCAGGGGCCCAATCAAGGAGGTCGTATATGGGTGAGGTTATCAAAAACCGCTCCATTATTGAGGATGACGTCCGTCACCTTGCTGATGATGAACAGGCGACCGGCGGCAATTTCACCGTGTCACTCACACGATGGCTCGAAGAGAGAGAGCAGCTGAAGAACGTGGAAGGCATTGGCGTGCGCATCGCATCTGACGAACCGATTGAGCCGATCCTGGACGACATCAGTTCGTTGGACATCATCGCCCTCGACTTCCCCAAATTCGCGGACGGACGCAGCTACTCGAAGGCTCGATTGCTTCGGGAACGCTTTAACTATCAGGGAGAACTGCGTGCGACCGGAGACATCCTCCGTGACCAACTCTTCTATTTATGTCGTTGCGGCTTCGACACGTTCGAGTTGGCGCAGGGCAATATCCGGGACGCCCTGAAGGGGTTCAACGACTTCTCGATAACCTACCAAACGGCCGCCGATGGCACGCTGCCCGTCTACCTATCCGAGCAGCGAGTCTAGAAAGCGACATCGATGAACAGGTCGATACCGTTTGCGTGCGGAGCGATGGAAACTGAGGGTCCATCGCTCTTCGCGTTTAGGAGGTTGTAGATGCCCCATCCGGTGAAGACAGCGGCCAGTCCGCCCATGACCAACGAGGCAAACCGGATGGTGCTGACGTTGTCCGACTTCTCGACAAACTCGGCACGCGTCAAATCGCCGTAGCCGTCATCGCTGCACCCATCTTTGGGCGCGGTGGACCTTGGGCTGCACGCGACTTTCTGTGCTTCCACATCCGCGACGAACAACCCAATACCAGCCCCCAACGCAGCAAACAGGCCGCCGCCAACCAAGACCCAGCCGAGCGTCGTATCGTCGTCTTCGGGAGGGCTGAATGTGTTTTGGCGTTTGTTCGGAATTGGAACGTATTCGGGCGTCTTTTCAGTCTTCTTGGCCAACTCCGCCTTTTGAGGCTCGGTAAGCTCAGGGTGGGCGTTGATGGCCGCCTGTGCTTCGTCGTCCCGGCCAACGCGGCGAAGGACCTTCACCCGCGCTTGGAGCGCCTCAAAACTCTTCGTTTCCGCATACCAGCGATCTGCCGCGTCCAACGCCGACGGGTAGTCGCCGTTTTCCATCGCAGCATCAAATGACTTCGCATCCTGTGCGAAGGCGACGGCAGGCAATAGCGTGAGCAAAACAGTGAAGAAGAGAAGTTTCATGGGGTTAGTGTCGTTGTGCCGCGCCGTTGGCGGTTTCTCCAGCGTTGGTAGCCTTTCTCGAGACCATTGATTCCGGACCAATAGAGGGCGAGCACGCCAACTAGAATGGCGAGGTTAAGCCAAGTTGCTTCTCTTAACACTCGAAGAAGGGTGTACGCCATGATGCTGATGCCCAGAAACGGCAAAGCCAGCCCCAAAACCGTTCCAAATGTGAACAGGTAGGGACGCATCTCGGAAGCGCCGCTGACCGCGCCGACCGTGTGAAATCGGGACACAGGGAACAGGCGAAGCATCGCCACGCTGAACGCTCCTCGCCTAAACATTCGACGTCGGACTGCCTGCACCTTGATGCCGAATAGAGTGTTCACCCAGTGACGCCCCAGTATCCGTCCATAACCGTATGACAAGAGTGCGCCGCCAAGGACCGAGCCAAAAGTAACGGGGAGGCCCACGAACACGCCGAAGCCCTGGAACATCAATAGCGTCAGCACAAAAAGGTTCACCCCCAGGCTACTTAACAGCGCGACCCCGGCCATCGCCACAGGGAGCGCCAGAATCCCAACGTCATCGATTCCCTGGGATACCGACCGCAAGCCCGTTCGAAGTTCGTCCGGCAGACCATAGCGCAGTGTGAGCAGCACCAGGCAAATGCCAACGACCGCGAAGAATCCATGCGGAAGGCTACGAAACTGTGCCTGCATGAGGCGTCGGCCAACAAACGCTTCCGCCGTGGCCAAAAGATCGATGGGTTCTGCAGGGTCAACCAACAGGTCAGCATCCTGCGCGATAAGCCGGTCATCGCTGTTTTCGGGGCCCCCGCCGAGCTCGACGAGGGTTCGGTCGTTGCCGCCAGCCTTTCGGCGGACGAGCGAGAGAACGCTGGAGTCACGCTCGAGTTCGGCCGCAACCTCTTCGGGGGTCAAACCTAAATGCTCGGCCAATAGGCTTTCGCGAAGTTGGCGGGCCAGTGTCTCGTTGGTCTCATCGGCGAATTGGAAGGCGATGTCCAACTCGGAGTCAACGCGCATCGATCGGCGGCTGACGTTGGCGCTGCCGATGCGAACGAACGCATCATCGATCATCGTCAGCTTGATATGGACGTACGTCGTGATGTCCTGTTCTACCGAAGACATCGGATAGTAGATTCCCAATCGGTCATGCACGTCCGCCTTTCGCAGCACATCCACGACACGCCATCGCAACAGACCGACGGTGATTTCTTCGGCCCAACCCGCCGGCTGACGTGGCCCGATGATGACGACCTCAGGTCCATCAGGCTCTTGAAGGCGCCGCGCCAGCATTTCCCCGATTTCGCGGGACGTCAGGTATTGGTTCTCGATGTAGATTAGTGACTTCGCAGACGCGATCGAATCCTCGAAGAGCGATTCGACTTCGCGGACCGGCACCTCTTGGTTCGGGTCCGTACGGGAGAGCGCCGCCTCAACTCCTCGAAAGGTGTAGCTGCCCTCGATTGGCTCAGCTTCATACGGTGAGGGGCGCACTGCCGGTTTCCGCGTCGCCAATGACCAGCGCGTGCGAAACATCTCGCCAGCTAACTCCGCCATTTGGCCCTGCACCTGAGTGTGGGCATCATGGAACGGACCGTGAGCCGTTCCGTAAGGATCGATTCGGCGACGGTCGGTCACCAGATGTTGCCGGGTGTCCCATCTTCCGACGGTCAGATCGATGCCGCCGATAAACGCGATGCTGTCGTCGATGACAACGAACTTTTGGTGCTGCGAGGCGCCAAACGGGTAGTGTTTGTCGTAGCGAAAGTGAAGGCGGCGATGTGGCGGTGTCCGTTTTCGAAACAAGCGAAAGGGGTCGCTGCGCAGTAGAAATCCTTCGGCCAAGTCCCACACCAAAACATAGACTTGCAGTTCTTGATTCTGTGAAATCAACCGCCGCAAAAGAGGCCCTAGAGGCAGCCGCTCGCCATCGGGTTCGTCTGGGCGGAGCCACGTTTTGAAGTCGAAAGCCCAGCCGGCGATGTATATGGTTCGCTTTGCTTTTGGTAGCGCTTCGGCCAACGCTTCAAAATAATCCTGTCCATCGATGAAAACGCGCACATCTTGGTCAGGATAGGCGTTGGCGCAATTGTGGCCGGGCTTGAACACGTAACTCTCCGATGGGACAACCGTATTCGCTGATTTTTGCCTCCTACTCAACCCATAAGCATCAAACGGGTAGGATGTGGACCTTATGAACGACCAGACTGAAACCTCAACGATCGACCTCAAACGCGTGATATCGCTGGCCAAGCCCCACTGGAAGGCGTTGGTTTTCGCGACATTTGCGTTGTTCATGGGGTCTGGCCTGAGTCTGTTGTATCCGCAGGCGGCGCGCATCGGAATCGACGACGTCTTGGTTAACAAGGCGAAAGATCTCGATCTGGGCTTATTGGGCCTCGCCTTGATTGGCTTGTTCCTGTTTCAAGCCGTCTTCGTGAGTCTGCGTTATTACCTGTTCACCGTTGTGGGTGAGCGGGTTGTCGCGGACCTGAGGCGGTCGCTCTACACCGCGATCGTGCGCCAGGAGATCGGTTTCTTCGACGACACGAAGACCGGCGAACTCACATCGCGTCTGACCTCCGATACGCAGATTCTGCAAAACGCTGTCACCTCAAACCTCTCGATGGCCCTGCGATTCGGCGCGCAAGCGGTCGGGGGTACGATCGTCCTGTTCCTAACGTCGGTGAAACTTGCGTCCGTGATCGCGATCGCGGTGCCGGGCGTGGTCGGCATCTCGGTGTATTACGGGCGAAAGGTCCGAAAACTCTCGCGAGCTGTGCAGGATCGCCTGGCGGATTCCACGGCTGTCGCGGAAGAAACGATTGGCGGCATTCGCACCGTGCGCTCGTTCGCGGGTGAAGAGAACGCCAAGTCACGCTACGGCGACGCCGTGGAAGAGTCGTTCGCAGCCGCTAAGAAACGAGCCATCGTGGGCGCAGTCTTTGGAGGCGGGGTCACACTGATCGGCTACGGGACTGTCGCAGTTGTGCTTTGGTTGGGCGGAACGATGGTCACGCAGGATGACCTCACGATGGGTGAGCTGACCGCATTTCTGCTCTACACGCTGATGGTCGCGTTTTCTCTAGGCGCGCTCAGCGGTTTGTGGACGGATTTCATGAAAGCCACGGGGTCGGCTGAGCGGGTTTTCCAGCTCATCGACCGTGTGCCACCGTTCGAGGTTGTCGGCGGGCAAACGCCGCACTTGAACGGCGAAGTGACGTTCAAGGATGTCTCTTTCCGATACCCGACGCGCCCGGAAGTGGACGCATTGCAAGATGTCTCGTTCACCATGCACCCTGGGACAAAGGTCGCAGTTGTCGGCCCATCCGGAGCGGGTAAGTCCACGATTGGTGCAATGATGCTGCGGTTTTACGATCCAAACGAAGGCGCGATCTTGGTTGACGGCATGCCACTAACCGAGCTCGACCCCACAGCACTGCGTGAACAGATCGGTGTCGTTGCGCAGGAACCCATCCTGTTCAGCGGCACGATCGCTGAGAACGTTCGCTTTGCGAAGCTCAATGCGACCGATAGCGAAGTCGAAGACGCGCTACGGGCCGCAAATGCATGGGAGTTTGTCTCTGAGTTTCCAGACAAGGTGGAAACGGTGATTGGTGAGCGCGGAATTCGCTTGAGCGGTGGGCAAAAGCAGCGCATCGCTATCGCTCGGGCGTTGTTGAAGGACCCGAAGATCCTAATTCTGGACGAAGCCACGTCTGCGCTTGATGTCGAGAGCGAGGCGTTGGTCCAGAAAGCCCTCGAAAACCTGATGCGCGGTCGAACCACGCTGATCATCGCGCACCGATTGTCCACGGTTGCCGGGGCTGACCGGGTCCTGGTGCTCGACCGTGGAAAACTCGTTGAAGACGGCACACACAGCGAGCTCGTCGATGCTGAAGGCATCTACCACCGTCTGATCGAATCGCAGCGCCTATTGGCATAAAGCGTCAAGCGCGCGCGAGTAGGCATCGGTCGCAAGAACTTGGTACAGTGCCCGCCAATGTGAGGAGTCAGGTGTTTTTAGGGAATCCGATTGAACGTGGGGCAAGACAGAAATCAGTGCTGATTGCGCTGATGTTCTTGGCCATGGTCGGATTTCTGGTCCTCGGTTCAGGCACGCCTGTGGAAGGCATCATCAAGTGTCCGTTTCGTTGGCTCACCGGTTTGAGTTGTCCTGGCTGTGGCATGACCAGAGCTTGCACGCACGCGGTTCACGGCGACATTATGCGTTCGCTGGAATTCCATCCGCTGGGGATCCCCTTCGTTTTGGGATTTGGGCTGACGGCGGCCTACCACGCAGTTCAGGCTTTTACCGGCAAGCGCCTGCACATACCCGTGCTCGAGCGCAACCCGCGTTGGGTCGACCGCTTCTGGTACGCTGTTCTGCTTTTTGTATTGAGTTACGGGGGGATTCGATTGGCGCTCGAGATTGCTGGAATCTTGACACCTATATGATCCTGACATACCAAATACGGGCCCCAGAAAAGGCCGGATTGGCCCGATTTTACTATTGATGCCGCTGTTGATGAGTGGTTGATGGAGCTTAGCTAAATGAGACGTTCACGGCTCACCTATTTCTTCATTTTGGTGCTCACGCTTCTGGTCTCTGCTCCCGCACTCGCGCAGGAAGCGCTTCCGGGGCTTGAAGAGCTTGACGAGCCACCGGCTCCAACCAAGACCGAACCTACCGAAAAGGTCGAGGAACCGAAGCCAGCAATGGACGACGGAACTTCACCTGCGGCGGATCCGGATGAAGTCGCGGACGAAGAGGGCGAAGAAGGCGAGGTCGCAGACGGCGAAGCGCTGGGTGAGCCTGAAGAAAACAACCATCCTCGTGAAAAAGAAGAGCGTCACGTTGGGCCAATGCCGAACGCCGAAGGCTCCATCGGTAACCTGAACACCGCGGCAGCTTGGGGTGGTCGAGACAACACCTACCGCATTGGTTTGTTTGGGTGGTTCTCGTCGGCAAGCGATGTCATCCGTTTCAATGACACAAACACATGGTTCGCAGGTGATGTCCTTCTTGAAGGTTCACCGGTCGACTATTTCTCGTTCAATGCCCGTATCCGAGCGTCCAGCAATACCAACACATTTGGCCGCCCCGAGGCGATGCTGTCGCTTGGCGACCTAACGCTGGGCTTGAAGGGCTGGTATCCAGTCTCGCAAGGTGTGTACCTGGGCGGCGATTTGTCATTGTTCTTCCCGTCCAGTTTCGGCGAAGCCGGCTTGTCTCCTGAAGGAATGAGCCTTCGCCCACGATTCCTGACCTCGTTGGATATTGCGGAAATGACCGGTGAAGAGGTGTTTCTGAACATTCACCTCAACATTGGGTACCGATTCGACCAGAGCGAAAGCTTGGTTCCCGAAAACATCGCGCCGACTCGCGTCGAGCGCTTCGCATATGGCATTTCTGCATACGACGAAGTTCAGATTGGATTGGGCTTCGATTATCAACTTCCGTACGTCACACCATTCCTTGAATGGACGCTTGGAATTCCCGTAAATGCCGAGGGTGACCTTTGTCAGACGGCGGCGCTAGATTGTGTCAGCGATGCTGGCTTTGCAGCATTCCCGAACGTTCTGGGTCTGGGTATTCGCGGAGAACCTATCGAAAACCTCGGGCTTCAATTGGCCACAAATATCGGCCTGACGTCCGAAGACGCCAATGGTCTGCCTGTCACGCTTCCATACGAAGTTAACTTCGGTGTGACTTGGACCATCGACCCACGCACCAAGATTGAATACGTGCCGAAAGAGGTCACGAAAGAAGTCGATCGCACGCCTCCGCAGTCATTCATCGTCGGTCGCGTAATCGACGACCAATCGAAGGCTGGCATCGCCAACGCAGTCGTCACGTACCCATTGGGAACCGACACACCGCAAGCCACGGATGCTGACGGAAACTTCCGTTCGTACCCATTTGCACCGGGCTCAAAGGTCAAGATGGTGGTCAGCCACCCAGATTACGAGTCGGTTGAGGTTGAGCGTACGCTTCCAGAAGAACCCGGCGAGCATGACTTGAGCATTCCGCTTGTGCCGCTGGCGAAGTCGGGAACGGTGACCGGTATGGTCGAAGACTCCGAAGGTAATCCGCTGCCAAACATGACCGTTAAGATTTCCGGTGAGGAGAACGCCACAGTGACGACTGGACAAGACGGTCGATTCAAGTCTGAAGTCCGTGCAGGTACCTACACCGTCGCCGCAAGCGGCGAAGGTTACCTGACCAAAGGGCGTGACGCGGAAGTCCGCTCGGAAAGCACGACCGACCTGCAGCTTGTCCTCAAGCCTGAGCCGAAAGAAAAGCTGGTCAAACTTCGCGACGACAAGATTGAGATTCAGCAGAAGGTCTTCTTCAAGAAGGGCAAGGCGGACATTCAGGAGCGCTCCTACGGCCTTCTGGACCAGGTCGCCGCACTGCTGGCCGAGAATCCACAGATCAAACTGGTCGAGATTGAAGGCCACACAGATGACGCCGGGTCCGACGACTTCAACCAGAAGTTGTCGCAGCAACGTGCGGATTCCGTGCGCCTCTACTTGCTTGAGCAGGGCGTGGGTAACGACCGTTTGGAAGCGAAGGGTTATGGCGAATCCAAACCGATTCTGCCCAACACCTCGAAGCGCAACCGCAGCATCAACCGCCGCGTCGAATTCCAAATCAAGACCCGCGAATAATGGCGAAAGCAAAAGCCGTCTTCGTCTGTCAGCAATGCGCGCATGAGTCCGCCAAATGGCTGGGCAAATGCCCGCAATGTGGCGGCTGGAACTCGTTTGTCGAGGAAGTGCGCGAGCCCGAACCCAAGGGCAAAGCCGCAGCCGCTGTCCGAAAGGGCTATGGCGCCGGATCTGGCAAAGTTCACCGACTTTTAGATGTTGAAGAGGACGCCAAAGCTCGGTTCGAGACTGGGATTGCGGAGCTCGACCGCGTGCTTGGCGGAGGCTTCGTCTCCGGCGGTGTGGTGATGCTGGGCGGCGATCCTGGCATCGGAAAGTCGACCCTCGCGCTGCAAGTCGCGGGCATCTTTAGTGAGCACAACAAGAAGGTGCTCTACATGTCTGGCGAGGAGAGCCTAAGCCAGATTCGGATGCGTGCATCAAGGCTTGGCGTGGGCATGGACAACGTTTTTGTTGTTTCCGAAACCAGTATGGAGCGTGCCGAAAAGGTGCTCCGGGAAGAGAAGCCAGACCTCGCCATCATCGACTCGCTGCAGACCCTTTCGACCGAGCGACTGACCTCGGCACCCGGAAGCGTCGCGCAATTGCGCGAGGTCACATCTGCGCTGACTCAGATCGCAAAAGGCGTCGGCCTGCCGATGATCCTCGTGGGTCACGTGACCAAAGAGGGCGCGATTGCGGGTCCGAAGGTCCTTGAGCATATCGTCGATACCGTTTTGTACTTCGAGACTCAGAGCGGGCACTCATATCGGGTCTTGCGTGCCGTTAAGAACCGATTTGGTTCGACAAACGAGCTAGGCGTCTTCGAGATGCAATCTGAGGGCCTGATAGAAGTTCCCAATCCGAGCGCAGCGTTCTTGGAGGAACGCGCCGTTGGTGCACCCGGAAGCGTCGTGTTTCCGCTCATCGAAGGTACACGACCTCTGCTGGTTGAGATTCAAGCCCTCGCGAGTCCGACGAAGTACGGACCCTCACGTGTGACGGCTGTGGGATTGGATTCAAATCGCGTCATCCTCGTTCTCAACATTCTGGAGAAACACGCGGGTGTTCAAATCGATGGCATGGACGTCTTCGTCAATGTTACCGGAGGTGTGCGCGTCAGCGAACCCGCGGCAGACCTCGCGGTTGCCGCTGCGATCGTTTCCAGCGTTCGCGAAAAACCGCTCCCACCCAGCATGGCGGTTTTCGGTGAGCTTGGCCTGACTGGAGAGATCCGGAGCGTGTCTCAAGCGAATACTCGGTTGGGGGAAGTCGCCTCCCTGGGATTTGACCGTTGCATGGTCCCCGCTCGCCAGAAGAGCATCGATGCGGCACTAGAGCTCGCCCGAGTCGGTTCAATCCAAACCGCCATTTCGGAACTCATCATCAGCAAGTAATTGGTAATCGGTAATCGGTAATCGGTTTTCGGTTTTCAGTACTCGGAAGTCCTATCGAGTACCGAGTACTGGCTACCGGATACTGTATACCAGTCAATTCCTATTGACTTAGTATGAATTAATCTCTAGCTTCAGCGTCGTACACAGGAGAGGTGTAGGTACGATGCAGTTTGACTTCACATTATGGGCCTTGGTTGGAGCGCTAGGAATCTGGTGCATCGAGGCTTCGTATGTGCCGCAGATTGTCCGACTTTGGCGCTTGAAAGAGGCTGAGGACATTAGCCTGCTATTTCCCGGATTGAACGTCTTGGGACGCTTGCTCGCGTTCTGCTACGCCCTGCACCTGGGCGAAGGCGTGTTTGTTGTCGGATTTATGGTCGGAATTGTGCTTCGCTCAACGTTACTAGGACAGGTACTTTGGTATCGCTGGGGAAAGCACATGTGGCGCTCTCCCGCGCGCAACCCTGACAGTTCGCTTGCCCTGAAGGTGAGCGGATGAGCGCGGAACCAAGGACAGAAATGCGCCTCTCATTGGCCGACATCTCAGCACTCAAGCCGGAACTCAATGAGTACGGTGCGACTGAGCTCTTCCAGTGGATCCACGCTCGCTTCGGTTCTTGGTCCATCGCGTCGAGCATGGGCGCCGAAGACATCGCGCTTATCAGCCTGGCTGCAACGGCGATTGGGCCAGAAAATGTGAAAGTCTTCACATTGGATACTGGTCGTCTGCACCCACAAACCCTGCAGACGGTCGAGAACGTCCGAAACCACTTTGGGGTCGCAGTGAAAGTCTTCTTCCCACTGTCCGAAAGCGTTGAGGCTTTGGTCAACGAGAAGGGGATGTATAGCTTTCGGAACAGCATCGAGGATCGCAAGGAATGTTGCGGCATTCGGAAGCTTGAACCGTTGAAGCGGGCCTTAGGTCCATTAGATGCGTGGGTCACCGGATTGCGACGTGATCAAAACGTCACCCGGACCAGCATTGATAAGATTGAATTCGATATGATGAACGGCGGATTGGCCAAACTGAATCCTATCGCAGACTGGTCTGCGAATGACGTTTGGGATTACATCCGCGACAATGATTTGCCGTATAACCCGCTGCACGACAGGGGCTTTCCATCCATTGGGTGTGAGCCTTGTACTCGCCCTGTAAAGTCCGGAGAGGACGAACGCGCGGGGCGATGGTGGTGGGAGCAGCCGGACTCGAAAGAGTGTGGTTTGCACGGAAAGGAGTAACGATGGCTAGCGGAGCGATGGAAACCGAAATCGGGCGCCCGATCGAGCGCCATAAACGCCTGGTGGATGGATTGCTAGAGGGCGCGCGGTATTCGCCGCGGGATGCAATGCCCGACTACAGCCACCTGGACGAGCTCGAGAATCAGTCGATCTTCATCCTGCGCGAGGCTTTCAACAAGTTCAGCAATCTGGCGATGTTGTGGAGTATTGGTAAGGACTCTTCGGTGTTGTTGTGGCTGGCTCGTAAGGCGTTTTTTGGTCACGTTCCGATCCCGTGTGTTCACGTGGATACGAACTACAAGATTCCCGAAATGATCGCGTTTCGCGACCGCGTTGCAGACCAATGGGGTTTGGACCTGGTTGTGGGTCAGAACAAGGCGGCGCTTGAGGCGGGGACGACGTTTCCGCAAGGGACTGCATCGCGGATTGAGTGCTGTACGTTTCTGAAGCGCGATGGTCTGCAACAGGTCATCGAAGATAACAACTTTGAGGCCGTGATTCTGGGTATCCGCCGCGACGAAGAGGGAACGCGCGCAAAAGAGCGCTATTTCTCGCCGCGCACGAAGACGTTTGAGTGGAACTTCCGAGACCAGCCGCCCGAGCTTTGGGACCAGTTCAAGACCGATTTCGAGCCGGGAACGCACCTTCGCATTCACCCGCTGCTGCATTGGACCGAGCTGAATATCTGGGAGTACATCGACCGCGAGCAGATCCCGATTACGAGTCTGTATTTTGGCGACGAAGGCACACGCTACCGCTCGCTGGGCTGCGCGCCGTGCACCTCGGGTGTGCAGAGCAATGCAGTGACGGTTCCAGAAATCATCGAAGAATTACGAAACACCAATGTCGCCGAGCGCAGCACGCGCGCGCAAGACCAGGAAGCTGAGGACGCTTTCGAGCGTCTGCGCGCATCCGGCTACATGTGAGAATCCCATGAGTCATCAAGATTTGAAGCCGTTTCGCGTGGTCATCGTAGGCCATGTGGACCACGGGAAGTCTACGCTCGTAGGGCGTTTGTTTCACGACACTGGCTCGCTCCCAGACGGCAAGAAAGAGCAGATAGAAGCACAGTGCGAACGTCGCGGCGTGCCGTTCGAATGGGCGTTCTTGATGGACGCGCTGCAGGCCGAGCGTGACCAGAACATCACGATCGATACCTCCCAGATCTGGTTCAATACCGACAAACGTCCGTACGTCATCATCGACGCGCCTGGTCACCGTGAGTTCTTAAAGAACATGATTACGGGTGCGGCTAGTGCAGAAGCGGCGCTTCTATTGATTGCCGCGAACGAGGGCGTTCAGGAGCAGAGCCGACGTCACGGGTACCTGTTGAGCTTGTTGGGTATTAAGCAGGTCACCGTCATCGTGAACAAGATGGACCTGGTCGACCATAGCCAGACGGTGTTTGACGAGATTGAGTCCGAGTACCGCGAGTTCCTTGGGCAGATTGGTCTGGAGCCTCGAGAGTTCATTCCGATCTCAGCGCGCGAAGGCGACAATATAGCTTCGAAGAGCGCAAACACGCCTTGGTACGAGGGCTCAACGATCGTTGAGGCGCTGGACAGTTTTGAGGCGATCGCGCCGCTCAATGACCTGCCACTTCGGTTGCCGATCCAAGACATCTACCGATTCGATGAACGCCGTATCTTGGCTGGCCGAATCGAAGCCGGAAGTCTGAAGGTCGGAGACGACCTTGTGTTTCTACCGGACCGCAAAGTCGGGACGATCAAGAGTATCGAGCGCTGGGCCGCACCATCGCAAGACTCCGCCGAAGCTGGTGAGTCCGTGGGGATTACCCTCACGGACCAGATCTTCGTGGAGCGTGGTCACGTCGCCGTCCACAAGGAACAGCAGCCTCCGGTCACCAACCGGTTTCGCGCCAATGTCTTCTGGATGGGGGCACGACCACTGGAAGAGGGGCGAAACTACCGCCTCAAGTTGGCGACACAGGAAGTCGACTGCAAGGTGGGCGTGATCGAACGCGTGATCGACGCATCCTCGTTGGATATGGAGGCCGGAACGTTCGTCAACAAGGACGATGTCGCTGAATTGATTTTGGAGACCCGTCGTCCGGTCGCGCTGGATGTTCACTCGGACATCGAAACACTAGGGCGGTTCGTCCTGGTTGATGGCTACGACGTTTCCGGAGGCGGAATTGTCATCGAGCCACTGCCATTGGTTGCTGAAGACGCCGAGAAGGCCGCAGATCGCATCGTGCAGCCGCAGGAACGGCAACTGCGCAATGGTCACATCTCGGGCGTTGTGAGACTCCACGGACGTCCTGGAGCCGGTCGCACGACGATCGCGCGAGCGCTAGACCGCGAACTGTTTAACCGCGGAATCCAGGCGGTCGTGGTTCAAGAGGCGGATGTACAGGCCGGCTCATTGCCAGACGTCGTGGCTGCGCTGACGCGCGCTGGCCATGTTGCGATCTTGGATGTCGACTCCAACGAAGACCTCGGATTCATCGAGACAACGTTGTTTGGCCGCGTGTTCGAGGTTGCGCTCTCTGCGCCCGCGGACGTGTGCGCGAGTCGCACGCATCGCAGCGTGGAAGGGTTTGAGCTTCCACCATCCACGTTTGTCACAGTGCCCACCGACAAGATTCCGGTCAAAGAAACGCTCGGAATCTTGCTGGAGAAACTGCTCCCCGAGATTCGTAGGGAATGGAGCGTCGTCGCTGGAAATCTCTAACCGCGACGTCCCAATACGCCCGCCGAAGCGGCCAGAAACAAGGCCAGCAGACCCACTGCCATCAAGTACCATGTCATCGAGTAGCCCAAATGCCGCTCAGACGTCATGTACGGCTGTGTAACGTGCTCGTAGCCGCCGATCGGTAGCGCCTGACCTTCGCTGTCTCGAACCAGCACCTTGCGCGTCATCCCCTTGTACGGCATGGCGCCATACATCCCATCGAGGTCGAGACTTCGCCACTCGATATAGCTTGGGTCCTTACCCAGGGATTTTACGGTTTCAAGGTCGGGAACCGGCTTATCGACAGGGACGAGCAAGCCTGTGAAGGGCGGCTGAAACACGCTGTAGTCCAGTTGTTGCGCAACTTCCTCGGCCGTGACCTTCTGTGCGTCCTTGACGGGGAGGAATCCCAAATTGAAGAGGAGCGCTTCATCACCGATGACGATCGGAACGACCACCCATGCACCGGGTTTAGAATCATGATGGCGATACTTCACGAAGTGGATCCACTCAGGCTTGAGCTCGCCAGCCGTGAGTTCAACACGTCGATATTCGGCGTCCTGCAACTGCGCAAACGATGTTGCCGCCAACACGGGTTTGGCCGTTTGGGCATCACGGGCGGTCTCCATCTCTTTCTTTTCCAGAAAGCGAGACCCTTGCCATGTACCCAAAGCCAGTAGGAGTGCCAGGCCAATCGTAGTGAAAATGGTTGGCCAGAGTTTGAACTTAAGTTTCACCAGCCCAGAGACGTTGTGGTGAATTTGATGACGATCGCCAACACGATGAGTCCCATGATGACTAGACCGGTGAGGTTTGCGCGACGGCGAGCGTCCGGGGAGACCTCGTATGGCTGTTGCGGTTCTTCACTCATAGTTGATTCTGCTCCTCAGCACGTTTCAGGCTGCGCTTCAGAGACGTTTCCATGTTGAAGAATGTGTACGCAATCGTGACCTCAGTGATGTGGTCCGGAATCTTCTCGTCAAACCAGAACACCAATGGGAGGTCCATCTCGTCCCCCGCGGCTAATGTCTGCTCGCGGAAGCAAAAGCACTCGATCTTCTTGAAGTACTGCCCAGCTTCCGGTGGGTTGATGTCATAGACACCCTTGCCGGTCATCTCGGCCGTCTTGTGGAGGTTCTTGGCGTAGAACATCGCGCTGTTCTTCTGCCCAGGATGCACATCGAGGTGACTTGTCTTCGCCAGGAAATTCCAGGGGAGTTCTCGGTTCACGTTGGTCGTAAATCGGACGCGAATCGTTCGCGATTCGTCGACTTTGCCGATGTACTCTTGCGTGGTCCCGTTCTGGGCTGCAGAGCCGCCTGGGTCCACAACCTTGCAGAAGATGCGGTATGCCGGGATCGAAATGAGGGCAAAGATGAAGCTTGCGACGATGATCGCCAGCAGCCACTTGTTCTCGAGCCGGTTCTTGGTTTCGAACTCTGGATCTGGTGTTGCTTCCGAGCTCATTGAGCCTCGTCGGTGATACGCGTGCCAGCGGGTTGTACCGGCACGGACGTATCGTTGTGGATATATTGCAGCTCTTCCTGCGTCTGGCGTGACCGAAGTTTATGTGCCTCGTTCTCGATGCTTAACAGATAGTTCTGTTCGGTCATGTGCAGCGTGTGCACACTGTCCAACGACATCGCGCCGAAGAGCAGGGCGAGGTAGATGATCGAATACGCAAACGTCTTTTTCGCCCACGGCTGTTCGGGATCATCATCGAATGCGGTCTTGATGCAGAAGTAGGTGAAGATGGCGCCCAGCAAGATAGCGGCCGCGAAGTAAATCAATCCCATCAGCCCCGTGACCGCTAAGATGACCGTGCATCCCAGCAGCAGCGCCATATAGAGCAGCATCTGAAACTTCGTTGTGCGGCGACCTTTGACCACAGGCATCATCGGAATTCCGGCTTTGCCGTATTCGATGTCTTTGTAGAGCGCCAACGCCCAGAAATGTGGCGGGGTCCACAGGAAGATGACGGCAAAAATCAACCAAGCAGTAACCGAGAGGTCACCCGTCACTGCCGCCCATCCGATGAGCGGCGGGAAGGCGCCGGCAGCGCCGCCAATCACAATATTCTGCGGCGTGCTGCGCTTGAGCCACATCGTGTAGATGAGCACGTAGAACGCGTGTCCGGCGATACCCATGAGGGCCGCCAGTGCATTGGCTTGGAACGTCAGGATGAGGACGCCTAGTGCGCCGATAACAGCAGCGAAGACGAGCGCTTGGGCCGACGTGAGCACGCCAGTGACCAGAGGACGATGTGCGGTGCGATTCATGATCGCATCGATGTCCTTGTCCCAAACCATGTTGATAGCGTTGGCGGATCCCGAAACAAGCGCAGTGCCCAGAACGGTCCAGAACATGAGCCATGCATCTGGAACGCCTTTCTCAGCCACAAGCATCGTGCAGACCGTCGTCAGAACGAGCAGTCGAATGATCCCTGGTTTCGTCAGATCGTTGTACGCGCGGGCGGTTTCTCCGAGCGTCCATTCTTGTGATGCTGAGACAGCTTTCATGCATCCACCTTGCAGGCATTAAGTGCGGGCCTCATCCGCCGTGGGTCTTAACTCACGGCATCATCCAAACATTTCAATGATCGGCCCGAAAATCGGGCACTATTTAGGGGATTTGACCCCCATTTGTCAAAACTAGTCGAAGCTTGCAAAAACGCAGTTTCTGCGCCGCGCCCAGAGGAGGCGCAAGAAACGAAAAAAGCCGCATGAGAGCGGCCTTTGTCGCGGCTGGCATTCCCTTTAGTAGTAAGGGAACAGTCCAATCGTCAGGAACACCGAGAATAGGAACGGTGCACAAGCGATCGGAATCACCGCGGGTTTTTCACCGATAAGGTGCATGTAGTAACCGGCGACCAAGATCGTCTTCGTGAGCGCGAGTCCAATCAGAGACAGGATCACGAAGGTCCGGGGGAAGGCTTCAAGTCCAACGAGACTTGGCTCAGGAATGATGACCTCAACCACCGTGAGCACCAACAGCACGGCCCAGATGACCATGTACTGAAGGTGAAGGATGTCGTTAGCAACCCATTTTGCTTCTTTATGTGCCATTTCTAAATCCTTCGGTCAGATGAGGTAGACGAACGTGAAGACCAGAATCCAGATCAGGTCCACGAAGTGCCAGTACAGTCCAGCGACCTCGATGAAGTCACCATCGTCGGCCGTAAGCTTCCCGCGACGAATCGCGAGGTAGCACACGAGGTTGTAAATCACGCCCACCGAAACGTGCCCACCGTGGAAACCGGTCAGCGCGAAGAAGGTCGCCGCGAAGTTCAGGTTGTAGTCAACCGAGTGCGTTGGGTCGAAGAGGTACGGCCAAACGTCCAAGATCAAGTGGGTCCACTCAAATCCCTGGATACCCAGGAAGATAAGACCACCGATGATCGTAAACAGAAGCCAGTTCTCAGCACGCTTCATATTGCCGCGCATCACCTCAGCCAGCGCGTGCACCATCGTCACCGATGAACACACCAGGATGAAGGTATTGAGCGCGGTCAACTGAATCCCGAAGACGCCAAACGTCTCATAAGGATTCGGCCATGCCGTTCCTTCGATAAGAGGATCCTTCCATCGGAGTCGAGCGTAGCCCGCAAGGAAGCCTGCGAACGTCATCGCGTCCATGACCAGGAAGGTCCACATACCGAGCTTGCCGTTGGGTACACCAAACGACTCTTCACCCGGTCCGATTACCATTTCAGCCATTTCTAGTTCCTAGTTCGAAACTTGGTTTAATCAATTACTCAGCCGCTGCTGGGGCATGGTGGTCGCCGTGATGGCGCTCCACTGGAATCCATTCCGGTGGATGATGGAATTGGTGGTGGTCTGGTGGCGATGCGATCGTCCACTCAAGCGACGTACCATCCTTCCAAGGATTGTCTCCAACGCGCTCACCACTTCGGAAGCTGATGAACATATTGATGAAGAACACGATCTGAACTGCGGCCAGTGCGAATGAACCGTAGCTCGAGATGAGGTTGCCCAACGCGAAATCAGGGTCGTAGTCAGCATAGCGACGAGGCATGCCTTGAACGCCCAGGTAGTGTTGCACGAAGAACGTGACGTTCAGGAAGACCGTGGTTCCCCAGAAGTGAATCTGTCCCAAGCGCTCGTTGTACATCCGCCCGGTGGCTTTCGGCCACCAGTAGTACCAACCTGCGAAGAGGGTCATCACGGAACCTGCAACCAGAACGTAGTGGATATGCGCCACGACGTAGTACGTGTCGTGAAGCTGCGTATCGACAGCTGCCGATGCCAGAACCACACCCGAGAGGCCACCGATGGTGAACATCGCGAGGAATCCGAGCGCGAACAACATCGGGGTTTTGAAGCTTAGACTTCCGCCCCATAGCGTTCCGAGCCAACTGAAGATTTTGATACCCGTTGGAACGGCGATGAGCATCGTCAGGAACATGAACGCCATACGTACGTAGAGTCCGATACCCGACGTGAACATGTGGTGAGCCCAAACGATGAAGCCGAGGACGGCGATTCCAACCATCGACCAAACCATCACGTGGTAACCGAAGATCGGCTTACGCGAGAACGTCTGGAAGATTTCGGAGACCATGCCGAATCCAGGCAGGATCATGATGTACACAGCGGGGTGCGAGTAGAACCAGAACAAGTGCTGGTACAGAATCGGGTCACCACCGCCTTCAGGTGCGAAGAAGTAGAAGGTTTCAGGGAACAGTCGCTCCAAGTTCAGCATGATGAGCGCGCTGGTGAGAACCGGCGTCGAAGCCAGAACCAGGAAGCTCATCACGATGACAGCCCACGTGAAAAGTGGGAGTTGGAAGAGCGTCATTCCTTTGCAGCGCATATTGAATGCGGTCGAAAGGAAGTTCACTGCACCCATCGTCGATGACGTACCGACGATAATCAGTCCGACCAACCACAGGTCAGCACCAAGCTGCGGGCTGTAGACCGAGTTCGAGAGCGGCGGATACGCCGTCCAGCCGAACTGCGGTGCGGTCGATACGATATACGATGAGAACGCGAAGATCGCCGCCGGTGGGAGCAACCAGAACGCAGCGTTGTTCAAGCGAGGGAACGCCATGTCAGGTGCGCCGCATTGAATCGGCATGATCAAGTTCGCGAAGCCTGCGTACATCGGGATGATAAAGAAGAAAATCATCGCAGATGCGTGCATGCCCGGAAGCGTCATGTAGAGGTCATCCGTCATGAGGTCCAAGCCTGGCGTCGCCAGCTCAGCACGAATCATGATGGAGAGGATCATCCCGATAACGCCGCAAACGGCAGCGAAAAGGATGTACATGACACCGATACGCTTTGCGTCCGTGGTGTATGCCCACTCAAGAAGATAGGTCAGGAGGCTCTTTTCAGAGTCCTTGCCCAACGGGGCCAAAAATCCTGGGAGGTTTGCCAGATTCATGCGTTTCTCCTACTGCTTCACTTCGTCACGAAGTCGCGAGACTTCGCTAGGAGTTACTGCGCTAGCATCGTTGCCCCAAGACTTGCGCATGTAAGTCAACAGGGCCGAGAGTTGGCGATCGGTCAACGACGCGCCAATCGCGGTCTTCTTGCCAGGCCAATTCGGTTTGTCCTGACCATTTACCAAGATTCCGATCGTCGCTTTCACGTCGCTCAACAGCGTCGTGTTTCCAGCGAGATTCGGAACACGTGTCAGCCCCTTGCCATCGTTTCCGTGGCAGGATGCGCAAGCTGCATAGAGGTTCTCACCTTCAGCCATCAGTTCGCTGTCTGGAACCGGTGCGGCGCCGCCAGCAGGGAAGGGTGGAAGTCCGAGAGCTTTTCGCGCGTCGGCGACCATCTTCTCATCAACTTCGCCACCGCTGTTGCCCCAGCTGTTACGTTCGTGGTTAACGACCGCAGCAACCTCAGCATCATTGAGCACTTCGCCCCATGGCTGCATGACACCGGTGTAGGTCACGCCTGCGATGGTCGTATCACCCAAGAGCGTCGATGCTTTGGAACCCATGAGGACAACTTCGATGTGTTCGTTCTTTTTGTCCTCGTTCATCCATTCCGTTCCGATAAGTGGAGGGAAGGTCGGAGGAGACCCTGCGCCGTCGGCACCATGGCAAGACGAGCACTTCGCGCTGTAGACCGCTTCGCCGCTAACTTCGCCGGAGCCAGACTGCATGTCTTGGACCCACTCTTCGAAGCTCGATTGCGTCATCGCGACCGTACGGAAGTACATATTCCAGTGGCCCTTGCCGCAAATCTCGGTGCACATGCCGTCGTACTCGACCGCTGCGTACTTTGCGTAAGGCGAAACTTCTTCAACCTTGCGGCTCTGCGCCATGTAGGTGACGCGGTCCTCAAGACCTTTCACCTTGGTGTCGCGACCGTTGAAGGTGTTTTCACCGTAGAGCCATTGGAACTTGGATTTCAGCTCGGGACGGGTCGTCACGCGCTTCTCGGTCGTCACATCCACGCGCTCATAGCCATCGGCGAGCACCTGGTTGACGGGACCGTCAGCATTGAACCACCAGTAGTTGAAGCGACCGGGAACCGCGTCCATCTTCACACCCAACTGAGGGATGAAGATGGAGTGGATGACGTCGCGTGAGGTGATTTCCAGCTTGATGTTCTTGTGTGCCGGGACGACCAAGTCGTCGGACAGCATTCCACCGTGGTCTGGGTAACGGAACTGCCAACCCCATTGGTAAGCAATAGCCTCAACCGTCATCTCGGTCTCAGGCATCTTGTCCGTACGAGACATCACATCGATGGTCACCCAACCGATGTAAACCTGCACGATGGCGGCAGCCACGGTCCAACCGATTTCGATGTTCAGGTTGCCGTGAATCTGCGCTGGCATCTCGTCATCGCTCCGACGGCGGAACTTGAAGATCGCCGTGAAGAGCACGACTTCCACAATGACCAGAATCACAAGACAAATCTTGCTGATCAGATTGTAGAGGTCGGAAATTTCACGCCCCGCTGGGGAGTGAATCGAAATCATGTCTCCTGTACCTGGAATCGCCATCGCGATCAGCGGCACAAGGAGTGCTGCGAGGGCGACACCCATGAATAGGGTCGCCTTTGTCAGTCTGTTCGATCGTTTACTAATCATGATTTTTACTCACCACCCTCTGCTGCCGGTTGCGCTGGTGCACTTGGCTTCTCTGCAGGTTGCGCGGCCGGAGCAGGTTGTGCAGCCGGTGCTTCTTGGCCACTTGGTTGCCCGTCTTCGGGCTGAGCTGCGTCACCTTCAGCGCCCTCGGTCTCCGAGTTCACTGGAAGTTGGTCAGCTGTAATCACTTCGCCGTTACCGTCGAAGCTTGCGACGTATGCGTGCAAGCCCTTCCACTCGGCTTTGCTCAGATGTGAGGCTGCGCTCATGTCTGGCAACGTTGCGTGGACGCCACGAAGGCTTCGGTCTGCGAATTCTTGTGTCGTACCGCCTGCCATCGCTGGCGTAAGGCGACCGACCTGAATGTACATGTATGGAGGGAACGCCCCGTATGGCCCGTGAGCCTTGGTTCCTGCGCCTGCCGTACCATGGCAGCTTGCGCAGTTTTGGGTGTATGCGTTCTGTCCGACTGCGGTCTGAGCATCCTTGTGGATGATCGCCGGGCCGTACTTTGAAATTTCAAGCTCACGCTGGTTGCCGTAGTCCTCGACCAACGCCTTCATCGCCATGGCGACAGGAATTGATGGTGGCTTGGCTGGAGCGCTCAAGCTGCGGCATGCAGCCAAGACGTCATCTTCGGTCGAGTCGACCTTCGCTTGGTCTGGCACGAACGTTCGCACGTAGTGCGTCAGCGCCCAACGCTCCTCTTCTGGAAGCGAAGCGTAGGAAGCCATCGAGGTACCTGCGACACCGTTAGCCAGTGTCTTGAAGATACCTAGCGGGCTGGAGTTGTTCGTCCACTTCGCGTCAGCTTGCGTGAAATTACGTGGCGGAGGATTCAACGCAGCGGCCGCAGCGCCATCACCTGCACCGGCTTCGCCGTGGCATGATGCGCAGTTCGCAGCGTAGAGCTCCTTGCCTTTCGTAATCTGGTCCTCGCCGAGTGGCTTCACCTTCTCCGAAATCGTCGTTTTCACTTTGTCGTTGCAGACGCCGTTTACCGCTTCGAATTCAGCTTGCTTCGTGAGCGCGGCCGAATCGGTCAGCGTCTTCGCGACTGGAGACAAGCTTCGGATGTAGTGAGCGACAGCCCAGCGGTCTTGATACGCAACGGTTGGGAAGGCCGGGTGCTTCGCACCAGGCGTCGTCACCGTCTCGCCCGCTTCATTGGTAGTCGTTGTTCCTGCTCCCAACTGACCTTTCGAGATCGCGTTGTAGATGGAAACTGGACCACCGCCGTACTTGTAGTTGCCGGCTGCAAATCCACCAGGCGCAGGCTCGAACTCGGCCGCCATTGGACCGTTGCCTTGACCGTTGGCGCCGTGGCACTGCGCACATTGAGTGGCGTAAACCTTCGCACCGCGTTCAATGGTGCTCGAGGTGGGCGTAAGCATCTGGTCCAGTTTGCGAAGGCCAATTCCTTGTGCCTCCACTTCGTGTCCAACTGGAATCAGCGTAAGTGCTCCACCCACAAGAATCGCGGTCGCGAGACCGGTTTTGAGATTCATGTACTTCATAAGTCAGTCCTAGGAGATTTTGATCTCTTTGGGTTCTGGCGGACGTACGCCGTGGTGGTGATGGTCAATTGACTCGTGCACGAATGGGTCCTTGGTTGGGACCAAACTCGCGCGGCCTAGGAACGTGCCGACCGTAAGGCCGAACGCGCCGATGAAGCCCATTGCGATGAGACCTTCCATCCATGGGAGGTGAGGTGCATGCGCGAACGAGTCGTCGTGAGGCGTTGGGGCAACCCAGTACCAAACTTCGTAGAGCTGCATGAACAGCAACCAACAAGCCACGAACAGCAAGATATTGTTTTTGTTCTTCTTATGCTCTTGAGGGAGCAGGACGAAGAACGGAACGATGAATTTAGCGATGGGCAAGAAGAGCGTCATCGCGCCCCAGCCCGTGCTGATATCAGGTGCAACTGAACGGGTGATGTACCAGATGCCTTCCTCTGGGATGTTTGCGTACCAGATGAGAAGGAATTGGCAGAACCCGATGTATGCGTAGAAGACCGTGAAGCCGAACAGCAGCTGACCCAGGTCATGCGTTTGGCGCTCACCCACGAAGCTGCCGAAGTAGTCGCGCTTCTTGAGCGTCAGCAGGATGATGACCATGAGAGCCAAACCTGACTGGAACAGGCCAGCAAACGCGTACACTTGCCACATGGTGCTGAACCAGTGTGGTTGAAGCGACATCAGGCAGATCCAAGCGAGGAACGAGAACCCGGTGACGAAGGTCACGAGGAACATCGCCGCTTGAGCTTTCTGCATCGGGTAGTCTTTGGCGTCGCCTGACTCGTCTTGCTTGAGCGAGGTCGAGCGCATCCAGAAGCTAACCGCGCTGATGGCGACGAGCGAAATCAGACCCGCGGCCGCAAAGAAGCCCTGACTAAGGACGTCAGCCTTCTTCGCCAGAATTGGGTCGCCCATCACAACGGCAGGGTCCCACCAGTGTGCGTACAGGTGCGAACCGCCCATGTAGAGTCCGAGGAACAGGAAGATGCATACTGGGATATACATCCCGAATGCCTCTCCGATGCGTCGGACGCTCACGCTCCAGCCAGCGATGGCCAGGAACTGCGTGGAGTTAATGAACGGACCTGCCATGGCCAGGCTCATCGTGAACCAGAATCCAATCAGGTAGCCGTTCCAAGCATAGCTAGCAGTCGATTCCGACGCTGCGCCTGCGGCGAACGTTCCGAAGCCGATCACGATCATGGCGATCATTGCCGTGCGAAACTTCGCCGACATCTCGAACTTCTGGGGTGCTTTCGCTTCTTCGTGGTGTGCCATTATTTGCTCTTTTACACCAAATCCAATGCTGGAGTGGTTACTCCGTCATTCGCTCTAAATCTTGTGGTTCTGGGAACTCAGCTCGCTGCAGTGCGCGAACGTAGTTCACAACTGCCCAACGCTCCGTTGGTTTCAGCTGCGACTTGTAGCTCCACATGCTGCCTTTACCCTTCGTGATGACGTGGAACAGCTCGCCATCCGTGTGTTCACGGATCGCTGGGCTCGTCAGGTCGGTCGCGCTGATCGCAGCTTGCGTCCGGCCAACTGGGCCATCACCTTTGCCTGTCTCGCCGTGGCAGACGTAGCAGTTTGTCTGATACGCCATCTTTCCGTAGCGGAGGCTATCGTCGGTCACTGGAACCGGGTTCTTCAGTGCTTCTGCCTTCTGAAGGTCGTCACGCACGAATGGGTACGGTCGGAACGACGTTGGGACAGAACCTACCGGCGGATACGTCATCGAGTCTGCTTCCTGATCTTTGAAAGCAGGTGATGCGTGCATGCCCTGAATTGGGTTCATTTCGCCCCAAGGCTCAGTGCCAGCAGGAATCCCGAATTCTGGCCACCAGTCCATGCATCCGGAGAGCACGGTCGCGGCGACGAGCAGCGCGATAATTTTGGTCAATTGCTTCATAACTTTCATTTCTGGTCCCTTCGAACCGTCCGAATCTCGGAGGGGTTGAGACCTTTCATGTAGTCGATGACACCGTCGCGTTTGAAGCGTGGGTCATCTGCAGAAATCCAAAGCACAAATCGGTCGTTCGTGATGTCTGGATCGATGATGAACGGCTTTCGGAAGCATCCGGCAGCGATGAGCATCACCAAGCCGGTGGTGACACCAGCGAGGAGGACCGTGAGTTCGAACATGATCGGGACGAACGATGGCCATGCGATGAATGGCTTGCCGCCATAAACCATCGGCCAGTCGAAGCCCATGATGCCGAACTGCAAGGAGGCGGCGATCGTGAACCCGGTCGCGCCTGCGAAGAACGTCACCCAGGGAATCCAAGAGCGTCCAACACCCAATGCATCGTCCATCCCGTGAATAGGGAAGGGCGAGAAGGCATCAAACTTCTCGTAGTCTGAGTCGCGCGTCTCTTCTGCGGCGTACAGCAAGTGAGCTGGGTGCTCGAAGAACGCGGCCACACCAGCAACTGCGCCATCAGCAGCAGCAGCCTTCTGGGCTTCGCGAGTCAAATCCAAGGTTTCGACTTCGTTGGGATCGGCTTCTACCGCAGCAGGAGCCTCGTCCTCGTCTTCCTCGTCTTCGTCAGCTTCTTCGGCTTCCGACTCTTCAGCTTCTTCAGCTTCCGATTCTTCAGCTTCCGAAGGTTCAGCGTCGTCTTCGTCGGCTTCTTCAGCCTCCGATTCTTCGGCGTCATCTTCATCAGCTTCTTCAGCTTCCGACTCTTCAGCTTCGTCTTCGTCTGACTCGTCCTCGTCGTCGGCCGCACCAGCAGCGTCGTCAGCTTCGTCGTCAGCAGCTTCTGAGGACTCTTCTTCAGTTTCTGAAGCTTCTACTTCTTCCGAAGCCTCAGACTCTTCAGTTTCCTCAGCTTCAGACGTTTCGACTTCTTCAGCTGTTTCTTCTTGGTCTTTCGTTTCGTCGGCCATTACTGACCTCCCTTCTTCTTAGCTTCTAGAGCCTTATCTGGGTCCATGACTGCTTTGACCTCGAACATGCAGATGGTCGGCAGGAACCGGCAGAACAGCAGGAACATCGTCATGAACCAGCCGAACGATCCAATCGTCAGCGCCCAGTCCATGGCCTTGAAGTTGTAGTAACCCCAGGAGCTCGGCAGGAAGTCACGGTGGAGTGAAGACACCACGATGACGTAACGCTCGAACCACATGCCCAAGTTCACGAAGAGCGTGATGACAAAGAGCACGGGGATATTTCGGCGAATCGCTTTGAACCACAGCAACTGTGGAACCGCCATGTTGCAGCCGTACATGATGAGGCCAGCCCACCAGTAAGGTCCAAACAGACGGTTCGAGAAGTGGTAGCGCTCGCCTTCAACGCCTGAGTAGTAGGCGATGACAAATTCTGTGATGTACGCGGTTCCAACCACCATCGATGTCGTCAACACAACCTTGGCCATCGACTCAAGGTGATTGAGCGTAATGTAGTCTTCGAGTTTGAAGACCACGCGCATGATGATGGTGAGCGTCAGCACCATTCCGAAGCCGGAGAAGATAGCACCGGCAACGAAGTAGGGCGGGAAGATGGTGGTGTGCCATCCAGGAATCACGGAAACCGCGAAGTCGAAGGAAACGATGGTGTGAACGGAGAGAACGAGCGGGGTCGCCAGTCCGGCGAGCATCAGGTAGGCAGCCTCGTAGTGGCGCCAACCGCGGCCGGAGCCCGTCCAACCAAGGCTCAGAATTCCGTAGACCAACTTGCGGATTGGGTGCTTCGCGCGGTCGCGAATCTGAGCGACGTCAGGAACCAACCCGATGTACCAGAAGACGACCGAAATCGTTCCGTACGTCGAAACCGCAAACACGTCCCAAAGCAGAGGTGAGTTGAAGTTCACCCACAGTGGACCGCGGCCGTTCGGGAGCGGAAGCAGCCAGTAGAACGCAAACCATGGTCGACCCGTGTGGAAGAGCGGGAAAACACCCGCTGTCAACACGGCGAAAATGGTCATTGCCTCCGCAGACCGGTTAATCGCTGTTCGCCAGTTTTGGCGGAACAGGAACAGGATAGCGGAAATCAGCGTTCCGGCGTGGCCAATACCAATCCAGAAAACGAAGTTCACGATGAAGACACCCCATCCGACGGGATGGCTGATGCCCGTGGTGCCGATACCGGTTCCAATCGAAATCGCGAACGCCGAAACGAATACGCCGGCGAGCAGCGCCGAAATCAAAAATGCGCCCCACCAAAGTTTGGTCGGCATGATTTCGGTGTGAATGGCAATATCGTTGCCGACGTCGGCATACGATTTTCCGCCCGTTACCAGCGTTTCGCGCTCGGCTTTGACGCCACCGAGAGGACCTTTCCCCTCGTGCATCTTTGGCACGCCTTGCAGCTCTTGTAGTGTCGCTGTGCTCATCTTCTATTCTCGAACAACGTAAATGTGGTTCTGTTCAAATCAGTACTTCAGTGCGTCTAGTGCGCGGCCTCTTCGTGGTCGGCTGCCGCGTGGTCATCGTGACCGCCATGGTGCCCGCCAGGTCGAGGTTTCGTGTTCCAGACGCTAGTCATGTAAGCCACCGAAGACTCAACGCCGACTTCCTTGAGCGGCGACGCGGCACGTGCTTTGGCGTGCATCTTCGCGACAGCGCTCGTTTCATCAGCCAAGTTTCCGAAGACGATGGCATCGGCTGGGCATGATTGTTGGCATGCTGGGACGACATCACCGTCTGCAAATTTGCTGCGGCCTTCTTCTTTCATCTGCCAGCTCGCACGACGGATACGCTGCACACAGAATGTGCACTTCTCCATCACACCACGGCTTCGCACGGTCACTTCAGGGTTGTAGCCCCGTGGAAGTGGCTCCGTGACGTTGTAGCGTTCGTGGTCTTTCAGCTCAGGGTAGAGGCGAGCGAAGATCGTGTCCGCGCGGCTCGTGGTGTAGCTGAACCAGTTATAGCGACGTACTTTGTACGGGCAGTTGTTTGAGCAGTATCGGGTACCGACGCAGCGGTTGTACGCCATCTGGTTGAGACCGTCGGCGGAGTGCATCGTTGCAGCAACCGGGCAGACAGTCTCGCAGGGGGCGTTCTCGCAGTGCTGGCACATCATTGGCTGCATCGCGACACGTGGTTTGTCTTCGATGTAGTCGCCAAACGACACAACAGGCTCACGCTCGAGCATTGGGTCGTTTCGGTAGTGCTTCTGCACCATGTCTGCCTCATTCGGCAGAATGTAGTAGCGGTCGATACGCATCCAGTGCATTTCGCGACCTTCCAGGATGCCCTGGCGGCCGACGACTGGAATGTTGTTTTCTTCCTGACACGCGGTAACGCAAGCGCTGCAGCCGGTGCATTTGCTCATGTCGACGGCCATACCCCATTTCGTGGTGTAGCCGTGTGCGTTCCAGAGGTCTGGAAGCGGAGAGTGTTGGTGGATGCCTGAGCCTTGGTCCGCTTTGTACTCTTCGAGAGAGGTCAGACCAAAGATGGAGCGGCGGTTGATGTCCAACACCTGGGCACCCTGCACGATGGCAGGCTGCTCGCCGTCGTTCAGCGCTTTGATTTCAGCTTCGATACCGGCGAATTGGCGTACGCCATCGAGATCGCTGGTGAAGAGGAATCCGTTTGCGCCGACATCGTTTCCGACAACGCCGGCTGCCGTTCGGCCGTAGCCAAGCGGGATGGCGATGATGTCGTCATGCAGGCCAGGCTGAACGATGACTGGGAACGTACGCTCGAAGTCACCGACTTTGACCGACAAGTATTGACCTTGTTTGAGGCCAGCTTGTTTGAAGGTCTGGTTCGAGACCATGACGTATGAACCCCAGACATGCTTCGTGATGACGTCTGGCGTCTCTTGAAGGTGACCGTTGTTCGCAGCTTCGCCGTCATACAGCGTCGCGCTTGCAAAGAGTTGGACCTTCTTCTTGCTGAAGTCCGAAGGCTGTGCAGCCGCGGCAGCTTCAGGAAGCGCGCTTGGAAGCAACGAGGCTGCCTGTGACGCGTTGAGCGATGGGGCAGCAGGTGCTTTCTGACGCGAGACAAACACGCCACGTCGGAGTGTGTCTTTCCAGAACGAATCGAAGGTGGCGAGGCCATCTGCGAGCGGGAATACCGCTTTGTTCCAGTGCTGACGGATGTAGCGGTACCAAGGACCTGGGTCGGTTGGAACGCCTTCCGCGCGGTTCTCATTCGCTGGTTTTGGTGCTGCGAGGAACGCGTCGAACGTGTTCGGGATCGCTTGGCCAAACCAAACCATCAGGCTGTGCTCAAACCCGCGAGTGTCATGCAGCGGCTGAACCGTTGGTTGCTGAATGGCGTACACGCCATGAACCGGATTCGAATCACCCCATGCCTCGAGTGCATGCCCTGCAGGTGCAAGGTAATCAGCGTGGACCGACGTCTCGTCGACGCGGTCAGTGGTGCTGACGACAAATGCGACCTTCTCGAGTGCTTCCTTAAGACCCAGGGTCTGGGGAGCACTGTAGACTGGGTTCGCACCATCGATGATGAGCGTGTCGATCTTCCCGGCGTTGATGTCTGCGATGAGCGCCTTCAAGCTATCCAACGAGCCGAGCTGCTGATTGCTTGGGCTGCTGCGGTCTATCGTGACGCCTTCGTTTCCGAGCGTGGCGTTCAGGATATTGACGACCGCCTCAAGGGCAACACCGGTTGAGGAGCCACTTGCGAGGCCACCTGCGACGACGAGCGATTTGCCCGCGTGGTCGGCGAGGTCTTGTCCAACCTTGGTCAGTTCTTCGGCGCTGACGCCGGTGAGGCCTGCGACGGCTTCAGGCGTGAACGCTGCCAACGACCGGACAACTCCGGAGTTCGCGAGCGGTCCAGTCTTACGCGTCACCATTACGGTGTGTGCGATCGCCAGACCGATATAAACGAGTTCGTCAGGGCGTACGCGATGTCGTTCATCTGCGTTTGCGCCCGTGAGCGTCATCGCACCTTCAAAAGCAACAAGCTTGTTGAAGTTACCCTCTGGGTCGCGACGGCTTGAGAACTGTTTCGTGAATTCAACTGGGGACAACCACGTGCCAAGGAAGTCACTTCCGAGCGACACGATGTAGTCAGCCTTAGAGAAATCATAGTGCGGCACATGCGCCGAGCCGTAGCAGGCTTCGCTTGCTTTGAGCAGCGCTTCGCTTGCCAGGGCGTCGTATGCGTAGTGCTTGACCTTCGGCACAGCAGCTTGAATCTGCTGGACCAGGGCCTGACGTGCACTTCCCGAGAACGTCTTCGTCAGGATGCCGATTCCGCCGCCACTGCGACCTTTTTCGACAGCTGCGATGACAGCTCGGTCAAGCTCGTCCCATGCAATCTTCTGGTGTGCTCCACCTTCTGCGACCTTGAGCGCGCCTGCAGCACGGTCAGGGTCGTAGAGGTTCATGTAGGACGCTTGGCCACGGCTGCAAAGTCCGCCCTTGCTGAGCGGGTGTTGAGGGTTGCCCTCAAGCTTCACAGGACGTCCGCCTCGCGACGTCACCAAAACACCACAACCAGCCGCGCAACCGGAGCAGACGGAGGCATAGTAGTTTGGCGACCCAACACGGATCTCTTCGGGACGATCGACGTAAGGTTCAAGGTAGTCGACGTCGTTGCGGAACTCGCTGCAACCAGCTCCGGTCATTGCTGCAGTCGCTGCAGCAACACCGCTGATTCGCATGAATTCGCGACGGGAGACGTTCAACGGTTCCGAACCATCGCCGAAACCGATAGACACACCGTCATCGGTGCGCTTGAACTTCGCGTCGACGCCTTTAATTGCGTCGGGTTGATGTGCAAAACCTTCTACAGGTCGTTGCTTAGTCATGGCATTTACTCATTCTGAAGGCGGCAGGCCGTCTTCCACTCAAAAAAGCCGTAATCAGTAGTGACACGTCACGCAGTCGACGGGCGCGTTGTGCTTCGGATCGCGGTGGCAGTTCACGCACCAACCCATATTGAATTGGTTTTGCGTGGATACCACGTCCATCGAGTTGACCTGTCCGTGACATTCGCTGCAGTCAAAGCCGAAGTTAAGGTGCGGCTGGTGACTAAATCGAGCGTGGTCTGGAAGGTCATGTACCTTGACCCATTTAATCGGCTCACCGGTTTCCCAGGCTTGGCGGATCTTCTGGATCTCGGGACTCTGCGTCTTCACGAGACTGTGACAATTCATGCATGTGTTGGCACCGGGGACCGAGGAATTCGGTCCCTCACCTGGGCTCACGTGGCAGTATCGACATGCAATTTCGTTCTTGCCTGCATGTAGTTGGTGACTAAATGCAATAGGCTGAATAGGTGCGTATCCCTTACGAGGATTCACGCACGCAGAAACTGTGATCAATAACGCGATGGTCGTGAGACCAAGGACGGTGAGGTAGCGAGTATTCATTTGGCTACTACTCCGAACGGACTGTAATTTTTCGCCATGGGGCGAAATCGGGCGCTATATCCCATAGGCCTGAATTCCTTGTCAACAAGTTTATTCGCGGCTTTTCGCCGCAAATATTGCGGGACAAAGCGCACGAGTGCACTCGTACAAACGCATACTTTTTTGTCAGTTAGGGACCCGAGGCTGGAAAGAAAGATAACCGCTCATCTTAGCGGTACGGGTCGGGCACGAAACTAACAACATGGGGCGGCCATTTCAAACACTTTCAAAAAAAATTGAAACCAAATTTGCGCCTCCGCATCGTCGGATTTTTTTACCGAGTTCGTGAGTAGACCACGAACCAGACTAAAATGGAGATCGTCATGATCCCACCTGCTGCCCAAAAAGGTGCGCCGGTGGCCACCTGGGCAAAAAGCCAACCACCTAGCGCGGGGCCCGCAATGCGTCCCATCGTGCCCGAGCTCTGGACCAAACCCATCACTCGCCCGACTTCGTCGGGAGAGGGCGATTGCTTTGAAGCCGCGGATAGCAGCGCCGGGTGCAAGTAGGCACGGCCGATCGTTGAGAACGCGGCCAACGCTAGGAATATGACTGCCGTGGCCGCGAACGGCGCAGCGATCAGCCCAGCCCCAACAACCAATCCGCCACCTAGCGCCATCGCCGTCTCTGAATATTTCTTGCTGACTCGCCCGACGCTCCCCTGAACCGCCGCCATTAGCAGGCCCAATCCAGCGAACGCGTACCCAACCTCCACGGCACCGAAGTTGAATCGATCTTCCACGAAGATAAAAAACGTCGCTTCCAAGATCGAAACCGCCATTGTGTAGGTAAAGAAGATCCCACACATCGTCACAAAGGCGGGACGCTTGAGGTACGAGCGGACGACTTCCCAAGATAGACGGCGCCGTTCGCTGATCGCTGCGCGTTCCTCAGCCCGGCGAGGCTCAAAAAGTACGGGGATCGCGATGAGGAACGTAATGGCGCTCAACACGCCAGCCGCAACAAACGGTGCGCCTACCCCGGTAGGACCCATGCCCGAGCCGGCGAAGTGACTGATGACCGCGCCGATCGCAGGTCCGATGGTAAAACCCAACCCAAATGAGATTCCGACCAGGGCCATTCCTTTGCTGCGGTCCTCATCCGTTGTGACATCCGCGATGAGCGCCGATGCCGCGGCGACGTTGCCCGCGCAAAGCCCGACGACGAATCGAACCGCATAGATGAGAGCCAAGGTTGGGACCAGGGCCGTCAGGACTTCGAACACGGCGGCCAATAAGAAGGTAGCCAATAGGATCGGCTTTCGTCCGAAACGATCGCTGAGACCACCCCATCCTGGCGCCATCAAGAATTGCCCAATCGCCTGAACGGTGTACATCGCACCAACGTCGATGGCATCGCCGCCTGCTGCGTAGACCAGTGCAGGCAGAACCGGCAGAGCGATCCCCAGCTCGACCACGTTCAGGACCAAGATTGGAAACAGCCGCAGTAGCGGTCTTCCGGGTTTATCTGGGGATACTTCGGACATCGTGCACGCGCTCAAGTTCGCGGTGCACCTTATGCCCATTTGTCGTCGGGGCTGCAACCCCAACGCTTAGGGAATTACGAGGCCAACGCAGCAGATTGCGTGATCTCAACCGAGCTGATCTTTTTGGTGTCGGCTTCGATGACCTTGAACTTTAGCCCGGAAACTTCAAAGACATCGCCTTCGTTTGGCACTTCGCCTGCTTGTTCCAAAAGGAAGCCGCCGAGGCTCTCGTACTCACCTTCGTCGTCGGCGAGGTCGATAGAGAAGTAGGCCTCTACGTCGTAGATTGGGACGCGTGCATCGGCCCAGACGCTACCATCAGGCTGTAGCTTCAGTTCATCTTCCTCAGCATCGTGCTCGTCTTGGATTTCTCCGAAGATCTCCTCGACGATGTCTTCAAGCGTAATTAGCCCGCTGACGCCACCGAACTCATCGACCACGATCGCCATGTGGATGTGTTGTCGTTGGAATTCGTTCAACAGCACAGCGATCTTCTTACTTTCAGGCACAAAGAAGGGGGCACGTAGGTGGTCGTTGGTCTCAAACCCCTTCATCGAACCAGTCTCATTGAAGTGTTTGAGCAGGTCCTTCGCGAAGAAGACACCCACGATGTCGTCGATGGTATCGGCGTACACGGGAAGTCGACTATGCCCACATTCCACAAGGACTTCGGCCAACTCGTTCACATCCATTTCGGTGTCGAGCGCAACCATGTCCGTGCGTGGGACCATCACCTCACGAACCAGGATGTCAGGAAACTCGACGACGGAGCGCAGAAGTCGCTCACGCGGTGTTTCATCTTCTGCCGCGTTTTTGTGTGAATTGATGATGTACTCGATCTCGTCGAACGTAATCGGTCCCGGGTTGACGTTGTCGCCGCCAATACTGCGGACAATCGCCGAGCTCAAACGCGCCGACGCCCAGTTTATCGGATAGAACAGGAAGTAGGGGACACGCAGGACCCTAATGCCAATGTTTGCGATGGGTTCAAACCAACGTTTTCCGACCGCCTTCGGAATGATCTCAGTCAGCGCGAGGGTAACGAACGTCATACCAAGGATGGCGACCCACATACCCCACTGTCGGAACTCTTCCGGGGACAGCAATTGGCTGGTGAAGTCGACGGTCAACGCCACGGACACCACCATCGCCAGTGTCTTCAGGATGAGGACGGAGGTGATAACCATGCTTGAGCGCTCAAGCCAAAGTCGAAGCCAAGGCGCACCCTGATCAACAAGCTTCTGTGCTCGGGCTCCACCCAATGAGGTCAGCGCAGTCTCGACAGCTGAAATGTAGGCTGATAGGGCGATTGAGCCCAGAATAGCTACGAAATACCAACTAGAGGGTTCAGGGTCAGGGTCCAACTTTGGGAGCCTCGCTACTTAAGGTTTATCCGTGACTCGCCGGATTTAAACACCTGAATCCCGGGGTCAAGTCCCCGTAATCGAACAAAACCCGCCGGATTTAGTCAAGAAGTTCTTGGTTTCTTATGCTGATTGTGGGGAGGCCGGGGCTCAACAATTGGTGATGGTCGTTCGGTAGGTGACCGTGCTGCCTAGGTTTCCGGTCAGCCCATCGACCGTAATCTCGTACTCGACATCCATTTCGAGGCCACTGACCGTCCACGCCACGACTTGAATGCCGTAGCCACCGCCCGGAACGTTGACATTACTCACGGTTAGTGGAGTGCCATCAGACACTTTCGTGATGGTCACGGTCGTTTGTGCGTTGAATCCGTATTTGGTGCTACCAAAGCTCCATTGACCGCTCAGCGCCTGATTCGGGAAGAAGCCGGGCGCGGGATAGGCGACGTAATCGGGGTTGGCGCTGCCGCTGCGATCGAACGCGTACATGCACGAGTATCGGCCACGATGGCCAAATGCGGTGCGACCCATTCCGGGATTCAACACCCATCGACGGTGTCCGAGGCTCGCCACACCACGATCGCCGACGTAAAGGTCGACCGTCCCGGCGGGATTCGTGACGCCCTGAGCCAGATTGCTCGAACCTGCGCCTTGTGCAGCGAGCTGTGTGTAGCATGCGTAAGTGTCAGGGATATTGTGAGTCAGCCCCGAATTCTGCGCCGCCAGGGTCGTTGCACATTCTTGCACCATCTGAACCCGGGATGCGTCTGAGGTCACCGCCGGCAGACCCACAAGCCATCGGTACAAACTAGCCCGACGCAGCGCGTCCGTTTGTCGGTCCGGATGCATGACACCCGGGTCGCACATATCGACAGGTTCAACCTGCCAGGTTTCAGAGGCCTGCAGAGCGACGTCAGTGCTCCACTTGGTGCAAACCTCCATCCGAGTTCGATTCGCCGTGTCGCCCGGCGTCACCTGCGTGCACCCGCCATTTCCATCGTCATTGAAGCCCGCATCGCAAGCACACACGCCGCCTGAGCATGTCGCGCCATAGGGACACGTCACGCTTGCGCAGGGATCAGCTGGTGTACAGCCTGCGTTCGCATCGCCGATGAACCCCGTCAGACACATGCACATGCCAGCATCGCACATTGCGTTGGCACCACATGTCACGTTTGCGCATGGGTCAGACCCCATATCGTCGTTGTTATTGAGGTTGTTTGAGTTGTTTACGTTGACGTTATTGCTGTTGTTTACGTTGTTGATATTGTTGATGTTATTGAGATTATTGATGTTGTTGACGTTGTTCTGATTGTTCTGGTTGTTCGGTTCTTCATTCACATCGAACACGTCATTGTTCGTGTCGAGCGAACCTTCGCACCCAACCGCCATCAACAGGGACACAACCAATAACCACCAACGTATTTTCATCTCGGACCACCGTCAGAATGTGAAATCACATCTTATCGTTTCCGCCGCGCAACGTCCAAACGATAAGCGCGATCGCGATTAATGCGAACCCAACGGTCAGCGCAAACGTCCAGTCCATTACTGGCTCACCGCATCTGCAAATGCCGCAATCTTCGTTCGTACGATTTTCCGTGCAAGGCGTAGGTCGTCGAGGTTGCTCACCTCGGTCCCAAGGCACGTCAAGGCGGTGTCCACCGGGTCAGGTTCCAAACCGAGTTGGGCCCAAGGGGGCTCACGTCGAGGCGTCTCGAGACCTTCGCCAGCGTGCAGTTGGCCGAAGATGGCGTCGGAGCCACCAAACTCCCAGTCTGATTTCAAACTGAAGTAATCGCGCGCTGTCTCTTTGGCGGCAGGACGCGCCAAACGGCTCCACACCACAGATTCGCCGTTGATATCGGCCGTCCTCTCGAACAGCTCACGCACAAAACGGATGTCCGTAATGACCAATCCGTACGTGTAACTGTCCTCGACAGCGTTGATGACAAGCCACTTCTCGGCTTCTTTCAACACCTGATGGGCTGCACACAGATAGTCCTCGCAGGTATCTCGGTCATAGACCCCGAATTCTCGGCCATCCCATCCATCGTTTCCTTGGGGATGCACCAGGCAGCCAATTCGGCCGCACGGCTTACCGTCGTCCTCGTCCATGAAACCCGCGAAGTGGCAGTTTCGAAGCCCATCCAACAGTTTTTCAGAATCGGGAACGGCGTGATTCGCCGCATATTCGCGTGCCCACTCGTCGTTCTTTGGGTGATGTTTGAGGTTCTGCGCGCTATTCGCCAGCCGAGCGCCAATGGATGACGCGCTCGCCGATTTGAAGTTGTAGACACCGCAGCAGGCGCCGCAGCTCTTGATCCCATCCGGATGGCAAAGTGTCCCCCGATATTCAGCGGGGAAGGGCAGGCTCACTTACACGACTTCTGCGGGTTGATTTCGCGGGCACCCTTGGGAACTTTGAACGCGAATCCGCGGTCGGGAAGATTACGATTCACCAGACCCGACGTGAATTCGATCGTGTTCATATTGCCGTACGGGTCAAAAATGCGGGTCCGCACGACCTGGAACGTCTTAGGGTCGACCTTGAACTCAAGCTCTTTGTATTTTGCGGTCGGCTTCTTCGGGACGAGCTTCAGAATCGGCGCTTCGGCGCTGCTCTTCTTTGCAAACGATACGTTGAATTCACCCAAGAGGTCGCCCTGACCCATAAGAAAGCGCAGACTTGTTGGAAGTTGGCTGTCCGCAAGGCATTGCTTGAACACCTGTTGGAACTCCGGCTCATAAATCCAGAAGATTTTGCCGTCGCTCACATAGATTTTGTCACGCTTTTTCGATGCTTTGCCGGCGTAGTAATCCCACCGCATTTTGCCCGGCGTTTTGAAGTAAACACGGCCGTATGACTTCTTCTCTTCGCCAGCAGCAACGTCGGAATACGTCTGCTCAAATTTGGCTTGGAAGTCTTTGGTCGACTTGTAGAACGCCTGGATGTTCTTCGCGACCTGCTCAGGGGTCGTTGCGTCTTGGGCCCCAGCGGTGGCCGGGATGAGCATCAAGATGAATAGGGCAATGAATCGCTTCATAACAGAGCCTTCAATCTTCAAAAATCAACGTCGCAGGTTCTCGCACGTCGGGAAACTGCATACAAGTACTACACGGACAGATACCCGATTTATTCATTTGCTGGTTCGCCGATCAGCGGTTTCGGTACGCCGCTATGTCAGCCGGTGACCAAGGCTCGCCGCGGCCAATTCCCTCGCAGTGTTCCGCCTCTTCCTTCCAGGCTTTCGCGTCGAGCATTTCATCCCAGAACGGGTATTGCCGGCACTGTTTGGGCTTGAACTCTTCGATGCTGCATTTCGAGTCGACAAGAAACGGGCATGCGCTGTTTTGCGGTACGGAAAGTAAAAGGGTGCCGTCGTAGTCAGGGGCGAGGTACTTGTCGATGAATTCGCCCGGGCTCATGTTCAGGCCCTCGGCCGCGAGACGAACATCGTCGGATTCAAAAAACAGATCGCCGGGTTGTCGGCAACATTGACCGCAGAGCGTGCACTCGAAGCGGTACTCGGTCACTTGAGTGCCGAGAGTTCGACCGTAGTCGTGGTTTGAACCCCGAGTCCGCCACCCGCTGTGGTGACCTGCTCAAACTGAACGTTCGAGCTGACGAGCGTGCCCTTGGTGGTATCGACGAACCAGACCGCCGTCCCGAGACCATGTGAGGTGACATCTGAGGTCTTGCCCTGGACGTCTTTCCAAAGACCTTTGCCGGTTCCGTTGATGTCTTGTTTGATAACCGCCAGCTCTCGTCCGTCGCGCTTCACCGTACCAACAAACATATTGGCCATGGTGTAGGACCCGGTGAACGCGACACGGTCATCGTCACTTCCGGCGCGATACGGCGCTTCGTGCGACCACGACTCACCGAGCACAACTTCGGCTTTGGCGAATCGAGGGAAAGACATGATCGTCGCATCCTTCAGGATGGCCATCATCTGACGCATCTGGGCCGATGGGCTTGAGGTCAGTTTGAACTGTTTTACCTCACCGGTCGACGTGACCGAGAGCTGGTGCGTCGCAGTATCTAACAGCTGTGCGACCTGCGGCGAAATCTCTTCAAGCGCGGGCTTGCCATTTTGCTCTACTTGAATCGCAACGTCCGAGTAGCTGCGGTCGACGGTAATCTGCCCATCTGACGCGTTCTTCACCTCGTCGGTGATGGTCAGATTGACCTTCGTCAGCAGTGCATCTGGGGCACCTTCTTTCATGCGAATGGAAGACTGGCTCATCTTCATTTGCATCGTAGGTTCCATGCCCTTGAGCTCGAATTTTTGTGACTTCTTGGTCGTATCGAGGTCTTCCGGCAACAGGCCGGCTGATGCGGCTTCTGCCTTGGCATGCTTACCCGACGAACTCGCCGCCGAGTCGTGGCTGATGGCCATGTAGAAGCCGAACGCCCCCAACACTAAGCCGCCCAAAAGGAGAGGTATGAAGTTCCCCGCGCCACTACGTTTCTTTTCGTCCGACATCACTAAACCGACGTTACAACCACGTTGCTCATACCTGCTTTGAAGCACCACCACAACATGAGGATGTCAGAATTCGTGCAACACAAGGATTAGTGCTGTGGAGCGCAGTGGAACGACCCATCGGTTTGCATCATGCAGACGCCGAGCTGGCCCTTCTGAATTCGGCATTTTTCGCCCGACTTCGAGCACGTGTCGACGACCGTTGGTGCCTGTGACTCCGGACAACCGACGAGCAAAAGGCACAAGATGGCGATGAGGAACTTCAACATGCGTCAGGTATTGCGCTTCTTCTTCACAAGCTTCATCAGCTCTTTGCGATTGATAACGCGTTCTTCAACCAGGATATCGACGAGAGAGGAGACGACTTCGCGCTGTCCCTTCAACTCCTGATGGAGCTTGCTGATTGCGCGTTGCTGCCGGTCCACGATATCGGCGAGCGTGAGTTCAACCTCGGACGGTTCGAACAGGTCGAAACCCTCTTGGGGCATTTCCGGAAGTTCGTCGTCCTCGTCGACATCTTCGACGTCATCCCATCCACTGAGATCGAAACCTCCGTCGTCGTCCTTCTCGGCCCAATCATCAGCCAATGGGTCGGCATCGGTTTGAACGCCAGGGGCTCCAGACAGGAAGTCAGACTGGTCCAAGAATGCATCGAAATCGTCCAGCGCAGCCTGCACGTCTGCGACTTCCTCTTCGCTTGGCGGTTCCGGCGTTACTGGTTTCTGAACAATCTGGGGTCGCTTCGCCGTCTTGGGTTTCGAGATCGCCGCCGCTTGAGGTTTTGGTGGAACTGGCACCTTTCGCGTCGGCGTATCGTTTGTGGTCGGAGGGTCGTCGATGATGATGGGTTTCTTTGTGCCGGTCTTTTGGCGTTTCAGATCGCTAAACACCTCATCGACATCCAAGTCGAGTTCTTCAGCATCCGAGATCGGCTCAGGCTCGAAGATGAGACTATCGGGCTTATCTGGCCATTCTTTCGAATCGTAGTAGTGACCGATGGCCGATTCGACGAACGACTTCGACGCCACAAACACTTCAGGGTCGCCGCCGGTCGCTGTCTTAAGCGTCCCAAGGACATCCGCCACGGACTCCGCGTTGAAAACGATGATTTTGACGGCATCTCCGTCGAGCTCGAAGGGCAGAACCGAATGCTTCTTTGCAACGCTTCCCGAGATCAGGTTGTACGCGTTTGGGTCAGCGTCAAACCCGTCGCTCACGTCCAGCAAATTGTAGCCGTAGCACTGCGCCACGCCTTGAGCGATCACGTCTTCTGCAAGCTGCTCCGAGTTGAGCAGTTGGTCCACGACACCAATCTTGTTCTTCTTTGCACGCAGAATGGCCCGCTGCATCTCGGCGCGCGAGATGAGGTCTTGATTTACAAAGTGGTCGACAAGTCGACGATCCATGCGGGTGCCCTAGAGGAAATTGATTGCCCAAACTTTCCATAATTGCGCGTTTCGCGCAACGCCGATGCGGCTAATCGAGGCTCACTGCCACTGGCTTGATGGCCCAGATATCGTCAGCGTACTCCTGAATCGTCCGATCGCTTGAGAATTTGCCGACCTTAGCGATGTTGTTAATCGCCTTCGTCACCCATGCGTCTTGGTCGGCATACGTCTCGCCGACTTCCTTCTGGCATCGCACATAATCGTCAAAGTCAGCGCAGAGCATGTACGTGTCATTCGCGCGGAGATCGTTGGCGATCGGGTGGAATCGAGATGGGTCATCAGGGCTAAAGAACCCGGACGCGATGAGATCGATCGCCGCCTTCAACTGTGGCGTTTCTTCGATAACAGCGGCGGGGTTGTAACCAGCCTTCTTACGGTCGCGGACTTCCTGGGCATTCATGCCAAACAGGAAGAAGTTGTCTTCACCAACGCACTCCCGAATCTCAATATTCGCACCATCCAAGGTGCCGACCGTCAGCGCGCCGTTCATCGCAAACTTCATGTTTCCGGTCCCGCTCGCTTCTTTGCCCGCCATCGAGATCTGCTCCGAAACATCTGCGGCAGGAATGATGTGCTCCGCTAGCGAAACGTTGTAGTTCGCAAGGAAGACGACCTTGAGCCGATTGTCGATGACCGGATCGTTGTTCACGATTTCAGCGACATCATTGATGAGTTTGATGTGCAGCTTGGCCATCGCATATCCAGGCGCAGCCTTGCCGCCGAAGATGAAGGTGCGGGGCGTGATTGCTGCCTTTGGATTTTCCTTAATCGACTGATACATCGCGACGATGTGTAGGCAGTTCAAAAGCTGACGCTTGTACTCGTGCAGACGTTTTACCTGCACATCAAAGATGCTGTCCGGGTCGGGACGCCATCCGTGACGCTCCTCGATGATATTGGACAGGCGCTCCTTGTTCGCGCGCTTGATCTCCTGCACCGATTTGCGGAAGTCCGCGTCATCAGCGAACTTCATCAATCCCTCGACCTGCCCCAGGTTCGCGACCCAATCCGGACCGATGCGCTTGGTGATTTCTTCGGCGAGAAGGGGATTACACTGCCGCAACCAACGACGAGGCGTGACACCGTTCGTCTTGTTGTTGAACCGGTCCGGGTACAAATCAGCAAATTGCGGAAGCAATTGAGACGTAATCAACTCTGAATGCAGCTGGGCGACACCATTGATCGAGTGCGAACCGACGACGGCCAGGTGGGCCATATTGACCTTCTTTGGCGTCGATTCCTCGATGATGGACATGGAACGTTTGCGCTCATCATTGTTTGGCCAGCGAACGTGCACTTCGAGCAGGAAGCGTCGATTGATCTCGTAGATAATCTCAAGATGTCGCGGCAGGAGCTTCTCGAACATCGGCACTGGCCATTTCTCAAGCGCCTCTGGGAGGAGCGTGTGATTCGTGTACGCCACCGTTTTTTGGGTGATTTCCCACGCCAAATCCCACGATAGCCCCTCGACATCAACCAACATACGCATCACTTCAGCAACCGTGATGGCGGGGTGGGTGTCGTTAAGCTGAATTGCAACTTCGTTAGGCAGGTTGCGGAGATCGTCGTGCTTCGTCTTGAAGCGGGC